>NZ_JAGXTQ010000001.1:0-960817 GCF_018334135.1 Pseudoalteromonas sp. BDTF-M6
TTTGCTTGGTGATAATAGCGTTCTGGACCCACCTGACCCCATGCCGAACTCAGAAGTGAAACGGAACTGCGCCGATGATAGTGTGGCATTTGCCATGTGAAAGTAGGTCATCACCAGGCTCCTAATTAAAGAAAGCCCGGCTCAAAGAGCCGGGTTTTTTAGAGCAAAAAAAGAATTTACAAGTTTTTGCTTGGCGACCATAGCGTTTTGGAACCACCTGACTCCATGCCGAACTCAGTAGTGAAACGAAACAGCGTCGATGATAGTGTGGCATTTGCCATGTGAAAGTAGAACATCGCCAAGCTCCTAATTATACGAAGAACCCAGCTTATAGCTGGGTTTTTTCGTTTAAAAGCATTGATGCTCTACTTGAACATGGCAGGAAAAAAGCTGAGCGAAGCGAATTCATTCCTGTGATAAAGCTGTAAGGAACAGCTTTACATCGCGTAGGCGACCCGCAGGGCGGAGGGCAGGAGAGCCCGAAGTAAGGTAGTCGCTCCGAAGTAGAACATCTTACTGCGTAACGCACCAAGCTCATATTTAAAGAAACCCGTAGCAGTAATGCAGCGGGTTTTTTGCTTTCGGGGATTTAAGGTTATCCGTTTGGTAAAACTAAATCATCCTTAAAGCATTTATCCTTCGCGTATCCCTGCTCTCACGTTTTAAATAACGAACCGAGCTGCTATTCAACAAAGAACCCCGCCAAGTACTGGTTTTTTGTATTCATCCTAATAAAACATACTTACTCTAAACGGTTCCTGTGAATGCCCATATGATGTGGTCGAAATAAGTATTAAACGCTATGCTTCTTGGTCATACAGCTTTAGTACGGCTATAAGTCTGCCGTAATGGATTAAGGTGGCAAAATGACTAATAGGATTGTTTTTACGTTTTTTACACTTCTTTTCTTCGTAGTAAGTAGCAATGTTGTGGCGAAAACGATTGAGATAGGAGAGATCAATTTCTCTCCCAGGCTGTTTCATGTCGGGGATGGACAACCCTCTATATCAGTGTGTGATTTTAATTCAGATGGTAATAAGGATATTATTGTTTCGAATTATTTAGACAATAATATCGCTATCTTTCAGGGGAATGGCAAAGGAGACTTATCCGAATTAGCTCGCTTTCCCGTTGGCGAAAACCCTACTGATATGGCCGTATCTGATATTAACAAAGATGGAAATGTTGATGTCGCGATTGCTAACCATGAAACATCATATGTGACCTTACTTTTTGGGGACGGTAAGGGGGGGTTCAACAAGGCTTCCCAGTCACCATTAAATATCGGTATTAAGCCTCATCCCCATGAGGTGCAATTACAAGATCTTGACGGCGATAATATTGCGGAGCTGATCGTAGACAGTCGCGACAACGACGGGTTGTTAGTATTGAAAGGTCTGGCGAATGGTCAATTCAAAACACCCGGTAAAATAATCAATGTCGGAGGGGATCCATACCGAGGCTTTGCAGTTGCTGATATAAATGGCGATCGGGCCTTGGACTTAGTTACTCCCAATCAAAGCGATATCGGTATAGCAGTTAATTCTGGTTCAAATAATACGTTATTTTCTTTAACAAAGATGGGGCTGTCTGCGTCTCCATTTTCTGTCGAATTGGCAGACCTCACTGATGATGGCAAGTTAGACTTAGTTGTCGCTACAAATGGTCGTTTTTTATCTGTTTTACCTGGAGATGGGCAAGGGAGCTTTCATGAAACCCAAAAAACTGTGATAGCGACAACTTCTGGAGCTAAACAAGTAGCTACAGGAGATATAAACGGAGATCGAATACAGGACGCGTTAGTTGCCAATTGGTCTGGTGAGTTGACCGCTATTATTGGCAATAAAACAACACTTGAAAGTTATACATTCAAGCACACGAGTATTCCTAATCCGTGGGCAGTAGCTTTGGTAGATCTCAATAAAGATGGTAAAAGTGATTTTATAATTGCTGATGGCAACAGCAGCTTAGCTGCAGTTTATATTAGTCAAAAGCGTTGATGACTTTTGCATCAGAAATCATTGCCGGATATACGTGTAATTCTTGTTTTGCAGGCAGCCGTGCTAATAAAAGGGTCACGGTTTTACGCTTTTACTATAAAGTTGCTGAGCTATTACACCACATCAGTCTTTAGCCTAGTCTGTGGTTTAGTGGGATATTAGTTAGAAAGAAGGAAGGGTGTTCCCCGGCGTTGCGGTTACGAATATCAGCCCTTGAACCCTAAGGTTCAAGGCGGAAGACACCTGTAAGCCGTAGGCTTCTCGGTACATGCCGAGCTTGCGCAGTAGCCTACAAAATGCATTCCTAAATAAAAATTATCGGCTCAGGGACGTCATTCGCTGGCCAACAAGCTAGGGAACACCTTTAGTATATAAGACCCAACAACAGGGATACAGCTTAATCACAAAATTTCCTTCTAAGTGCGGGCAAAGTAAACAAGCTGGGCGTTATTTGATCGCTATCATACTTGGGTGGTAACAATACGGTGGAGTCGCTCTCGCAGCGATGGTAGCATTGGGCATTGAAATCAATATTTTTCGTCATACGCGAGCCAATCATGAGCGAACAACCTAGCTATCAGCAAGCCCAACTACTCCTGGAAAGTAACGACATCTTTGTGATGCCCTCCGAAGTGCAGGGAATTATCACCGGCCTGTTGGCCTGTGGCCTGGATATCGAAGAAAAAGATTACCTGGGTCTGCTGAGTGACGTGCTTAATGACGGCATCAGTTTCGAAAAGACCCTTAAGCAATGGCTGAGTGAGCTCTATACCCAAGCGGTTGAAAGCTTCTCAAACGAGCAACTGCAGTTTGAGCTGATGCTGCCGGACGAAGAAGAAAGCCTGATCGATCAGGCCAATGCCCTGGTGGCCTGGGTCAACGGCTTTTTACTCGGCTTTGGCCTAAAGCAAAAAGATTATGGCAAGCTGTCCGATGACGTAAAAGAAGTGATCCAGGACTTCACCGAAATCAGCCGCCTCGATACCCACTTCGATGAGACCGAAGAAGACAAGCAAGCACTGCATGAAGTGCTTGAGTACGTGCGCGTATCGGCCATGCTTTGCTTTGCCGAGTTGGGTAAACGAGAGAGCACGGCGACAACCTCAAAGACGCTACACTAATGAATATCACGAACGCAGAATACCGCGCGCGCCAGCACCAGTTGCTGGCGCAAATGAAACACAACTCGGTTGCCCTTATTCCCGCTGCCAAGGAAATTACCCGCAGTCGCGATACCGAATTCCCATTTCGCCAGGACAGCGACTTTTTCTATCTCACCGGCTTTAACGAGCCCGATGCCATGTTGGTGCTGGTAAAAGGTGAAGAGCAAAAGTCGATTCTTTATTGTCGCGCCAAAGATAAAACCGCCGAGATCTGGCATGGTCGCCGTATGGGCGCCGATGCCGCTAAGGAACAATTACCCATCGACGATGCCTATACTCTTGCCGAACTGGATCAGGGGCTCATCGATGCGGTGAATCAAAAAACCACCCTTTACTATGGCCAGGGCGTCTACAAAGACGTGGATGACCAGGTTTTTGCCTTACTCAATACGCTTCGCGGTGCCCCTAAGAAGGGTTACCGTGCTCCCGAGGTGATCCGCGATATTCGCACCCTGGTGCATGAAATGCGCTTGTTTAAATCACCTGCCGAGCAAGAGATCATGCGCCAAGCGGGCAAGATCAGCGCCGACGCCCATAAACGCGCCATGCGTTTTGCCAAGGCCGGGGCGACAGAGTATCAACTTGAAGCCGAATTACATCATCATTACGCCATGAACGGCGCCCGTTATCCGGCGTACGGCACCATAGTGGGCAGTGGCGATAATGCCACCATCTTGCACTACACCGAAAACGAGTCGCCCCTCAAAGACGGTGACCTGGTGTTGATCGACTCCGGCTGTGAGCTGGCTGGTTATGCCGCCGATATTACCCGAACCTTCCCTGTCAACGGCAAATTTTCTGACGCGCAAAAGGCCGTATATAACGTGGTGCTCAAGGCCCAGTATGCGGCGCTGGACATGGTTAAACCGGGTAATACCCTGGCGCAAACCGCCAAGGTGGTAAACCGTATTCTTACTCAAGGCCTGATTGACCTCGGTTTGCTTGAGGGCGAGCTTGACGAGCTATTAGAAAGCCAGGCCTATCGCGCCTTTTACATGCATGGTCTTGGCCACTGGCTGGGTTTAGACGTGCACGATGTGGGCGAATACAAGCAAGATGAAAAAGACCGTCCTTTCGAGCCAGGCATGGTGCTAACTATTGAGCCGGGCCTCTACATCAGCGAAGACGCGCCGGTTGCCGAGCAATATCGCGGTATTGGCATTCGTATCGAGGACGATGTGCTGGTCACCGAAAACGGCCATGAAAATCTTACCGTCTCGGTGCCCAAAGAAGTGGCCGAAATTGAAGCGCTAATGCAGGAGAGCTAATAGGTGCAGCACTTTGATGTAGTGATTGTAGGCGGCGGTTTAGCCGGGGGCACCTTGGCTAATGTTTTAGCACAGCAGTGCCCGCAATTGCGTTTAGCCGTTATCGAGGCGCACCAGCCGAGTAACGACTATCATCCCAGTTTTGACGATAGATCCATCGCCCTGGCCGCCGACTCGGTGCAATACCTCAAAGAGCATGGCTTGTTTAATGAGCACAGCGATTATGCCTGTGCCATCAAACAGGTGCAGGTTTCCGATCGCGGTCATTTTGGCAAAACCCAGATCAGCCATGAGGATTATGATCTTGACGCCTTGGGTTATGTGGTTGAGGTGCGCCCCTGGGGTCAGGCCTTGCATCGTGCCTTGGCAAGCCATACTCAGGTCACTCAGTTTTGCCCTGCGAAAGTCACCGCGGTGAGCATGCATGAGGCACACAACCAGATCACTTTGGATGACGGCAGTGAGCTCAGCGCCAGGCTGTTGGTGGTGGCCGATGGTGCCCAGTCACCCACACGCAAGTTATTACATCTGGATTTTGACACCCAGGAATATACGCAACACGCCCTCATTGCCAATGTCGAAGTGCAGGACGACCATCAATGTCAGGCCTTTGAGCGCTTTACCAGCCATGGCCCGCTGGCCTTACTGCCCATGTCGCGTAAGCGCTATTCATTGGTGTGGTGCGACCAAGGCCATAAGCTGGGCGACTTGCAAGATGCTTCCAGCGACGAGTTTGTTGCCAGACTGCAGCACGAGTTCGGCTATCGCGCCGGGCTCTTTACCCAGGTCGGCGAGCGCAGCGTTTATCCCTTGGTGTGGGGTCGGGCAAACAACCTGGTCAGTCACCGCGCCGTGGTAATTGGTAATGCCGCCCATGCCATTCATCCCATTGCCGGACAAGGCTTTA
This sequence comes from Pseudoalteromonas sp. BDTF-M6, assembly GCF_018334135.1. NCBI lineage: Bacteria > Pseudomonadati > Pseudomonadota > Gammaproteobacteria > Alteromonadales > Pseudoalteromonadaceae > Pseudoalteromonas > Pseudoalteromonas sp. BDTF-M6. Next base: position 5,339 of record NZ_JAGXTQ010000001.1, read on the forward strand.
ACCTTGGTCTGCGCGACATCAAAGAACTGGTGGCCAAAATTGCCTATGCTGGTGATGAGTTGGGCACATACGGCTTTACTTCGGCCTACGCTCAGGCGCGCGCCGAGGACATTACCCGGGTGATGACATTGACCGACGGTTTAGTACGTACCTTTTCCAATGGCTCGCGCACCATAGCCCTTGGGCGCAGTGTGGGTTTGGCGGCAATGCAAATATGCAGTTCGTTGCGCCAACCATTAGCAAAACAATTAATGGGGTTTAATTAACGCATGTTTCAAGCAAAGGTAGCCGTGGTAGGCGGCGGGTGTGTCGGTTTAAGTGCGGCGCTGGCACTGAGCCTGCAAGGCGTCTCCGTGGTGGTCATCGATGCCGGCGATAAATGCGCGCCCTTAAGCGACGAATACGGCCTGCGCGTCAGTGCCATTAACCAGGCCAGCGAAGCCCTGTTTACAGAGCTCGGCGCGTGGCCGCTGATGCAAGAGCAGCGTATTAGCCCTTATACGCAAATGGATGTGCGCGATAAGGACAGCTTCGCCCATATTCATTTCAGCGCCGACGACTACGATGTCACCCATCTGGGTCATATTATTGAAAATGATGTTATCCACCGCGCTCTGGTAGCCAAATTAGAGCAGCAAACCAATGTAACCTTGTTGTTTAATCACGCCTATAAAGACATTCACCAAAGCGACAGCAATGTATTAATTACCCTGGATAACGGCTCACCGGTGATGTGTGAGCTCTTGATTGCCGCAGACGGGGCCAACTCAGGTGTGCGTCAGCGCTTTAATCTGCCCATTACCTTTAAAGATTATGATCATCATGCTCTGGTCGCCACCATTAAAACCGAGCAGGGCAACGAGCAGTGCGCCCGTCAGGTGTTTTTGCCGGACGGCCCTTTGGCATTTTTACCCCTGGCCGATGAACATATGCACTCCATCGTCTGGTCGTGCTCACCGCAGCAGGCACAAGCCTATCAAGGCATGACTGACGAAGAGTTTAATAAGGCGCTCTACACCGCCTTCGACGGTCAGTGTGGCCTGTGTGAGGTGCAATCCAAACGCCCGGTCTTCCCACTGACCATGCGCTACGCCCGTCAATGGGTGAAGGAGCGTATCGTGCTGATGGGCGATGCGGCTCATACCATACACCCGTTAGCGGGTTTAGGTATGAACTTAGGTCTTAAGGATGCGGCGCGTTTTACCGAGTTGCTGGCCGAGCCTCTGCTCTGCGGTGAGGGCGATATTCAACGAGCACTGCGCACCTATGAGCGCGAGCGTAAGCTCGATGCGCAAAAGCATATTGCCACCATGCAGGGCCTAAAAACGCTGTTTGCCGGTAACAACCCCATCAAGAAGCTGGTACGCGGTTTAGGCTTAAGTGCGGTGAACGATATCAAGCCGCTGAAGCAGCTGTTCGCCGAGCAGGCGCTCGGCAAATAATCCAGGCTTAACTCAGGCGTAAGGTAATAAACTCTGCCAGTTTATCTATGGCATTAGCCGGCTCCTGAGCACGTTTGATTAAACTAATGCCCACTTGCCCAAGCACCGGCAGCATGTCGGTGTGTGTGGTAAAGGGTAACTCTTCGGGCACGGTTTTACGTGCCAATACCGTGATCCCCAGCTCTTCCTTAATGGCCGCCGTGAGTCCGGTCAAATCCGCATTGGTATACACAATACGCCAGGGAATGCCGGCCTGCTCTAGGGCGTCGATGGCGCGGCGGCGATAAATACAGCCCTGCGGTGCCACCACCAGGGTGACCGGTTTGTTTGGGTTGATGGAGGTGTTGCCCACCCACACCAGCTGATCCTGCAAAAAGCTTGGGTAGTGGGGGTTATCGAGCTGCTCGACCAGGGTCAGCAGCAGGTCAAACTCGTCGCGGTTACTCACATGCATCAGCTGTTTGCTGAGCTCGGATTTCACCTCCAGCGACACATCCGGATACAAGGACACGAAGTCGCCAATAATGGCGGGCAAAATGCTGGCGGCAAATTCACTGGGAATGCCCAGACGCACCTTACCGGTGACGGTTTCATTACTAAAGAGCTGCAAGATGGCGTCGTTTTCCTTGAGAATCTGCTTGGCCAGCGGCAGCAGTTGCTCTCCCTGGTGATTAAGCACCTGGCGTTGCCCCTGTTTTTTAAACAGCTTGCGGCCCAGTAAATCTTCAAGGCGCTTTATTTGCAGACTGACCGCAGGTTGCGACAGCCCCAGCAGCTCTCCGGCCTTGGCAAAGCCACCCACGTCAACAACGGTGACCAGGGTGCGTAAACTGTCCATGGGGATGTTTTTCATATTAGTAAAGGAAATTTATTGGCCTATATACATTGCAATTATTTATCAATCGATAAAAAATTACAATTTGTTGTTGCCCAAGCCCAGCCCTATACTGCCAACAGTTTAAAAATCCACAGTTGAGGCAGCCATGGCGTTCCAATCTCTCTTTTTTGCCCGCCATCACGGCGCAGAAAACGCCCAGACCAATACCTTTGTGTCGGCCAATGAACAGATCATCGATCTCGGTGGTTCGGAAGTGCTCTTGTTATTGCAAAGCCTGAAGACCAGCACCTTGAACTGGGCTAATAAAACCGGTATGGCGGTGCGTTATGAGCTTGCCGAGCAGGCGCTCAGTTTTGATGTCTTCTTCTTAAGTGATACCGCCTTGCGCATTGTGACCACCAATGCCGAGCAGCTGTTGACGGTGCTAACTTCGGCCAGCGAGTCATTTGATGTGGATATTTTGCCGCGTCCCGAGCTGAATTGTCTACACTTTAGCGGTCCCGATGCCGGCGAGTTCCTAAGCCAGCAATTCAGCCTGTATATGGGCATGGCCTTAGGCGATAACAGCCAGCATTATGGTGTGCAGTGCGACGACTGTTTTGTGGTTGCCAGCGCTAAAGATGCGCAGCAGTACTATCGCGTGTTTGCCCTGGCGTCAACGCTAACGGATTTAACCCATAACCTGACCAGCGCTCATTTTAACCCCCAAGCACAAGCTGCTTAAATGAGCTCTTCGGGTTATGTAAGCATCTTTTGCCAGATGTTAAAAAAGTAATCGTTAATTTGGGTGCCAGCGGCGAACAACTTATGTATAATCGCGGCCCATGTTATTCCCCCTCAATTTATGAGGCCACGCCCACCATACTGGGTTTGTAAAACGTGAAGGAATATTATGTCTTCTAAAACACCTCTACATGCCAAGCACCTGGAAGCCGGTGCAAAAATGGTTGATTTCTTCGGCTGGGATATGCCAATCAACTACGGTTCGCAAATCGAAGAACACAACGCGGTGCGTACCGACGCGGGCATGTTCGACGTATCACACATGACCATCGTTGACGTTCAAGGCGATGATGCCAAAGCCTTCCTACAAAAGCTGGTAGCCAATGACGTTGCTAAGCTGACTGTACCAGGTAAAGCACTTTACACGGGCATGCTTAACGAGCAAGGCGGTGTGATCGATGATTTGATCATCTATTTCTTCAGCGACACCGAATACCGTTTGGTTGTTAACTCGGCTACCCGTGAAAAAGATCTAGCGCACTTGGCCGTCGTTTCTGCCGATTTCAGCGTGAGTGTGACCGAGCGTCCTGAGTTCGCCATGATCGCCGTACAAGGCCCTAACGCCAAAGCAAAAACTGCCAAAGTACTAAGCGATGCACAACAACAAGCCGTGGCCGATATGAAGCCATTCTTCGGTGTGCAGGCCGGTGATTTATTTATCGCCACAACAGGCTATACTGGCGAAGACGGTTACGAAATCGTAGTACCGAACGAGCAAGCCGCTGATCTATGGCAACAACTGCTAGACGCAGGTGTAGCGCCGGCGGGTCTGGGTGCGCGTGACACGCTGCGCCTTGAAGCGGGTATGAACCTATACGGTCAAGACATGGACGAAAGCGTTTCTCCGCTTGCAGCGAACATGGCGTGGACCATTGCTTGGGAACCGGCAGAGCGTAACTTCATTGGTCGTGAAGTAGTAGAACAACAACGCGCTGACAAGAGCACCGACAAACTGGTTGGTTTGGTGCTTGAAGAGAAGGGCGTATTACGCGGTGGCCTAAAAGTGATTTGTGATGCGGGCGAAGGGGTGATCACCTCGGGTACCTTCTCACCTACACTAGGTCACAGTATTGCTCTTGCCCGTGTACCGCGCGAAATCGGCGATACGGCGCAAGTTGAAATGCGTAAGAAACTAGTCAATGTTAAAGTGGTTAAACCTTGCTTTGTGCGTCAAGGTAAAGCCGTAGTATAAGAATTTAAATTTACACCAAAGGAACAGACAATGAGCAACATTCCAAGCGACTTAAAATACGCTAGTTCACACGAGTGGGTTCGCGCTGAAGGCGATGGCACTTTCACTGTAGGTATCACCGAGCACGCGCAAGAGCTTCTAGGTGACATGGTATTCGTAGAGCTGCCTGAAGTAGGCGACGAAGTTGACGCCGGTGAAGACTGTGCTGTTGCTGAGTCTGTTAAAGCGGCTTCTGATATCTACGCGCCAATCGGCGGTGAAATCGTTGCAATTAACGAAGAGCTGGAAGATGCACCTGAGACGGTAAACAGCGACCCTTACGGTGACGGCTGGCTATTCCGTATTAAAGCATCTGATGCTTCTGAGCTTGATAATCTGCTTGACGCAGAAGGCTACACTAACAGCATCGACGAAGACTAATTAGTCGTTTGGGCGTAAGCCCGAAAAAGCCCCGTTTCGGGGCTTTTTAAGTTTATGTGCCGCCATATCGGCACCTTTACAGGTTTGGTGCAATGCCATATTTGTTGGCAATAACCCCCACTAAACCGCATTAAATTTCTTGGATCATAGGAATCTGGACACATGTCAAATGCCAAATCTCTTGAACAGTTAGAGCAAAAGCAAGATTTTATTCGTCGTCACATTGGCCCAAGCCCGGCGCAAATGAGCGACATGCTTAGCGCTCTTGGAGTATCGAGTGTTGAAGCGCTTATGGAGCAAACTGTTCCTGCTAGCATTCGTCTTGAGAACGGCCTGCAAATTGGCGAAAGCCGCACTGAGGTTGAAACCCTAAGCTACCTGAAATCGGTAGCCAGCAAAAACAAGGTATTCAAATCATACATAGGTCAGGGTTACCACCCGACACATGTACCTCACGTGATCCTGCGTAACGTTTTAGAAAACCCAGGTTGGTACACAGCATACACGCCTTACCAGCCAGAGATTGCACAAGGTCGTTTGGAATCTCTGCTTAACTTCCAAACGCTATCAATGGACTTGACCGGTCTTGACCTTGCAAGCGCGTCACTACTTGACGAGTCAACTGCTGCGGCTGAAGCCATGGCTCTTGCAAAGCGCGTTTCTAAAGCGAAAAAAGCCAACGCATTCTTTATTGCAGAAGACGTTCACGTACAAACTATCGACGTAGTAAAAACACGTGCCGAGCAGTTTGGTTTTGACATCATCATTGGTCCTGCAAGCGAAGCTGCAAACCATGAGATCTTCGGTGCCTTATTCCAGTATCCAACAACAAGCGGTGAAGTGGTTGATTTAACTGACCTTATCGCTGCTGTACAAAGCAAAAAAGCACTAGCCTGTGTTGCTGCAGACATCATGGCGCTTATGCTACTTAAAGCCCCAGGCAAACTAGGTGCAGACGTAGTACTTGGTTCAGCACAGCGTTTTGGTGTGCCTATGGGTTACGGTGGTCCACACGCGGCATTCTTCACAACCCGTGATGCATACAAGCGTTCACTACCAGGTCGTATTATCGGTGTTTCAAAAGACCGCCTAGGTAACGACGCATTGCGCATGGCAATGCAAACACGTGAACAGCACATCCGCCGTGAAAAAGCGAACTCGAACATTTGTACTGCACAGGTGTTACTAGCGAACATGGCAGCGTTCTACGCGGTTTACCACGGCCCACAAGGTCTGAAAACCATCGCTGAGCGTATCCACCGCTTTGCTGACATCCTAGCAGCGGGCCTTAAAGAGAAAGGCGTAGCGCTTAAGCACGACACCTGGTTCGACACCATTACCGTTGTTGCTGACAACAAAGACGAAGTGGTTGCACGTGCCGTGGCGAAAGAAGTGAACTTCGCGACTAACCACGCAGGTGAGTACTCAATCTCTGTATCTGAGACCACAACACGTGAAGACGTACTAGAGCTATTCGACATCATCCTAGGTGAAGGTCATGGTCTAGACGTAGCAGCACTTGATGCACAAATCAGCGCCAATGGTTCACAGTCTATCCCAGCTAGCCTGGTACGTGATGACGAAGTGCTAACGCACCCGAACTTCAACTCGTACCACAGCGAAACTGAGATGCTTCGTTATATCAAGCGTCTAGAAAACAAAGACTTATCGCTTAACCACTCAATGATCTCGCTAGGTTCATGTACCATGAAACTGAACGCGACCGCCGAGATGATCCCAATCACCTGGCCAGAGTTTGCTAACCTGCACCCGTTCTGCCCGCTAGACCAGGCGGCCGGTTACCAGATCATGATCAACGAACTACACGACTGGTTGGTAAACATCACGGGTTACGATGCAGTATCACTACAGCCTAACTCAGGTGCACAAGGTGAATACGCAGGTCTTATCGCGATTCGTAAATACCATGAGTCACGTGGCGAAGGTCACCGTAACGTATGTTTGATCCCAAGCTCTGCACACGGTACTAACCCTGCATCAGCACAAATGGCCAGCATGAAGATTGTGGTTGTTGATTGCGACAAGCAAGGTAACGTGGATATGGCTGACCTGAAAGCGAAAGCAGAAGAAGTGTCAGAGAACCTATCGTGCATCATGATCACATACCCGTCTACACACGGTGTATACGAAGAAACAATCCGTGAAATTTGCGACATCGTGCACCAGCACGGCGGCCAAGTGTACATGGACGGCGCGAACATGAACGCGCAAGTAGGTGTAACAAGCCCAGGCTTCATCGGTTCAGACGTATCGCACCTTAACCTACACAAAACATTCTGTATCCCACACGGTGGCGGTGGCCCAGGTGTTGGCCCAATCGGTGTTAAATCACACCTAGCGCCATTTATGCCTAACCACAGCGTAATCAACGTACCGGGTACTAACCTAGACAACGGCGCGGTGTCAGCTGCTCCTTACGGCTCTGCGGCAATCCTACCAATTTCATGGGCATACATTGCCATGATGGGTAGCGACGGCCTACGTGAAGCAACAGAAACAGCGATTGTGAATGCAAACTACCTAGCTGAAAAGCTAAGCGAGCATTACCCAATCCTATACCGTGGCCGTAACAACCGCGTTGCGCACGAGTGTATTGTTGACCTACGCCCACTTAAAGAAGCCACTGGCGTGTCTGAAATGGACGTAGCTAAGCGCTTAATGGACTATGGTTTCCACTCACCAACAATGTCGTTCCCAGTGGCGGGCACATTGATGATTGAGCCAACTGAATCTGAGTCTAAAGTTGAGATCGACCGTTTCATCGAAGCGATGGTGTCAATCAAGAGCGAAATCGACAAGATTGCTAACGGCGAATGGTCAATTGAAGACAACCCGCTAGTGAACGCGCCGCACACGCAAGCAGACGTACTAAGCAACGACTGGAACCGCGCATACGACCGTTTCTATGCTGCATTCCCAGTTGAAAGCGTAGCGAAGAACAAGTTCTGGCCAACAGTAACACGTATCGATGACGTGTTCGGTGACCGTAACCTGATCTGTTCTTGTCCTGCGGTAGATACGTATCGTGACGAGTAATTAGCTGATTACTCGCTGCAGAGCGAGGGCTGATTAACAAGTTTGGAAAGCGCCCCTGAAAAGAGGCGCTTTTTTTGTTCAGATGAATGAAGTAGGATATCGTCAAAAAAGAGGCTGAAATATGGATTCTGAGCTACAAAAGCAACTTAACTCTTTGAAAGCATTACATGAAGATGATTTCTCCAAATTAATTATTAAACCCTTATTTGAAGCTATGGGCTATCAGCGAGTTGATTTCAATGGGGGGCCCTTTGAGAGAGGTAAAGATTTAATTGCCCAGATTCGTGTTCCACCTCAGACAAAACCTACTGTAGTTTATATTCAATCTAAGAAAATTGGAGATATTCAAAATACTAAAGAAAGCGCGAAGTTTACAAGTTTAACGCATCAATTAAGGCAATGCTTAACGGGTAAGATAACGACAGTTACAGGTGATGAACTTAAAGCAGATCGTGTATATTTAGCATGCCCAGAACTTGCTTCAAATAGGTTTATTGAGGAAGTGAAAGAGCAAATTTTTAATGGGGATAGGTTGCCATTTGAGTTTTTAGATGGTCCAAGAATTGTCGAATTTATTAAGGACTACAAACCTGAATTGATGAAGTTACTTCAAGGGGAAGCTAATTTTATTTCAGAAAAATTCCAACCTAAATTAACTAATCAGTTGTTTTATGATGCATTGAACTATGAAAATAAGAATAATCATGAGTTGAAGGATATTTATTGCGAGTCAACTATAACTGTCGGTAATGAAAGGAAGTTCTGCTTACTAAATTCTGCCTATGTCGTTAAAGAAAGTAAAAAGTTGGTAAAAATAAATGAGTTCAATGAGTATCACCTTCTAAATGAAGATATATCAGTTAAAACAGGGATTGGGTTGTTTTCAAAAGAGATTTCCACTCTGTTATTAGAGAGATACAATCAATATCACTGTTATATAAAAAGTGAAGATTTATTGGATGATGAAATAAGTAATAAAAAGGAATTTATTAGAAATATATTAAGAAATACAAAGTTTAAATATCCAATATTTGGCAGTATTGAATTTGATTTATTTATTGGTGGTGGGTTTGAAGATTTAGAACTTAGAACAAGTGATAAAATTGATTTTTATAGTGAGATTAAAAATATAAAAGAAATATCACAGTTACTTGAATCGCTTTCCATAAAAAAGCAAGAATTAGGGAAAAATATTTCAACAGTTTCTGTACCTTTATCTATAGATTTTAATGCCGATGAAATCGTAGGGGTGTTTAATAAAAAGAAGAGTCAGCTTTTGTCTTTTGGAGAGGTAACTAAGGTGAACGTCTCAGGTTACTTAAAAATTGCAAAAGAGCTAGAAGAAATATCTCAAGTTTTTGATTACTTTCCTGAAATTTTTGAAGTGGTTAGATCTAATGAATCGATACAAAGGCCTCAGATAAATGTACTAGACGCCTTTCAAACGCAAAATAATATAATTTTACTTGGTGATGCTGGATCAGGAAAAACGACAAACTTACAGATCTTCGCCAAGTTGTTATACGAGCGAAAAGTGCAGGATTTAATAATATATGCAACTTTAAATGAAGTGTCTAGGTTTTTACCTGATAAAAATGAGCAAGTATTCGATAATCGTATTTTAGACAGTTTATTACGCTATCTAAAAGTAGAAATAGATCCATCAGTAAATGAGTCGTCACTCAGAGAGCATCTTGCTAAATCTGGAACAATTTTGATCTTTGATAGTATAGACGAAGCAATAGTTGAATTTCCCTGGATCATTGAGTCTCTAAGAGAGCTAACTAATCGTTTTAAAAATATTAGGGTAATCACCTCTTCACGGTTTAGTGTAGAAAATATAGCCGGTCTAGGCTTTGCCAACATATCTTTACTGCCATTTGGAGAGGAGCAAAAACGAAACTTCTTCGATAAGTGGTTTCTTGGAGACTCGGAAAAAGTAAAGTCAATTATGGAGCATTTAAAGAATAACTCTGCACTAGACAAAATTGTTACGAACCCCTTGTCGGCCACAATAATGGCTACTTTACAAGCGTCTGACGTGCCTCTCCCAAAGAATGAAACTTCGTTGTATAAAAAAAGATTTGAACTACTTAGTGGGGTTTTTGACAGATTCAAAGGAAGTAAAAGACAAGTTTGTGACAGTAGTGAATTGATCGAATGTGCAAGAATATTGGCGTATTTGATGCATTCCGCTAATAAAAGGGAGTGGGCATTAGATACCATTCTGAGAAAGCTAAATGATTATTATGATGATAGCTCTAAGTTAGAAATGCTTGTTCGTGAGCTACAGACCCCTAGTGAAATCCTTCTCATTAACTCAAATGGCAAACTTGGATTTGGTCATTTGAGATTCCAAGAATATTTGGCCTCAGAGCATATTGATAAACAACAAAACCATAGAATAGATAAAAAGCTCAAGAGCTCATGGTGGCATGATGTATTGGTTCTTTATTCGCAACATGCCTTCCAAATTGAGTGGTTAGTAAATGATGCTGCTAGTGGTGGATATGTTACAAAAGTTAAGACTTTGTTGAGAGAAATGGTTGCCAATCGCCCGCAAAAGGAATTGCAGACATTAACAAGTCGTATAGAAATCGCACTAAAAGATGAGTCACTACACGGCTAGTCTGAGCTTATTGAAACAGGTCTGCTTTTTTAACCTGACCCAGACATAGCGAACCAAAGGAGTCAGGTTTTGCTTTTTGCATTGCCTCTAGCAATTGAGGTAGTTTAGGGATATGCATTTGCACATGGAATTAATCATTAAGAATGGAAGCATCAGTAGTCTTTATCGGCAAAGTCGTCGTTATCTTAGTGGGTATCGCTTCAATCGTAGGTGTTATTAGTCGTGTCTACTTGGGTCATAGTTCGCAAAGCTACAAAAGAGTTGAGCTGTATCAGCAATTGCAAAAGCTCTGCGGTAGAGACGCGAGCACTAACTTGGCAGAAATCTTAGTTATCTTGCGCTTATTCACACGCGCTGATCTTACCAATAAAGAAATTGAATGGTTCATTTGGACGCCGGGTGCATTCCGCCACCTTCAAGAGTATGGAAAGAAAATCGAATTTATAGATATCGATTACGAGAAAGATTCTTTTAAATGGCGTGGGAAGTTCGATAGCTCACTGAAACGTAATGCTTTTTTGTCCTTCTTGTTTATAGCCTACTTCACTCTTGGTGTTGTCGGGGTGATTTTTATGCAGTTTGCATCAATGGATATTGTAGATAATGTCTACATCGAGTTTTTTCTGACTGTCGCATTAGGTTTTGGTGGGGCTGTTTGTTTTATTTTGGCGTATATTTCACTCATAAAATCCCTCATTCTCTTGCCTTGGGAATACTTAATCGATACGAACCTACGTGGCGACAGAGCCGATGAACATGTCGCATCGGTAGTTGCGGATACCAAAGAAAACAAACGGCGATATATTCATTTATAAATGGAGTGATTAACGATGAATAAGAAGCTGATAGCCTCAGCTGTACTCAACCTCGTATTGGTTGCAGTGTTGCTCAAGGGTACGTTCGAACCTAAAGATCAGAAAGTGTTTATTGCGACAAAAGATCAAGTCGCTTGTGTGGAGAACTGGAAAAAGAAGACATACGCCAAACAACAAATCTGGGGGCCAGAATATTTTGATGAACACTATGTGGTGTTCGATGACTCGGTTGAAGGAGCGCGCTCTTTTGAATCTGAAATTTCTGGGTGTTTTTATGATGCGACCACAGGCACAGACCAACTCCAGGAACTGGAGCCTCTTGTTAAGTTGCTAGAGAGCGAAGGCTATAAAAACATTAGCTTTTACAAACCTCCTCAAGACTCTAGAATCACAGTGTATGGTAAATAAACAACTAGAGATAAATTACAGGGAATTTACATGAGAGGAAAAAATAACACAGACACCCACTCTAGAAGGAAATAAAGGGGGCGGGTCTTGCATTGTGCAGTCCAGCAAATTCACCTGACCTCTTTTATCTTCTATCTCAATCCTCTGGCCCTTTCAGGGTAAAGGTTAAGTGCTTACGCATATCTTTTAGGATCACGCCTTTTTTCAGCATGGCGGCGCTTAAGCGTTTTTGCCATTTGAGTAGGTGAGGTTCGGCGGCCTTTAGTGCTTGGTCATTTTCGAATTGAAAACATAGGAGCAGGGAGCCGGGGAACAAGTGGTACTCCACATCAAACCAGCATTGCAACATGCCGGGTATTTCTGCGCGCGCTTGTTGTTCGAGTGCATCGGCAACTTTGAGCACCAGTGCTTGTTGTTTTAGCTGGACTTTGGAGAGCTTTTTTATGGAAGTTCGAGATAAGGAGTTACTGTAATAAAGCATAATTATAACCGTGTCCAGAGCGCTATGGAATGCAGAATGCATTAGACAAACTAACAAGGCATCTACCTTAAGAGGTATCTCGCATCTGCCACCACGACAAGATCTTACCCGTTCTTTATTGCATATACGCCTGAACTCAATCCATTTGGTTTTATCTCAGCAACCCCTTATAGTTTTGTTTAACTTACAGACATTTGCACCAATGGGGTCAGATCTTGCTTTTTGCATTTGGCCCAACCCAAGCCAACAATCCCTGCTTGATAGGTTGATAATGATGAAGCTTTTTATTGTGTCAGTTGTGTTGCTATTTGGTTTCGTTGCTCTCCAAAATCTCGAAAGACCTCCTAATGAGTTAAGAGTGACAGATGAAGAAATAGGTATGTCCCTTGAATCCCAAAACTTTTCTTCAAAGAAGGAGATTAAGAGTTATATAGAGGAGATGTATTCGAAAAAAGAAGAGATGATTAAAGTTAAAATAGAAGAAAGGAAAGAAAAATTACAAGCGCTCAAAGTATTAGCTTTGGCATTGTTGGCAGTCGCGCTAATTTCTGTCTTCGTCATCAAGTCAGTGCTTGAGAGGTTATTTTATGCTGCACTTCTGGTAATTTTTTCAATAATAGAATGGAGTAGATTTACCTTCAGTGGATTTGTAATTGGGCTTTTAGTCATAGCCTCAATCCAAGTTGTATTTTTTATCTTTAGTAAAGAAGGTAAGTTACCAGCCGAAAAAGGAAAGTGATAAGACCCCACCGTAAAAGATAGAATCTAGCCCCCCAAAAATTAATTACTTATTTTTAGCAGCCAATGAGGTCAGGTCTTGCATTGTGCATACCCAACCCAAGCCCACAGGTACTGTAAATCTCACCAAATAGCTCCGCTGTTTCAGCTCATTTCCCGTTTTAATTCGCACTTTCGATCTCGGCTTTTAAGCACAGCGTATAAATATTTAATGGCATTGCAGAGGATATTCAGGGTTTATTTTTGCTGTTTTCTTTTTCGTATTTCTCATAGAGATTAATGTCAAAAGTGTACTTAACGGTTCCAACACCCCATAAAAAGAGCATTGAAATCAGCCAGATGTTGGCTATCTCTTTTGGTATTACCCTTTCTTCTCCAAAACGGAATAGGTCGAAATACAACCCAAATATGGGTATGGCTGGGAATAAAACAAAGAACCAGTAGATAGAACCTTTGCCATCCTCAATGACGTTTCGTCTTCTTAGTTCATCGTAATAAATGAGATATAAATCACTCTCTAAATCCAACTCGCGAAGTTGTGTGAGTAGTTCTTCGTTTGTGAGTGACTCCGCTTCCTTTTCTGGGGTCATTATCGGCTGTCCATGTTTGTTATTGTTGAATAGAGGAAAATCTCAGCCATTATGTACCAACTAATGGCGCCAAGTCTTGCTTTTTGCATCTGAGCCACCTAATCCCACAGCCACTAAGAATCTAGCCCCAAGAGCCCGCTGTATCAGCTCATTTGCCCGTAGTTTTCAAACTTAGATCTCGTTATTTCGCCAACAAGGCTACCCCTGTTCAGTTACCGTGTTATATTCATTTTAAGTGTCATCATTTTATCCGCATTAGGCTGGTATCAATACCGGGCCAGCTTAGCAAATGGATGTAGCCGCGAATTTAAGAAGAGGCGTATGCAAGAATCAGATTTATTTTCACAACTGGGCCAACGCAAGCAGCAGCAAAGTGAGTTGGTCGACACGGTCAACAAACATTATGGCGATTATGTGTTTAACTCGGTCGGTGCAGTGACCACCAGTGAGAGTGTGTATTTCCCCATTAAAGAAGGTGTGCTCGCCGGCTATTGGCTGGACACGGATGCGGCAGACTATCAATCCCTGGAAGGTAAAACCCTTTCATCCATCCAAGACCTGTATTTCTTTGTCTTTACCCCGCAACAGATGCAAGAGCTGATCCTTGACGGTGACGAAGAGGAAGAGTGAGTAGACCCTGACCCCCTAATCATATCGGTTGGGTAAGGTCTTGCTCTTAGCCGAACCCACAACCACTCCAATCTCTATGTCGTCACACAAGTGTATCAGTTGATTTCCCGTTTAAATTCGCGCTGGAGAAATCGGCTTTTGTTGCGGAGTGTGATGATGACAGCGAGGCACGAAGCCGAGCTAGATTTACCAGTACAGGGAGGTGCTGTTAAATCGCGTCAGCAGCTAAGCGCAGCGTTTAACAAAAACCTGAGTTCGGAAGCATTAGCGAATTACGGGTTCGCGGAGTTTCCAAAGAGGGAGTCGAATCACTCCCTCTTTGGTTGTCGTCGCCAACGCGACAAGATCTTAATTTGAAAAGCCGCTGTCAGCGGCCTGACTCGACAACCAGACACGCTAATCAATCACCTCGCTTTGCTCACTAAAATACCGGCCGCGCTTAAGTTGCCACTGGCCGTCGCGGCTCTGGCACATGGCATAGCGAAAATAGGGCTGGATGCCAGGCCAGTGATAGCGCAGGTCGCTGAACCACACGCAGCTTTGCTCTGCCGATGTCTCTTTTGCTAACACCACCGGGTACTCGGCAAAGTCTCTAAAGGCCTTGAAGTCTGTGTGTTGCCACGCCTGGTGAATAGCTGGGTCGGAGTACGCCGGCAGTGTGTAGCTGCGCCATTGTAAAGTGCCCACCTCGGTATAGGCCTCGGCAAAGCCCTTTACCCCAGCGGCGTGTGACAGGCCGTCCGCCAGCGGGTCTGTTGTGAACTTACTATAGGCCTGATATATGTGTTCCTCGTCTTCGCTCAGCAGCTGCCAATAAAGGGGCGAAAAAGGCTGTGGCAGCAAGCGACTATCTGCCGCGGGAGCAGGTGGTTGCTGCTGTATTTGCGCCATTAAAGTGAGTTTTATGCCAAGCACAGCCGCAAGATAGAGCAAAGGCGGGCTCAAGGCCGCCAGGCGAAAGCGCTTTTTACGCCACCTTTTTTTTCGGCAAATATACATCAGCAATGCGGCCAGTATCACGCTCAGGGTGAAGTAGGGGTCGACAATAAACAAGAGATCCCAGCTGATCTTGTCGTCGGACAAAGGCGCAAACCAGCGGGTGCCGAACACGGTTAAGGTATCTGCAACTAGGTGCGAGAGAATAGCCAGCCAACAGATGGTAAAGACCAGTGCGGCGTTTGCCAGGCGCAGCAGTTTACACAAGAGATAGCTTATCAGCGCCGCCCACACGGGGGAGAGCAGCAAGGAATGGGTTTCAGCCCTATGCCAATAGGCCAGAAAGTCTAACGGGTTGAGCCAAAAGAGCAGGTAGTCAATGTCCGGAAAAAGGGCCACCGCAGCGCCGATCGCGGCCCTGAGTTTCCAGTCAGTCTTTGTGCAGGTGTCTGCGCCGGCATCTTCCGATAACGGCTTAGCTGCGGGCAACTGGGCGACAAGAGCGCCAATTAATACATGGGTGAGGGGATCCAAGGCTAGGTTGCTCGGCCCGGGTGGGAGAAAAAGCGATGGCCGGTATGGAGTCCCTTTAGCAAGCCTGCCAACAGGGATCTGGTTTTAGCATTATCGGCACTGTTATCGCTTAAAAAGAAATAAAAGCTGCTCAGGTAGGCGCTGGTGAGCGCAATCTCATCGGCCACCTTGGCCAACCCTTGTTGTCGGCGTGCCGCGGCTTCTCTGAACCACTGCACGGTGCGGCTGACGCGGGTCACACCATGAGCCTGCAGGTGAAAGTGCCCAGGCTCTAGTTTATAGCGCATAATATCGCGCACCACGGCTTTGTAAGGAGCCAGATAATGAAACCAGCTCATGATGCAATTGAGGGTGCGCTCTTGCTCTGAGCCCCGTCTACCGGCCTCGGTATCGGCGTATTCGAGCATGGCTTGGTCGGCGCGGTCGAATAAGGCTTCGGCGAGATCGTCCTTGGAACGAAAGTGCCTGTGTATATCGCCTAAGCCACAGTTGAGGGAGGCGGCTAACTCATGCAGCGAGAAGCTATCCCAGCTCGATTGCAATGCTAATACAATGGCACGATCAAGGATGGTCTGGGGCGAAAGCGTATAGGCAGCCATTGAAAGAACGCCTTGGGTAAAAGCCGGTTGATGTTGTTTTTAGTATAGGTAGCAGCGGGCGCAGCAGCAACTGGGTCCCTAGCGTGCCTTATCCTGCAGCGCTCTCAGTTACAAGGAGAAGCAGACAAACTGAACAGGTTTTTAGGCGCCGTGGCCAGGCTTTTCTTTTGCTGTAGTAGAGCAGAACCTGTGTATTCAAAAGAGGGAGAAGGTGACTGGTTCGGCAGGGGGGCCCGCCCGGTTGTGCCAAGCGAGGGGCTGGGCTCTTCTTATCTGAAACAGCAAAGTAGATTGCTGCGACAATATTGCGCTATGTGTATCTAAAACCTATGCTTTTTATATCTGCCTGGCTCGAAATTTGATAAGCAAATGGAAAACCTGACGATTGCAATGGCCGGTTTAACCGCCATTATTCTTTTTATTTTTGGGCTTCAGAATTTTTCTCGGGAAATTGAAAGCATCTCTGGCGAGCGTTTTCGTAAGTCGCTTAGCCGAGCGACGCGCATACCCATACTCGGCGTCTTTATTGGCGCCATCGTTACCGCTTTAATTCAGTCCAGCTCTGCCACCTCGGTGATCACCATTAGTTTAGTTAACGCCGGCGTTTTAACCTTTAAGAACAGTGTGGGCATTATTTTCGGCTCCAACGTGGGCACCACAATAACGGCGCAGTTGGTGGCCTTTAAGCTTACCGTATTTGCACCCGTGTTTATCATGATCGGATTCTTTTTATCCCTTACCCGCAATCGTTTTTCTATCTTTGGCAAGACCATTTTCTATTTTGGTTTTGTGTTTTTCAGCCTCAACCTGATCTCTTCTTCTTTGGCGCCATTGCAAAATAATCCGGCATTAATCGAAATTTTAACGCATCCGCAAAACCCTCTGATTGCTATTTTGGTCGGCTGTATTTTTACGGCCTTGGTGCAATCCAGCTCGGTTACAACGGGTCTGGCTATTATCTTCACGCAACAGGGGGTTTTGGGCCTTGAGAATGCGGTGCCCATCATCATGGGGGCAAATATTGGCACCACGGCAACGGCCATGATCGCTGTTTTTGGGATGGATATCGCCGCTAAAAAAGCAGCCTTGAGTCACTTCTTGTTTAATGTGGGTGGGGTGTTGTTGTTTTTGCCCGCCATTTTATTGTTTGGCCACAGGTTAAGTGAAGTGACCATGGACCCAGCCATTGCCTTGGCTAACATTCACTTCATATTCAACGTGGTTGCCAGCCTCATATTTATTATTTTTCTGACGCCTTTTACCCGCTTTGTCGACTTTTTGCTGGGTGAAGGGAAAATGGATTTTGAGCGCCTTGAGCTGCCAACCTATCAAGAAGATGAAGAGTTTCAGCTTATCGTGGACAGGCTTGAAGCGGGTAACCAACAGCTGCTCAACTTTTTAAAGGAGAACTACAACCTCGTCACCCTAAGCTTAGAAACAAACTACATGAGTATTCAGGACACGGCGCAAAAACGCATTGAATACGTCAACTTTATTGAAAAAGAGTACATGACTTACTTCACCTCGTTGTTAAGCAAGATGAAGGATGAAGAGCAGTCGAGAGAGCTGATAATACAAATTAATCGCTATGATTATCTGTTCCAGATCCATGACTCAATTACCGATCTGTTTGAGAGTAAGCGCATCATGAGCAAACAATTTATCGAGTTAAAAAGTGATATTTTGATTCTGGTGAGAGAGCTATCGAGCGATACCTTAAATCTTTTTACCCAAACCAGTGAGCATTTAGAAGAGCCAAAAAATGAGGAAATTGAGAAGTCGGCCAAGTTGTTGCAACTGCATTTAAATCAGGCCCACCGCAAGCTGTTATTGTTACTTGCCGATACCAATAGAAAAGATGCAGGGGCGCTCACCAACTTTGTTACTTACTCGCAACGCCTCAAAGATAAATTAATAAATTTCCATAAGGTGTCTTCAAACATAACCGCCGAATTATGACGCGCTGGCAAGGGAAGATAACGGGAGCTCTTGGTCGCATCGTCACTGCCACTATAGTCTTTGCCCCGATACTTCTTTTACCGCTTTTGGGTGAACCAAAACGCCGGTGGTGTAGTATCTTTGCTTATGATCATAACCAGCTGAGCGCTTGCAGTAGCGCATCAAACAGGAGCACGCATGTTAAATATGGATTTTGCCGAGAAGTTAGCGATTAAAACGGCAGCGCAACCCTGGCTGGCAAGCCCAGCCAAAGGGGTGTGGCGCAAGCCATTGGAGCGCGAAGGCAAAGAGTCGGGGCACACCACAAGCATAGTTAAATACGAGGCGGGCTCGCGTTTTAATCCGCATCCTCATCCTCTGGGCGAGGAGATCTTTGTGCTTGAGGGGGGGTTTTCAGACGAGCACGGCGATTACCCGGCAGGCACCTACATTCGTAATCCGCCTAAGAGTGTGCATGCGCCCTTTAGTAAAGAAGGCTGCGTGCTCTTTGTGAAGCTCAATCAGTTTGATGAAAAGGATACGCAAACGGTGCGCATCAACACCCGGGAAACGCCCTGGCAACAGGGGCAGGGTGGTCTTGAAGTGATGCCACTGCACACCTTTGAGCATGAACATACGGCCCTGGTCAAATGGCCCAAGGGCGAGCGCTTTGTGCCTCATAAGCACTTTGGCGGCGAAGAGGTTTTAGTGCTTAGCGGCGAGTTTTGCGATGAGTTTGGTCGTTATCCGCAGGGCACCTGGCTGCGCAGCCCGCATATGAGTGAGCACACGCCGTACGTAAACGAAGAAACGGTGATCTTGGTGAAGGTAGGGCATGTGCCTTTTCGCTATTAGCCTTGGCGCAATACCTGCGGCCCGGCTAGGTGGTTCAATTAAGGAACCGGCGCTGGTTTTGCACCCGTTTTTATTATCATGCTCCTTTTAACACCGGGATATATCTGGTTAGATAGGGCTGCAAACGCATTGCAATAAAGACAATAAGTAACAACGCAATGTGATAAATTTCGAATGAAACGTCGGCAGATGTGCAGGTGCTGCAGGCCTGGTGTATCAGTTGTCTGCCTATCGGCGTGATCTTATAAATAAAAAATAATCGAGGTAACAATGAAATCATTAATTCACTTTCTTGCGGCAATCACGCTTGCGTTTAGCTCTGCGGTCTTTGCCCATGTCGATTTGAAAACCAGCGTGCCCGCTGATAAGGCCACGCTAGCGCAAACACCCGAGCTTTTATCACTCACTTTTACCAAAGAAGTGCGCTTGGTGAAGGTATCACTAAAAAATGCGCAGGGTGAGGCCATTAAATTTGGCTTTAAGCCCACTAAGGAAGCGAGTCTTGAGCATTCCTGGGCACTTCCTGAACTTGCGCCCTCAAGCTATCAGGTTGATATGATTTTTCTTGGCCAAGACGGCCATAAAATGAAAAGCAGCGTTAGCTTTGTTGTGAACTAAGCAAGGCTAATACCCAGTGATGGACGTGTTTATCTGGAATACCATCATTGTGCTATCGAAAATGGCCTTTTATGCAGGCTTTGCCGGTGTTGCCGGTTATGCCTTCTTGGGTCAGGTGTTTGCCCATGAACAGGACCCCGCACGGCCAGGCGTATTGAGCGGCATTTGCCTGCCATTATCCCTGGTTCTGCTTGCCTTTGCCGGCAATGCTGTTTGGTTTTTTGCCAATACCGGTGCCATGGCAGAAGACGGCATTGGCGGCGCGTTCGATGGCTTTATCCTGGAAATTATGTGGGATTCATCCATAGGTGAAGCGACCCAGGTGAGAGTCCTGGGCTGCCTGGCTGCCTTAGGGGCGGTGATGCTATTGGCTTGCTCTGCCAAAGCCACATTAGTTAAATGGGCGCGCCATTGCCTGTTTGCTGCCAGCTTATTAATGCTTGCCTACTCCTTTACCTTGGTCGGGCATGTTTCTGAGTTAACGGCGCTAGAAAAAGCGCTTTTAATGGTGCATGTCGTGGTGATGGCCTGGTGGTTTGGGGCCCTGTATCCGCTTAAACATGCCGTTGAGGTGCTCAATGATGATGGGCTAATAGCCCTGATGAACCGCTTTTCACGGCAGGCTAGTGTATTGGTTGGTGCTTTACTCTTGGCTGGCACCTATTTGGCGTTTCAATTGCTCAGCAGCCCTCAGGCACTGTTTGCGTCGAGTTACGGACAAACCTTACTGATTAAGCTAGTGTTAGTGCTGTGTATATTGGCGCTGGCCGCCAGGCACAAGTTTATACTCGTTCCTCGGCTTAACAACCCGGATGGGCGGGCGGTGTTAGCTAACTCCATCACTCTAGAGATGGTCATCGCAGGGGCCATTTTGGCCGTAACCGCTTGCTTGACCAGTGTGGTAGGCCCTACTAACTAAAACAATAAAAAGAGAAGCATAATGAAATTACTATTCGCATTTTTATTCCTGCTGGCAACGACCAGTGTTGCCGTGCAAGCCCAGGGTGGCGATGAAAAAGACGCGAAACTGTTCAAAGGGTTGGACACACCAGCGGCCAAGGCGGTGCTAACCTTTAAACAGGCCCTTAAAAGCGGTGATAAGGCGCTCGCCAAGGCACAGCTTGCCGATGATATTATTATTTTCGAGGGCGGGCGCGTAGAGCGCAGTGCCGACGAATATGCGCATCATCATATGTTATCCGATATGAAATACCTGAAAATGATGGAATCAAAAACACTGGAACATCAGGTTGAGGTTTTCGGTAACACGGCGGTTTCTGTTTCACGCAGCCATACCAAAGGCAGCTATAAGGATAAGCAATACGATTATGAGGGCATGGAAACGATAGTGCTGGAGCAACAAGACGGACAGTGGAAAATCAAGCATATTCACTGGTCTAACTAAGCCCTGGCGCCACTGTATCCCTGGTTCTGGCTGCCAGGCCAGACGCACTCGCAAGTGATTGCGTTCAAGTGATTATCTTGATGCATAACGCTAATAAAAAAGCGCCCTAAGGCGCTTTTTTATTGATCTTGCTCGCCATTGGCGCAGGCAAGCGCTAAATGGCCGTGAGACTGTGCTCCAGCATGGCCTTAATCTGGGCCACGATTTTTGCTTCCACTTCAGGTTCAAACTGGGCGATACGCGGAGTGTGAAGATGCCCGGTGGGAATGTCGGAATTGAGCTCGTTGCGCAGGCGAATACTGCGATAGGAGATCTCGTTCGATAAATAGCCGCCACCGCCACCGTTTACCGCAACGGCGTTTTTAAGCTCTTCCAAGGTCTTGGGCTCAAAGGTTTTCTCCAACGTGGTGACCTTGTGGTTGTCGATGATTTTATATGGGCCCTTGGCCTGTTGCATTTGCGTTACCGGCAGGCTGAACTGCACAAACTCATCGCCGGGTAAGGGACGGCCATTGAGGCTGGAGATTTTCGGTGCCGTTTGCGTGCCGCCATAAACGATATTGGCGTTATCCGGAGCGGTGACGCTGCGACGTTTGCCGGGAAAGCGCTCAAGGTCAAAGTCTTTACGACCCATGCTCACGGTGACCACCATATCCACGCTGTTTAGGGCGTAGTAGGGAGCGAGGATCTCTTCAATCAGACCCTGGTCAAAGTCTTCATAACGCACCGGGATCATCACGGTGTTGATTTCCGCTTGTACGCCCTTAAAACTGATCACCTGGCCATCGAGTAACAGCGCGGCTACGCCGGAGGGGTTGCTTTGGTTAATGTTCCTGTCGAGCAAGAAGGGATCAAAGCCGGTGAGAAGGATTTTTTTGGCCGTGCCTTTAGTGTATTCCAGGTCATCACGGCCGCGGCTGCCGTGCTCTAACAGACTTAGCAAGGCGGCTTGCTCGGCCTCACTGAGCGCAAATGCGGGTTTAACCGAGCGCATCACCTTGCTAGATTGCAGCCGTGCCCAATAGAGTTCGCGATCATCATAACTATTTGTGCTGGTCAGGCGTTGTTTGGCGCTTTGCCATAGTTCGCTGGCATGGGCGAGAACCCGAACTTTGGCTTCGGCATAGCTTTTTGCCGTTTGCCACTGCTGCTCAAATTGACTGATATCAGTGCTAAAGGCGCTTAATACCTGGGGCATGGCGCTGGTGGCTTTTTCAATGCGCAGTTCTTCAACGGTGAGGTTGGCCGCAAACGCTGGGAAGGTGGATAAAATAACGCCAGAGGCTAATAGTGCTTTGATCATAGTGGTCCTATACAGTGTCAATGCCTAGTTGGATGCTTGCGTTACTATCCTATGCCTGTTTGCCCAGCGCAAATAAATCGGTCGGATGTTTTGGTGTGGTGGTGATTGAGCATTGCTGCGGTATTACCTACAATAGCGGCCAAATTCATAATTTAAGAAAAATCACCATGACAGATACAAGTGCAAAGCCCGCTATCCCAGATATGCTTTCTATCAACCCGCGTAGCAAGTTCTACAACGAAGAAATTCTAAAGCATGAGATTGGCGTACGCTTTAACGGCAAAGAGCGTTTCGACGTAGAAGAATACTGCATCAGCGAAGGTTGGATTAAGGTAGCCTCACCGAAAGCGCTAGACCGTCGCGGCCAACCACTACTGCTTAAAAGCAAAGGCACGGTAGAAGTTTTCTATCGTTAAGCCTCCGAGGCAGGCTGTTTTTAGCCTGCCTAATTCGCGATTGCTCTGTGAGTACCCGCGTTTTACTCTATTAGCTCACATTGGACGTGGCGTTAAACATAATGAAATGGACATTATTATTCAGTAGCTTGCTACTGAGCCCTGGCTTACTTGCCAATGCGCAGTACACCGAATCCGAGTGTATCTTGCTGCAACATCAAATCAACGACTATGGCCATGTAAAGCAGTCCTCACCTTATCTTGTTGCCAAAAAAGCGTACGATAGACACTGTGTTAGCCCGCGGGCGACGAATTCAGAAACCTCAACGCCTACCGAAATCGTCATACGTCCTAAGATTGCCAACTCTACCGAGCCAAACAAGACTTATGTCCCTCCTAAAAAGGAGGTATATCAATCTAAGAGTCCCTTTGAACAGATATTTTCCCCGCTGATTTCCATCGGTTTATGGGTCGCTTTTGCGCTCTTAATACTGGCCGCGTTTAAAATTGCTCTGGTATTTAAGGCCGGAACCATTGGCGAATGGTGGGTAAATCGGAAACTAAACGAGTTAACCAAGGGCACCAATCTTACCCTGTACGAAAACCTTCTGCTGCGCACCGAAAACGGTGAATTTACCGAGGTGGATCATCTGTTGGTGAGCCCATTTGGTATTTTTGTGATTGAAAGCAAGAACTACAGTGGCTGGATTTTTGGCGGTGAGAGGCAAGCTAAATGGACACAGCGAACCCTGCGCTCCAAATCTCAGTTTATGAATCCGTTGCGGCAAAATTATAAGCACTGTCTGGCGGTTCAGTCTTTTTTAAGGGTTAAAGAGGGCATTGAGTCGCTGGTGGTGTTTCACGATAAAGCGACTTTTAAAACGGACATGCCAAAAAATGTAGTAATGTTAAGCAATATGAATGACTACATTAACGGTTTTACCGAGCCAAAATTTAGCAAGGCGCAATTAGCTGAATATAATGTGCTTTTATCCATGAGACAAGAAAGCACTACAGCAGAAGATTACAAAGCGCATATTCAGCAAGTAAAAGCGCGCCACGAGTCGGCCAGTTAGCTCAGCGCAGGCAAGACACGGTAATAAACTAACAAAAATAAGAAATTACAGTATGCACGTCGATCCAACATTATTAGAGCGAGTCGAGGATAAGCTTAATAACCAAAATGCCGTGAAGGCTGGGCTCGCGGGGGCGCTCTGGAGTATGCCTTTACTGGTGATTTGGTATGCCGTGTATTACTTCGCGCCCGCTTTTTCACCCATGATGCTGTTTATTAGCGGGGCTCTTATTGGTTTTATGGCGCGCTATCATGGCCAGGGTTATGGTCGCCGTTTTGCTGTAATTGGCTTTGTCACCCATCTGATCCTGGTGGTGGTGGCCATCAATATCGGCATTGTGATCACCGGCACCATCTGGGGCGTCATTTTGCTTGGCTTGTATCTCTCGGGCGCCTGGGCGGCGGCGTTTTTTGCGCGTAAAGGCATTCCTTTAACCCAAAATAAGGCCTTTTATGTCTTAACCGAGCAACAGGCCCATTCCAGCGACTCCTTGCTGAAAAATCGCTGGTATGTGGCTGTGCCGCTCTTGCTGCTGGTGGCTTCGCTGACCAATGTGGCAACGGCATTTGGAATTCACATCTTCCACGGCATTAATCAGCAGGTGGCGGCCGCCGAGGATTATCAGCAAGAGTTGGAACGTCATCGTGCCAAGGCTATCGATGTGACACCTAACAGTCTGGATAAGCTCACCACCAAAGAAGCCTTGTTCTATGCCTATAGCTACTACACCGGCCGCCATGTAAATGCCCGAGGCCAGTATAAAGGTGAGTACCCACTTTCAACCTTCAAGGCAAAAACCATACTGAATTACCTGGTTAAGTATCGTCAGGAACCCAGAGCCGCCTTTATTTTAGCGCGGGTGAATGAGGATAAGTCGCGCGCAGAGATGTTGCAAACGGCCATCGCTCAGGGCGACCAATATGCCAAGTTCTACTCTGTGGTTGCCTATGGCTGCACCAGCGAAGAAAAACGGGCCAAGCAGCTTTTGGCGGGCATGCAAAGGTTGGTGAACGAGGAGCCCATCGCCTCGGACATTAATACCCTGATGCATTACGGCTTTGGGTATATGTGCGACGAACTCGATGATGCGGACTTTGAACTGCGTTTTCTTCGCGATTATTCGCCTAAGTCATAGTGCGCTTTATTTATCGGCTCGCCCAGAACTGCTACTCTAGACCTATAAGAGTTTAAGTGAGTAATGAGCATGATCAATGACAACGACATTATTGAAACCCTGGAAGAGCTTGAAGCGTTTTTACGTTTAGTTGAAAACGGCGGTTTGGGGCTAGATAAGGCCACAGGGATTGCCTTGGCCACCAATAATGCCGATGGCCGCCCCTTTGTGGCCGTGCTGGATGACAATCACCAGCTTCTGTATGGCCGTTGGGTGAGCGCCTATGTGTATGAAAATGGCAAAGAAATGATCCAAAACGCGCCGCAAAGAAGACATTAAGTTTGTTCTGCTTGGCGGCCGACAAGGCGTGTTGGGTGCCAAGCGCGTAGTCACGTGATACAAAATAAGCCAGTGTGATTCGAACTTCACACTGGCTTATTTATTAGCGGTGAATTTGTTAGCGCTTTCGGCAGTTGCTTCATCTATAAAGCATTTACTTTACACAAAAAGTAGCTTAGTCTTTTTAGGTTATTTAAATTGAGAGTGTTATGTTTAGACTAGTTTCACAGGTATTGGTTATTGCAGCCGTGCTGTTTGCTCTGCTTGGGCAGGCATTCGCGTATTCTGCGATGACGTGTGAAACGACTATGGACGCTCATCAATCTCATGTAGCCATGAAGATGGCCCCCGAGCACACCCAGATGCAGCATCATCAAGGCATGGCACACGGCGACACAGCCATGAGCGCAGCTATGATGGACGATTGTTGTGAGGTGCAGTGTGTTTGCCCGGCAAGCGCCTGTGCATCGGTGACCGTTGTCAATTCCTCTACCGCCATGGCCGACGTGATTGCCGTCAGTGAAGCTGTTATTAGCGCCACTCCCACGCAGCCAAGCGCGATTCAAACGTCTCTTTTTCGCCCCCCCATTTTTGCCTAACACAGGGTTAATGCGTCAAAAATCTGCTCAAAGATGATGAGCACTTTTGTGATAATACACGCTTAGGCGTGTTGAAAAGCCAGCGTTTGCTGGGGGCTAAAATGATTAAAAAGTTTTTAAAAGTAGCAGTGTTAGTACTGCTTTTACCGAGTGTTGTTCATGCCAATGAACGCAGCAACAAGCATGATGTTTTAGAGCTGTTGGTGTACAAAACACCGACCTGTGGTTGCTGTAAAAAATGGATCTCCCACATAGAGAGTGAGGGGTTCATTACCTATGCAAAAGACTACCTGGATATCAGTCCGGTCAAAGCTAAACTTGGCATCGCCGCCAATTATCGCTCCTGCCACAGTGCCATTTCACGCGATGGTTTTGCTTTTGAGGGCCATGTTCCCGCGAAGTTTATCCGGCAATTTCTCAAAGAAGATCACGCCGATGCCATTGGCCTGTCCGTTCCCGCTATGCCTTTGGGGTCGCCGGGGATGGAAGTGGGAGACAGGTTTACGCCTTATCAGGTGCTGATCCTCTATAAAGATGGCAGCAGCAAAGTCTATGCACATGTTAAGACCTACGAGGAGCAGTTCTAATGACTAGCTATTCTTTTAGCGCTTCTACCTGGCTGTTAGCTATCGCCGTCGCTACCTGTTCGCAGGTGGCTCGGGCACAGCAAGCGATCACCCTTGAACAAGCAGTCATGATGGCGCAGCAAAATGATCCTTGGTTGCATGGCAATCGCCTTAAACAGCAAGCCATTGAAAACAAGAGTGTTGCTTCAGGCGCCTTACCCGACCCTCAGGTTTCCCTCGGTCTTATGAACCTGCCGGTAGATACCTGGGAGTTTGAGCAAGAGGGGATGACGCAAGTGAAAGTCGGCGTGACGCAAATGTTCCCTCGCGGAGACAGTTTGCAATTAAAACAAAGCCAACTTGCGCTCGAGTCGAGTCAATACCCGCTGTTGCGCGCAAACCGTAAGGCGCAGCTTCAAAGCAAGGTGTCAGAGCTGTGGTTAGACGCTTACCTGGCGCAGCGCACAATAGAGCTCATAAAGGGCGACAGAGCGCTGTTTGAGCAAATTGCCGAGGTGGCAATGATTAGCTACTCCAATGTGATTGGTAAGACGCGCCAGCAGGATGTTATCCGCGCCGAACTGGAAATAGTGCAACTCGAAGACAGGTTGACGGTAGAGCAGCAAAAACTGGAGACCCTGTTGGCGCAGCTCAACGAATGGCTGCATAGCTACCATGAAGATGAGTTTGCAATAACATTCAATGACGACCAAAGCACGTTCGCTTTTGAGGTATCAAACCAGTTGCCTGCACTGCAGCTGTTAAATGCCGAACTGTTAAAGGCATCCGATTATTCTCGCCAGCGCCTTTCCGGCGAGCTGGCCTATCATCCCGCGCTTCTGGCCATCGATGTGAAACAGCAGGTGTCGGAAAAAGGGGTGCAGCTGGCCGAGCAGAGCTATAAGCCCCAATGGGGCGTCAACGCCAGCTACGGCTACCGTGGCGATATGCCTTCCGGCGACAGTCGTGCCGACTTTTTCTCTGTGGGCGTTACCTTTGACCTGCCGATTTTCACCGAGAATAACCAGGATAAACAAGTAGCCGCCTCGGTTGCCGAGTCTGAGTCGGTAAAAACAGAGAAGTTACTGCTGCTCAAGCAAATGATCAGCGCAGTGGAAAAAGAGCTCAAGCAGTTAAAGCGCTTGTCTGACAGAAAGGCGCTCTACGGCGAGCTGTTACTTAAACAAACACAAGAACAGGCAGAAGCATCGCTCAATGCGTACACCAATGATGATGGTGATTTTGCCGAAGTCGTTCGGGCCCGGATCGCCGTTTTAAATGCGCGTATTTCGGCACTTAACATTGACGTCAACCTGCTTAAAACCGTTGCCCGAATCAATTACTTTATGGCTCGCTACCAACCACAACAGCAAACCAATAGCCAGTCCATACCTACATACCGAATTGGAGAAGAATAATGTCGTCTAACAACAAAACGATTATCGCCGTAATTATTGGTGCCTTGATCGGAGTCGGGGGCATGAGTTTGTTTCACAGCCAAGAGTCTGACACCGGCCAAAAAGCAGCCGATTCAGGCGAAAAAAAGCCGCTTTATTGGGTGGCGCCCATGGACTCCAATTATCGTCGTGATCAGCCGGGTAAGTCACCCATGGGCATGGATCTTGTTCCGGTGTACGAGGAAGAAGAGTCGGGCGGTGATATTGGCCCAGGCGCGGTAAAAATTTCTCCAAATGTGATCCATAACCTGGGTGTGCGCACGGCACCGGTGCAAGTAAAAACAATGCAAACCAATATCTCCACCGTGGGCTACGTTCAATATGATGAAGACGAACTGATCCATATTCACCCCCGTGTTGATGGCTGGATAGAAAAGCTCTACGTCAAAGCGGCCGGTAACCCGGTGGATAAAGGGCAGGCGTTATACACCCTTTACTCGCCACAGCTGGTCAATGCCCAGGAAGAGTTTCTGATCGCCTTAAAGCACAGCACCGGTTCTTTGGCGGCGGCAGCAAGAGAGCGCTTAAAGGCGTTGCACATGTCTTCTGAGTTTATTAATGAGTTGGAGCGTACCGGCAAGGTGCAACAAACCGTTACTTTTTATTCGCCGCAGCAAGGGGTTGTGGATGGCTTGCAAGTGCGTGAAGGATTTTATGTGCAGCCCGGTACCACGCTGATGAGTATTGCCAAGCTGGATCAGGTGTGGGTTGAGGCGGAAGTGTTCGAGCGCGATGCCGATGTCATTAAAAAAGGCCTGCCGGTGTCGATGACACTGGATTATCTTCCCAGTAAAGAATGGGCCGGTGTGGTTGATTATGTTTATCCGACCCTCAATAGCCAAACGCGTACCCTGCGGGTGCGATTGAAATTTGATAATCCGGGCTATTTGCTTAAGCCGAATATGTTCGCGCAAGTGTCGATTCAAGCAGAGCAAACCGACAACACCATGGTGGTGCCAAAAGAATCGGTGATCAGAACCGGACAGCAAGATCGCGTCGTGCTGGACTTTGGTGACGGCCAGTTTAAATCGATAGCGGTAACCCTGGGTCGAGTGGGCGAGAATGAAGTTGAGATACTAACGGGTCTTGAAGAAGGCGATGTGGTGGTGACCTCGGCCCAGTTTTTAATTGACTCGGAATCAAGTAAAAGCTCCGACTTCAAACGCATGTCCCATGAGGAGGAGCCTGCGTCGGTATGGATGGAAGGTGAGATCAACAGCGTAATGGCGGGTCATCGCATGGTTAATATCACCCACGGACCGGCAAAAGAATGGGACTGGCCGGAGATGACCATGGACTTTACCGTGGCAGACTCGGTGGATATTGACGCCTTAAAATCGGGTCAGACGTTGCATTTTGAAGTGACCAAAACCGAAGACGGCGGTTATGAGCTAACCGGTATTCACATTATGACCGAGCCTGAGGTGTCCAGTGCCACCGTGATGGGGGTGATAAACCTTGTTGATGCGCAAAACCGCATCTTGAACATCAGCCGCGGACCGATTGAAAAGTGGGGCCGCCCGGCCGCTACCATGGACTTTATGGTCGCCGACGATGTTGATATCTCTGCTTTTAACGGCGGCGATGAAGTGATGTTCACCTTTGAAATCAGAGACGACTTTGTCATCACCGAAATCTCTCTCGCTGATAATACGCAACAGCAAGATGCTGTTGATCACTCAGCGCATTAAGTAGAGGGAAGTAGCTATGATTGAATCAATAATTCGCTGGTCGGTAGGCAATCGCTTTTTTGTCCTTCTGATCACCTTGATCATTGCCTTTGGCGGCTTGTACTCGCTGAAGAACACCCCGGTTGATGCCATTCCAGATCTCTCCGATGTGCAGGTGATCATTAAAACCAGCTATCCGGGGCAGGCGCCTCAGGTGGTACAGGATCAGGTGACCTTTCCGCTGACCACGGCCATGTTGTCGGTGCCCGGTGCACAAACGGTGCGCGGTTTTTCTTTTTTCGGTGACTCCTATGTTTACATCATCTTTGATGATGACACCGATTTGTATTGGGCACGCTCGCGGGTGCTGGAGTACCTAAGCCAGGTGGCCTCTAGCCTGCCGGAGACGGCCAAGCCGCAACTGGGCCCGGATGCCACCGGTGTGGGCTGGGTGTATATCTATGCCTTGGCCGATAAAACCGGCCAGCATGACCTGAGTCAATTGCGCAGTATTCAGGACTGGTTCTTGAAGTATGAGCTGCAAACCGTGCCCGGCGTATCGGAAGTAGCCGCAGTGGGCGGTATGGTGAAGCAGTACCAGGTGCAGGTCGACCCGGATAAGCTGCGTGCCTACAACGTACCGCTGGCACAAATTCAGGTTGCCTTGCAGCGCGGCAACAAAGAGACGGGAGCATCCGTGGTCGAGCTGGCCGAAGCCGAGTATATGGTGACCGCCACCGGCTATATTAAGTCGGTCAGTGACATTGAAAAAATCCCCCTGGGTATAAATGAACAAGGTACGCCGCTGCGTATAGGTGATCTGGCCAATGTCAGCCTGGGGCCGCAAATGCGCCGCGGTATCGCGGAATTAAACGGCGAAGGCGAAGTGGTTGGCGGCGTAGTGGTGATGCGCTTTGGTGAAAACGCCCAACAAACCATAGATGGGGTCAAAGACAAGCTCGAATCCTTGAAGTCGTCGCTGCCGGAAGGGGTTGAGATTGTCACTGTGTATGACCGTTCCAAACTGATCGAAAGCGCGGTGGATAACCTTTGGAGCAAGCTCGCGGAAGAACTGGCCATTGTGGCGTTAGTCTGTATGGCCTTCCTGTTCCATTTACGCTCCTCCATTGTCGCCGTGGTTACCTTGCCGCTGGGGATTTTGGTGTCCTTTATCATCATGTATATGCAGGGGATCAATGCCAATATTATGTCCCTGGGCGGTATCGCCATTGCCATTGGTGCCATGACCGATGGTGCTATCGTGATGATAGAAAACATGCACAAACACATGGAAAAAACGCCCCTGACCAACGAAAACCGCTGGGAAATCGTGGCCAAGGCCGCCTCCGAAGTGGGGCCGGCGCTGTTCTTTAGCTTGCTGATCATCACGGTGTCTTTCTTGCCGGTGTTTATTCTTGAAGCACAAGAAGGGCGTATGTTTGCGCCGCTGGCGTACACCAAAACCTATGCCATGGCGGCGTCTGCCGGTTTGGCTATTACCCTGGTGCCGGTATTGATGGGTTACTTTATCCGCGGCAAAGTAGTCTCGGAAAAGAAAAACCCGCTCAACCGTTTGTTGATTGCCATCTATAAGCCTGTGTTGGCACAGGTGATGAAGTTCCCGAAACTCACCCTGGTGCTGGCCATTGCCTTGACCCTGGTAGGATTCTACCCGGTAGACAAAATTGGCAGTGAGTTCATCCCGCCGTTGGATGAAGGGGATTTAATGTACATGCCAACCACCTATCCGGGTATTTCCATTGGTAAAGCCCGTGAGTTGTTGCAGCAAACCGACAGGCTGATCCGCACCGTGCCGGAGGTGGAGACTGTGTTCGGTAAAGTAGGGCGGGCGGAAACGGCGACGGATCCGGCGCCGCTGACCATGATAGAAACCTTCATTCAGCTTAAACCGCGCGATCAGTGGCGCGAAGGCGTGACCACCGAAAGCCTGAAAGCGGAATTTGATAAATTGGTGAAATTCCCCGGCCTAACAAACGCCTGGGTCATGCCGATTAAAACCCGTATCGATATGCTGGCAACCGGTATTAAAACCCCGGTGGGTATCAAGGTCGCGGGACCGAGATTGGATGTCATTCAAGACATAGGTCAGCAAATCGAGCAGCTTTTGCCCCAGGTGCAAGGAACCGCCTCTGTTTACTCTGAACGTGTGGCCGGCGGCCGTTATATCAAGGTGGATATTTCGCGGGAAAAAGCGAGCCGCTTCGGGTTAAACATTGAAGACGTGCAGCAGGTGGTCTCTACCGCCATCGGCGGCATGAATGTGACGCAAACCATCGAAGGCCAAGAGCGTTATCCGGTCAACCTGCGTTATCCGCAGGATTACCGCGACTCGCCCGAGCAGCTTGCTCGTCTACCCGTGGTGACCCCAAATGGACAACGCATTGCCCTTGGCGATGTTGCCGATATTCGTATTGAGATTGGTCCGCCGGGTATCAAGAGTGAGAATGCCCGTATTAACGGCTGGACCTTTATCGATATCGCCGATGTGGATGTGGGCACCTATGTTGAAAATGCCAAGGCGCATTTGGCAGCCAACCTGGATTTACCGGCGGGTTACTCGATCAACTGGGCCGGACAATATGAGTACATGGAGCGAGCGAAAGATAAGCTGGCCTATGTCTTGCCACTCACCCTGGCCATTATTGTGGTGCTGCTTTACTTAAACTTCAGATCCCTTGTTGAAGTCGGCATCATTATCATCACCCTGCCCATGGCGATGATCGGTGGCTTATGGTTGATGTACCTTGAGGGCTTCAACTTCTCCGTGGCCGTGGGTGTAGGCTTTATCGCCCTGGCCGGGGTCGCGGTCGAAATTGGCGTGATTATGCTGGTGTATTTAAACCAGTCCTATAAGGAGGCGAAGGAACGCTGTAAAGAACAGCGCATTGCCTTCGACAGAGCACAGCTGACAGCAGCCATTATGGAAGGGGCGGGCATGCGTATTCGCCCGGTAATGATGACGGTTGCCACCATTATCATCGGCCTAATGCCCATCTTATATGGTTCGGGAACCGGCTCCGAGGTGATGAGCCGTATTGCCGCGCCCATGGTGGGCGGTATGCTCAGTGCGGTGTTACTGACTCTGCTGGTCTTACCGGCGGTCTACTTTATCTGGCGCGCTCGCGCCCTTGAGGCAGACAAAACACCGCCCTTTAGCCTGCTAAAAAGCAGCCGAAAATACCACAAGTGGCTGATGCTGTTTTTAGGCTCTCAGTTTGTGATCTGGTCGGTTACCGGGGCCTACATGGTGTTTTTCGATATCGATTATATTCATGGAGACACCCTGGTTCACGACCATCAGACCAAGGTGCCGGTGCAGCAGGTCAACTATCCCATGAGCTCGTTAAGGGCTCAGTACACGGGCTTGGAGAAGCTCTCGTTGGGGATGCACCTGGATAAACCGGTTTATCGCTTTGTGCAGGACGATGTTCACTATCTGGTGGATGCCAACACCGGCGTATTGCTGTCGCCTTTGGCGAAAGACGAAGCCGTGAGGGTAGCCAAGTTCGAGTACACCGGCAGCGGTGACGTTGAAAGTGTTGAATACATAGACGACAACCCCCCCTTGGAGTTGAGTCGACGGGTGCATAATGCATTGCCTGTATGGCGTGTGAATTTCGACAACCTGGGCAACCCAGCGCTGTACATTTCCGCCCGAAGCGGTGAGGTACTGGCCAAGCGACACCAATGGTGGCGCTTGTTCGACTGGATGTTTAGATTCCACGTGATGGACTACGAAGACAGTGAAATAGACAATCAATTGCTGTTTTGGGTGACCCTGTTTAGCATCTTGGCCGCCTTGGCCGGCATGGTGCTGGTGTACTTTAGGGTGTTTAAAAAGAACGAAGAAGAGCATGCCTTAACGCAAGACCTCCAACAAAAAAATCAACTACAACGAGGTGGTGTCTGATGCAGTGGATACGATCAATACACAAATGGACCTCCCTGGTCGTGGGGGTTCAGTTTATGCTGTGGTTAGGCAGCGGCTTTTATTTTAACTTGATGGATCACCATAAGGTCGGCGGTCATACCTATCGCGCCCACGCGCATGACCAGGTGCAGATCGATACCGCAGCCTTGGTCGAACCAAGAAGAGTGCTGGAAAAAGCCGAGCCCAGTGTGTCGCTCAAGCAGATTGCACTGCTCGGTCAGCCCTATTATTTGCTTACCCATAAGCACGGCCTGTACCCTTACTTTGAGAACGAATACAGCCTGTTTGATGCCTATCGGGGCAATGAGGTGAGTCTAGATGCAGCCTTTGCCACGCGACTTGCCAAGCAATCCTACAATGGCCCGGGCAGCGTCGGAGAGGTGACCCTGCTGCAGCCACCCCTTGAAGACTTTCCCAAGCAGAAAAATGCCGCGTGGCGGGTGAACTTTAACGATGATATTCAAACCAGTGTGTATATCGAGACGGGGTCGGGCCGTGTGGTAGGGCACAGCGATGCCCACAAGCGCTTCGCCGATATCTTCTTTATGTTGCACTTTATGGATTACGGCAATGAGGGCAGCTTTAACAATATACAGATTATTCTGTTTGCGTTTGTTACCTTGTGGCTGTCGCTTTCCGGGCTGATCTGGACCCTAGATATGATTAAGCGCGGGCAGTATAAGGTCGCCCTGTTGTCGAAGCGCTCGTCGGTGAAAATATTTGATCATGAACAGCAGTTGCTTGATCAGCTTGAGCTTTCCACCGCCACTAACTTACTGGATGGACTCGCGGGCCATGACATTTCCCTGCCATCCACCTGTGGCGGCGGGGGCACCTGTGGGCGCTGTAAGGTGTTGATTAACCCTGCTCCTAAGGCCACATCCGACGACCATCAGCACTTCTCGCAAGCTGAGCTGGCGCAAGGATTTAGGTTAGCCTGTCAGCACTTCTCCAATGACGTTAAAGACATGACCCTGTTCGATGTCACCGATGCCAAAAAGGTGGAGCTGACCCTGGTGGGCAGTGAGTTTGTAAGCCCGGATATCAAGGAGTTGAGATTTAAGGTACAGGGGCCGCCATTGGCTTATAAAGCCGGTGCCTTTATGCGTTTCTTCATTCCCGAAGGGCAAGTACCGGTCAAGCCGAACGATATTCCCAGCGATTACAAAGCCTATTGGGACGATGAAGACCATACCCATTACCCCAGAGCGGCTTGCTCACGTAACTACTCACTCACCTCGGTGAGCCAGTTAGATGAAGAGCTGGTGTTCGCGATTAAATATCATCGCGCCCCGCAACAGGGCGTGCCGGCGGGCTCGGGTTCCAGCTATTTATGTACCATGGCGCCAGGTGACACGGTTGATGCGCTTGGTCCATTCGAAGAGTTCTATGTTGACCAAGACACCAAGGCGCCCATTGTGGTGATCGGCGCCGGCTCTGGTATGGCGCCGTTGAGAGGGATTATCAAGGAGCTGCTTTTGGCTCGCAATTCTAAGCAGCACGTTCACTTCTACTTTGGTGCTCGTCATGAAGAAGACCTGCTCTACCAGGAAGAGTTTTTTGCCCTGAGCCAACGCTTTGATAATTTCCGCTTTACCCCTGTGCTATCGCAAGCCGGCCCGGATTGGTTAGGCGCCACCGGCTATGCGCAGCAGGTGTTGTTCAATAATATGAATAAAGAAGCCCTGTTAGCCGCGCACTATTACATGTGCGGGCCAAAAGCCATGATGGATGAGACCATAGCCACCCTGGTTAATATGGGAGTCGATAAAAACGTTATTCACTTCGATAGCTTTAACTAGGCTCGAACGCGTTAGCCGATGAATAAGGGTCTAGCGCCGTTCGATTAAAGCCCGCAGATGCGGGCTTTAATTTATGTTCTAACACTAATTGTTATTTTTGGGCGCATAGACCGTGGTTTGCGCCGTACTGGTGTTACCCGTGAGATCGCTGCAGGCCAGATCGATTGTGTAGGTGCGACCGTCGCCGGAGCCTTCTCGCTCGGCGCGCAACTGTACGTTCAAGGTGGTGCCGGTTTGATTGGCGTCCCAGTACCAATCGGGTTCGGTACTGCCATCGCCCTTGCCATCGCTGCTCTCATTGCTGCTGATATGGGTGACGCGGCATACGGGGACACTGTTGTCGCAGACATCGTTGACCGTCAGGGCGATCACCACGTCGATCATTTCATGGTTTGGCGGCCAGAGGATATGCGGTGAGGCCAGGATGTCGTTGAATTGTGGTGCCAGCGTATCTTCCACCTTAATCGTACTGGTGCAGCTCGAGGTCAGCTCCTGGGCATCGGTGGCGGTGTAGATGAGCTCTGTGATCCCCATGGGGAAAGACTGGGTTGCTGGCCTGCTTAGCGCCACCGTGGTTGAACAGAGATCTGACCCGGTTGCCGCGCCTGGGGTCAGGGTTGCAGAGCGGTTGCCGCTGCACTCGGCTACTATGTTTTGCGGGCAGTTAATCTGTGGGGGCACAGTATCGACTATTTCCACCAGCTGCGGTGCCGTGGCCTGGTTATCGCTGCCATCGGTGGCGGTCCAGGTGATGGTATTGGCGCCAATGGGGATAATATTGGGGGCATCGTTGCTAATAACTGGAGTTAGGTCGCAGATATCTGCGGCACTTGCCAGCCCGAGTTCTGGGGAAGCACCTTGGGGTGAGGTGCACTCCACGGCGAGCACATCGGCGGGGGCGGTAATTTCCGGTTCCTGAGTGTCCTGTATGGTCACGTTAAAGAAACAGCTTTCGGAGTTTCTGCCACTGTCCATCACAGCGCAGGTTACCTGATTGTCTCCCACGCTAAAGAGCGAGCCTGAGCCTGGAATACAACCTTGGAAGGTGGCGACGCCACAACTGCCATCGCTCACGCTGGGGTCGGCAAATTGTGCCTCGGTATCAGGCCCGGTGCATTCTTTAACTACAGGCGCGGGGCAGCTAATACTCGCGGGTACGCTGTTGTCTCCCTGGCATAAATTGCTGCGAGGGCAGGTAAGCTCGGCCGGGGGACTCTCGGGGAGTAGCTCGCCATTTTTCAAGGCGGCAATGCGCAGGGCACGCTCCCACACGCGAATATACTGCTCCGCCGACTCAAACAAGGCATCGTTATAGGGTTTGGCAAGACCGATATTTTCCATGTCTTTCACTAGGTCGGGCAGCAGGCCCACATGGGCCAGTCCATCGACATTGAAGTCAAAGGCTTTAAATCCGCTCAGTTGCTTATCAAATGTACCATAGCCGTCGAGGGTAAAGGGGTAGATAAGTTTATTGTTTTCGCGCAGTTGGGCGCTGCGTTCAACATCGGCGCTGGAAACCAAAGTAGGAATATCACTGCCGCAGGCATTACCGCCAAAACGAGGGCCAACATGACCGGCGACGCCGTTAAAGTCACTGCCCAGAGCCACAGGGCCGCCCATCACATCCACCGCATACTGATAGGCTTGGGCAAAGGTTCTGGAAGAATGACGGCAGCTATCCTTGATGGCTACGCCAAAAAGTGGCTCTGAGTAGGGCAAGGTGACCTTATAGCCCTTGATTGCCGTGTCTTGCACATCGTCCTTGGTCATGGCCGCTATCATACCGCCACCATCGCGAATGGCTTCGAGTTGCTCTTTGGTGCGCATGCGTTCATGACGGCCTTGGTTGCCACCGAACGTACGCCGGTGCAAATCAAAAAACTGTACAT
Source organism: Pseudoalteromonas sp. BDTF-M6 (assembly GCF_018334135.1). Classification (NCBI taxonomy): domain Bacteria; kingdom Pseudomonadati; phylum Pseudomonadota; class Gammaproteobacteria; order Alteromonadales; family Pseudoalteromonadaceae; genus Pseudoalteromonas; species Pseudoalteromonas sp. BDTF-M6. Next base: position 42,409 of record NZ_JAGXTQ010000001.1, read on the forward strand.
GGCTGGCCACCAGGGGATAGTAGGCTAAGGGGTTATTTTCATCGCCCGCATTTAGGCGCGTCAGGGCCAGGGTGTTGTCCAGGGACTTACGGGACATATGGTCGATATCTATTATCATGCCCTTGTCCATCAGCGCCGAAAATAACTCACTACCTAACCCGCGTTTATCCGGACCTGGGTCGGTGTCGCTGAGGTTCAGACCATAGCGGTTGCATGCGGGGTAAAGAGGGTAGATGGGGCGCACGGGCAGCTCTGAGTCAAAGCCGATGGCGCCGATTAATCGTTTTAACAGGTCGTCGAAGGGCCCGCCGGACAGCCGGCTGCCATACTCACCATATCCCACACCACAATCTTCTATATGCCACCAGCGCTGCTCCGAATAGGCATTGCCGACGGCGATAATGTCGTTCCAGGTGGCGGCGCCGCCAAAGGCGTTATCGAAATTGTGAATAGGGAAGAAGTGACGCACGCCCTTGTCGAAGTAATGATTCACCGCTTTTGTCACCGTGTCTATGGGCTCACCAAGCTCGTTGCGCACCAGCTCGCCATTGCTGTCACGCATATTGGGGCAGCTGGCTTCGGGACGATTGCTATTTTGTTCTTTACAGTTAAAGAGGTTATCCACCTCTATGCCCAGCACCACGGCGAGCTTGCCTTCACTTATAACCTGGCGTGCTTCTGAGGGGCTGGTGACGATACGGAACCAGCCTTCTTTGGCGCCCGCTTCGCTGGCACAAAAGCCGGAGGCCGGGTCGGCAGCACAGTTTTCATCGATAAAGCGTTGGAAATCATAGGCGGCTTTTATTTGTGCGTCTATGGGACCCATGGAGTTGGCGCAGTCGCTTCCTTCGGTGGACTTGCACAGCGCCTCGTTGGTGACCGCCAACATGGTGGTCAAGCGCATGCCGCCACGAAACGCACGTTCCACCCAGGGGTAGTACATTTGCTGGTGGGTGGTGGTGGTCCAGGTTGGCCAGTTATTGAAATACGGAGGTGCACCCGTACCGACCGAGCCGTCCTTGGTGCCGGCGCCAACGGTGTCGCCGTTAATCAAGCCCTCGAGTATGGTGTGAGTGCCGTGGATGTCGAGATCTTCCTGTTGCGACATTGCTGAATTAATGCTGTTACTTGCATCTAGGGTAAATTGACCGAAGTCATCAACCGGGGCCGACTCACCGGCAAAGGTCCTGCCACCATGGGCTAAATGGGCAAACAGGTGGTTATGCAGGTCGGCGTAGCCGCGCAGGGCACAGGTTCGCGGCTCCTCGCTGGCGCTCCAGCCCGCTTGCGGTTCTTCGATAGCAACACTGCCGACACGTGCACAAGTACCACTGGATTGCGAGGGAATGCCACCAAGCCAGTCGGCGGGGTCAACCGTGCCGCAACTGCAATCACCGGTACAGCCAGGAATTTCTACTAGATCCGATTGACATGCCCCGCTGGTATTTGGCTCGCCTACACAGCAGGCTCTTTGTCCTTCACCGCCGCATTCGGTCACCGGCGCACAGGTATGTTGAGCAACTTGCCCCGTGGCTATGCTGCCACCACAATAACAATTGCCGGCGCAGCCAGCGACGGGAACTAACCCTGAGTTGCAGGCGCGTAGCTCACCCGAGGTGGTGGTTTCCGTCAGGCCATTGCAGCAGGCTCTTTGTCCTTCGCCGCCACAGGAGGTGGTGGCTTTACAGGTGCCCGATGCCTGAATGCCAAATGGATTCAGACCGCCGCAGGTACAGTCTCCTGAACAACCCGCGACTTCAACATTGCCGTAATCACAGGCCTGGCCAAGCCAGACCTCAAAGGTACCGGCACAGCAGGCGCGCTCGCCATCGCCGCCACAGCTGCTCACGGCGTAGGAATTGGGAGTATACAAACAGGCCAGTAGTAAGGTAACACCCGCCATTACGTTGAGCTTAAGTAAGTCGTTACTAATCTTTTTAGTTACGCTTTTTATGGCACTGGTTAGCAAAAGGCGAGAGCAGGTGCAGGCACACCTGACCAGCAGTGAAATCAACATAAAATCTCCTTGAGGATGATTCTTTTGTCGGCGGATTTCACTTCAGTTTGTCAGGCAGACTTGGTTTGAGTTTGTCGGGCAGACTTCATTCAGCCAGCAATGTTTCAACGTGGCTATAGCTATAGTTGTTTATTGTTATTTAGTAAAGAAACGCTCTGCAAGGCGGCCGGTCAGCTAGATTCGCGGCTTATTTGATAGGTAAAACAGCCTGTTAGCACCGTTTTCAAAAAGGAAACGGTTGGTCAATATGCCAGCGAAGGCGTCTTTCTAAACCTAAATGACACCGCTTTTATAACCTTATGACAAGGGCTTAGAGCAAACTATACGGCACCTGGATATTTTGCTTACAAGTTATAACAGCAGCCCTAATTTCTTGGCCGTTTGCTAATTACTGCACATATACGCGTTCAGGTTAGCTCTGTAATTTGAACTAAGTGATTTAAGTTTGACCTTGGTCCTACTCCCAGGTCTACACTTTCATCAATAATAGCGGTTAAACGAAATTTAGCCTTGGAACTTGGTTTTAACGCGTAATTTGGTGTGCGAACAAGGAGAACAAAGTGAGTGAGTCGAACGCAAATCAACAGCTTCTTATTGAAGGAGCCGGCTGTGCCAGCTGTGTTGGCAAAATAGAGGCGGCACTAAAAAAAACGCCGGGAGTGGTTAGCGCGCAAATGAATTTTGCCGACAGAATCGCCTCGGTCACCGGCACCGCATCAACCCAGGCCTTAATTGCCGCCGTGGAATCGGTGGGTTATAACGCCAGGGCTGTAGACGAGCAAAGCGATGAAGATTTGGTCGGTGAAAAAGAACTCGCCGATAGGACCTATTATAAAAAGCTGGTCAGGGATACGGTGACAGCCTTGTCGGTAGGTGTCCCTTTGATGCTGTTTGGTTTGCTTGGCGGCGATATGACGGTAACCACCGCGATGCAACGTGCAGCCTGGTTAGGCGTTGGCCTGCTCACTCTGGCGGTGATGTATGTCTCCGGCAAGCATTTTTACACCGGAGCCTGGAAAAGCTTTAAAAACCATAATGCCAATATGGATACCCTGATTGCCCTGGGCACGGGCACGGCCTGGCTTTACTCCATGGTGGTAGTGGCCATCCCCGAGGCCATTCCTCCCATGGCACGGCATGTGTATTTTGAAGCCACCGCCATGATCATTGGCCTGATCAACCTCGGCCTGGCGTTGGAATTAAAAGCCAGAGGCAAAACATCCGAGGCCATTAAGCGTCTGATTGGCTTACAGGCCAAGACCGCGACGGTGATCCGCGATAATAAAGAAGTGCAAATTAATATTGCGCAGGTCTTGCTGGACGATCTGGTCAAGGTCAAACCCGGCGAGAAAATTCCCGTTGATGGTGTGGTCAGCGAGGGCCATACCTTTATCGATGAGTCCATGCTGACCGGCGAGCCCATGCCGGTTGAAAAGTCTAAAAACGACGAAGTAGCGGCTGGCACCATTAACACCTCGGGCTCGATACAGTTTCGGGCCACCCGGGTGGGGAAAGACACGGCGTTGGCGCGCATAATCAATATGGTTAAGCGAGCGCAAAACTCCAAGCCGCCCATAGGCCGCCTGGCCGATGTAATCGCTACCTATTTTGTGCCCGTGGTGATGATCATTGCCGTACTGACGGCTTTGGCATGGCTTAACTTTGGCCCCGAGCCCGCACTGGCACTGGCCATGGTCTGCGCCACTACCGTGCTGATCATTGCCTGTCCTTGTGCCTTAGGCCTGGCAACGCCCATGTCGGTGATGGTGGGTGTGGGCAAGGCCGCCGAAGCGGGGGTGCTAATACGTAATGGTGAAGCCTTGCAAACCGCTTCTAAAATCACCGCCATGGTGCTGGATAAAACCGGCACCATTACCGAGGGAGCGCCTCAGGTCACCGACCTGGTGGTTGCCGACACTCATGAGCAGCAGGAAGTATTGCAACTGGCGGCGAGTTTGGAAAGCGGCTCGGAACACCCGCTCGCACAAGCCATAGTGAGCAAGGCACAAGAGCAGGACGTTGAGTTGTTACCGGTGGACTCCTTCAAGGCTTTGACAGGTTTAGGAGTAGAAGGGCGCTGCGATAATAAAACCTTGTTCTTTGGCAATGCCAAGCTGATGCAACAACAGGGCATAACGCTTGGCGATTTTAGCGAACGCGCTCATGGCTTGGCGAAACAGGCCAAAACTCCCATGTTTTTTGCTATCGATGGTGAACTGGCCGCCATTATTGCCGTGGCCGATCCGATCAAAAAGGACTCCATTGCCGCCATTGAACGCCTGCAAGACAATGGCATTCGTGTCATTATGCTGACCGGTGATAATCAGGAAACCGCCGCCGCGGTGGCACATAAAGCCGGGATCACAGAGTTTTTTGCCGAGGTACTGCCCGAAGATAAGGCCAACAAGGTTAAAGAGTTGCAAGAAGCCGATGAGGTGGTCGGGATGACAGGCGATGGCATTAACGATGCTCCGGCCTTGGCCTTGGCCGATGTCGGCTTTGCTATCGGCACGGGCACGGATGTTGCCATCGAAAGCGCCGATATCACGCTAATGCGGGGCTCACTCCATGGTCTGGCCGATGCCATTGCCGTGAGTAAGGCAACCCTAACAAACATCAAGCAAAACCTCTTTGGTGCCTTTATTTATAATGTCGCCGGTATTCCTATTGCCGCCGGCGTGCTCTATCCATTTTTTGGTATGCTTTTGAGCCCGGTGATCGCCGGTGCGGCCATGGCGTTTTCTTCCCTCACGGTCGTCAGTAACGCCAACCGTTTGCGTTTATTTAAACCCAAAGATGCGTGATTGTGCGCTTTAAGGAGAAACTTATATGATCATCATCAATATCTTAGGGCTGGCACTTATCGTCTTGATAGTCTGGTGGTTTTGGCTTTATAAGCCGGCGCAAACCGTTATGCAAACTCAGCCGCTGACCATAGAGGTTAAAGACGGAGTCTATACTCCCGCGGCGATTCAGGTGGCGGCGCATCAAACGGTGACCCTTAACTTTTTACGCAAGGATCAGTCGCCCTGCTCGGAGATGCTGTTGATCCCCGACTTGGGCGTCAGCGAGCAACTTGAGCTGGACAAGGTAACGCCGGTAACACTGACCGATTTGGCACCGGGAGAGTATCCATTTCACTGCCAAATGCAGATGTATCGCGGCACCTTAACCGTGGTGTGAGCTTGATTCAGTTAGTCGGTAATGACTAACTTATATTTTTGCGCAGCCATAGCTGCGTCTCTGATACGGACTGCTAAAAAGTATTGTTCACCATCAAACAATTGCGGGCCAGTAAATACATGGCCCAGCTCACTGGGGGTCTCGGTGCTATCCAATAACACCTCATTGGCGTTATAAAGCTCTAGATAGAGGTCGGGGCCATTATAAAATGGCTGGGTACAGGTGCTCGGCGTTGAACACAAATAGATACTGACGGTGATTTCACCATCCATAATAAAGGCGAATATATCGGCTTGATCGCTTGCTGCGTCAAGCTCTCCGGTGATCAGCACGCCGTTACTGGGCTTGAGAATAAAAGGTGTGGCTTGCTCAAACTCATTATTGGGCTCACTTTCCTGCAGTGACTGAGTCGTCCAGTTTTTGCTTATAAAATCATCGTCTATGACGCCATTTTCCGGGTCGACTTCGGGCACATTGCCGTCTTCCTGGCAAAACACTTCTCTAGTGCATTGGCCCGTGTACCAGGCTATGGTCAAAGCAATACCGAAAGGGTCATTAAAGGCGGAAGCGGGACAGTAATATAAACTGGTTTCTGTACATATTTTGACTGGGGGAGCACTGTCGCCGTCACTGCCACCACAGGCGACAAATAAGCTGCTAACTCCAAGAACGATAAGGCGAATAACAAAGGCTGAGCGAGTCATAGTGCGTTGTTTCTTGACTGTTCAATCACTAAACTATAGTTCGTTTTAACGCACCGATTGAACTCAATCGGCTTTGCCTTTTGGCTAGGTGGATGGGGTCATGGTGGGCACGGGAAAAGCAGCCTTGCGGCTGCTTGAGGAGATAGTTAAGAGGCTAGCAATAAGTCCCTTGGTGCTGTCCTAAGGGGTGCACTTTTTGCCACGGCAGGGTTTGTCGCCACCGCCCCCATCACCGCCACCGCTGCTTACAGTGACCTGTGACCAGTTGCTCCAGCTCGATGCGCCAGCGTTATTGGTCGCCCGTACTCGGTAGCGGAAGATGCCCGCGTCACTGCTGTCTACATAGTTACTGGTGTTTTGCGCAAGCTGGGCAATTACAGTTGTACCCCGCCAGGAGCCATTTTTATGTTGCTTCTCGCGCTGTATCTCAAAAGCGTTTTCGTCATCGCTGTTGTCCGTCCAGCTCAGCAGCGCCGTACCATCCTGGCCGTCGCTTGCACTGAAGCTGCTTGGCGCTGCTGGTGGCATGGGTTGCGCCGCCGTGGTGGCACACTCAAGTGCCGACGCCAAGGTTTGATTATTGGCCAAGTCTTTGGCCGTGACACTGAAGCAGTATTGGGTTTCACCTTGCAGTCCGGTTGCCATGAACTCAGTGCCGGTTTGCCAGGTTCCGGAGGTGCAATCCGTGCCGCCTTGCTGACAGCTAAACAGATAGCTCACCTGGGCGCCGCTGTCATCCGTGGCGGTCGTGGCCTGCATGCTGATCTCGCTATGGCTGATGGCGCTGGGAACTTGGGCAAAGCTCATGGGGTTAGGGTCCGGAGGCGTGGTATCCGGTGCCGCCGCAGGCAGGCTGCCATTTAAGTAATAATGGCCCTGGCTGGCATAATCGCTCACATAGGGCCCCGACGTGCCATACACCTCCAGGGTGTATAGATCGGCGGCAAGGTCAAGTTGCAGTGTGGCGCTGGTTTCTGCATCGCCAGCAGAGTCCGCAATAAGCGAGCCGCCAGCGTCATATAAACGCAGCCCAATATCAAGGTTGGCGCCGCGACGGGTGCTGCGTGTAAAGGCATCCCACGCCGGGGTGGCACTGATCTGGGCGCTGCCTGTACCGGCATTAAACTGGAACCAGTCACTGTCGCCCACCTGCACCGTGCCCTTATTGTCGCCAACAGCGTTGCTTGGATCCAACTCGCGATTGGTCGCGCTGAACTGGCCAAACTCATCGACTATGAGAGCCGTTGGCGATTGGGCATTGCCTTCGTTGTCGCTTGAAGCCCCCAGTTTATTGGTGATGATGGCAATATCGTCTTGCAGTTGGTTGGCGTCGGGGTACTCGCCTTTGCTCCACTGGGTGATATTCTTGCTATAGGAGTTACCCATGATCGGAGCCCAGCTGCCGAGTTCGGTATTCTCACCCAGACCACCATAGTAGGAGGTGGTGGATGTACCATCGTGGCTTAAGCCCAGGTTATGACCCAATTCGTGGGAGCCAGCTTCGGCCATATAGGTTTGACCGCCGCCACCGAGGCGGTTGTAGTACACGAAGGCCGGTTGATAATAGGTGTAATTACTTCTTCCCCAGACACTTAAATAGGCCACGCCGCCGGCGCCTTGAGAGGGCAGCGCCTTGTTTGTGGCGTCGCTGTCTTTGGTAAATAGTACCCAGCCCACATTGGCGCCAAAGCTCGCTGGAGCCTGGGTGGTTACGTCGATGTCAAAGGCAGAAAAGTCGTCGGCCATGCGCGCCCAGATTTGGTGGATGCGGCTGCGCTCCGAGTCGTTAAAGGTGCTGGGATCGCCATCCAAATCATAGGGCAGGGTGTCATAACTGGTACCACCGCCCCAGGCGCGGCCACTGACCAGACCACCGTCAAAATCTAAATAAACGGTATTGGCGGCGCCGGGTTTGCTATGCAGGTTAAATACATCAATGGCAGGCAGAGTCGCCGCGGCGCTCGGCGCTTCGCCGGTGCCAGCTCCCTGTACCAGACCCATTTCCACGTAAAAGAGTTCACCATTGTTATCCGCCTCCATAAAGGCCGTATCCAGCGCCGGCACTCCAAGGGCGGTGAGCTGAGCCAGTACTTTTTGTTGTACATGGGGAGGGAGCTTGGCAAGGCTGTGTTTTAAACGGTTGTCGGGGAGGTTTTCCAGGGCCTGATCTGGCAGCGTGTTCTGCGTGTCATTAGCTGTGTTGGCGTAGGCTTGAGTCCCTAAGGCGAGGCTAATGGCCGCGACCATTGAGCTTATTTTATGCGCTGTGGCTGATTTCATTGTGCATCCCAAATGGTTGGCTCGGCCTTGGGACAGAAACTCTGGTAGCCGCATTGCGACCGCACTGGCAATCCCGCTTTCTTTGGGCTGTACCCCAAGACCGGTGACTTTGCGCCCCATCCTCGCGAATGGTTTGCCCTTCATGTCTTTGTTAAATGACCATTTGAGCCTAGCAAGGGATAAATGAAAATCAAATATTAATTATTTAAAATAGGAACAGCGGGCGATGCCAATACCCCGGTTAGGGGAATAGGATAGGAATCAAGCTGCCAATAAGCGTTGTAACGCCGCGAATTAGTATTGTCAGCCATGGCTGATATTCATCCCGTCAGCATCAGGGGGCAATCTATCGCCCACTGCTTGTACCGTTAGCATGTACATTGTATGTTGGCTATTGGTACCAGTCGCATTTTTCTATGCCCTAGGCCTCGAGTTAGATAAGGCTCAGTAGGGTAAAGGAAAGCTAGACCAAGGTCGTGTTGCCTTAAATTAGGTACGTACAATAAGTTAGGTTAAGTACACACGAGGTGTACACACTAGCTAAAGTCAGTCGAGCCAAACAAGCAGGGAAGGCCGTTTAGGGAGGGCTTTAAAATGAGCAAAGCATGTATTGCCGTAGCCGATGATCATCCTTTAATTGTGTTTGCCATTGAACATAAAATTAAGGGGGCTTGGCCCGATATTCAGGTTGAAAGCGCCCATTGTTATCACCAACTTTTTCGCATTCTCGAGCAAAAAGAACAGCAAATTGATTTAGCCATCGTTGATTTGTCCATGCCGGGCAGTGAAGGGATCCAGGGGGTGGAATACATCTGCAAAAACTACGAAAATGTGCCCGTGATAGTGATCAGCGGCAATGATGACTTCAAAAGTTGCACCGCTTGTTTAGACGTCGGTGCGCTGGAATTTGTCTCTAAAACCGAGTTTGACTCGGTGATTATCGATTTGATCTCCAAGTACCTTTTTAACGACTCACCGCAACCGAACAAGGTCTTGTCTCAAGTCGAAGAACCCCAGACATTACCCCTACTCACCCCCAGCCAACGCAAGGTATTAAAGCAAATGGCCGATGGCTTAAGTAATAAGGCGATCGCCCGAGAGCTGAATATTTCGGAGAAAACCGTCCGTGTCCATGCCAGCGCCATCTTTAAACAGCTGGATGTGGAAAACCGTACTCAGGCGGCGGTGAAATACAAGCGTCTTGCACACGCCATTGAGCTTTAAACGGCCTTTTAAATCGCGTCAGCTGCGCAATTTATTTTATTCCTCTATTTGCAATAAAGTTGTGGCTTACCCTAAAAACCACGACTTTATTCGCATTTTTGAGGCCGTTTAGGCTAAATGACCTAGTCCATTTTAGCCGATCAAATTAGGTAATCTGCTTAATATGTTATGTGTTGTTAACTGCTTACACTGGAACTTCATAACAGACGAGGATGTGGTGCCATCTGGGTTGTTAAATGGCTCTCAATACTGTTTGAGCACGTTTATAAGTCTTTAAGGGAAGCCCCTTGAGTAAACGTGCAATAGAAAACATGCAATGAAGTTAATAATAATGACAGAGGGAGGACGTAATGGTCCAAAACAAACTCAAATTGCTTAGCATGGCGCTGTTGGCCGGTACCTTAACGAGCGGTTGTACCTTTATTGGCGAGCATAAGGTCACAGGTGGCGGCACCATGGCATCGGCGGGTGGTGATAAGAATGCCGTGTTTACTTTTAATGCCGAAAACTGCGGCGAGGACGAGGTTAAGGGTCGCGTGAACTATGTGGATCATAGCGCCATTGATTTCGAAGATGTTGGCGGCGTAAGTATTAAAGCTGAAGTGGACAACTTCGGTTATTGCGCGCTTACCGATGAAGGATTAGAAACTGGCGTGCAGGAATGTAACTGCATGGATCAGTTTGAAGCGCAATTTACCTACTCATCAAAAAACCCCCAGGCGCCCGGCGAGGGCACCGGCTTTGTCTGCTTCTTTGATACCGGCGAGGGCAAGGGTAACTTCCACGGCGCCATTACGGCCTTCAATCTTATCGACGGACCCTATGACGGCTACACCAATGTTGGCACCGTTAACGGTAATATTCAGCAGCACAGCTGCCTACAAACTAGCGAAGCAGAATAATAAGGAGCATACGGATGTTTAATAAAACTCTACTCACTGTATTGGTAGCCACTGCTTTTTCTGCGCAAGCCGAGTTAGTTGAGGGTACAGATATGCTGGCGGGCAAAACGGCCCGCGTCATTTTCGAATATCATCAGGGTAATAAGGCCGAACTGGTTGCCGCGATTGAAGCGGTCGGTGGTGACGTCAAACGCCAATTGGATGCCGATAACTCGGTGGCGGCGGTGATCGATGCCGATATGTTTGAGCAATTGCAAAATAATGGCGCGATTAAATCCATCGAACTCGATGCCGTGCGCCAGGTTATTCCCAACGCAGTGACGCCAAGTGGTTTTCAAGATTATGCCCCCTACGGCCTACCCATGGTGCAGGCCGAACAGCTCGATTATGCCGGTGGTATCAAGGTCTGTATCGTCGATACCGGTTATGATCTCGGTCACCAGGAATTGCCAAGCACCACGGTGACCGGCGACGATGAAGGTGCTGGCCCCTGGTACCAAGATGGTCACGGTCACGGCACCCATGTTGCTGGTACCATAGCCGCAATCGACGGCAATGGTGGGCTGACCGGGGTGCTCGGCTCTGGCATGGCCGAATTACATATAGCACGGGTGTTTGATGACGAGGGCGGCTTTGTCTATGCTTCGGATCTTGCCGGTGCGGTGGCAGATTGTGCCAGCGCCGGTGCTAAGGTGGTGAGCATGAGCTTGGGTGGCGCCTTTTCAACCAAGGTGGAAGCGCGTGCCTTTGCACGCTTAGAGCGTGCTGGCGTGATGGCTATAGCCGCTGCTGGTAACGATGGCAACGCCACTCATAGCTATCCCGCGTCCTACGATGCGGTGGTGTCTGTGGCTGCGGTGGATGAGACAATGCAACATGCGGCGTTTTCACAAAGAACCGCGCAGGTTGAGCTGGCGGCTCCCGGTGTCGATGTCATTTCCACCTACCCAGGCGGCCTGTATGCATCGATGTCTGGTACCTCTATGGCCACGCCCCATGTTTCAGGTGTGGCGGCGCTGGTGTGGAGTCACTTCCCACAATGCAATAATTACGAGATAAGAAATGCCCTTAGCGCCTCGGCGATGGACCTAGGCGAGGCCGGCTATGACTATAAATACGGTCATGGTTTGGTGCAGGCCAAAGCCGCGTATGATCACCTGATGGCCAATGGTTGTAACGGCAAGGGTGTGAAGTAACAAGCAAGTTCCCCTCCTAAAAGCATAGCCCCGCAAAGGGGCTATTATCCTCGATGGGGGCCAGGCCACCCGTTAAAAACCTTGTTCACCTCTTTATTGCGCGCTTTGCTTCTTTTGTGAGTGTAATGACCAACAAGAATCAAAATGAAAACCCTATGATCAGCTCTGAAAAGGAAGAGGGTGTGGAAGTGTGGTATCGCTATTGATTAACTCAAAGCTGCAGGCCTGCTTGCTAAGGCAGAGGGATAAACTCTTCCTCATCGCCGGGCACCTTGGGAAACAGACCACTACGCCATTTTTCTCTCGCCTGCTCAATATGGGCTTGGCTGCTTGAAACAAAGTTCCAATCGATGATCCTTGGTCCGAGGTGAGCGCCGCCAATCAAGACGATGCGGGAATATTCGTGAGCGCGGACGCTTAGCGCGGGTGTGCAATCGAACACCGCCATGCTTTGAGCGGGCACTGAGGTGCCGCCGCAGTGAATATGGCCACGCACTACATACAAGCCCAATTCCTCGCAGCTGGGGAGTTGCAGCGTTTGTCCGGGCGCTAGTTCAGCTTCGAGGTAGAGGGTATCGGAAAAGGTTTTTACCGGCGAGCCCTGGCCATAGGCGCAGCCCATCATCACCCGTACCGGTACGCCTTGAACCCTGGTAATAGGCAAAGAGGAGGCGGGGTAATGATAAAAAGCCGGGTCCATGTGTTCGCACTCCTGTGGCAGCACCAGCCAGAGTTGAAGGCCTTCTACACTGTGCGTGTCGGCGCGCTCCTGCTCACTTTGCCTTTCTGAATGCACCACGCCCTTACCGGCCACCATGAGATTGATATCGCCGGGACGAATAGGCTGTACACTGCCTAGGGAATCGCGATGTAGCAGTTCGCCGTCAAACATATAGGTGACGGTGGCGATACCTATATGAGGGTGAGGACGCACATTGACGCCCGCTCCTGGAGCGAAGGTCGCGGGCCCGAGGTGGTCGAAATATATCCAGGGTCCTATGGTCGTTACTTCTGTCGTGGGCAGGGAGCGCAGCACCGAAAAACCACCCATGTCTTTATAGCGAGGTGTTAACAGCGCTCGGATCGGCGAACGTGCGGCGATCGGTTTACTCTGCTGCGCTTCTGCATTACTGACTCGACTCATGCCTTGCTCCTTGAAATTGACCTCGGTAAATCAACTAAATCGCTAAGCTGCTTTTCAAGTTTAGCCTCCCTTGGGCAAATAGATAAAAAAAGTCCGGACAAAGGGGCTTGGCTTAGATAGTGGGGAGTAAGGGGTGTGCTTTTTATTTATTTTATCCCCAATATGGGACTTCTTATTATTTAAATATAGAAATGAATGTACCAATAATTTAAACTTTTACAAAAGCTTCATTTATTTTTAACAAATTGCGTTCAATATCGCCGCCCTGTACCACTATCAAAAATAGTTTTATCAGGGAACAAAAATGAAAATAAATAAAACCATGCTGGCGGCAGCCATTTCTTCAGCACTGCTGATGGGTTGTGACTCGGACACAAAAACAGTTGAAGTTGAGCGTGTCGTTGAAGTTGAAAAAATCGTCGAAGTACCGGTTGAACAGGAAGAAGTTACCTCGGTTAAAAACGTCATTTTAATGATTGGCGACGGCATGGGCCCACAACAGATAGGCCTGCTTGAGGAATATGCGCGTCGGGCGCCAAACAGCGTATTGGCGAGCACGACTACGGGCATGCAGAAGTTTGCCGACGGCGGTCGTGTTGGTTTGTCGCTTAATGCCCCGGGCGGTAAAAACGGTTCTTTGGTAACCGACTCGGCGTGCTCGGCGACTCAGTTGGCAACCGGCATGTCGGCGGCTTCTGAAGTGATTGGTTTGGATGACCAGGGTAATGTGGTCGAGACCATTTTGGAAAAAGCCAAAGCGGCGGGTAAGGCTACGGGTCTGGTGACCGATACCCGTATTACCCACGCAACGCCGGCGGCTTTTGCGGCGCATCAACCGCATCGCTCGTTTGAGAATGAAATTGCCGAAGATCTGTTGATGAACCAGGTCGATGTTTTATTAGGTGGTGGTGCTCGTCACTGGTTACCGCAAGATACCGCCGATCGCAAAGATGCTTTGGCGGCAGAGTTAGGCGGTAACACCAGCGTGATTAAAAAGTCCAAGCGTAGCGATGATCGTAACCTGATCGCAGAAGCACGTGACGCAGGCTATACCTTGGCCTTCGATAAGGATCAGCTGAGCGCGGCAGAAGGCGCTAAGCTACTGGGTCTATTCGACGACTCGGCGATGAATGATGGCATCGAATACACGGCCTGTAAAAACGATGAAAGCCAGTGTAACCATGAGCCTTCGCTGCGTGAGATGACGCTTAAAGCCTTGGATATCCTGTCTCAAGACGAGGATGGTTTCTTCTTGATGATCGAAGGCGGCCAAATCGACTGGGCGGCGCACGTTAATGACACCGGCTGGTTACTACACGAGCTATTGAAGTTTGATGAAGCGGTTGATGCCGTGTACGAGTGGGTAAGCGAGCGCAATGATACCCTGGTGGTGATCACCGCGGACCACGAAACCGGTGGTTTTGGTTTTAGCTACTCGGCTCATAATATTCCTGAAGCAACCACCTTGCCGGGCGACGGCATGAAAGGGGAAGACTATAAGCCAAACTATAACTTTGGTTCGCTGTCTACTCTGGACAAGATCTATGCCCAAAAAGCGTCTTTCTATGCGATTTACGACAAGGTGAATGCTGATTGGGATTTTGGCGCTTCAACGCCGGAGCAATGGCAAACTGCGGTAAACGCGACCCTGCACCCGGATTTCCATATCGATTATGCTGATGCCCAAGCGATTGCCGCGGTTAAGCCTAACGAAAACTATTATGCGGATCACAAGTACCTAAGTGCGACTCAGATACCGGCTATCAACGACTTCAGCGACTTCTATGTGTATGCCTATGAAGACCAAGGAGCTTTGATCGCTCGTGCGATTAGCTCGGAGCAAAGCGTGACCTGGGGTAACGGTACCCACACCGCGACGCCAGTTGCCGTGTATGCGTTTGGCCCGGATGGCGTGACCAAGCCATTCTCAAGCATGCTGCATCATACCGAAATCGGTCAGTTAATGGCCAAGGCCTTACTGGACAACAACTAAGAGAATGGGTGCCAGGGCGTTGTGCTTTGGCACCTTAACTACATATTTCTTAAAGGGCTTAGCGGTTTAGCTTACGGGCGCGGAAATTGCGGCCCTTCATTTTACCCTCACTGATGGTTTTCAGCGCCGCATTGGCGATTTTACGCTGCACGGCGACATATGAGCTGATGGCAGTGACCTTGATTTTCCCAATTTGATCCCCGGTAATGGCCTGATTAGAGGTCAGGGCACCGAGAATATCCCCCGGGCGCAGCTTGGACTTTTTGCCGCCATCGATTTGTATGGTCACCATGGGCGCACGCTTAATTGCTTTGCTAAAGACGTTGTCATTGGGCAGGTCGGTAGGCTCAATGGTTTGTTCCAGATAATCTTCTAAGGCATTGACCTTGTGCGACTCCTTATAACTCATCAAGGAGCAGGCGATGCCTTTTTTACCGGCACGACCGGTACGGCCGATGCGGTGTACATGGACCTCGGGGTCATGAGCAATATGGTAATTGATCACCATATCCACATGGTCCACATCGATACCTCGGGCGGCGACATCCGTGGCCACAAGGATACTCAGGCTATGATTGGCAAAGCGTACCAGGGTGCGGTCGCGGTCTTTTTGTTCTAGGTCACCGTGTAAGGCGGCGGCGTCAAAGCCCATATTCTGAAGTTGATCGCACACCTGCTGACACTCGGCCTTGGTATTGCAAAAAATCACCGCCGACTCGGGCTGGAAATGCAGCAGCAGTTTTTGCACCGCCTCCAGGCGCATCTCGTTGTTGTCCACCTCATAGAAGTACTGCTCTATGCTGCTGTCGTCATGGGTCGACTCTACCGTGACCTTTTGTGGGTTGTGCATCACGTGCTGGGCCAGCTGCTCAATCTTAGGCGGATAGGTGGCGCTAAAGAGCAGGTTTTGTCGCTCTGCCGGGCAGTGATCGATGATGTATTGCAGCGGCTCTTCAAAGCCCATTTCCAGCATGCGATCCGCTTCATCAAGCACAAAGGTGTTTACCTCATCCAGGGATAAGCGGCCCTTGCGCAGGTGCTCTTCAATGCGTCCCGGGGTGCCGACAATAATATGGGCGCCATGCTCAAGCGAGCCTATTTGCGGCCCCATGGGGGCACCGCCACACAGGGCGAGCACCTTGATATTGTGAATGGCACGAGCCAGTTTGCGAATTTCCACCGCCACCTGATCGGCCAGCTCTCGGGTCGGACACACCACCAGGGCCTGAACACGGAAGCGTTTTACATTGAGATTATGTAACAGCCCCAAAGAGAAGGCGGCCGTCTTGCCTGAGCCGGTTTTACCCTGACCAATCACATCCTTGCCCGCCAAAATGAGCGGCAAGGTTTGCGCTTGGATTTCTGTCATATGGTGATAACCCAAAGACTCTAGGTTATCGAGCAAAGAGCGAGAAAGCGGGGTGCTGGAAAAGGCAGGTAAGGTCACGGTGGCAATCATCTTTTAAAAGGAAAAGGGGATTATAACATGCTCAACCTCGTGCCGGCAGAATAAAGAAGCAGTTCACAACCTACCTAAACGTTTCATGCTGAGGGTTCAATTAAATCTTGACTTTAAAAAATCCAATTACTACATTTGTGGTAGTTGATAACTACAAGTGTAGTAGTGAGGAATCAAATGAAACTCAGTGATTTTGAAATGGATGTGATGCAGCTTTTTTGGCAACACGAGCCATGTACAGCGAGCCAAATCCATCAGTTGCTTAGCGAAGCAAAAAAGAATAACAAGCAAGTGGCCTATAACACGGTGAAAACAATTGTCGATCGGCTTGAAAAGAAAGGCGCGGTGGAGCGTTGTGGTCAGCAAGGCAGGGCGATTGTTTATCAGTCTATTGTGACGCAAAGCGCTCTGTCAGAAGAAGCCGTCCCCACCTTTATGCAGCGCTTTTTTAAGGGAAGTTCCCGTAATCTCATTGCTCACTTTATTAAAGAAGAGCGTCTTAATGATGAGGATATTGCCTATTTACAAAACTTGTTAAATAGCAAAAAGAAAGACATGTAAAAAAGGAGGGCGATATGACGGACTATTTCCTAACCAGCTTATTTATTTCACTGTGCGCACTGATCGCATTAAAGGGGCTACAAAGTGCTCCGGCACGACTGAGCTTCTATGTATCGGTGTTGGCACTGTCCAGCTGGCTTGTGCCCTGGCAGCATATGCCCGAAGTTTCTAAATATCAGCAAGACCCAGAGCTGACTTTTAACGTTGCACATTTTTGGCAGACGGCTCACTCGCAAGGCGAACAACAAGATGCTTTAGTTACTCAAGTTCAGGCACCAGTGTCGTTAGTTGATGGCTATGCATTTGATGTTTCTCATCTGGTATTTCTGGCGTTGCTAATTGGTGTCGCCTTGTTTATCTGGCGCATAGGGCAGTACTTCTCGTTTATCAAGCGACTTTATCGCCACTCCACACCCTGTAACCGGTATGAGCACAGTAGTGGGGGTTACCCTGTTCGGGTTGCAAAGTTGGGGGCTCCGGCTTTCGCCAGTGGGGTGACACGACCCACTATCTGGCTGGATCGGGCGCTGCTTGATGCCAAAGAAGTTCATTCGATTATTCAACATGAGGCAACCCATTTACGCCAGGGGGATGTGTATTGGAGCTGGGCTATTTGCTTGTTGGAAAGCCTATTTTGGTGGAATCCCCTGTGCTTATTTTTAGCTAAAAAATCAAAGCAACAGCTGGAACTCAGCTGCGATGAAAAGTGCGCAGCGAGCTTTCGGGAACAATATCAACTGGATCTTGCTAGTGTACTTTTATCGCAGCACCAAGCGAAAAACGGACATAGGCAATTTATGACCCCGTTGTTAAGTATCGCTCAACAACAGAGCTTTAACGTGCAACGGATTAAAATGTTAGACAAGGAGAAAACTATGAACAAAAAGCATGTCATTGCACTAGTTATGTCACTCGCCTTTAGTGCCGTTGCGGCGGCGCAAATTGTGGATAAAGATAAGCCGCAGCAGGTACAAGCACAGCAAACAGCCATTAGTTATGAAGAGCAAATGGCTGCGTTGCTCGATGGCGCAGCCGAAGCTAAAAGCAAAGATGTAGAAAAGCTCAATAAAGTGTTTGCTAACATCCTACATTGGCACGCCAATAGAGCCGTACTCAACGAACAGGACGAAAGCAAAATTAAGCTACTGAGCTTTACCCTGCTGAGTCATGTTGGTCACAAACTTGCTCGTTATGAAGATGTCATGCTTGCCTTCGCAGACTGGTATCCCGATGGGGACTCGGCGCCATATTTTTTGAAAAATGTAACGGCCTTGACGCACTTGCAGCTGCAGCAGCCTAATTTAGCAATCAATGAGTTAAACCAACTAAAGGCGCAGCTAAAAGACCAGACTAAACCTGGAACCCTGATGAATCTGGCCCGTTCGTACATAGAGGTGGAGGACTTTGACAATGCGCTAGCCATCCTTGAGCAGTTACCAGAAGACAACAAGTACACAGCCGTTTTGAAGTACTATGTTTACTTCCATCAAGGTGATAGTGAAAACATGGAGCGGATTAAAGCGCAGCTACCTACAGAAGTAGCCAGTTTACCGCCGAGTCTTCCGGATTTTGGTATCCCCATGTCGCCATTGTTAGCCAAGTTATAGTGCAATACTAAAGCCCCAAAATTGGGGCTTTGTTTTTATCATTGCTTTGTTGGTTAACAAGATAAAACGTCGCGGTACCGTTTTGCTTATCAATCCGACTATAATGACTGGCAGTGCCGGTATTCGTACCAATGGCGAAAATAAGTCCAGTAAGGCGCTTAGTTACATTGGAGGTAATAGTGAGTGAGCAACAGGCTGCGTTCGACTCTTTGCGTGCGCAAATGACAGAGTATGCTCCCATCGGTGAGCAGACCTGGCAGCAATTTAAGCCCCTGTGCACCTTGATTCATGTGGATAAGCACCAGCTGATTTATCCAGATGGGGTCGTGCCACGGTCCTTCTCTTATCTCTATCGAGGCTTGGTACGTTGTTTTGTTACCGATGAAAAAGGCAATGAATACAATAAGATGTTTTTCGATGAGGGCAAGTTTCCCGGGTCTATGACGGCGCTGTTAACACAGCAAGCATCAAGTTTGGCCTTTGAGGCACTGGAGCGAAGTACGCTGATTGCCATCGATTTTAAGGGCTATCGCCGGCTAATGCAGAGCAATACAGAGCTTATGCTCTACCATATCCATTATCTTGAGAAGAATTGGTTGTTGGCAAAAGACCAGCGTGAAATCGAGATAGTGCAGGACGATGCCACCACCCGTTATCTGCACTTTAGCAAGCAATTTCCAGCCTTAGCCGAGCGCTTACCGCAATACCATATCGCTTCGCATTTAGGGATCACGCCCACCCAGTTAAGCCGGGTGAGAAAAAACTTATCCCTTATCAACCTATGTAAATGAACCCTGAATAGCGCCTCGATACACTGTGTCTCATCCGCTGGAGCATTTCCGCTCCAGCCCCGAGAGGATCGATACAGAGGTGAGTATGGAGTTTTTAACCGCACTAGAGTGGCGTTACGCCGTAAAAAAATTTTCCCAGCAAAGGGTGCCTGAAGCGCAATTGCAAACCCTGTTACAGGCCGCCACCTTAAGCCCGTCGGCGTATGGATTACAGCCTTATAGGTTAATTCTGGTACGTTCAACATACTTGCGCGAGCAACTGGTGCCTCATTCCTACGGCCAGGATAAGGTGGCTAATAGTTCGCATTTACTTGTTTTTGCGGCGCAGACAAATATTGGTGATGAGACGGTGAACCGCTATATAGCCCGCCACAGCGAAGTCACGGGCACCCCCATTGCTGATTTACAACGTTACGGTGATCATATGAAGTCTGCGCTGGCCAGTAAAACACCGGCACAGCGGCAGGAATGGGCGCATCAGCAAGCTTATATTGCGCTTGGCAACTTGCTTACCTGTGCGGCACAGATGCGCATAGATACCTGCCCGATGAGCGGGATTGACGCGCAGCAGTATGACCGCATTCTTGGGTTAACAAAGCGCGGTTTAACCACGACCATGATCTGCCCCATAGGCTATCGACATCAAGAAGACAGTCAAGGTCAGGCTGCGAAGGTGCGCTTCGACTATGCCGAGATGGTAGACAGCATATGATGGCCTTAATGCTTTGTATGCTGGCCATTGCCGCCGGCGCCGCCATTGCCATACAAGCGGCCATGAATGCGCAATTGGGGGTGTTGCTCAACAGCGCAATGTTCGCCACTGGGGTGGCGTTTTTGACCAGCTTTACTCTTGTCACCGCGGTGCTGGTATTCACCAGTAAAAGCTACCCGAGTGTTGGTGTCATCACCAATGTGCCCTGGTATTTGTGGCTCGCCGGCGTGTTCAGTGCGTTTGGCGTCAGTTGTTTTTATTATCTGATCCCAAAAATGGGCCTAGGAAGCATGATGTCGTTTGCCTTGTCGGGGCAAATTGTGGTGGCCATGCTTGCCAGTCACCTGGGTTGGTTTAACTTGCCCGTTAAGGCTCTGGATGGCAGCAAGTTATTGGGAACGGTGTTATTGATTGGTGGTGTTATCTTAGTGAATTGGGAGTCGAGAAGTGGATATTAATCGAGCCAATATAGCGAACTTAACAAGCCTTTGGGAGCACTATGGTGCGGCGCCCTTGGCTGATGAGAGCACATGGCCATTTAAGGTCAATCATGTGTGGCCTCATCGCTGCTGGCACCCAGAGCCCGGTTCGCTGACCAGCATGGCGCCGCTAGCTGAGGCTCGAGCTGGGGTGATGTTTCCACTTTGGCCGGATTTGCACGGGGCGTCATTGCAGTTCCCCGAGGAGCGTGAGTTAGCGCTTAAACACGCCGGTTGGGATTGCGTCTTAGCACAAACGGCCATGTATTTGCCCTTGTCAGTAAGTGATTATCCACCCACCTCGGATAAGCCAATCACGAGCGCAAAGTTGGTGGTAAGAAACATTACTAGGGTCGAGGAGGTTTCTTCCTGGATAGAGGTGGTGAATGATGCTTTTGGTTATCGTGTGGATGCCCGGGCCATTGCGCCTTTACTCGAATGTGAGCAAGCACAATTATATGTTGGTGTATGGGCGGGAGAGGTTGTTGCCAGCGCGCTTTTGTATTACACCGGGGAGGTGGTCGGCCTTCATCAGGTCGCGTTAAAACAAACACATCAAGGACAAGGGCTTGCCAAAAGCATGATGCAGGATTTGCTCAGGCTTGCGGTAGCCTCGGGGGCGCAGTATATGGTCTTGCAGGCATCGGCGGCCGGTAGACCGTTGTATGAAAACCTTGGCTTTATAACCCAGTTTGAGATCCGCAGTTATAGCAACCGCGCTTAACAATTGAAATCTGTTACTGCTTGTCATTAAAGCCCTTACCGGTCAATAGTGCTATAACAAAAATGCCGGTCTATATAGACCGGCATGGGTGTTGCAATGTATCGGTAGTTTAACTAAGGCTTAGAAAACTACGGTTACAGTTGCAGAGCAGTTAGTCGTGCCTGCTTCACAGATTGAGTAGTTGTATACACCGCCGCCTTTTTGGTTGATAGCGTCAGTGTAGGCACCGTCATTGTTGGTTGTGGTGATAGCCGAGCCGTTGCGATAGATATCAACATTGCTGCTGTTTGCACCGCTCCAGCTTAGGTCTACGCGTTGACGACCTTTTACCTTGTAACCAAACGCATTTAGGTCGATAGAGCCGCCCGTAGCACCGCTGCTTACATTCACGGTTTGTGAGCTGGTGTCGGTTTGACCGGCGCTGTCGGTTACCGTTAGCGTCACGGTATAAGAACCGTCAGCCGCATAGTTGTGGCTAGGGTTTTGCGCCGAGCTGCTAGCGCCGTCGCCGAAGTTCCAGCTGTAGCCGGTTACGCCGTTGTCATCCGAGCTCGCGTCGGTGAAGCTACAAGCCAGGGCATCACATGAGAAGCCGAAGTCTGCAACCGGAGCATTGTCAGATGAACCGCCGCCACAGCTAGTACCCGCTAGGTAATCGATGGCCGCTTGTGCTTTAACCAGACCGTAACCGGTTTTCACGTCACGACCGGCAGCATCTAAATCTTCAGCAGTAACTGCCAGGGCGTTACGCACTTCCGCTGCCGAACAGGCGGTATGATATGACCACACCAGGGCTGCAACCGCACTCACGTGAGGGGTCGCCATTGATGTACCATTGTAGTAATCCCAGTCCTGGCCATCTACTTTAGATAGGCTCGCCGTTTGACCCGCTTTTGCAGCTAGCTCAAGGCCGGTTGCACGGTCAATTGAGGCCGTTGGAATGCCTTGAATTTTGCCATTGAAGTCAACCATAAATGGCGCTTGTAGGCCCGGGCGAGCAGCATTACTGTAAACGATAATACCTTCGGCACCGGCGTCGGCACAGGCATTGGCGCCACGGTATTCAGGGTATGAATTTTCCGTTGAGGTCGAGCTGTCACCTTGGTTTTCACCACGTTCAACAAGACAGATTTTACCCGTCATGTCGCCACACGAGTATGAAGTACCCGTTGTAGTACATACGCCTAGCGCGCCGCTGGCTGAGCCATTGTTGCCCGCAGGGTCAAATGACAGGCTGCTGTTGTAGAACAGGTGTGGTACCACGCCATTAGCGAAGTAGTCGGTACCGCCAACACTTAGTTGTGCTAGCTGACCGTCGCCTAGACCTACGCTTGACAGTACGGCTTCACCTGGACCGGCAAGTTCAACCTGGTTGGTGCGCTGTGAGAAGTTAGCGTGCATATTGCCAGAATCAACGGCCGCTACCGATACCACGTCATCATATGAAGCCGGGTAAGAGTGAGCGGTATTACCGTCGTTACCTGCCGCGGCGATGCTTAGTACACCTTGGCTGTAGTAGTTGGCAAAGGCATTGCCTTCGGTGCGGCTGCTGCCACCACCACCTAGACTCATGCTGATAACGTTGGCGCCCGCTGCCACACAGTCATCAACTGCTGATACCAAGCTTGAAGAGTAGCCCCAGCCAGACTCGTTAAATACTTTAATGATATGCAGGTTTACATTGCCGTTTGGCATTACACCCACAACACCCGAACCGTTAGTGATACCGGCTACGGTACCGGCAACGTGAGTACCGTGTGAACCGCCTGGCGTTGACCATTGGCCGGTACCTGAGTCGTTGGTGCCTGATACCAGGTTCGCATCTAGATCCGAGTGACGGATGTCATAGCCTGAGTCGATAATACATACGGTGCGGTTGCCGGCTAGCTCATCGGAAACGATATCCGCTTGCACGCGGCTGATACCCCATGGCTCAACCTCTGTGGTGTTTAGGTTGGTGGCAAGTAGGTGACGTTTAACGTCGGCTTCTACAAATTCAACATTTGGGTTGTTACGCAGGCCCTTAAGAGCCGCCGCTGGTACTTCCATGGCGAAGGCATCGTGCTTGGCCAGATCAACTTTAATCTCACCGCCTAGCTTTTTCGCCAGCGATTTTACTTCGGCAGACTTACCGCGAGTAAATTTTACGATTACGCGCTCTTTGCTCGCTCCGTTCGTTTTTACTTGTTCAGCTTTATCCTTGCTGCCTAAATTCGGTTGTAAAGAGTTTGCTAGTGCTGCTTCTGAGCCAAGGCCTAGAGCCAATAGGGTGGCCGTAGCAACGAGAGAGAATTTAGACTTCATAGTGAATACCTTAATTTAATTATTGTGTTGTCATTGTGCCTTGGTGACACAAGGGTATTTGACGTTGACGCGGTTGCCGCCAGTTGTAATTCGGTTACCGCGTTAGGCCCGATTATGAAAACATAGTTGTTAAAAAAAAGGTACATTTTTTTGTAATTGTTTTGGGTAAAACAGAGTTTGAAATTAAAAAGTTATTTAGATTCAGTGTGTTGTTTTTGTCTTTCTTTCGATTTAGATTTGCGTAAATTTTAACAAGTGTGCATTGGTTGTGTGTTTTTGGGCCATTTTTGCATTTTATGGGATGATAAGAAAACCCAGAACCCAGAAGTTGCTCTCACCTTTGAGGCTGTTCGCAATGGCTCACAAATTTAATCATCGATCACCTGTGGCGGTGGCAAGGTATCGGCAGGTAATGAGCCCAGTTGGTCATGAAAAAAGGTGGTCAGTGTTAGGAGTAGCTCATTACTTGGTGTCCATCTTCTTGGCCAATGTTCTATGATACTAGCTTGCAAAGGCGGGTAAATACATCTTTGCCGCAGGGTACTGGCAGTGTACCTAGTGGTGCTCTATTCGACTAAGCTTAAACGGAGTTGAATCATCACAGCGAGTTTAATTTATGAGTGTTCCTGCCATTCCTGCCGGTTACCATTCGATCACCCCCTACCTGATTATTGATGGGGCGGTACGTGCCATTGGTTATTATCAACAGGCCTTTGGTGCCGAATTGGTGATGCAGGTGCCTATGCCCGACGGTGGTATTGCCCATGCCGAGCTAAAAATCGGCGACTCTCATATTATGTTGGCGGATATGTGCCCGCAGGCACATTTTCAAAGCCCCCAGGTTTTAGGCGGTACGCCGGTAAGCCTGATGTTGTATGTGCAGGATGTGGATGCGGTATTCGCTCGAGCCATTGCCGCAGGAGCCAAGGAGGTGCGTCCGGTGCATGACCAATTTTACGGCGATCGCGCCGGCACCTTGGAAGATCCATTTGGTCATGTGTGGACCATAGGCACCCATAAAGAAGACTTAAGCGAAGAGGAATTGATGCGACGCATGGCTGATTTTATGAGCCAGCAAGAGGATGCCTAGGGGCTCATTGAACCGCTGAGAGCCAGCCCTGACGATATTCCAGGGGAAAAGTTTAACAATTGGTTGTAAATGTTGACCAAAAGGTACCTAAAAATGAGGGTTTGGTTAAGCATTCTATTGCGTACAGGGTAATAAGTTACTTGCTTGATGAGCTATGGTATATTTGTTAAAACATGCTGAATATTCAGAGTGTTAGGCTTTTTTCAACTCTTTATCGGCAATCTAACTCGGCTCATTCTCTTTATGGTCAAATTTTAGTGCATAACCTTTTTCACCCCAGTCATGCAAAAGAGTGGTCACAAAGCTCTTGGTATCTTGTTATCGCCCTCGTGTTTATGGTGCTAACCTTGCTCGGTGAGCAGCTCGGGCTGGTAAGCATTATCGAGAACTATATTCTGGTGCACTCATTCTTGGAGCTCGTTTCCATTATAATCTCGGTGCTGATTTGCGCTGTGGGTTGGAGTGCACGAAGCTACATTAAAAACCCGACCTTTGTATTTGCTTCCGGTGTTATGCTCTGGGTCGGCGTGCTCGACTTTCAACATGTGTTTTCATTTGCCGGTATGCCAGATTTTATTACCCCGGCCAGCACCGATAAGTCGCTTCACTTTTGGTTCGCCGGACGTCTATTTACCGCCGTTGCCATTATTGCCTTGGCGGCAGAGCCCTGGTGGCAAGTGCGCTCAAGCAGTATCTACCCTTCGCTGATAGTCGCCGGGATCTGTGCTATCGGTATCAGTTGTGTCTTGTTATTTTTTCCTCATTGGTTGCCACACAATTATATCCCAGGGCAAGGACTGACCGACTTTAAACGAAATTTTGAATACTTTTTGATGGCGTTGTATGCCTTTGCTGCGGTGCTGTTTTTATTGCGTCTCGCTCAGGCACGGCAAAGCTATAATGTAAGCCACTTGTTTGTGGTCGCCGTGCTGATGGTCTTAAGCGAGTATTACTTTACCCTTTACAACAACATAAGCGACTCGTTAAACCTGGTTGGTCATTTATATAAGATTGCCGCCTATTTGTTGCTGTACCAGGTGCTGTTTGTAGAAACCATTACCCGGCCATTTCTCGCACTTGAGCAGTCGCAGCAGCGCTTGGAGGCTACGTTAAGTGCCTTGCCTGAGCTGGTATTTGAGATAGATGAGCATGGCAATATAGTGCGTAGTCACAGCAAAGAGAGTGAGCCTTTTTTACTGCGCGGAGACGGTATTGGCCGCAGTATTTATACGCTTTTTGCTGGGGCCGATCAGGCGCGTCTATATAACGCTGTGGCCGAGGCAAAGCGCAAAGGCATGGCCGAGGTGGCCGACATGGTGATTAGCCGCCAACAGCAGCTTCGTCATTACCAATGCGTGGTGGTGAAACTCGTCGATAAGGCTTCCGTTAATTACCTGGTGGTGGTGCGAGATGTGAGCGAGCGCGTCGCGCAAATTGACGCCTTGGCCCATGAAGCCAAGCTCAAAGAGGGGTTGCTGGGCTTATCCGATGTAGCCTTCAGAGGCTGCGAGTCGGCGCTACTTGCTCATGGTGTGCGCTATGCGCGTTCCCTGGCGTCATGCCAAAGCCTCGCATTGTATGGCATAGATGGTGCCGGCCGGTTGCAGGTGCTGGCTAGCGAAGGGGAAGTGGAACCGACGCTCAGTGCCGAGCTAATGTCACAGTTATTGCCACAACTGCAAACTCAACAGCATGTTATTCGCACTCTTGGTGAAATAAGCGCAAAGGCTGATTGCACCTCGTCGGCACTGGGCACCATTTTGGCTGTGCCGGTTCGGGAGCAGGAAACGGTGCGTATGGCGCTTTTGCTACATAATGATAATGGTAGCTTTAGTCCCCGTGAGCTTGAAGCCATCACCATTTTGTTGCAAGCCATCTGGCACCTGCTTAATCGCCTGCGTCAGGACGAACAGATGAGCACCTTGTCGTTGGCGGTAGAGCAAAACCCGCATCCGATTTTGATCACCGATACCGAGGTTAAAATCGAATATGTGAATCGGGCCTATGTTGAGCTCAGTGGCTACAAGCGTGAAGAATTGCTTGGTAAGAACCCGGCTATTTTAAGCTCGGGCAAAACGGCTTCTCAGGTGTATCACTCCATGTGGCACAACCTCAAATCTCAACAGCCCTGGGTCGGAGAGCTGATCAACCGAAATAGGCACGGAGAAGAGCTGATCGAGCGCACGACCATTTATCCGATCACGGATAAAGACGGTGCGGTCAGCAAATATATCTCTTTTCAGCACGATATTACCGCACAGATAGAAAACGAAACCAAGATCCATCATCTGTCTTACTATGATCAGCTCACCGGGCTGGCCAATGTGAAGATGCTGCGGCATGTATTTGCATCATTGCGTGCGAAAAATAAGCTGACCGAGGGCGCACTGCTGTCCATAGGTCTGGACAACTTTAAGGTGCTTAACGAAGCCCTGGGCTATGACAAGGGTAACGTGATCCTTAAAAGCCTGGCTCAGCGGCTGCTCAATTTGGGCGATGAAGACGAATTAATTTGCCGTTTGCCCGGCGATCGTTTTGCTTTTTTTATGCCCTATGCCAACGCCAACAGTGCCTCGTGTAAGGCGCAGCGCATCCTCGAAACCTTGCGCACGCCTATTAATATTGACGGTAAAAACATAGTGCTCACCGCTTCTATCGGTGTGGCGCTTTACCCGCACGATGGTGATAACAGTCAGCGGTTATTGCAATTGGCCGAGGCGGCGCTGTTTGAGGTGAAAAAACGCGGTCGCAACAATTTCCTGTTCTATGCGCTGGAGATGAACCGACATGCCTCGCGGCAACTGCAAGTGATTAACGCCTTAAACCTGGCGCTGTTGGAAGATGAATTTTCCCTGGTGTTTCAGCCTCAGGTTCGTATCGACAATCGCCAGGTGGTGGGGGCCGAAGTGCTGGTACGCTGGCACTCACAGGAGCTAGGGAGTGTGTCACCGGGTGAGTTTATTCCGGTGGCCGAACGTGCTGGTGTGATCAAGGCGCTTGATGCCTGGGTGTTTACTCATGCGCTGGTGCAAATTAAACAATGGCTCACACTGGGGTATGAAGAACTGGTGTTTGCGGTAAATTTATCGGCGGCGAGCTTCGAAGATCATGAATTGCTGACTAACTTGATGCGCGAAGTTGACCGACATGGCGTGCCCGCAACTAGTATCGAACTGGAACTGACCGAGGCCATTGCCTTAATGGATCCAGACTCTGTGCTTAAGCGCATCCAATCTTTACGTGCCGCGGGCTTTAGGGTGTCCATCGATGATTTCGGTACCGGCTATTCGTCGATGAGCTACTTAAAGCGGTTCGATGTCGATAAACTGAAAATAGATAAATCCTTTATCGATGATCTTGCCAGCGGTGAGCCAGAGGATGTGGCCATAGTCAAGGCCATGGTACAACTGGCCAAGGCCCTTAATATTGGCAGCATAGCCGAGGGCGTGGAAACCGAGCAGCAGTGGCAGAGCTTGGCACGCTTGGGCTGTGATCAGGTGCAGGGTTACTGGTGCGCCAAGCCTTTAGTGGCTGAGGACTTTGTTGCCTTTATTAATACCTGGAAATAAACAGCGGGGCTTAAGTCGCCCCGCTAGGAGAGCTGCAAGGCGAGTTAACGT
Source organism: Pseudoalteromonas sp. BDTF-M6 (assembly GCF_018334135.1). Classification (NCBI taxonomy): domain Bacteria; kingdom Pseudomonadati; phylum Pseudomonadota; class Gammaproteobacteria; order Alteromonadales; family Pseudoalteromonadaceae; genus Pseudoalteromonas; species Pseudoalteromonas sp. BDTF-M6. The sequence goes on from NZ_JAGXTQ010000001.1 coordinate 70,399, forward strand.
CCTTGCAGTTGTTCGCTTATCTCGGTAAAGATGCCAGCATCGTCTATGGTGGAGGGGATCTGCAGCTCTTCACCATCGACCAACTGGCGTAGGTTCTTGCGCAGTATTTTTCCCGAGCGTGTTTTCGGTAAGCGCGGCACACAGATAATATCCCGTAAACAGGCAATCGCGCCTATGGTAGAGCGCACCGAGGTTCTGAGCTGCTGCTCGACCTCTTCGTTGCTGCCGCTAAAGTCGTCTTTGAGTACCACCATGGCCATGGGTATTTGCCCCTTGAGGCCGTCATGGATGGCAAACACCGCACACTCGGCTACCGCAGGATGAGCCGCCACTATTTCTTCCATCTCGCCGGTGGAGAGACGGTGGCCGGCAACGTTTATCACATCATCGGTGCGGCCCATAATAAACAGATAGCCTTCCTCATCGAAGTAACCGCCATCGCCGGACAGGTAATAGCCCGGATACTGGCTTAAGTAGCTGCTTTTAAAGCGCTCGTTATTTTGCCAAATACTCGGCAGGCAGCCGGGAGGTAAGGGGAGTTTAATGGCTACGGCGCCATGCTCATTGGCTTCACATTGTTCACCATGGACATCGAGCACCTGCACATCAAAGCCCGGGGTTGGCACCGTGGCGCTGCCGGCCTTGGTGGGGAGGGTCTCGATGCCGATAGGATTACAGGCGATGGCCCAACCGGTTTCGGTTTGCCACCAGTGATCCAGCACCGGCAGTTGAGTGTGTTCCTTAAGCCACTCATAGGTGGGCGGGTCTAAGCGCTCACCGGCCAAGAACAGCCGTTTTAGGCTCGAGGTATCGTATAGTTTAAAGCCCTGAGCACTGGGATCTTCTTTCTTAATGGCACGAAAGGCGGTAGGGGCGCTGAACAGGGCCGTAACCTTATAGTCTTCGACCACCCGCCAAAATGCGCTGGCATCGGGCGTGCGTACCGGTTTGCCCTCGTAAAGCACGGTGGCACAGCGGTAAATCAGCGGCGCATAGACAATGTAGGAGTGACCCACCACCCAACCTATATCCGAGGCCGCCCAAAATACCTCGCCGGGGCGCATGCCGTACACGGTTTCCATGCTGTAATGCATGGCCACCGCATGGCCGCCATTTTCACGCACCACCCCTTTGGGTGTGCCCGTGGTGCCCGAAGTGTAAAGAATATACAAGGGGTCGGCGCCTAAAACCGGCACCGCCTCCACGCCCTGGGCGTGCCTCATGGCGGTGTCCCAGTCAAGGTCGCGGCGTTCGCTAAGGGGTGCATAACATTGCGGACGTTGGTAGATAATACAATGTTCGACCTGGTGCTGAGCTTGGCTAATGGCTTCGTCGAGTAGGGGTTTGTATTCGATCACCTTATTGACCTCGACCCCGCAGGAGGCACTGAGGATCAGTTTTGGCGTGGCATCATCGATACGCACCGCCAGCTCGTGGGCGGCAAAGCCCCCGAATACCACGGAATGAATCGCGCCGAGACGGGCGCAGGCCAACATGCCGATCACCGCTTCGGGGATCATTGGCATGTAAATTACCACGCGATCGCCCTTGGTGACGCCAAGGCCCTGCATGACACCGGCAAACTTGCTGACCTCATCGAGCAATTCGCGATAGCTATACTGGCGTTTGCTGTCGGTCACCGGCGAGTCGTAAATAAGCGCAATCTCATCGCCATGGCCGTTCAATACATGCTGATCCAGCGCCAGGTAGCTGGTATTGAGTTCGGCATCGGCAAACCAATGATAAAAGCCGTGCTCATCCTGATGATAGGCTTGCTGTGGGGCATTAAACCAAGCAATGCGCTCGCTTTGTTGCAGCCAGAACTGCTCTGGATTATCGCTAAAGGCGCGATAGGTGCGTTGATATTCGCCTGACATACAAGGCTCCAAAATAAAATTGTGAGAGAGTTATACCAGTTCACTTAAGTAGCTAATCATTCTAGCGGGCTAAATATCGTGCACACGGCGTTGGGGGTTTTACTATGTAGAATAACTACATAAGAAAAACTCCGCCTTGTTAGCACATCATTTATCCAGCGCTATCTCTGCTCACATACTTAACAGAATTGGTATTAATAAAAATAGGCGCTTATGGCGCTGAGCAAAATGCGACCATAGTCGGCAGTGGTGTGAGTCTAAGCGTTAGCGAATGACTGATAATGTCTTTAACGGCGGCGGATATGGGTGCAATAGGAGTTCATTACAATATTCAAGCCACCGGCCTAACCGGTGGCCTTTTTATTTACTCGGGCATATTCATCACGATACGCCCGGTGATCTCGCCTTTTTCCATATCCGCGAAGATATCGTTGATATCATCAAGGTGTTTCTCGGTAATAATGGCTTTCACCTTGCCGCGGGCGGCAAATTCTAAACATTCTTCCAAGTCTTTGCGGGTGCCGACGATGGAGCCGACCACGCTGACGCCGTTGAGCACGGTATCAAAAATAGGCAGGGGCATGTCCTCCGGTGGCAGGCCGACCAGCACGCATTTTCCGCCGCGGCGCACCACATCATAACTTTGGCGAAAACCCGCTTTGCTCACCGCAGTACAGACACTGCCATGTACGCCGCCGCTGACTTCTTTAATGGCGTCGACCACATCGTCCGTTTTAAAGTCGAAGAAATGCTCGGCACCCAGAGAATACGCCAGCTCACGCTTGGCTTCACCCGTGTCCACGGCCACAACCCGCATGCCCATGGCCACGGCATATTGCACCGCCAGGTGTCCAAGGCCGCCGACGCCGAAAACGGCCATCCATTGTCCGGGCTTGGTCTCGGATACCTTGAGTGCCTTATAGGTGGTCACGCCAGCACAAAACAGCGGTGCGGCATCTGGGTAGCTGAGCCCTTCGGGTATTTGCACCACATAATCGCCATGGGCGGCGCAGTATTCGGCGAAACCGCCATCGACGGAGTAGCCCGCATTTTGCTGCTCCAGACACAGGGTCTCCTTGCCATCGAGGCAATATTCACAATGGCCACAGGCGCTGTACAGCCAAGGGATACCGACGCGATCTCCAAGCTTTAAATGGCTGACGGCGCTGCCGAGCTCAACAATTTCCCCCACACCTTCGTGGCCGGGAGTGAGCGGCATTTTTGGTTTGACCGGCCAATCGCCGTGACAGGCATGTAAATCGGTGTGGCACACGCCACAGGCATGAATTTTAACCAGCACCTGATGGTCGTCGATACTGGGCTTGGCTACCTCTTCAATGCTTAGAGGGGTGCCAAAACTATGGGCAACTGCTGCTTTCATAATGAATCTCCTTATTGTTGTCATCATGAGGACTTATCCAGCTTAGCGCTAAATAAGCCCGATGATTTGCTTGGCCGTCCATGCTAGTTGTACCCCAGTCCAGTAATCGCCGTGATGATCCGGGGCAAAGAACACGCTGAAATTATCTGTATATGGAACTGAAAGTATCCATATTTTTACCTGTGTTGAGGGCTGCGAAAGGGGGAAGAGGGGTAAGGCGGTGACCTAACTATCGCGGTCACCGCCTTGAGGGGGTTACTTTTTATAACGGGCAAACCAGGCCAGGGTGTGCTCGATTTTCGAGATCATTCTTGATGGCCGCGAGGCGATGCCGTGGGGGGCACCGGGCACGCGGATCAACACGCTGTCTACCCGCTGCAGTTGCAAGGCCTGATAAAATTGCTCCGACTCAGAAATAGGCGTGCGGCGGTCCTGTTCGCCGGTCATAATCATGGCCGGGGTGGTGACATTGCCTACCAAGGACAGCGGCGAGCGCTGCCAGTAGTGCTCCAGGTTATCCCAGGGAAGGCCCGGGAACTGATTGCGAATTTGTCCCAAGTAGCTGTCGGCGGTAAGTACCTTACTCACCCAGTTGATCACCGGTTTGGTGATGGCCGCGGCATTAAAACGATCGGTTAAGCCAATAGCATAGGCGGTGGCTATCCCTCCGGCAGAGCCGCCGGCAATATAGAGGTTATTGCTGTCGATAAAGCCCTTGGCAATCAGCGCATCCACCGCCGAATTATGGTCGGCAAAGTCTTCCTTGGACGAGTATTTACCATCGAGCAGCAGCGCAAAGTCTTTGCCATAGCTGGTGGAGCCACGGTAGTTCACATACACCACCACATAGCCCTCGCTGGCGTAGCGTTGTAACTCGGCACTAAAGTGTGGGCCGTAGGCCAGGTGCGGGCCACCATGGATTTCTAACAACAGCGGATACTTTTTATTGGCATCAAAATCCGGCGGGGTGATATACCAGCCCTGAATGTTTTCGCCGTCGAACTGTGAAGCGACATTCAACTCATGCACCTGGCCCAGGGTTTTATGTCCAAGCAGATCTTCATTGAGGTTAGTGAGGGTGCGTGATTTGCCTTTACGGCTGTAGCCGAGATCGGCGGGGCGTTGGCTACTGCCCGAGGTATAGGCCAGGGTGCCATTATTGGCCATGGAGAACTCGCCGCTGACATAGGGGCGTCCCAGCGAGGTGCCGGAGACATTATCGACCAGCTCGTTTACCTTACCCTTGGTGTTCATGGAGGCCAGTTTGCGTTTACCAAAGTCGTCATATTGCACCACAAAGTCGCCCTTACCTGACCAACGGTAGTCGGCAATGGAGCGGTCCAAATCGGCGCTCAGGATGGTGATTTGGCCACTGTCTACGTCCATCATGGCCAGGTTGGTGTTGACGTAGGGCACCGGCTCATTGTCGCGGGTAAGAAAGGCAAGTGTATCGCCCTTGGCCGAAAAGGTAGCCTGGCTTTCACGTCCAGGTAGGTCGGTTAGCTGGGTGAGTTTGCCCGATGCCAGGTTGATGGCATAGAGATCTGACTCTGTGGTGCGATATTCCCACTGTGGGTGCTGATCGCTGGAGAATACCACCGCGCTGTTGTCCGGTTGCCAGGTCAGGGGGCCATAATGCTGGAAATCGCCCTGGGTAAGTTGGCGCGGCGTACCGCCCTCGGCAGGCAGCACGAAAACGTGGCGATAACTGGGCTCTAAAAAGCCGCTGCCATCGGCCTGATAACGGGCTTTTTCAATTACCGTGACCGGGTCTGACCACTTCGCGCCCTCGGGCTTTGTTGGTAACTTGACCGACTTTACATACTCGGTTTTGCCCTCTTTCACATTCATGGTAAAGGCCAGCTTGGTGCCATCGGGAGACCAACTGAGATCGCCAGCGGATTTAGGCAACTGGGTCAGCAGTGCCTCCTTATCCTCGGCCAAATAATACATATGCAGTTGGTTTGAGCCGCTGCGATTGCTGCTAAAAACGAGACGTTTGCTATCCGGTGACCAACGTGGCTGGCTGTAATTAAATTGATCGGCGAACAGCGGCACATGGGTGTCGTCTTTAAGGCGATAGAGCCACAATGACTTGGTGGCGCTGTCGGTCATAATATCGTAGCCGTTGCGTACATAGACAATATGGCTGCCATCGGGGCTGATTTGTGGGTCACCGACATATTCAAGGGCAAAAATATCTTCGGAGGCAAAGCTTTGGTGAGTATCGGCGTAAGCCGGAGTGGCGACGAGTAGGGCGGTGCCAAGGGCTGTGCCAAAGGCACTGCCAAGCACTTTGCCCAACAGGGGAAAACCGAATTTTTTCATTACAGATGCTTTATTTAGGATAAAAATTTATCCTAGGTGTGCAATTAGGGGCTTTCAAGCCGGACGCGACAAAGTGCAAAATTTGTTCGATCAAGTTCAGGTTTCAGCGATCCCCAAGCGCTAAAATGCGCCTCCTGGGTAAGAAATTAGTAAAAGCGCCCAAGTTTGCCTAAGATAGCGCTCAATACCCCAACGATAAGGTGGCGCCATGGACCACAGTCAGGCCCATAATTATTTGCTCAAAAAGCCACACGCCAAGGTAGAGCAGCCCTTTGGCCCGGGAGTGGATGTCTATAAGGTGGCGGGTAAGATGTTTGCCACCTTAACACTGCGTGCTATTAACGATGGCGCACCGCAATGGCAAATGAACCTCAAGTGTGACCCCGATGAGGCGCAGGCGTTGCGCGATATCTTTAGCGCTGTGCTGCCGGGGTATCATATGGATAAGCGTCTTTGGAATACGGTGATTTTAGACGGCAGCATTCCAACGGGGGAAATTGAGCGCATGATGGATAATTCTTACCTGTTAGTGGTGGCAAAATTGCCAAAAGCCACCCAACAAGAGCTCTTGGCGCGGTTAGGGTAATGACTGAGAGTCTGCCCATGCAGCGTATTATCGTCAGTGATATCTTCGGGCGGACCAGGGCGCTGGAGCGTCTGGCTGCTGAGCTAGGTAATAAGGTGCGTATTATCGACCCCTATGGCGGTGAGCCAATGGCATTTACCAGTGAAGAGCAGGCGTACGACCATTTTATGGCCCATGTGGGGTTGGCGTCTTATCGTCAGCTTTTAAGCGCTCACTTGGGTGGCTTAGCAATGCCAACAAGCCTCATCGGCTTTAGTGTGGGCGCCGCGGCTCTATGGCAACTTGCGTCGCACAAGCGCTTAGACAATATCACAGGTATGTTGTTGTTTTATGGTGGGCAAATTCGCCACCATTTGGCGTTAACCCCATCCATACCTGTCACGCTGGTATTGCCAAAAAGTGAGCCTCATTTCGATATCAACGACCTGGCTCAGGCCTTGTTTGCCAAGGAAAATGTTGAAATCATTTCCACCGAGTTTAATCATGGCTTTATGAACGCCTGTTCGCGGCATTACGCGAAAGAGGCATACCAGAGTTATGTACAAGCCTTGGGTGACATGGGCGCGCAGCATTGCTGGTCACAACTGCGCTTGGGCAGTTGGAACAGCGGCTAAGATACCCTGGTTTAAGCGGTTATTTATATTGCATTGCGTACCCTGTTTGGGATAGTAGAGAGATAGCGCTGACGACGTGGCGCCAGACGATTTTTGGAGAAGTGATGGGGTTGTATGGGCGACTTGTGCAAAAAACACGACAGTGGATCCACTCGCGGCATATGCTGTGGGGCGTGACCCTGGCCTCATTTTTAGAGTCGACCATAGTACCCGTGCCCTTGGAAGCCTTGTTAGTTCCACTGATGCAGGCGCGGCGCGATAAAATTTGGGCTATTGCCCTAGTGGCCACTCTGGGCTGTATGCTTGGTGCCTTATTTGGTTATGCCCTGGGATATTACCTCTTCGATGTGCTGGGTGATTGGCTCATTGACCTGTTTTCCACCCCGGAGCAATTCGCCAATGTTAAAGCGCAAATGCACAGCCAGGGCTTTTGGTTTGTGCTGACCCTAGGCATAGTGCCTATCCCCTTTCAAATTGCCATGCTGGCGGCGGGGGCGACCCATTATTCCCTGTGGCTTTTCTTCCTTGCCACCGCCATTGCCCGCTCGTTACGTTATTTTGGTCTCGCCCTGGTGGTGCATCTCGCTGGCAATCAGGCGGAAAAGGTGATCCGTAAACATAAAATGAAAGGCATCGCCGCTCTGAGTGCGCTGGTGTTGGGCACCTGGTGGCTGGTTAGCAGTTTGTCGACTTCCGGCGTTAATTAAAACGCATATGTAAATTTTGCTAAAAAGTGGTGATAAATACGTAAACTTGGTCATTGCTACCGGCACTTGTTATCAATTTTTGTTTATCTATATGATTTTTATGTGCTTTTAATCTTGGTCTAAAGTTTGCTGTAAAAGTACTAGCCTATATAGGATTACTCTTTAAGGAATTGAATTATGTCGGTACCCGTCGCGGATAGACCCCTAGAGCAGGTTAAAGAAGAAGTCATAGACCAGCTTATACTTAATTACAGCCATGGCGAGCTCTCTGCCGAGGCGTTCGAGCGCCGTTTAGATGCCGCTTACGACAGCACGGATCAAGAATATCTAGTGACCTTGGTTGCCGATCTCCCCTTACAAGCGGATCCACGCTATCAAAGCGAAAAGGCGGCCCGTTTGCGCCCACAATATGGTCGTGGCGATGAGCAACCGATTGGTGAGTCCATCACCACCATTTTAAGCACGGATCACCGTGGCGGCGATTGGGTGGTTCCTAAGGAAATGCAGATAAAAAACGTGCTTGGGACCTTGGAGCTGGACTTTAGTAATGCCATCTTCAGCAACCCGGACGTACATATTCACCTTAACTGCTATTTGGGCTCATGCGAGATTTATGTGCCAGAGGGAGTTGATGTGGTGACTCAAACCACTAATATTATTGCCTCCACTAGCAATCAGCGAGTGGCCTTAGGTCCGCGGGATCAAGACCGCCAACGTCCGCGCATTTTAATCACCGGTCGAAATGTTTTAGGCAGCGTAGAAATTAGCGTAAAAAGAACCATGAAAGAAAAGCTGAAATCCTTTGCCGACAACCTGCGCACCCTGTTCGATGACGGATATGGTAATGATAAAAGTGATAAATATTACTAACTTGTATTTTAGTGGCTATAATTAGCAATGCTGTTTCAAGCAGCTCCCAGGTTGCGGCGGTGTATTTAACCGCCGCTTTTTTTTGCCCGCATAAAAGCACAAGCCCAGGGTCGCATAGATGAAGGGGCATGGTTATAATGGCGCCTTGATTTTTTGGGTGCTGGTTAAGCGCGAATGAATGCAGTAGAGAAAATATTTGTGCTGGGCTTGCCCCGTACCGGCACCACCAGCGTGTGTGTGGCGGCCTTGCAGTTGGGCTTGCCTACGGCACACACCGCCTATACTCAGGCGTGCTTTGAACAGGCGCAGCTAGTGGCCGACACCCCCTGTTTTAGCCATTACCCTGAACTTGCCAGACGCTATCCACATAGCCGCTTCATTCTGCTAGGGCGCGACGAGCAGTCTTGGCTGGCATCCATAAAGCAATTATTAGCGCGCATGAGCGATAACCTGTTATGCACCCATGGCGGATTTAGCCCTTTATTAAAACAAAGCTATGGGCGCGTATTTGCGCCTCTCAATGAGCAAACACTCGCGAACGATGAGCATCTGTTACACTGCTATCGTCGTCACCAGCAGCAGGTACGCGAATATTTCGCAGGCCAGAGCGAGCGCTTATTGTGCCTAAACTTGAGCGAGCCCAACGCCTATCAAACCTTCTGCAGCTTTCTTCAGGTCTCCCCCAAGGAAAGTGCGTTTGCCCACCTCAACAAGGGCAATAAGGTAATGGCCTGGCGCGATATAAAAAGCCCCCTGAAGATCGCTTCGACCCGTAATGGCAAGGTTGATAATCTTGATAGCTGGTGGTTGGGTGAACGGCCATCGACCGTTGAGATGGACTAGCGTGAAGGACGATGGCTGCGTACAATAGCGCCAATTTTAGTTGTTAGTAATCCTTATGTTTGAACTCGAATTTAATACTCCACAACAATGGACCGATGCGGTGCTTGCCGACTTCGATGCCTTTTTACAAGACCACGCCGCCGCCGAGAAAAAAGCCTCGGGTATGGCGCTGTCCATGCTGTCTCACTATCCGGATAAGCGTAAACTGGTGAAGGCCATGACAGACTTGGCACTGGAAGAAATGATCCACTTTAAGCAGGTGGTGAAGCTGCTGACCGAGCGTGACGTTAATCTCGGCGACGATAAAAAAGACCCCTATGTAAACCAGTTGCGCGGCATGTTCCGCCATGGCAAAGAGGTATTCATGCTTGACCGACTCTTGGTGGCTGCGGTGATTGAGGCTCGAGGCCATGAGCGTTTTGCGCTGATTGCCGAAGCGCTGCCGCCGGGTAAGAATAAGGAGTTTTACACCGCCATCGCCAAATCCGAAGAAAAACACAAAAACCTGTTTGTGGAGCTGGCCTATGAGTATTTCGATAAAGAAGAAGTGGATGCCCGCTTGGCCGAGGTGATCACCCGCGAAGCACAAATCTGTGCCTCCTTGCCATATCGCGCCGCGTTACACTAAACACCCATGCCCCGGTGCCCGTTAGGACCACCGGGGACGAATCTATTAAGCCTGTGCCTTATCCAAGGCGCGTAGCTTGAAGCCCAGCCAACATAAGATGATGCCGAAGGCAAAGGCATAAATGGCGACCAGCCAAAGCATGGCAATGATCCCCTGGCCCGGGTTAATGATCAGATAGATGCCAAAGATAATCGACACCACACCGCTTAACAGCAACAAGGTCACTCCCTGCAGGTGTTTAAAAAGCTTGATGGCCGCGGCCATTTCCATCATGCCGATGGCGATGGCCCAAAACGCGATCAAATAGAGCATGATCAAGGCGGTTAGTTGCGGCATGCTGACCGTGACTATGGCCGCTAAAATTCCCAGAATGCCGGCGATCAATGTCAGGTGCCAGTAGGATGAATACTGCTTTTGTTTAAACGCCAGCCATACTCGCGAGCAGCCGTCGAACATAAAAAAGGCGGCAAAGACAAAAATTAAGGCGCCTATGGTCGCTTGCGGTGAAAACCAGGCAACGGCAGCAAAGATAATGGCGATAAATCCTTGGATAACAAAAATTGGCCACTGACCCGTTATTGAAGTATTAATACTCATTATTCGCTCCTATTGTGGCTGTTTATAAACTTGGCCTGCTTTCATAACAAAATCAACCCGCTCCAAGACGCTGATATCTTCCAGTGGATTGCCCTCGACGGCAATAATATCGGCGGCAAAGTCAGTGTTTATCTGGCCTAATTGCTTTTCGGCACGCAAGAGCTTGGCGGCATTGATGGTGGCGCTTTGAATGGCCTCTAAGGGCGTCATTCCAAACTCCACCATGCGAGAGAACTGCTTGGCATTATCACCATGCGGATAGATAGCGGCATCGGTACCAAATACCATATTCAATCCGGCATCCACCGCACGACTAAAGCTTTCTCGCTGACGCTTGGATACCTGGCGCTCTTTATTGAGGTTTTCCTCGGCGACGCCATTTTGCTCACCAAAGGTGAGGGTGTATTCGGTGTTATAGATATCCATCGACAACCAGGTGCCATGCTTTTTCGCGAGTTTTATGCCCTCGTCATCGATAAAGCTGACGTGTTCAACACTATCGACGCCGGCGATAATGGCTGCTTTAATGCCGCTGGTGCCATGGGCGTGGGCCGCTACGGTTAAACCGCGTAAATGAGCTTCTTCCACCAAGGCGTTCATTTCTTCCTGGCTGTACTGCTGTACGCCTACCTTGGTGCCTTTGGAGAAAACGCCGCCGGTGGCGCAAAACTTGATCACGTTGGCCCCGTATTTAATGTTTTCACGCACCTTGGCGCGCACCGCCCAAGGACCATCGGCCACGCCTTCAGCGCGATAATTTAACTCCGGCGGTACCCGGTTGTTGTCGCAGTGTCCCCCCGTGACCCCCAAGGAAGGGCCCGCCGCCCAAATGCGAGGACCGGGCACATCGCCAGCGTCGATGCCATCGCGCAGGGCAATCACGCTGTAGCCGGTGGCACCCACGTTACGCAGCGTGGTAAAGCCGGCGAGCAGGGTTTTATGGGCAAAGTAGGCCGCTTTTATGGCCTTGCGCGGCGCCGAGTCGCTAAAGCGTTGCACCCGCGGCACGGTGGGATCTGAGGTCAGATGCACATGCATGTCCATCAGCCCGGGCAGCAGCATTTTATCGCCCAGGTCGATTAATTGATCCTCGACTTGGAGTTCACTCGGCAGGGCATGGCCTATATCTGTGATCACGCCCTCATCTATGCTAATAACCACATCGTCAATAATCTTGCCATCGGTGACATCCAGCATTTTGCCGGCTTTAACATAGGTGGCGCCATGCGCTGGGCTAAACACAGCCAGAAGAGTCAGGCCGAAGGCGGCACTGATGGCAGTACCCACTAGGTTTTGAAGAGGCTTAAACATGATAATCCCGTAAATAAAAATAGCCGTTTAAATCTAGCAAGTGTCTGCTTTTCTGGCAATTTTTAACGATAAAGCGTGAGCTTTTTACGCTTGCTGACTATGCTAAGTTAAGACCGACGTAAGGATGAGAGACGATGTTGATACGGGTGTGCTTACTGGCCTTGATTGTGGTCAGTGGCTTGTGTGGTGCCACACAAGGCAAGGTAACGGTAAAAGAGATATTGCAACAGCAGCAACCGGAGCGCAGTGAGCAGGAGCAGGCCGAACAAGCTCAAGAGATTGAAGAGGTCATGCTCGATAAACTCCACCGTGAAACCCCCCGTGGTGCCATGCAGGGCTACCTTAACGCCGCCCGGACCCGCGACTTTGCCCTGGCCAGCGACTATTTAGATTTTCGTAACTTGGGCCCCGAGGTATTGGCGCTGGGCAAACCGCAATTGGCGGAGATCCTCTATCTGGTACTGGACCGCACCCTGTGGGTCGATGTGCAAAGCCTCAGTAGCCAGCCGCAAGGAAAAAGCCAGGACCTACTCCCTAGTTATCGCGACCTGGTGGGCGAGCTAAAAACCTCTCAGGGGCCGGTGCAGATCTTATTACAACGAGTGCCAGCCGACAGCGGCGGCGACTACATCTGGAAAATTTCCAATGCCACGGTGGCACAAATCCCCTTATTAAAGGAGCAATACAGTTATTCCCCCAGTGGTGAGTGGCTCTATAAGAATCTCCCAGATTATAGTTTTCTCGGGGTCAAACTCTGGCAATGGGTCTATTACAGCGCCAATTTGCTGGTGTATCTCTTACTGGCCTTTGCCATTACCCGGGTGCTTGCCTTTACCGCCAAGCGTATTAAGCCGGACTTAAGTGCCGAGGCCTGCAGCCTCATCAATGGCCCCTTGTGTTTATTGCTGGGTGTTATACTCGCCCGGAACCTAGCTTCCGACGCCAATTCGACGCTGGCCAGCAAGGCGGTATTTGAAGGGGCGACCTTATTGATCATAGCCTGGACCTGGTTTGCCCTGCGTGCCATTGACGTGGTTCGTTATCGCTTTAGCCAGCGACTGATCCAAAGAGGTAATGAGCAAGCCGTATACTTGCTGCGACCGCTAGGCAACGTCGTGCAAATCGCCGTGGTCATCATGGCATTATTTTTATGGCTGGAAAACCTTGGTTTTAGCGCCACCACCTTGGTGGCCGGGCTGGGTATCGGTGGCTTGGCGGTCGCCCTGGCGGCGCAAAAGTCGGTGGAGAACATCATAGGTGCCATCACCTTATATTCATCGGCGCCGGTGCGGGTGGGGCAGGTATGTCGTTTTGGTGAGCAGGTGGGCACGGTGGAAGAAATAGGCCTTAGGGCAACTCGGGTACGCACGTTAAACCGCACCGTGATCCATGTGCCCAATGCCCGCTTTGTCGATATGGAACTGGAAAATATTTCCGAACGTGAACGTATCGCCTATCGTCCCGAGCTGATCTTGGACAGGAGCACCACTAGTGCGCAAATCTCGGCCCTGCAAGCTGAACTGATAGACATGCTGACACGGCAGCCAGATGTCGCCGATAACCCCTGTCGAGTGCGCTTTACCGGTTTTGTGCCGCGGGGGCTGTGTATCGAAGTGCTTTGCTATATCGAGACCACCGATTTTAATGAGTATTTGACCCGTTGCGAAGCGCTCAACCTGGCTGCTTTATCCTTGCTGCATAAACTGGAGATTGATTTGGCGCCTCCGGAGTATCTTTGAATAGTCTATTTATTAACCATTTAGGTTTGGCGTTGGGCTTTTTATATTTATAAGTTTGGTCGGTATCGCGAAATATTATAATTCGGCTATGCTTAATTTTTGCGCATAAAGGACAAATGTCCTTACTTGCCGATAAAATCTTTAAAAATTCTTGATTGTGTCGGTAAATGAATAGAAATGTTGCAAAAAAATGAAATAAAGCTGAAGTAAAGCTTAATTTAGATGCTATACTTCGCCACCGTAATGTTCAGCCTTTTATTTGTGCTTGTACTCTCAAATTTAAGGTCCGCGTGGAGCACGCGAAAAATTGAGCATTGTGCCAGGTGATAGGGCGCTACATATCTACCAATGAACAAAAGAGTACAAATAAGGGTTAAATCCGACATGAAAGCGATGAAACGTACTGCGCTTGCCAATCTAATAAAAGCAACGCTGTTCTCTGCTGCTGCAGGTACTGCATTCACTTCTACCGCTGCTGAGCAACAAGGCCCGGCCGCGAAAGACAAATCACTTGAAGTTATTCAAATTACAGCTCGTAAACGTGTTGAAAATGCACAGGAAGTTCCTGTAGCCGTTTCTGCACTTCAGGGTGACAGCCTGGATGCGTATAGCGCAGCGGGTATGGACATTCGTTTTATGAATGCCAAGATCCCAAGCTTGTCGATTGAATCTTCATTCGGCCGTTCATTCCCACGTTTTTACGTCCGTGGTCTCGGCAATACCGACTTCGATTTGAACGCTTCACAACCTGTTTCTTTGGTTGTTGACGAAGTGGTGCAAGAAAACGCCATTCTAAAAGGTTTCCCAGTATTTGACGTGGCTCGCGTTGAAGTATTGCGTGGTCCACAGGGTACGCTGTTTGGCCGTAATACCCCGGCGGGTCTAGTGAAGTTCGACACCGTTAAACCAAGTCAGGAATTTGAAGGCTATGGTTCTGTATCATACGGCAGCCGCGGTGCTATCGACTTTGAAGGTGCTGTAGGCGGCGCTTTAACGGATCGCCTGTCAACGCGTGTTTCTGTGCTTTGGCAAGATAAAGACGATTACATCGATAATGTTGCTCCGGGTTTTGAACAAAAAGACGTGCTAGGCGGTTATACCGACCAGGCCGCTCGTATTCAATTCCTTTATGAAGGCGACGAGTTTACCGGTCTATTTAACTACCATGTTCGTGACATGGACGGCACGCCTATTGCGTTTCGTGCCAATGCCATCAAGCCGGGCAGCAACGACCTAGTATCTGGTTTTGACCACGATAAGGTTCAGCACGATGCCGCGTCACGTGCAACTCAACAAGTAGAATCACAAGGTGCCAGCCTGCGCCTAGAGTGGGATCTGGATGAGCACACGATAACCTCGATCACTGGGTGGGAAAGTGCTGAGATCTACTCACGCGCCGATATCGACGGTGGTTACGGTGGTTATGAAATCGACGGCCAAGCAGTGCCAAGCGGCCCTGGCTTTATCCCGTTTACCTCAGAAAGTGCCGATGGTATTCCGGATCACGACCAATATACGCAAGAATTACGCCTTTCAAGTAACTTCTCTGGCGACTTCAACTATCAGGTAGGCTTGTTCTACTTTGATGAAGCCCTGACCATTGAAAACTTCAGCTATGATACGGCCGCTAACGGTGCCCTAAACGGTTATGTACATCAGCAACAAGACACCGAAGCCTGGGCGGTATTCGGCTCGGTTGACTACACAGTGACCGATGATTTCAAAGTGACTGTGGGTCTGCGTTACTCTGACGACGATAAAGAATTCTCGGCCAACCGTACCCTTAGCCCTGTGGGCGGCGGTACCTTGTTCCTGACAGAAAACCCAAGCGACGACCATGTGAGCTGGGATATCTCAACCAACTATAAAGTGACCGACGATATCAACTGGTATGCTCGTATCGCTAACAGCTTCCGCGCCCCAAGTATTCAGGGTCGTATCCTGTTCGGTGACGAAGTAACCGTGGCCGAGTCGGAAACCGTGACTTCGTACGAAACCGGTATCAAATCTGACGTATGGGATGGCCGAGGCCGTATCAATGCCGCTATCTTCTATTACAACATGGACGATCAGCAGTTGACCGCTGTAGGTGGTGGTGCGAACTTTAACCGTCTAGTTAACGCTGACAAAACAACTGGTTATGGTTTTGAGCTGGATACTCAATGGGTACTGACAGACAACCTAAACGCGACGTTCAACCTGAGCTACAACAACACCGAACTGAAAGACAACGACTTGGCAGTTGCTGTGTGTGCTCAGTGTACGGTTACGGATCCAACCTATCAGGTTCCAGGTGCATTTGGTCCTGAAGACCGTGCTATTTTGGACGGTAACAGCCTGCCGCACGCTCCTGAGTGGATTTCTAACCTAACGCTTCGTTACAGCCGTGAAATGGCCGATGGTGAGTTCTTCACCTATGCGGACGTTTCATACCGCAGCGAGATCGACTTCTTCTTATACGAGTCGGTGGAGTTTGAAGGCAAGGCCTTGACCGAAGTGGGTCTGCGTTCGGGTTATGCCTGGGCTGAGGGCGACAACGAATATGAAGTGTCGGCCTTCGTTCGTAACCTATTTGACGAGCAGCAAGCCATTGGCGCCGTTGATTTCAACAACAACACCGCCATGGTGAACGAAGAGCGCTACATTGGCGCCGAGTTCAAGATCAGCTTCTTCTAAGCTAACGATTAAGCACGAAATTCAAAACCCGCCTCCCTGGCGGGTTTTTTCGTTTATATCCTCGCACCTTACTGGTACAGTACAGTTTTTATAGATACATGAGAGCATTTGCATGTCTGGATTTTGGAACTATCGCGTCATCTTGGCGGAAGAGCAGGGCAAAGAGCCGCTTTATCAAATCCACGAAGTGGAATACACAGCTAATGGCAAGGTGAGCAACTGGTCGGAAACCGGTGCCGCCCCTTTCGGCCATGACCTTGACGAACTTAAAGCCGATGCCGAGCGACTAAAAAGCGCTTTTGAAAAGCCGGTACTCAAGGTAGTACGCCAGGCTCGCGGCTATGAGCTGGTTGAGCTGGAAAGCGGTGAGCCAGCCAGCGCCGAGCCACCCACAGCAAGTTAAACCAATTAAAAGCGCCTCAGGGCGCTTTTGTGTTTATGGGGAGGGAGCATGATCAACACCTTATTATTTGATTTTGACGGCACCTTGGTGGACTCCGAGGCGGTGCACTATCGGTGTTGGGAGCGGGTGCTTGCCGATTATGGTATTCGCTATGATCAGACGACGTTCTGTCAGCGCTACGCCGGACGCCCTACGTTGGCCTCGGCCGAGGACATGGTGCGACAACATCAACTACCCGCCAGTGCCCAGGCCCTAGCGGCCAGAAAAAATACCCTTTTTTCCGAGCTGGCGCAAAGTAGTTTGCCGCCGCTGATGGCACACGCCCAACTTACCTTGCAGCAGGCTCATCAAGCGGGTTTTACTTTGGCCTTGGTGACCGGCAGTACCCGTGACGAGGTAGAGCCCATTTTGCAGGGCTATCAGCTGGCATCCCTGTTTAGTTGTATCGTCTGTAAGGATGATGTGCGTAACCCCAAACCGCACCCCGAACCTTACCTGCTAGCGTTAGAACAATTAGCGGTTCCCGCAAGGCAGGGGATAGCGATTGAAGACACAAGTACCGGCTCGCGCTCGGCGAAAGACGCCGGACTAGCGGTGGCGGCCATCCCCAATTGTCATACCCTGGTTCAGGACTTTAGTCATGTGGACAGGCGCTTTGATGACCTACAACAGTTTTATCTTTGGTTGTTGCAGCAAAAATAAAGGCCTGTGAGCGCTTAACTCTAGAGCAGCAGGTTAATGGCCAGCGCTATAAATATCAGCCCGGTGAGCCTGTCTATCCAGAGTTGGGCACTGGGGTTGCGTTTAAAGTAACGCGCAATCTTGTCACCGAAATAGATGTAGGTGCAATCCACAGGAAACGCCAAGATAGGGTAGAGCAGGCCAAAGATAGCCAGTTGAACCGTGGTGGAGGTGTTTAGTGTCGGGTCAACAAACTGGGGAATAAAGGCGATAAAAAAGAGCGCCACCTTGGGGTTGAGGACCTCGGTCATCATCGCCTGAAACAGTGGGCTTTGTTTTTTCAATTGCACATGGGGCTTGTCGTCACAACTATCAGCCACCGTATTTTGCTGCCAGCTTTGCCATAGAGTCATAATGCCGAGATAAGCCAAATAGCAGGCCCCTAAGTATTGCACAGTGGTATAGGCGGTGGTGGAAGCCTTGAGCAAGGCCGATAGGCCGACCACGGCAAACAGGGTATGGGCCACGCCGCCTAAAGCAAAACCCAGAGCACAATGCAATCCGGCGCGGCGGCCATTGGCAAAGGTTTGCGCCATTAAAAAGGCATTGGAAGGCCCTGGGCCGACGGCGATTAAAAAGCTGGCGCCGAGAAAGGACAAGAGGAGTTCGGGGTTAAGCATGATAACGAAAGGTGGCCTGTAAAGCGCACAGGGTAGCAGCTCGGTAAAAAACAATAAAGCGGGCATAAAGCCCGCTTTATCTACTTACTTCTAATTTGGCTTAGAAGCTAACAGTTACAGTTGTTGAACAAACTGAGCTGCCTTGCTCACACACTTGGTAACCGAAGCTACCAGATACCTTACCTAGGCTGTCTGTGTGGGCGTTGTCGTTGGCTGTGGTAGTGATCAGCTGACCGTTACGGTAGATATCTACCATAGAAGTTGCTGCACCGCCCCACGATAGGTCAACGTATGCGTCGCCGCGAGACTTATAACCGTTGGCATCTAGAGTTACGTCAGTACCTGGGTTGCCGCCGTTGCCGCCGTCACCGCCACAGCCGTTAGCCGTTAGGTAAGCATCAGCGTCAGCTGCTTTTACGATACCGTAACCGAAGTATACGTCTTTACCCGCTGCACCTTGGTCATCGGCAGTCGCTTTGAGCGCGTTGCGGATGTCTGTACCAGTACACTCAGGGTGGTTAGACCAAACCAGAGCCGCAATACCAGAAACAGCAGGTGTTGCCATTGAAGTACCGCTCATGTAGCCATAGTCGCTAGCAGAGATAGTAACAGTCGCTGAAGTTGCTGCCATTAGTGCAGTACGGTCTTCAAGGGCTGTGCCTACCGCCGGGATAGAAGTGCTGTTGGTGTCGCCCAGCGTGCCATATAGCATGCCTGGTTCGTTGTTCACGATAATCGCGCCTAGACCACCAGAAGCTTCACAGTTAGCAACCTTGTCGTGGAAAGAGATAACACCACGGTCGATTAGACATACTTTGCCAGCTGCGCCGCTGTCGGTCGCTTCTGCCGTGCCCATGAAGTAAAGATCGCCGGCTGCTGAACCTGTATTTTCCATTGCCGATACTTCTACGCCTACACCATCGGCTGAAGCTGAAGCAAACGCCGCCATACCCGCAGGGTAAGTAGAAAGCGTATCAACACCGCCTGCCGTTACTTCTACACAGATGGTTTCATCTTCGGTCACGTTTTTACCGCGGCCAGAAGTACAGCTTGGGAATTGTGAGAAGGTAGCAATGTTATTATCGGCATCGTTAGCACCGATCATCATTACCGATGGGTAACCCGCAGGGTATGAACGTACGCTGTTGCCATCGTTACCTGCTGCAGCAACAACAAGACCGCCTGCCGCAGTAAAGTTTGCAAATGCATTCGATTCAATGCTGTTTGAACCGCCGCCACCTAGGCTCATGCTGATGATGTTGGCACCCGCCTGTGAACACAGGTTTGTAGCGTGAGCCAGGTCAGATGAATAACCCCAACCTGAAGCGTTGAATACCTTGATGATGTGCATATCAACACCAGGAGCCATACCGACTACACCAATGTTGTTGTCTGCTGCACCGATAGTACCGGCTACGTGTGTACCGTGTGGACCACCGTTGTCGAACCAGTTACCAGTACCTGAATCATTGTCACCGGTAATTGCACCCCAGTTGAAGTCAGGGTTAGATGCATCAAGACCAGAGTCGATAACACATACTTTCATGCCGGCATTGGCGTTGAAAGTAACTTGGTTAGCTTGCGATTGGTAAACAGCATAAGGAGTCAGCTGTTGTGACATTGGATCGCCAAGGTCATCGTTATAAACGCCCATTGGGTAACGGCGCTGGTCCGCTTCTACCAATTTAACGTGTGGGTTGTTAAGTAATCCTTTAACCGTGGCCAAGTCTTTACCAGCGAAAGTCGCTGCGAAGAAGCCATCACTATCCATGTTAACTTCACCACCCAGTTTTTTAGCGAGCGCTTTCACGACGCCTTTCTTATCGTTGTCAACTTGGATGATGTAACGGTCATCAGCAGCCATAGACTGTGTTGCGCCACTTAGAAGTGCTAACGCAACCGCGCTGCGAATCATTGTTTTTTTCATAGAAACCTCAAAGCATTGAAGGGTGTTAACCGTTGTTTAACATTCGTTAACAATCTTACGTGGGTTGTCACAAAGTGCAATAGTATTTTGTTCCTTTTTTTGTACTTTTTTAGAATATTCTGTAGATGGTTTGGGTAATAAAGTTATAAAGAGGCGTCTATCTAGCTAAATTAAAAGAGGATTTAAAATGTGGACTACTATGGGGACAGAAGCCAGCATTGAAAGTTCATTCATAAAACACTGGCTAAAATTGCAACAGTTTGTCTTATTTATGTAACATTCTTCCCTTGCTGCCGAGTAGAATAAGCCAAAATGGCAGCAGCATGGCGATATGCAGGGCGATTAACGCCGGAGCCGTCAGCGGCAGTGATTGGGTTAACAGCACCAAGACTCCTGCTCCGCTCATCTGCATCACGCCAACCAGAGCCGAGGCTGTGCCTGCCTGTTTGGCAAAGGGGGCGAGGGCGGCGCCTGCGGCACTGCCAAGAATAAGCGCATAACCCAGGGCGCCTACGAACATGGGTATCATCAGCGCCGCCGCATGTGGGCTGTGTTGACCCGCCACCAAGGCAATGGCACACACTAGCATCAGGGTTAAACCCAGCCGTAAGGCGCGGCGTGAGCTGCGTTTTATCAGTTGCGGGGCGATAAAGCAGGCCACCATGCTAATGGCACCATTAATGGAAAACCACAGCGTGAAGGTTGGGATATCCTCGCCCAGATGTTCAATGATCCACCCCGGTGCACTGGTGACGAACATTAGAATCGAGCCCATGGTCAGCATGGTGATGCAGCCGTTAAACAGGAAGACGGGGTGGCGCAAAATTGGCGTGAAGCGGCGTAAATCGAAGATATGGCCCTGATAGTGACTATCCTGCGGTCGGGTTTCACGGTAGATAAACCAGGTCGCCAGGGCACCGAACACAGCCCATATCAACATAAAGATAAAATTGCTTTGCCAGTTAAAACGTAGCGTCAGCCAGGCCCCTAAAATGGGCGCCAGGGCAGGGATAAGGCACACCACGCCATTTAAATAGGTCAGTATCTGGCCGCTGCGAGCCGGGCCAAAGACATCGCGCACTATGGCAAACGCGGCAACAAAGGTAGCACAGGCACCGAACCCTTGCAGGGCACGGGCTACCAGCAGCCAATTCAAATCACGGGCCATGGCACCGGCCGCGGCGGCCAGGGCATAAATGACTATGCCGGCAAGGGCGATGGGGCGGCGGCCTATTTTATCGGCCAGGGGGCCGGCAATAAGCTGACCTAAGCCCACGGTGAGCATAAAAATAGCCACCGTTTGCTGTAGTTGCTGTTGTGATACCTGGAAATCATTGGCCATCACCACAAAGGCGGGCAGGTAAATATCGATGGCCAGCGGGCAAAACACCACTAGCATCATTAATACGGCGATCAGAGATTTGCTTGGTTGAGAACTGGATGAAACTGAAGAAGAACTCACGATAATAATACGGCCTAGCTTACAAAGACGTATTGTAAAAATGTCTCCAAATAGATGCCAGCATTAATGTGGAAATGTTTTGTGTGTCTGTCGCGTTTATTCGTAGGTCGGTCTTTAAGGTCGACACAAGGGCTAGTTGATAGATCTTGTCGGGTCGCCGACGACGACTTAGAGGAAATGCACCACCTATGTGCAAGTAATTCGTCCATGAAGCTCAGCCCCTGTCGGCATCCATGCCTCCACCGCCCGGCCTTGCACAGTGCGCAAGGCGTTCGCTTACTAAAAATAGTCCACCGGACTATTTTCTATACGTGCTCACCCTAGTGCTGCGAAGCAGTGCTTCGGTCACTCGTCGCCCTCTTGGAACTCCTAAGACACCCGTGATTCGCCTAGGCTTCCGAATTGAGCGTTTTGTTAAACGTTCCGCTTAGGTGTTGATGCGATTTAACAGCACATCCATGTCCTGATAAATCTAGCTCGACATCGTGTCTCGCTATCAACAACACACTTCACAACAAAAGCCGATTTCTCCAGCGCGAATCCAAACGGGAGAGGCGGCACCTGATACTTCAGAGTTTGCTGATGGGCTGATAAGTGCCACTAGTGGACTGTGGTAACGCCCGGCACACGCGCCGGTTTGGAGCCGCGAAGCGGCGGAAAAGCGGTCGCCGTGATGCCGCTTGTTAAATGGTTTAATCTCCAAAACCTTCCTTCGTAATCTCACCATCTTCAATCCAAATATCGTATCCCATATCTCCCCATGTATCGTCACCAAGAATCATGACAGCGATACGATTATCGGACTCAACCTCTATTAACGAGACATGGTATTTGGATGGGTCAACGAATACATCTTCCCACCCTTCGCACATAGCTTTCACATTCTCTTCAATGTGCGCTTTGTGGCGTTCGACCCATGATAAATACAGATCTAGCGTCGATGTGCTGGGTAGATCAATTTCAACGTCGGGGAAGTTGAACTCCACATCCTTGTAATGAAGACACCAGCAATTAGATTTTCCATCGTAAGAAACAGAAAACGATTCGGTGTTGATGGTTGGTCGAGGCTTCTTATTCAATCCGAACATGATGATTACATTTAACAATTTAATATCGAGCGATTGGGTCGTTTTTCTGCCGCAATCTGTCTCGTTTTTGTCCTAAGACCATTGATAGCAAATTTAGGAAGTACTTACCAGCATTGAAGTTACGCTATATTGCTCTAAACGTGGACACGACAAAAACGACCCATTGGGTCGTTTTCCTGACTATGGGAGAAACTCAACGATTATGGATGAATACACTGTGATTTCGGTGGAAGGATGAACGTTCGATCCTCGCTCTAATCAGATTTACAGTTTGCGTTGACCTAAATTGAAACGCAGATTTATCAGCTAAATCCCCTTACATTGTATCTGAAACGCGATGCGAGAAGAGTAATCGCCCGCAGGGATTGCGGGGGAAAGCGTGCTCAGGGCATGGACGCCCTGTGCGCGCTGGTTACGTTCACTTCTCGAAGCGCGTTGAGGAAATAATGCAATGTTGGGTTACGGGGGGTTAAAAGTATGTGCAAGCCATTCATCCTTGAAGCGGGGCTCCTGTCGGCCTCCTTGCCTCCACCTCCTCGCGCTGCGAAGCCGTGCTTCGGTCGCTCGTCGCCCACCGCGACAAGATCTAACTTATTAATTGCATTAGCATCTGTGCAAAAGATTCATTCCTGAACAGAAGTTCCTATTCGTGATGAAGTTACGGTGTCTCCGTTACTAGTAGAGCTTGAACCTTCAATACCAATAAATACGACTAAGGATGTAGTTGCATTTAAATCCAAACGCATGTTTACTGGTACGATGAGTGCTTAAGGAGAAGAACAATGACTGCCCCCCCATTATTACGTACCTATCAAAAGTTCACTAAGTGGCCCTGTGGGCACTGGCTGTTTTCAAAGGCCGTGTGCGCGAAAGCGCCGTATTTTTCCTCCATCAAACCGCAAATCACTGAGCTGATGCCGGGTAAGTGTGTGGCTAAGGTGAAAAACCGTCGTGCCGTGCATAACCATATCGGTACCATACATGCGATTGCCCAGTGTAATTTGGCTGAATTGGTGGCCGGTGTGATGACGGATGCGACCGTGCCCCATAAAACCCATCGCTGGATCCCCAAAGGGATGAAGGTGGAGTACCTAAACAAGGTGGATACCGATATGCAGGCGACGGCGAAAATACCCATGCCCCATCAATGGTTAGATAAAGAAGACCTAGTGGTACCGGTAGAGATAGTGAATATGCGTGGAGAGTTGGTGTTTCGCGCGGCTGTCACCATGTACATCACCGCGCGAAAAAAGTAGCCTTTAAGATTCGGCTACTAGGGCGTCATCGTTGCTGACAACCGACAGCGTTTCTTGCTGGTTCAGTTGTTTGATTTGCCCTTCCATCTGCGCACCGGCGGCGATGCTTAGGGTGTTGTGAAAAACATCACCCTGAACTTGGGCAGAGTTTTCAATGGCGACCTTGTTGGCGCGAATAGAGCCGCTCACACGGCCACGTATGGTCACTTCACCCGCTTCCACACTGCCTTCGACATGGCCCTGACTGCCAATCAGTAAAATCTCGGCTTTAATGTCGCCTTCGATGCGACCATCAAGTTGTACTTCGCCTTGACTAACCATTGAGCCACTGAGGCGCACATCTGCGGAAATTAACGAGGGGGTATTATTATTTTTATTAGTATTCAAAACGGGACTACTCTTCTGTGTATCTTTGTTCTTTGAAAACATCGGTTAATGCCTTGGTGATTTTGACCGGATTGATATGTTTATTATTGTGCAACACCTCATAGTGGAGGTGAGTTGCGGTACTGCGACCGGTGCTTCCCATTAATGCGATGACTTCGCCTTTAGTGACGATGTCGCCGCGCTTAACGTGGATTTTATTTAAGTGTCCAAAGCGTGTGGTAAAGCCATTGGCGTGCTCTATCTCGATGAAACGCCCATAACCACCGTTACGCCCGGCACGCACTACGGTCCCATCCGCAGGAGCAAAAATTTCGGTGTTACGCCAGGCCGCCAAATCTACGCCTTTGTGCATAGCGCGGCGACCATTCATGGGATCTTTACGCAGGCCAAAGCTGCTGGAAATATAATAATCGGCTGCCGGTAACATGTGTGGTACCTGCGCCAACATGGATTCAAGCTGATTTAGGGTCAACAGCTTATCGACCACGCTGAGCGAGCTGGTGTCCTGCTCGTCGGCATCAAGTAGCTCCAGTGGACCACCCTGGGCAACCTGTTCCTCGCTTTTTGCGATCAGCTCATCCATCACAGTGCTGGGTAGGCCGGCGCGCGCAATCGCGGCGCCAAGCAACTGTTCGCGTTTGGCGATGGCCTGGTCGAGCAATGAAAAGGTGTCGTATTGACGTTGCTGTAGCGTCGCTAAACGTTCATCGACGCTGCTGTCCACAGCTGGGGTGTCGCTGGCCTCGAAGGGAATGCCTTGCTCCGGCATCAGTGATGCAGGCAAGGAGGCCAATACATTTTGAGTCAGTTGCTGGCGTTGTTCCAGCTTGCTCAATTTGGCAATAAATTGTTCTTGTTGCTGCTGTGCCTGAGCGACTTGCTGACGTAAGTGCTCGTTTTCGGCAATGATATCACCGCTGCTCAACTGCAACTGGTTCTGCTGCCAAAAGTTATAGGCACCAAAGGAGGCCAAAGAAGCAACACATACAAAAGCACTAAGCGCCATGGCACACTGCTTCTTGGTTGTTAATTCAACCACTGTTACTTCGCCCTCTTGGCGAATTAAGAGCTGCCGTGCAGGGAAGTACTTAGCAATAAAGTATGATATTTTTAACTTCATAGAGACAAATTACTGACAAAAACGTTGCTAAGATAACAAGGTGAGCTTAAAAAGCCAGCAAAAAATTGTAATTGGCCGCAAAAAAAAGCAGCTTATCGTGGATAAAAGCACGAAAGCTGCATTTTTATTAGTTATCCTTCCTCGCTATAAAAGCGCTTATGTTGGAAGGAGACGCTGCCTTACAATGTATTAGTTGGCAGGTAAAACGGTGGCGCGACATTCGCCAAAACCGATGCGTGCAAAGCCTTGCTTCTCACACCAGCCACGCATGATCACGGTATCACCATCTTCCAGGAATTTACGGCTTTCACCATTACCCAGGTCAAGTGACTCTTTACCGCCGCGCGATAGCTCAAGTAGCGAGCCCGCTTCTTCATGCTCAGGACCAGACTGAGTGCCCGAGCCCAGCATATCACCGGCATTAAAGTTACAGCCGTTTACCGTGTGATGGGCAACCATTTGCGCTACGGTCCAATAGGAGTGCTTAAAGCTTGATTGTGACAACTTGGCTGCCGGTGTGCCTTCGGCACGCATCTTTTCGGTTTCTACCGACACATCCATTTGAATATCAAGGGCACCTTGCTCGCGGTTTTTAGCCGACTCTAGGTACTCAAGTGGCTGTGGATCCTTCTCGTCACGAGTCCAGGCCAGGCGATAAGGAACCAGGGCTTCATTGGTAACAACCCATGGAGACACGGTAGAGGCGAAGTTTTTCGCCAGGAATGGACCCAGCGGCTGGTATTCCCAGGCTTGTAGATCACGTGCCGACCAGTCGTTAAATAGACAGAAGCCAAATACGTGCTCGTCTGCGTCATCAAGAGCAATCGACTCGCCCAGCTCGTTACCTTTACCCAGGTAAATACCCAGCTCAAGCTCGTAGTCCAAACGCTTACACGGGCCGAAAGATGGCGTATCCGCATCCGGTGCCTTAGTTTGGCCCTTAGGACGCGGGAAGGTTTGACCGCTTACACCGATGCTTGAAGCACGGCCGTGGTAGCCGATTGGAACCCACTTGTAGTTTGGTAGCAAAGGGTTGTCCGGGCGGAACAGGCTGCCTACCGCGGTAGCGTGATAGATTGAAGTGTAAAAGTCGGTGTAATCGCCGATATGACAAGGTAAGTCATATTCAACTTCCGATTGGGCAATCAAAGCGTCGCTTAGTGCTTGCTCGTGCTCGCTGCCCGTGCGCAGTGCTTGTGAAAGCGCAAGACGCAGTGCCGACCAGTGTGCCTGACCCATGGCCATAAAGGCGTTTAGGCTGGTTTGTGACGCGACTTCAACGGCTTCTTGAGCAAGACCGCTGAAAATGCCCAGTTTGGCCACGGCGGCTAGGTCTACTACCTGATCACCAATGGCGACGCCACCACGGAATGCTTCGCTGCTACCGGCGCGGCGGAAAGTGGCAAAAGGCAAGTTTTGGATTGGGAAATCGGTTTTGCCATCGTTCGCAGAGCTGACCCAGCTGGTCAGGTTAATATCGTGCGTTTCATTGAGTTGCATGAGTTATTCCTTTTGCTAAAGCTTTTATCTGTTATTGAGCCAACAATAAAAAAAACAAGGGCTCGGAACTTAAAAAAGCAGTGCCCACACAAAGGTGGGCGCTGCTTTTTGGCGCTAGATTGAGGAGCGCTTAGATAACGCCACGGCGCTCTTGGTCACGCTCGATAGACTCGAACAGGGCCTGGAAGTTACCTTCACCGAAGCCGCCATCATCAACACGTTGGATCATCTCAATGAAGATAGGACCAAATAGGTTCTTGGTGAAGATTTGTAGTAGGTAACAATCTTCGCTTTGGCTATCTACCAGGATTTGGTGCTGTTTGATCTTCTCTTTATCTTCTTTAACCCAAGGAACACGGTCGAAGATGGTGTCGTAGTAGTGATCTACGATGTCCAAGGTCGCGATGTTGCTTTGATCAAGCTTATCAAGTGAGGCAACAAGGTCGTCGGTCAAGAAGGCTAAGTGCTGTACACCTGGGCCATTGTACTCGTTTAGGTACTCATCGATCTGGTTGTTGTTGTTGTCTTTACCTTCATTGATTGGAATCGAGAAGGTGCCACATGGTGATTTAAGGGCGTAAGACAATAGGGCCGTCTTCTGACCTTTAATGTCGAAGTAACGCACTTCGGTAAAGCCGAATACGTCTTTGTAGAAGTTAGCCCAGGTTTCCATCGTACCCTTGTACACATTGTTGGTCAGGTGGTCGATGCGAAGGAAGCCTTTGCTTTCTACAACGTTTTGCTCTTCTAGGTCTACGAAGTCGGTGTCGTAGATGCTGCCTTTGTCACCGAACTGGTCGATGAAATAAATCAGGCTGTCGCCGATACCGTAGATAGCAGGGTAAGGCATGTCTTTGTGCGTTGAATCGGTTGCTGGTTTGGCACCACGCTCAACGGCAGTGTCGAATGCTTTTTGCGCATCTTCTACACGCCAGCCCATAGAACAAATGGCCGGGCCGTGGCTCTTAGCGAATTCTGCAGAGAAGCCACCACGCTCATTGTTCAGTAGGAAATGGATATCGTTTTGGTTGTAGTAAACGATGTCTTTATCTTTGAATTTCTTTAACTTTGAAAAGCCAAAGTCGGTAAAGATCTTGTCCATGTAGTCCGCATCAGGTGTTGCGTACTCGGTAAACTCAATGCCCTTGAGGCCTAATGGGTTATTTACTTCACTCATGATTTTGCTCCACTTGCTGTGTGTTTGGCTTAGCGTTGGCGGTAAAGGTCGTTGCTGCGTATAAAGCGCCGCCATCGCCATCAAGCCATAATAGTTTGAGGGCATAATCGGAGAATTTGTTCGAAAGCGAAAGAGTGAGAGGCTAATTAACTAGTGGGTAAAGTGTAAACATTAGTGGACGAAATCATACTGGTGTAAGGTTTTCGTTAAATTGGGCAATAAAAAAGGCGCCCTAGGGCGCCTTCCTTGACATCTATGAAAGAATTATTGCTTCTCACCAGTGAGTTCTAATTCTTCTTCTAGCAGCTGCTCTTCGTCATGAGTGCCTTCTGCGCCATGCATCCAGTCTACTAGCTTGTCAGCCATCAACCATAAGCAGATACCAGCGAGGAACGCCATGATGGCCACGCCACCGAAGGTGCTTAATGGGCCTGCATCACCAACTAGCTTACCGATTTCAGCGGCCGCATAGTTACCGATACCCGAGAAGAAGAACCACATGCCCATAAGGAGTGAGGTGTACTTCAGCGGTGCTAGCTTAGATACCATAGACAGACCGATAGGCGATAAACAAAGCTCACCCATGGTGTGGAATACATAGGCCATGACCAACCAGATCACATGGGCTTTAGTATTGGCATCATCACCAATTTGCAATGCCGCACCTACCATAGAGATAAAGCCTAGGCCAAGGAAGAACATACCTAGGGCAAATTTGCGCGGTGAATCCGGCTCTCTGTCTCCCATACGTATCCAGAAGCTGGCAAAAATAGGCGCTAGTAAGATGATGAAAATAGGGTTAACCGCTTGCAGCCAGCTCGCCGGCATTTCCCAACCAAAGAATACCAGGTCGGTTTTGTATTTAGCGAATAAGTTCATTGAGCCCGCAGCTTGTTCGAAGCCGGCCCAGAAAATGATGGTGAAGAAGCTCATGATCAAAATAACTTTGATACGGTCACGCTCTTCATTAGTAAGAGGCTTTTTAGCAGCAGCTTGGTTGTCGTCACCGCCTTGCTTCGCTGCAGGCACGGTACCGATATTACCCAGGTACTTGTTAGCTAGAGCCAACTGCAGGATAACACCAAGAAGCATACCCACACCGGCAGTTAAGAAGCCATACTGGTAATCGAATTTTTCACCGATAGAGCCTACTACGAAGTAGCCTAGAATAGAGCCCAGGTTGATACCCATGTAGAAAATGGTAAATGCGCCGTCGCGACGTTTGTCACCTTCAGAATAAAGGTCGCCTACCATGGTGGAGATGTTTGGCTTGAAGAAGCCGTTACCGATAATCAGTAGGCCAAGACCCAGGTACATAAATTCAAGCTCTAAGCCTGGCACCATGGCATGAGGCGTACCCAGGGCAAATTGACCCAGGGCCATGATCACACCACCTGTGATAATGGCTTTACGTTGGCCCGAGACGTTATCTGCAAACCAACCGCCAAGTACTGGCGTTACATATACTAAGAAGGCATAGAAACCCAAGATGCTTAGGGCATTTGAATTCAATGCTTTTTGATATTCTTCGTCGGCGCCTGCTGACATAGGGTCAATGCCGAAGTAGGCCATATCCCAGCCCATGGCGGCAGCGGTAGCAATAGTAGAAAGGTAAAGCACGAAAATACCGCGCATACCGTAGTAGCTCATGCGTTCCCACATTTCTGTGAAGAACAGCAGGAAGAGCCCCTTAGGGTGACCTAGAAAATCACCTGTTTTTGGTGCTGAACTCATTAAAAATACTTCCTAACTAACAAATTTATTATTTTGCAATGTCGAGCATCGCTGCTAATTGTGAGGCCTTATTGTTGTTGCTTTTGCTACTTTAGCCGCCGCACTAAAACACGGCTTTAGTCGGTGTAACCTAGGGTGAAACCTCGGTTGACACCTCCGGGTGAGACCTCAGTAGTCGGCCTGTATCGGCAGGATAAAAGAGCGGCTAACTACCGAGTTTGGTAGAGCGGGCGCCACTTTACCCTAGCGACAAACGCGCCACAGTATACATATCCACTGGCATCAGGGGAAGTCCTACGACTTAACGGTAAATGAACCAGATGCTGTGCGGTGATATTACGGCCTAGCAATAAAGCATTAGCAAATTTGTGCAATATTCTTTACAATTTGCTACCCAATTATTGTTAATTTAGCGTATGATTGCGCCAGCCATACTGATAACCCGCTACTGAGGAACACATGCGTCTTGAAATTTACTGTCAGGACCGAATTGGTATCGCCCAAGAGGTACTAAATATATTGGTTAACTATCAGGTTGATTTAAAAGGCATTGAAGTAGATGCCAAGAATTGCCGCATGTATGTTAGTTTCCCGCCTATAGAGTTTGAACAGTTTCAAAAAATCATGCCTTCCATCCGCCTAATTGACGGCGTCGAGGATGTACGCACCACGGCGTTTTTGCCTTCGGAGCGTGAGCATAATGAATTGAATACCCTGCTAAGTGCACTGCCCGATGGCGTGATCTCCATCGATAACAAGGGCTGGGTGCGCTTATGCAATGCCGCCGCCTGTCGCGATTTGCAAATGACAGAGCAAGAAGCGGTTGGCGCCAACATCAACAACCTGCTTAAAGGCTTTAACTTTACTCGCTGGCTTGAGGGTAAAGAAGTGTTGGGACAAACCACCCGAGTGGAGGTTGGCGGGGAAGACTTTATCGCCGATATTCTGCCTATTTCTGTGCCCCAAGGGGATGATCAGGATGCACTCGCCGGTGCCGTGATCAACATTAAGTCGCAGAGCCGATTGGGACAGCAGGTCAGTGCATTTCGTCGCTACGGCCAGGAAAGTTTTGCCACCATCCATAACTATTCCACGGCGATGCGTCGCACCGTGCGCGAAGCCCGCAAGATGGCGCAGCTTGAAGCGCCGATTCTTATTACCGGTGAAACCGGCACGGGTAAAGAGCTATTGGCCCGAGCCTGTCACTATGCGTCAAACCGCTCCATTAAACCCTTTATCGCGCTGTCATGCGCTTCACTTCCCGATGATGTCGCCGAGTCCGAACTCTTTGGTTACGCTGGTTATGAAGACAACGCCGCGCCAAAACGCGGGGTGTTAGAGCAAGCGGATGGCGGCACTGTTTTCCTCGATGAAGTAGGGGAGATGTCATCCCAGCTGCAAACCAAGCTGCTGCGCTTTTTGCAGGATGGTACCTTCCGCAAGGTCGGTGATGAAAACGAAGTAAAGGTCAATGTGCGTATTATTGCCGCAACGCAAAAAGATTTACCGGCCATGGTGCAAGAGGGAACCTTCCGCGAAGACCTTTATTACCGCATCAATGTATTGACCTTAGAGATTGCGCCGCTGCGTGATCGCAAGGCCGATATTGGCCCGCTGGCGGAGCATTTTGTGCAAAAATATGCGCAGCAAAATGGCGCCCCGGTTCCGACCTTAAGTGAAGAAACCATAGAGTATTTGCAGCAATATCCCTGGCCGGGCAATGTCCGCCAGTTGGAAAATGCCATTTATCGCGCCGTATCCTTACTCGACGACAGCGAGCTGACCGTAGAGCATTTGCAACTGCCGACCTTTACCAATGATCTGGGTTACCTGGAGTCGGACTTTGAAGGCAGCTTAGATCAGGCGGTCAAACGCTTCGAAGCCACCTTGTTGCGTAAGCTTTATCCAGCGTATCCGAGCTCACGGCAATTGGCCAAACGCCTGGGTCTTAGTCACACCGCGGTCGCTAATAAGCTGCGCGAATACGGTATTAACCGTAAGACCGTGAAGGTGTAGGCCATACCCTAAGCGTTAGGCGCAAAAACAATTTTTACGGGCACCCAGTGGGTGCCTTTTTTATGCGCTCATATATAAGAAGATAATGGATTCAACACCTTGATGTTATTTGTTAAAGGAAGACGCAATTAGGTGAGCTTTTTTTAAAGCGGTGCTACCATGCTGGTCATACCTGTTTGAAGCCCTAGGAGCATACCTTGAACTTATATTTTCGGCTGTTGTGGTTATTTTTTAAGATTAAGCGCAACAAGGCGCGCCAATCTTTATTAGAAACTGTGGATATCGACTTTCGCGCCTGGCCCCTGGATTGCGATATTAATCTGCACCTGACCAATTCCCGCTATCTGGCCTTGATGGATATTGCCCGCACCTGGATGACCGAGCGTCTGGGCATGCTGGGTGCGGTGATGAAGCGCCGCTGGTTCCCTATAGTGAATGCCACCGCCATCACCTACATTCGTGATATCAAGCCTTGGCAAACCTTTACCGTGTCCACGCGTTTGGTGGGCTGGGATCATAAGTACTTCTATATCGAGCAAAAATTCACGTCCAATAGAGGTCTGCATGCCATTGCCTATGTGCGCGGTGTGTTTCGTGGTCGTGAAGGGGTTGTTGATGTGGCGGATATAGTCGCCTTGACTGGTTATGAGGGCGAAATGCCTATTTTGCCGCCGGAGATAGTGCATTGGAAAGCCATGTTGGAACAAAAAAAAGCGACTAATCAGAGTTAGTCGCTTTTGCTTTCGCTTACATTAGCAAGTGTGGGCTTGGTTATACCAATTCACTTAAATAGCTAGGATCTGTTTATCTTTGCGGTTTACTTTATGTTCAATCTAAACGCATTCTCATGAATATAATCATTGATTTATGCGGTTAAATTCATCCATGAAGCTTGGTTACATCGCGCATCCATGCGCTCACCTCGCTAAGCTGCGAAGCATTGCTTCGGTCTTGCTCGCCTATGTAGAATAACTACATAAGAAAAACTCCGCCTTGTTATCACATCATTTATCCAGCGCTATATCTGTTCACATACTTAACAGAATTGGTATTTAGAAGCTGTAACGTACACCGAACATGGCAACAACAGGGTCGATTTTAATGTCCAGAGTAAGGGCTTTAACGCCGTTGGCGTATACGCTGGCGTCGCTATCGATATCCATGTAGCTGACCATGCCGTGTAGGCCCCAGTTTTTGTCCAGCGCGTAGTTAAAACCTACCTGAGCGGCTAGACCCAGCGAGTCATCTAGCTCTACATCTACGTCGTTGGTACCCAATACGGTTTTAAGATCTTGGCTCGCTTGCTCATCGAAGAAGATGGTGTAGTTAATACCGGCGCCTACGAATGGGCGGAACTTATCGCCAGCCTGACCAAAGTGATACTGACCAAGCAGCGTCGGTGGTAGGTGTTTAACTTCACCGATTGATGCACCTTTAAGTCCGGCACGGCCGTCCACATCGTGGCTAAATGGTGTCGCCGCGATTAACTCTAACACCCAGTTGTCGTTTAATGCGTAGTCGATGGTAATACCTAACTGCGTATCGTCATCAACGTTTAGGCCTAGCGTTGGGTCTTGGTCGATTTTAGACACTTCGCTGTCCGGGTTTACATTAATGGCACCCACATTAATGCTCAGGTTGCTCATGTTTGCGTGAGCAAGAGAAGAGGTACCAAGTAAAAGACCAACTAAGGCTGCGCTAAGTGTTTTTTTCATCTTCATCTTCCTAGTAGAAATTTCGAATTTGTTGTGCTGATGGCGCCATTATCGGGGCTGGGAGAAAATAAAAACTGTTCTAGATCAAGATTTCGTCCGCGTTTATCCGCCACCTGGGTGGATCTTTGATTTAGATTAAACTTTACGTCGATTGCGAGCGACATAAGGCTGTCATAAAAAGGCGCTGTAATGGTTTTAACGCCATGCAATGGAGCATTTTATGTCGAACGCTGTCCGCCTAGCGGCAAACGCACCAAAACTTGCAGACGAGCTTGTGTACCTGCAACAGCTTATTCGCTTTCCCTCGGTGACTCCCAATGAGGCCGGCGCCATCGCCTGGCTGAGCGAGCAACTTACGCAGCGGGGTTTTAGTTGTGAAACCTTAGCTTGTCGGGGGGTGACCAACTTGATAGCCAAATACGAATTCGGCCCAGGTGCGGCTTTCGCGTTTTGCGGCCATATTGATGTGGTACCCGCTGCCGCCGAGCGCTGGCGTTGTGACCCTTTTGCCGGCGACATTATCGATGGCGAAATCTATGGTCGCGGAGCCGCAGATATGAAAGGTGGAGTTGCGGCCATGCTGGCGGCCACCGACCGCCTGTTGGCAACTAAGCCGACTCAGGGGCAGTTTTATTGGCTGATCACCTCGGATGAAGAGGGGGAGGCCGAATACGGCAGTGCCGAAATAGCCAAACATTTGGCAGCTCAGGGTGTACGCTTAGATGCCTGCTTAGTCGGTGAACCCACCGCCGATCTATATGCCGGTGATACCATCAAAAATGGCCGTCGTGGCGCCTTGTCGGCGCGTATTAGCGTGAAAGGTCGCGCCGGACATGTGGCCTACCCAGAACACACGCTAAACGCCGCGCATATCGGCGCCCAACTGGCGGTCGCGCTGCAACAAATTCAGTGGCATAAGGACATCGAGGGATCGAAAACCACATTACAGGTGACCGGCCTGCATGTACCTAACAGCCTGGATAATTTGGTTCCGGCTCAGTGTCAGTTGACCTTTAATGTGCGCTACAGCCATGGTTATCGTGGGGCCGATGTACAGGAAAAGGTCAATCAGGCCTTAGCGCCTTGGCTTAACGAATTAGAGATCAGCTGGGAGCGCCCCTGTGAGCCCTATTACACAGCCGGTGGTGGGGATATTGATCTGATCGCGGTACTGGAGAGCGCCATTTATTCCTGTACTCATAGTTATCCTAAGCTCAGTACCAGTGGTGGCACCTCGGATGGGCGTTTCTTTGCTAATGAGCATACCCAGGTGGTGGAGTGTGGCGTACGCAACCACACCATTCACCAGGATAACGAACGAGTCGCTGTGACGGATCTTAATGCCATTACCGATATTTATGCCCACACGCTGAAGCAGATATTTGCTCGCGCTTAACTCGTTGCTGAAGTTGATAAATGAAAAAGCCGGTGCAGACACCGGCTTTTTTGTGGTTGGGGGAATGCTATGTATTATTGCGCCTTAGTGCGGGCGATCAGGCTGTCATTGGTTAGATAACGCTGTGCCTTTTTCTCTTTGAGTTTGGCCATATCGACCAAGACCAGGCCATCGATACAGTTATTAAAGTCGGGATCGACACTAAAGCTTAAAAAGGAGACCCCATCCTCCTGGCAAAGTTCAGTGTATTGCTTGAACAGGGTGGGGACCTGAGCGCCCATATTGGCGAGGATATGCTTGAGCTCGGTAAAGTCTGCTTTGACATCGTCACCACAGAACACGCTGTGCGCCTGGGCCAGGCTATCGTCATGATGTTTAAACTCATGCTTTGGCGTGGCCAGTTGCTGCTTTTGTCCATAGTAGTGCTGATAATGATACACCAACAACTCCTTGGCATTTTCCGGCAGGGCATTGGAGAGGCTGACGGCACCAAACAAGTAGCGATACTTGGGGTAGCGGCTTACGAAAGCGCCGATGCCAAACCATAAATAGTCCAGGCTTTTACGACCCCAGTATTTGGGTTGTACGAAGCTGCGTCCGAGCTCGATGCCTTGCTGGAAATATTCATCCATGCCCGGCTCATAATAAAACAGGCTGTCTGTGTACAGGCCCTGGCGCCCTTGCTTGGCGATGATTTCATCCGCGCAGGCCAGTCTGTAAGCGCCTACTAACTCCAGCTGCTTTGGATCCCAGAGCAAGAGATGATGATAATCCATATCATACTTATCGATGTCGCGGCGTTTACCACTGCCTTCGCCCACGGCACGAAAGGCGATTTCCCGCAGGCGGCCAAGCTCGCGAAACAGCGCCGAGCTGCCTTGATACTGATACAGATAAATCTGCATGCCGTCCTGGGTTTCCCCTAAACGCTCGCACTCGTTAAGGGCGGACATCAAGGCCTTGCGGCACTCGGCATGGGCGATGGGGGTCTGGGTTTTTAGTAGCTCCGGCTTTTTCGTGCCGAGACGATACAGTTGCTTACGAATAAGTCGGCTGATCTCTTTATCGTTGAGGTTATCAAGCAGGTAAGACTTGGGCACGATGGCGGCGCCAATTTCAAATTCCAGCGACTTTTGTCTTTGCTTAAACATCTCTTTGACCAACAAGAGGCTGGCGAGCGGCTTGTAGATCATCGAAGTGCCATAAAACAGCGGGCTGTTTTTGGCCTTAACTAAAATCGGCAAAATGGGTGCGCTGGCTTTTTTGGCGATGCGTAAAAAGCCGTGGTTCCAGGTGCAGTCTTTAACGCCGGTCGGACGCAGGCGCGACACCTCCCCGGCGGGGAAAATCAGCAGTGCCCCTTCATCTTTAAGGTGTTGATGAATGGCGCCTAACTCTTTTTTGCGGCTGTTGCCGGACATATTGTCCACCGGCAATAATAAAGAGTGCATGGGCGTGACGCTCATAAGTAGGCGGTTGGCAACCACCTTGATATCCGGGCGGACTCGCGCCAAGACGCTGATCAGCGCCAGGGCATCAAGTGAGCCGATAGGGTGGTTTGCGACGATCACCAGTCGTCCTTCACTGGGAATATTGTCCAGCTGAGCCGAGTTAAAGCGGGCACTGAAATCAAGCTCTTCTAAAACTTGCTCGATAAATTCCAGGCCTTGTAAGTGCGGGTAATTATCACCAAAAGCAACAAACTCTTGCTCATGTAACAGATAACCCAGGCCTTTTTTAACCAGCCCTTTGACCTTGGGAGAGTTTGCTAAACTCGGTAGGTTATCTTCTACGACCTTATCAATGCTGATCATATTGTGCCCTTTGGCAGCGAAATAATAGCTAGATTAAAAATCGACCATGACACTAAGGTGTAAAATTGGTGACAATTTTAAGACTACTTATGTGATAGTCAAAAATGGTAGAAGGAATAAATTACAAAGGGTTTCAGAGCCTAGTGATCCAAGAAGCAAGCTATGTGATACTGCTCTTTTTATTGTTCGGGAGCACGTTATGGGCTTATTGATAGCCATACCTAATCGTAATACAGAGCGTTTAGAGGCGCAGTTGGTGGCGCAACTGGGTGCCGACAAGGTGCAGGTGTGGCCCGATATCCGAGATGCTGACAGCATAGACATGGTATTAGGTTGGCAGGTTCCGGAGCAACTATGGTCGCAGTTACCGAATGTGCGTGCGGTGATGTCCTTTGGCGCCGGCGTTGATGGCCTGAATTTGGCGGCGATCCCCGGCCAATTGCCGGTCAGTCGAATTGTCGACCCGGAACTGGCAACCGATATGGCCGAGTATGTGTTAACCCAGGTGTTATTGCATAAAACCAATATGCCCCGCTATATGCGCCAACAAGCGCAGCAAGAGTGGCGACCCAGGCGGGTGCATAGCCATAACAAGGTGGGTTTACTTGGGTTTGGTCAATTAGGGCAAGCCATTGCCCGGCGTTTAAACGCCAATGGCTTTTCGGTGCTGGCCTATTCGAACAGCGCCAAGACTGATAGCGACGATGTACAGCATTTCCAAGGTGCCCAGGGTTTACAGGCCATGGTGACACAAAGCGACTATCTGATCTGTATTCTCCCCTTAACCTCGCAAACGAAAGGCATTATCAATGCCGACTTATTGGCTCAATTGCCCGAGCATGCGGTGGTGATCAACGTAGGGCGCGGTGCCCATGTGGTAGAAGAGGATTTACTTGCAGCATTACAAATGCAGCAAATTGGTGGCGCATCTCTCGATGTCTTTAATCAGGAGCCTTTGCCACCGGCGCATCCGTTTTGGCAAACCCCAAACCTGATCGTTACTCCCCATTGCAGTGCGCTAAGCAGGATAGATACCGTGGTTGAGCAAGTGGTGGCTAATTATCAACGACTAGAGCGGGGCGACGCTTTGCTCCATTGCATAGACAGAAAAAGGCAATACTAATTTACTACTGGCTAAGTAAACAGCTTGTTAATTTTTGGTCGCTTGCTTATAGTGTCTGCCGTTACATACTTGATGTAAAAAAAAGAATAATAATTTTAGCCGACTACAGGCTAAGCCAAGTGGGAAGCGTCATGAAACACAATCAAGGTGGAGCTAAGATTAGCTATGTGCTGATTTGGGTTGCTTTTCTAGGATTAGCTGCCTGGTTCAACCAAGCTAACGGCATGCCTCTGTAAGGCAGCAGTACTACCATTCCAATGCATAAAAATGCCGAGCTGAGCTCGGCTTTTTTTTGTCTTTAATAGGCCAGGTTAGCGCTTGGCATGCAGCTCTCTGTTTTCCTGTTTTTTCTGCGCACTTTTCTTCAACAGCGCATAGGTTGAGCCGAGTCCGCCATGGCACTTCAGAGCGCTGTGAAAGGCCAGAACACAATCGAGTTGTTGTAACCAATGGTTAACATAACTTTTCAACAGGCCTTTATGTGGCTGACTTTTTTCACCGATGCCGTGCCTGATCAATAACACCCGAATGTTACGTTCGTGACAATCCGTAATGGTTTCATACATGACTTTGCGTGCCTGGACCAGGGTTTGTCCATGCAAATCCAAAGTCGCATCCACATCGTATTTACCGAGTCGGAGATTTTTAAACACGCCTTCTTGCACACCGGATTTTTTAAAGGTTAAAAAATCATGGGGGTCGAGCAGTTCAACGTGTTCGCTTGCTAACAGGTTGTCATCGAGTTGAATTGCCTGCTCTGCGGCACGGCGCTTTTCTTGCTGCGCCAGCGTGGGCTTGGATGAACGGTTAAAGTGACTGACGGTATCGGGTTTCGCCATGGGAGTGACGTCGCCCATAAACTCAGCAAATAAGTCGCTGTCGTGTGCTTGAGATGAAGAACTCATAATCGCCTCGCCAGAAAGAGTACTGCCAGGCTTTATGTTAGCTTATTTTCTTACGGCTGTACCACAGCATTTTTTCGCTGTGGTACCGAGTGCGTGCTTTTTGCGCTGAGCTCGATAGCTGTTGCACCGAGCTAGCGCTATGACATATTACATCAGGCGACCAACGCGGCTAGTGTACACCTTGAACAAATAAAAGGTATTAATTAACACTAGGGTAATGTTGGTCAGACCGTTGGGCGTAACCAGCTGTTGAGCATGAACAAAAAACAACAAACCAATGGCAATGCTTGCGGCGATACGCAATAGGGTGCCATGACTAATAAAGAAAGCGCCAATAGCCAGTGCTCCAAGTATGATTTGTATTCCAAGGTTGACGTCCAACTTGCTCGACTCCAAAGTGTAATAAGGCTAAAAAAGGAGCGCTATTATGCGAGTCAATATAGGCGTAAACAAACGAAAAAAAATATCGTTTTCGGATAAGTTATATTAATCTGAAATTTAATTCACCCAGAGTGAAAATACACCCAGATTTGATTGAAGCACTAGGAACTGGGAGCGGGTATTGAAGCCGAGTAAATACTGGAGAATGACGAGTTTTGTTGGGTAAAAGTCGGTAAATCAGTTGTTAAGGAGGCGTTCAGCAGTATTTTTGCCACTTAGTTAACTAGATAGTGATGCATATGCGGGCATAATTCAGGCGCTCCCGTTTGGTATTTTTGTACATTAATAGTGAGCCAGTCACGCTAGTTCGACAGAATAAACATAAGTTTGCGTAATGTTTACCAAGGCCATTAAGCGCCCTGTCAGTAGCCTGGGTGTAGAGTCGGCGCTTAGCCTGTTTGGTAAACTGGTGGCCGCTGCGCGATGTGTTCTTGTTGAAGTCTTGGCCTAACCGTCGCATGGCTCTATAATGGTGGCGGTTTTTAGTGTAGCGTGGTCATGTAAGTTAGTTCTTAGAATGCCCCATTCGGTAGGATAAGTTAGGAAGTTTCAATGGATGATATAGCAATTTTAATAGTGGATGATGTTGGCACGGTACGGAGTTTTCTCAACCAAACCTTGATGCATTTAGGGATAGACAATGTTGATGAAGCGGCAAACGCGGCGCAATGTATGTCGGCCTGTGCGCAAAAAAATTACCAGATTGTGTTTTTAGATATTGAATTGCCCGATGGCGACGGTAAGGCGATGATCGCCGATATTAATGCCGTGTTACCCGACGCTAAGGTAGTGATGGTCAGCGCTCATTCAACCATAGATAACGTCAAGGACGCCATAGACAAGGGCGCCAAAGGTTTTGTGGTGAAACCCTTTTCTCCAAAGAAGATAGCGGCGATGCTGAAAAAGTTTTATCCCAGTATAGAATTTGCGTAACAGGCAAAGTGTGGCGAGGAGCAGAGGCTCCGTCATTTGCTTTCACGTATTGCAGACATAAAAAAACCGGCCTAGGCCGGTTTTTTTGCTAGATTAAGAGCTAAATTATAGCGCTTTGATCTTAGCAGCAAGACGGCTCTTATGGCGAGCTGCCTTGTTTTTGTGGATTAG
Source organism: Pseudoalteromonas sp. BDTF-M6 (assembly GCF_018334135.1). Lineage (NCBI taxonomy): Bacteria > Pseudomonadati > Pseudomonadota > Gammaproteobacteria > Alteromonadales > Pseudoalteromonadaceae > Pseudoalteromonas > Pseudoalteromonas sp. BDTF-M6. The sequence goes on from NZ_JAGXTQ010000001.1 coordinate 110,485, forward strand.
ACCCTTAGTTGCGTAGCGGTCTAAAATAGGTGTAGCTACTGCGAAAGCCGCTTGTGCAGCTTCTTTGTCACCAGCTTGGATGGCAGCAATTACTTTTTTAGTGTATGTACGCATCATTGAACGACGGCTTGCGTTGTGCTGACGGCGTTTTTCGCTGGTTACAGCGCGTTTCTTTGCAGACTTGATGTTAGCCAAGGTTTGCTCCTAACAATCTTAAATAAAGCTTATATTTAAAGGCCGTGGACTATGCCCGTTTTTTTTAAATTTGTCAATCAAATTTACTCACGTGGCACAGCCAACTGCAGGAGTAACGAATCGCCAATGCCTACCGGGAGACACATATATAAGGTGCGATAGCGGGTTAGCGCACCCTATACCCAATAAAATTTGGTTTGTTATTGCAGTTAATGGCCTGTGACCGCGGCGGATTATAGCAAAGCAAATGAGCGGCGACCAGCGCTGTATTCGTTCGGCTTTTATTGGCATAATGCCGCAATTAATGTCGGCCCAAGAGAGGATGTGTGGCTAACAGCTTGTTTCGTTCCGGTATGATTGTCAGTGCCATGACAATGATTTCGCGGGTGTTAGGATTAGTGCGCGATGCGGTGGTGGCCAATTTATTGGGCGCCAATGCCAGTGCCGACGTGTTTTTATTCGCCAATCGTATTCCCAATTTTTTACGTCGTTTGTTTGCCGAAGGCGCGTTTGCGCAGGCCTTTGTGCCGGTGCTGAGCGAGATTAAAGAGCAACAAGGCGATGACGCAGTACGGCTCTTTGTTGCCCGCGCCGCAGGCACCTTGGGCACTATATTAATTATTGTCACCTTACTTGGGGTTATCGGTTCGCCCATTATTGCTGCGCTGTTCGGTGCCGGCTGGTTTGTAGACTGGTACCAAGGTGGCCCCGAAGGGGATAAATTCCTCTTGGCTTCGAGCTTGTTGAAGTGGACCTTTCCCTACTTATTCTTTGTCTCCTTGGTGGCCCTCAGCGGCGCAATCCTGAATGTCTATAACCGCTTTGCGGTGGCCGCATTTACTCCCGTGCTGCTTAATATTGCCATTATCGGCTGTGCTATTTTCCTGCACCAACACTTTGAGGTAGGAGCCTATGCGCTGGCCATCGGTGTGTTTGTGGGCGGTGTGGTGCAACTGGCATTTCAAATTCCCTTCTTGTACCGCGCCAAGATGTTAGTTAGGCCACGCTGGGGCTGGCATGACGAAGGGGTAAAAAAGGTACGCACCCTGATGATCCCTGCGCTGTTCGGGGTGTCGGTGTCGCAAATCAACCTCTTTTTGGATACGGTGATCGCCTCCTTTTTAGTTACCGGCTCCATTGCCTGGCTTTATTACGCCGATCGCTTAATCGAATTCCCGCTGGGGCTATTTGGTATCGGTATTGCCACTGTGATCTTGCCGACCCTGTCGAAATTACATGCCGGCGATAAAGGTTCGGACTTCCAGGTCACGTTGGACTGGGGCGTACGCTTTGTAATTTTCCTCGGGCTGCCGGCCATGGTTGGCTTGATGCTGATCAGCCCGTTGATCATTACCGTGCTGTTCGACCACGGCGCCTTTGCCAGTGCCGGTGAAGACCACGTAAAAGCGGTGGCCTTAGGGGTTGCCGCCTACGCGGTGGGCTTGGTGAGCTTTATGCTGATCAAGGTATTGGCGCCAGGCTTTTATGCCCGTCAAGATACCCGCACTCCGGTACGTATCGGTATTATTGCCATGGCTTTGAACATGGTGTTCAACCTTATGCTGGCCCCCTTTCTTGGCTACTTGGGATTAGCCCTGGCCACGGCGCTGTCGGCTACCTGCAATGCCTTGTTGCTTTATCGTCAGTTGGCCAAGGATGGGGTGTATCACTTTTCCCGCTTTAGCCTGGCTTTTAGCCTCAAGTGCGTATTTGCTAGCGCAGTGATGGGTATTTTGGTTTACCTGGTGCAAGCCCAGTTTGACTGGCAACACTGGCCGCTGCTCGAGCAGATTATGTTGCTGGCAGGCTTGATCGGAGCGGCCGCAAGCACCTACTTTGGCATGCTTTTTATTTTCGGTGTACGGCCAAGAACGATAAAAAATGTGGCAACTACTGAATCACATTAAAAAAAAGATTATAATCGGGCACTTTCGTCAGCAGTAGTGCGCAAAGACAAGGCATTTGAGCGATGGAGCTTATACGCGGAATCCACAACATACGCGACCAACATCATGGCTGTGTACTCACCATAGGTAACTTTGATGGAGTGCACTTGGGCCACGTCGAGGTGATCAAGGGGTTATTAGGGGACGCCAAGGCGCTCAACCTGCCTAGCACCGTGATGATCTTTGAGCCGCAGCCACAGGAGTTTTTTAGCAAAGAGCAGGCTCCGGCACGGCTAACGCGATTACGCGATAAGCTTGCCTTACTTGCCAAGCTTGGGGTTGAGCGGGTGATTTGCGTCAGCTTTAACCGCAAATTTGCCAATTTGGCCGCCGCCGACTTTGTGCAGCAGGTGTTGATCGATAAGCTGGGTGTAAAAGCCTTGACCGTGGGTGATGATTTTCGTTTCGGTCGTGGCAGAGAAGGTGATTTTTCTTTGTTGCAAGAGATAGGCAAGGGCGCCTGCATGGCAGTAAAAAGCACGGAAAGCTTTAAGAAAGCCAATGCCAGAGTGAGCAGCACCGCCATTCGCACCGCCTTGAAGGCGGGGGATTTGCAACTGGCGAAAACCATGTTGGGTCATGACTACGCCATCAGTGGCCGGGTTATCCATGGCTGGAAAAAAGGCCGTGAATTGGGTTTCCCAACGGCTAATGTGGCACTCAAACGACAGGTATGCCCTCTTAATGGCGTATTTGCGGTGCAGGCAGTGATAGCCGGGCGCACCTATAACGGGGTAGCGAATGTGGGTAATAAGCCTACATTTAATGGTACCCGGGCCTTGTTGGAAGTACACTTGTTCGACTTTGACCAGTCGATATATGGACAATTTATAGAAGTGAAGCTCAAACATAAGCTTCGCGACGAACAAAAATTTAATGGCTTCGATGAGCTGGTGCAGCAAATTAAGCACGACGCCATCGCGGCAAAGCAGTTTTTTACTTTAGCGACCACCGCTGAGCGCAGCGGCAGTCTGTAGCCGATACGGAAAGTAGGATTAATGAGCGACTATAAACACACCTTAAACTTACCGGAAACCGAGTTTCCAATGCGTGGCAACCTGGCCCAACGCGAACCGCAAATGTTAAAGCAATGGTACGAGCAAGACTTGTACGGACAAATTCGCGCCGCAAAAAAAGGTAAGAAGTCTTTCATCTTGCATGATGGACCTCCTTATGCCAATGGCAACATTCACCTAGGTCACTCAGTAAACAAAATCCTAAAAGACGTGATTATCAAATCGAAAACCCTGTCGGATTTCGATGCGCCTTATGTTCCGGGCTGGGACTGCCACGGTCTGCCAATCGAGTTGATGGTAGAGAAAAAGGTAGGCAAGCCGGGTCACAAGGTAACGGCCGCAGAATTTAGACAAAAATGTCGCGACTACGCAGCCAAGCAGGTGGAAGGCCAAAAAGCCGACTTTAAACGCCTGGGCGTATTCGGTGAGTGGGACAATCCTTATCTGACCATGAACTTCGATTTTGAAGCCAATGCCATCCGTACCTTAGGTCGTATTATCGACAAGGGCCACCTGCATAAGGGTGCTAAGCCGGTTCACTGGTGTACGGACTGTGGTTCGGCACTGGCCGAAGCCGAGGTTGAATACCAGGACAAGCAGTCGCCAGCCATCGATGTGAAATTTGTGTTCGCTGACGAACAGGCCGTTGAAGCGGCATTCGCCTTGAGCGCAGAGCACAAGGGCACAGGCAGCATCGCCACCGCGATTTGGACCACAACACCTTGGACCCTGCCGGCAAACCGTGCCGTAGCGGTGCACGCTAATCTTGAATATGCCTTGGTTCAAGTAGAAGACGAAGGTCAACAACAGCGTCTAGTGCTTGGCTCTGAATTGGTTAAAGATTGTATGGACCGCTTTGGCTTTAAGCATTTCCACACGCTTGGTTATGCCAAAGGTTCTGCCCTTGAAAACCTGCAAGCTGCGCACCCATTCTTAGAATTCAATGTGCCGGTGATTCTGGGCGACCACGTTACCACGGACTCGGGTACAGGTATCGTGCACACCGCGCCGGGTCATGGTCAAGAAGACTATGCGGCAGGTCTTGCCTATGGTCTAGAAGTTGCCAACCCGGTTGGCGCTAACGGTGTGTATCTTCCGGATACACCTATTTTCGCCGGTCAGCACGTATTTAAAGCCAACCCGAATGTGATTGAGCTGCTGCAAGAAAAAGGTGCCTTATTGCATCACCATGCGCTTCAGCACAGCTACCCACATTGTTGGCGCCACAAAACGCCTATCATCTTCCGTGCTACGCCACAGTGGTTTATCGCCATGGATAAAGCGGGCTTGCGCCAGGATTCACTGGCTGAAATCAAGAAGACAGAGTGGTTGCCAAGCTGGGGTGAAAGCCGTATCGAAAACATGGTTGAAGGCCGCCCGGACTGGTGTATCTCGCGTCAGCGTACCTGGGGTGTGCCGATTGCCCTGTTTGTGGATAAAGACACGGGTGATTTACACCCGAACAGCAGCGAACTGATCGAAAAAGCGGCGCAACTGGTAGAGGAAGGCGGCATTCAGGCATGGTATGACCTTGAGCCGGAAACCCTATTAGGTGCGGATGCCGAGCGTTATGTAAAAGTACAAGATACTTTGGACGTATGGTTTGACTCGGGTGTAACACACGCCTGTGTACTGGACGCCCGCGACGAGCTGAGCTCTCCGGCGGATCTATACCTGGAAGGGTCGGATCAGCACCGTGGTTGGTTTATGTCATCGCTGATGACCAGTGTTGCCATTCATGGCCGCGCGCCATACCGCCAGGTTATGACTCATGGTTTTACCGTGGATGAAAACGGCCGCAAGATGTCTAAGTCTTTAGGTAACGTAATTTCACCGCAAGACGTGATGAATAAGATGGGCGCCGACATTCTGCGTCTATGGGTGGCGTCGACCGACTTTACTGCAGAGATGACGGTGTCGGATGAAATTTTCAAACGTGCCGCGGATCGTTACCGTCGTATTCGTAATACCAGCCGTTATCTATTGGCTAACCTAAATGGCTTTAACCCAAGCACCGACTTGGTTGATGTGGCTGACATGGTTGAGCTTGACCGTTGGATCGTTTCTCGTGCGGCGCAGCTGCAAGAAGAAATCGTTAATGCCTATGACGAGTATCAGCTACTTGTGGTTACACAGAAGCTAATGAACTTCTGTACCGGCGAGCTGGGCTCTTTCTACCTGGACGTAATTAAAGACCGTCAGTACACGGCCAAGGCTGACTCGCACGCTCGTCGTTCATGTCAGAGCGCTCTGTACCATATTGCCGAGGCGATGACACGTTGGATGGCGCCGATTCTAAGCTTTACCGCTCAAGAGATCTGGCAGGTGCTGCCGGGTGAGCGCAGCGAGTTTGTATTCACGGGTACCTGGTATGAAGGTTTAACTTCGGTTGAAGGTCAGTTCTCTAATGAACAATGGCAAACCGTGTTGAATGTCCGTGATGCGGTAAACCGTGTCCTGGAAAGCGCCCGTAAGGAAGACATTATCGGTGCTACCTTGCAAGCAGAGGTGACTCTGTACGCCAATGACGAGCTTAAAGCGACACTGGATGCCTTGTCTGACGAGCTGCGCTTTGTGCTGCTGACTTCTAAAGTATCCGTGCTTGCCCATGGCGATAAGCCAGCTGACATTGAAGAGTCTGAATTGACTGGCTTAGCCGTATTCGTGGCCGCCACTAATGCACAAAAATGTGAGCGTTGTTGGCACTATTGTGATGACGTAGGCAGCGTTGAAGCACACCCTGAGCTGTGCGGTCGCTGTGTTACCAATGTTGATGGTGATGGCGAAACGCGTCAGTTTGCTTAATCTAAGTTGTAGGAGTGACTGTGTCAGCTAAGCGAAATGGACTAATTTGGTTGGTACTCACGGTGGTGCTTTTGGTGGTCGATTGGGCCACCAAAACCCTAGTGATTAATACCATGACTGTAGGGCAGAGCATTGATATTTTGCCTGTTTTCAATATTACTTATGTGCATAATCCGGGAGCCGCATTTAGCTTTTTGAGCGAGGCCGGTGGCTGGCAGCGCTGGTTCTTAAGCGCCATTGCGGTGGCTATTTCGGTGCTGCTTGTCTGGTGGCTTAAACGCCTACCCGCATCGAATAAATTACTTGGCTGTGCCTATGCTCTAGTGCTGGCCGGTGCCTTGGGGAATCTTTATGATCGCATGGTATATGGCTATGTGATTGATTTTATTCATGTATACTACCAGAACTGGCATTATCCTAAGTTTAATATTGCCGATTGCGCCATCTGTATTGGTGCCGCGCTATTGTTAATTGATGCCTTTAAATCAAGCAGTAAAAAGGAGTCGGTCAATGAGTGAAGCGATTATCGGTGCTAATTCTGAAGTACTGTTTCACTTTTCGATTAAGTTATCGGACGGCTCTGCCGCCGATTCTACCAAGGTCCACAACAAGCCTGCTAAACTGGTAATGGGTGATGGCAGCCTGACGGAAAACTTTGAGAAGTGTTTACTTGGCCTGCGCGCCGGTGAGGAAAAAAGCTTTGAGCTAGAGCCAGAGGACGCCTTTGGTCATCCTAACCCGGACAACATCTATCACGTTGACCGCAGCAAGTTTAGTGCCGAAGCGCCGGCCCAGGTGGGGGCGATCATTGCCTTTACCCAGCCCGATGGCACCGAACTGCCGGGTGTAGTACGAGAAGTGCTGGGCGAGTCGGTAACCATTGATTTCAACCATCCTTTAGCGGGTCAAAAGCTTACGTTTGAGGTGGAGATCTTGGAGGTCAGCAACGGATGAAAATCATGTTAGCCAACCCGCGCGGATTTTGTGCCGGGGTCGATCGAGCGATCAGCATAGTAGAGCGTGCCTTGGATATTTTCGAGGCCCCCATTTATGTGCGTCACGAGGTGGTTCACAATAAATACGTGGTTAATGGCCTGAAAGACCGAGGCGCCGTATTCGTTGAAGAGCTCCATCAGGTACCCGATGACAGTATTGTGATTTTCAGTGCCCATGGGGTATCGCAAGCGGTGCGCCAGGAAGCTAAACGTCGTGATTTGAAGGTATTCGATGCCACCTGTCCCTTGGTAACCAAGGTGCATATGGAAGTGACTCGTGCTTCACGCCGTGGCACCGAATGTATTTTGATTGGTCACCAGGGTCACCCCGAGGTGGAAGGGACCATGGGTCAATATGACAACCCTGAAGGCGGTATCTATCTGGTTGAAACCCCAGAGGACGTGGCTAAGCTTCAGGTTAAAGATGCCAGCAAGTTGTTTTATTGCAGCCAAACTACCTTGTCTGTTGACGATACCGCCGATGTGATTGATGCATTGCGTGAGCGTTTCCCCGACATCGATGGTCCACGCAAGGACGACATTTGTTATGCCACCCAAAACCGTCAGGATGCGGTGCGTGATTTGGCCGACAAGGTTGATGTGCTCTTGGTTGTCGGAGCGAAGAACAGCTCCAACTCTAACCGCCTGCGTGAACTGGCTAGCAAGATGGGCACTGCAGCCTATTTAATTGATGATGCCAGCTCCATTGATGCCAACTGGTTACAAAATGTTGATAGTGTGGGCGTGACCGCTGGCGCATCGGCGCCCGAGGTGTTGGTAAAAGAGGTGGTCAATCACCTTAAATCACTTGGCGGCGAACAGGTGGTGGAAAACCCAGGGCGCGAAGAAGATATCGTCTTTGCCGTTCCTGCAGAGCTTAGATAAGCATTTGGGGTGATTAATGAGTCAGTCGTTATCAGCCCAAGCTAATTCCTATTCTTTACTGACCACCTTGTGTCAAACGCGCGGTATTCTTAGCGCTTTGATCGTGGCACAGGTACTGGCCCTGATCATTAGTTTCAGCGAGTACCAACCGGATAATTTCTGGTTGGTACTTGGCCAGAGCAGCCTGCTTATTCAATTTATTACCTCTATTAGCATTGCCGCGCTTTATATTCTGAGCCGAGTTAAGCCCGACCTAAACAATTCGGTGCAAGCGCTTGCGGTGGTTGCCGTGTTGGTGCTTAGCACCCTGGCTATCACCTTGTATATCAGCTATCTCGAACTGCTCGATGCTGGGCTTTCTCATTGGTTTGTGTTTAAAAGCAGTGCCATCAGTCTGCTGGTCGCGGCTTTGTTTGTGCAGTTTATGGCCATCTATAACGAGCATGCCAAGGCGCATTCGGCCTATGCGCGAGCCCAACTAGATGCGTTACAAGCCCGTATTCGCCCACACTTTTTGTTCAATAGCCTCAATACCTTAGCTGAGTTGGCCCATGAAGATAGCGACGCCGCTGAGGAGTCGGCATTGGCGCTGGCATCTTTATCTCGCGCCGCGATGCAGGTGGGACAACAAAGCACCCTGGCGCAGGAGCTGGCCTTAGCTAAGCGCTATATTGCCCTTGAGCAGTGGCGCTTTGGCGAGCGTCTTAAAGTCAACTGGCACCTCCCGGCGAACATGCCTGAGCTGGTTTTGCCTTGTTTAACGCTGCAGCCCTTGTTGGAGAACGCCGTCGTCCATGGTATTGAGAGCAGTGATAAAGGCGGAGTGATCGATGTTGAGGTACATATTGGTAAGCAAAGTGCTACTGTTATTGTTAGCAATAGCCTGAGTGCACAGTCGACCCCAACGACTCGGGCGCACAACGGTATAGCTCTGGATAATATTCAAAAGCGCCTTAGTATCATATATGCGGGTCAGGCCAGCATGCGCGCGCGCCGACTGGCGAACAGTTACCGCGTTAAGTTGGTGGTGCCTAAAATGGAGTCAATACAGTGCAAGTTTTGATCGTCGATGATGAACCCATGGCGCAAAAACGTCTAAATCGTCTTTTGGCCGATCACCAGCATATTGATGTGATTGGTTATGCCGATAATGGCCATGAGGCTGTTGAGTTAGCCGCCCAGTTACAGCCTGATGTGATCTTTATTGATGTTGAAATGCCAGGGAAAAATGGCCTCACCGCGGCACAAGAAATTAACGAGCAAGCGATTCCTCCGGCCATCGTTTTTGTCACCGCTCACCCCCAGCACGCCCTCGATGCCTTTAAGGTGATGCCCGCTGCGTACCTTTTAAAACCCTTGGAGCGCCAAGAGCTCGATACAGTAGTGAATAAACTGAGTCAGCTAAATAAGGCACAGGTAAAAGGGCAGCAACAGCAGAGCATTAGCTATAAGGTAGGAAATCAGACCAAAAAATTAAACCTGGCTGATATTCTTTATTGTTGTAGCGATGGTAAGTACACCCAAGCCTTCTGTAGTGATACGCAGGTGTTACTCGATACCAGCCTCAAAGAGTTGGAGCAACAGTACCCGAGGGTGTTTTTGCGTATTCACCGCAATACCTTGGTAAACAAGGCGCAGCTTCAATCCGTGGTGCAGCAGGACAAGCAATATCAGGTACGGTTAAAATCTAGCCCCGAGTTATTGAGTGTCAGTCGTCGCGAAGTCTCGCGGGTAAAAGAAGCGTTAGCCGACTAACTTATCATTAACCATGTTTTTCGCTCCTGGATTGCTACCCGCTACTCAAGTTTGCAGGAAGCGATTTAACTTCCTTCACACGTCACTTATGTGAGTTCAGCTTAACGCTGTTTTTTAAGGAAAAAAATCTTAGTTTTTTTGGTACTACCTGAACCCTTTACTTAGCTCGACCGCTTATTCCTCTAAATATACCGTTTATTCCTTCTGACGTTGAGCCTGGTGCTTGAGTTACTAAACTGTTAAGAATTACTGCAACTCCATGGATCATTATGCGTCATCAACAAGGTTTTACCCTCCTCGAAACGCTTATCGCGTTTATTGTTTTAGTCTTTGGTCTCCTCGGTGCCATCGCCTTACAGGCAAAGGCAAAGCAGGCTACCTATGACGCCATGCAGCGTGCGGCAGCGCTGGGCGTTGCCAACGATGTGATTGAGCGTATGAAAGCCAATACCGAAGGGGCGCTGGCGGGCAACTATAACGGCAATATTGCCAGTAGTGATACGCCACCGGAAGCAAGCAGCTATAAGAGCTGTATAAACAACGGCTGTAGTGCAGCTGAAGTTGCTCTGTTTGATAAGGAACATTGGCGTAAGTCGATTCGTGGAGTTGATGCAACCGGTTCGCAGCCAGATAACACGGGTTCGTTGTCTGGCGCCATGATTTGTATTGATACCACCAATGGTGGGGCTGATAACCGAACTATTAAAGTGACTATTTCTTGGGATTCGCGTCAAGAGTTGACCAGCAATGCAGGTGCCGGGGCGGTTAAAGCGGATTGCGGTACCAATGATGACCGCCGCCGTGTTTTAGCACTTAATTCATTTCTATTTGTGTAGGGAGCGACAATGGATATAAAGCACAAGAGGTTTAATCGAATAGCCGGTTACACCCTATTAGAGCTAATGATCGCCATGGTCGTTGGTTTGTTTTTAATTGGCGGGGTTATGTTTACCTATTTGAGCATGAAGGTGACCACCTCGGATACAGTAGAAATGGGTGAGCTGCAAGAGACGGGGCGTATTGCTTTAGATATTTTGGGAAAAGAAATCACCATGGCGGGCTTTTTTGGTCGCGCTAAAGCAGATTCAATTGCTTTCAGTGAAGTTGGTGCCGTGACGGCTCCAGCAACAGATTGTACCGAAGGGCCTAATAACGGCAGTTTTCCAAACCCCGGAGTAGGGACAAACTTCCGTGTACTTTATGGAAGTGTAGTGCCTGAAAATTCAACGAATGCTCTGACTTGTATTGATGATGCAGTGGGAGGCAGTGACGTTATTCAAATTAAACGAGCTTCTGGTACTGATGTAAGCGGCAGTGGTACAGATGGTAATCAATTTTATGTGGAAACAACCCTGGGTAGCGCACGTTTTGTAACAGGTGGAAGTACTGCGGTTGACCTTACAGGTACTAATGTTTGGCCATATAATCACTCTGTCTATTACGTAAGCGAGCAAAATTATACTCGCGGGGACAAAAACATTAGCGTTCCGGTATTAATGCGTAAACGTTTAACCGTTAGTACAGGTATTGTCTCTGAGTCTGTACTTGAGGGTGTAGAGAATATTCGTTTTCTATACGGTCTCGATCAAAATGGTAACGGTGATGTCGATGTTTATCGAGATGCAACGCAAATGACCCCAGCCGATTGGGAGCAGTCCGGCACCACTAAGATTAAAACAGTTCAAGTTTCCGTACTAGTGCGTGCAGCGGAAGAAGATGCCAATATTCAATTGACCAATAAAACTTATGTATTGGGTGGTGATGCGGCAGGGACGCAGCGCTCTCTGACGTTTACTGATAATTATCGCCGTATGGTGTTTGTCTCTACCTTTAAGGTAAACAATTCGGGGGGTGACCAATGGTTAATCGCAATTTAAATCTATCGCATCAGCGCGGTGTAGTGCTTATCGCAGCTTTAGTGATGGTACTGGTAGTTAGCGGTATTGCAGTCACCTTGATGAGCAACAGCACCGTGGACATGAAGGTGATCAACGCTGCACAGGATTACGATGAAGCGCTCACTCGTGCCTACGCCGACACATCACGTGCCATTTATGACGAAATAAAACTAAATGGCGCTACCCACTTTACCACGCCTAACCTCGGCACTGAGGATGAAACTGTGGCGCTAACAGCAGCTGGGGCACAATCGACCTTTGAATTAGTTAAAGCGCCAGGGGAGTTACTTGCTACAAACTGCTCTCCCAGACGATCGGCAAATGATACTGCCTCAGATATAAAATGTAGCCGTGATTTAAGGCTCTTTACTACTAACAGTTACGGTAAAGGTAATCGCCATTTAGTTAGTGTGATTGCTGGCATAGAGCAAGAATCTCTATAGCATGCTTGAAATAAATTAATAGGTGAACGAAATGAAAGTTCTAAATAAATTAGCTTTGTTGTGCGCATTGTCTGTGCCAGCAGCAATCCATGCTGAGGATATCGAGGTATACGTTGGAGACCCAACTGCGGTAGGTATTAAGGCAAAGGTGCTGTTTATCATAGATAATTCAGGAAGTATGAACGAAGGCGTTATTGCTGCAGAGGGTTATAATAAGGACGTAGTTTACGGTAGTGAGGGCGCCGATAGCGGCTTTAAAGATGACTACGTCTTTTACTCCGTGGGTGTGCCTATCGATGATATAGCGCTAAGCGAGTTAGAAAATCGCTCCGATGCGAAGCGTTTTAACATGTTGCTTAATGGCTGTGATGCGGCCAAAGAAGCTTTAGAAGAGTTTGGTTATTTTACCGGCAAGATGCTCGAGTTTTCTGGCAAGAATAACTCTGGTGAATGGATAAACCTAAAAAATGACAATGGCGGTAATATGCAAAACGCCGTTGATTGTTTGGCTGATTTTCGTAATGACGATGGTGATAATACCTTTATCTCTCAAACGTCAAGCGAGGTACTTTTTGATCCTCACTTAAAAGTATCCGTGGGTGGGGGCGACCTATTAACCTCAGCGGATGACGATGAGTTAATAGGTTTCCCTACTAATAAAAGAAACCCTGATCATAGTGACTTTTTGGGTTATTCGGGAGCCGACCCCATAGCCACATATTCTCGAGACGAGATGGAAGCTGTTTTTGAACAAGCCAGTGTCGTTACCCTCTATTCTCCCAATTATATTCGTTGGTATATAGACAAAGAGAATAACCAAACCACACAAGATAAAATTGAAGTAGCAAAAGAGACAATCCAAACGACTCTAGGTGCAACGCCCGATGCGGACTTTGCGCTTATGCTTTATAACCTCAACTATCCTGAAAACAAACGTGATGGTGGTCGTATTGTTTCCGGCTTTGGCCAGGATGAAGGGATTGTTGATATTGTTTCGGCTATTTCTGGGGAAACAAATACACCTTTATGTGAAACCTTATTCGAGGCATACAATTACTTTGCCGGGAACGCAGTGGATTTTGCCGATGATGACACCACCTGTAGCAGTGATTCCGGCGCCTGCGCTGGGATAGGGTATCAGGGAAATAACCCACCATTTGATATGTCTACAACTTTAAACGGTGAGGGAGTTACTTACGTTAGTCCTTTTGATGATCGTGGTGGTTGCGGACAAGACATCAGTATTATCTATATTACCGATGGTGCACCCACACTAGATGGTGCGGCGGATGACTCGGTAAAAGCGCTGTTCCAAAATTACGTTGTCGATCAGATAGATGGCCAAACCCCTTCGACTGTGCCAAATGTTGAAGACTTAAAAGGGCGCGAATATCTGCTAGATGAGGAAGGGAATTATGTGACGGGCGAGGATGGAGGGCCAGTGGTGCTGGCTGAAAGCTACTTGCCAGCGCTAGCCCATTTCATGAATAAGCAGGATATCAATAAGAGTATTACTGGTAACCAAACCGCTACTTTATACACAGTGGGTTTTGGTAATGGCGCACCCGAGGCGATTCTTCAAAAAGCCGCCGAAGAGGGCGGCGGCAGATACTACTTTGCTGAAAATGGAGACTCACTTGCGGAAGCCATTACGGAAACCTTGAGCGGTATTTTGGAAACGTCAACCTCATTTACCGCCCCTGCGGTAGCAAGTAATAACTTTGACCGTACGAGAACGTCAGACTCTGTTTATTATGCGATGTTTTTACCAACAGAGGGTGCTCGTTGGGCAGGTAACTTGAAAAAGTTAAAAGTGTCCGATGGTAAAGTGGTGGATAAAAATGGTGTACCAGCACTAGATGCTCTTGGCAATATTAAATCGGGTAACGATATTGTAACGACTTTCTGGAGCGCAGCGCCGGATGGTCCCGATGTTCGTGCCGGTGGCGCTAACTATGTTCTATCACAGCAAGATTTAATTAACCGAAAAGTGTATTCCGATATTGGTGCCAACGGAGTACTTGATGATTTTACTCCGAGTAAGGTCAATAGCTTTTATGGCAGCGAAGGGGAAGCTGCGTTTGCAATCGGCGTACCGGAAGGAAGTGTGGCCGAATTAGTCGCTTGGGCGAGGGGATTCGATGTCGATGATGATGATAATGATGGACTGACATCCGACACTCGGCTAGATATTATGGGCGACCCCTTGCATTCACGTCCTGTGGCTTTGAGCTATCCTGACGGTGAAATTAAGGTTATTATGGGTACAAATGCGGGCTTTGTGCATTTGTTTTCGGATAGAAATAATACCTTAACAGAACAATGGAGTTTCATCCCGAACGAGCTGTTCAATATCTTGCCAGTGCTGCGCAATAACCGCGGCGGTGACAAAGTTTATGGGATGGATAGTACAGCAACAGTGCACTTTATCGATGCCAACAATAATGGCATCGTAGACGAAAGTACTGACACAGTATGGGCATTTATAGGTATGCGCCGAGGCGGATATTCATACTATGCTCTAGATCTTTCTAACAGTAATGCTCCTAGATTAATGTGGAAGTTGGATCCTACCACCCCAGGAATGTCTCAGCTTGGACAAACCTGGTCCAAACCTATAGTTACTTATCTCAAAGGTTTTGTTGACGCCAATAATAGACCCGAACCAATTTTAGTCTTTGGCGCCGGTTATGATACTAATAAAGATACGAGTTTCGATGAGGACAGCGTTGGTCGCGGTATTTACCTTGTTAAAGCCCGTGACGGCAGTTTGGTTGGTAAATTTACCAATGAGCCTTTAAACCTAATCAGCGATGGTATTTACTTTAAAGGCCTTCATGGCATTGTGGGTGATGTGGCCATGCTTGATAGTAATTATGATGGCTTTACCGATCGTATGTATGCCAGCGATACCGGCGGTAATGTTTGGCGTTTTGACTTACCGAGTGCAGATAAAAGTACCTGGTCGGTGTTTAAGTTTGCTCAATTGAGTAACCCTCTAATCGAGTCTGAACAGCGTCGTTTTTATTACGGCCCTGCAGTTGCTCGAACCTACTTCACTAGCGTTACCGAAGAGACTGTGACAATTGGTGGGCAGGAATCAACAACCGTTTCTAGGGTAGAATCGCCAGTTGAAGCAGTCTTGGTTGGTAGTGGAAATCGTTCTCACCCCTTGGAAAAAGTTGAGAACAATTACCTGTTTATGCTGCGAGATAAAAATACGCGCACACAATCATTTGGTGATTTAAACCCTGCGCCCTTGCCTTTAACACCAGCGAACTTGAAAGATATTTCAGATTTGCCTTTTGATAGTGTTGAAGCTGGAACGGATGAGTTTGAGCAAGAAGAAATATCCTTGAGTAGCTATCAGGGCTGGATGTATAACCTACCGAACACGACAAAGTCATTGGCTAAGCCCTCAGTATTATTTGGGGTTGCTTATTTTACATCATTTACACCCAGTGAACTGAATGACTTAGAGAAATGCGTCCTAGAAGGAGGGAAAGGTCATCTTTATGCATTTAACCTGCATTATGGCTCCACCGTTTATAGCTCGTTGACCTTTGACCTTGGTAATAAAATACCACCTTCACCTACCTGGGTGGTGGAAGATCAGTTTTATTGTCTAAACTGTGGTACCGGAACAGGTGAGGAGTACGGTGGTGAAAATGGAGGTGAAGGAGGTCTGCTTGAACTTATCGCTATTGATGAAAATGATCCTACCAAGACCGCGTTACCAGGCTTTAGAACGACGCAGAACTATATTTATCGCCTTGAGGATAGCAACTAATGAAAAGATGTAACGGATTTACCTTAATTGAGCTGATGATTGCAGTGGCCATCGTCGGGATTTTAGCGGCTATTGCCTATCCTAATTATCAGGACTTTGTTATCAGTAGTGCGCGCTCTGAAGCCATGAGTGCCGTGCTTGATGCGGCCAGTAAGCAAGAACAGTACTTTGCAGATAACCGTCAATATACAACAAGCATGAATAACTTGGGTGTGGCTACTCCTACGGAGTCGGGCTTATATGCGATTTCAGCTACCGTAGATGGGCAAAGTTTTGTAATTACCGCTACTCCAAATGGAGGGGTGGCACTAAAAGACACCAAGTGTACTACATTCACTATTAACGAGGTTGGCGTTAAAGGAGCAACCCCGAGCGCCAATACCGATACTTGTTGGAAGAGGTAAGCTATGAAAACATTTTCTATATTGATGTTAGTAGGCGCCTCGGTGCTTATGTCATCTAACCTATATGCGATTACGGTACTTAATGGCTATAAGTGTTATGCCTTACTGGAAAATAACACCTTTGCCGTTATTGATGTTGAGATAAAGCAAAAGAGTAAGGCGAAAGCCGCTCATGCTGCGATTGCCGAAGGCCATAAATACCCCGGCAAGGAGTTGCAACGGGTAGCCGAAGTTCAGCAGTGTGTTATGCGTAGCGAGGAGTTCTCAGATGCTAATGCACGTAAACTGGATAAGCTGAAACTGCGTTAGTCTCAATCAAATTGGTTTAACGCTATAAAAATGCCAGCTTAGCTGGCATTTTTATTTTATACAAAGTAGTTGGGGGATTTTATGTGCTTGGTTTGTGCTCTATCGCTTCGTTTAAGTACCAATTGAGCCGGCATTGAGATAGAAGCCCTCCGCCGTATAAGCAAGCCCGCGTGAACTTAGTGATGCAGCAGGCGTTTAAAATATACCTATTGTTCGAGGTGAACTTACAAACATACACCTGAGTCGGGCTGAGCCCAAACCTCACCCTTGATGCGACCCTAATTACATTTATCGCTATCCTCACGTAAGCGGATTCGACCGATTTGACTCACGGTAATACGCAATGCCGGTTGATTTAATTTAGAGTCTGTTGAGCAATAGACAAAGCTGCCGTTATTAAAGCCCAATAGCATTCCTGTGGGTTTAAAACTTAAACTGGTTCGCGGATAGCTAATGCTATCACCTGCACTTGGGGAAGCGATAATACTGAGGAGCTGTTCGTTAGCATTGCGCTGGCGGTCATTATTTTCATCAACAAAAATCATTATGTCATTTTGCCAGGAGTCTGTGCATCGCTGCGTTATGCTGGGGCAGATCCTGACAAACTGATTATGGTAGATGGCGTAGGCACGAGCTGACATCACTTGACGATGTAAGGTTTGTATATAGCTGGTGCGTCGATTAGTGAGTTGTATATCGGCAAAGCTAAATAGCGTGATGCTTATAAGAATAGATGCAACGGTCAGTGTCACCATCAATTCTATCAGCGTCATACCTAAGGTGGCATGGTGCGTATAAATAAGAGAATGTGCTTTCATCCTTGAAGCCCATATCTAGTCCTTTAACTGTAAGATTAGTTGCCTTCTTAGGAATCGCAAGTACTTGTGGTTTTACCTCGGTTGCGAATAGTGCCGGAAGACATCACTTCAAGTTGGATATTGTATTTATTGTCGGCCGATGGGCAGTAGATAAAGGAGCCGGTTTCTCCTGCACCTACCTGACCGCGTTGGTCAAAAGTTAGCTTCATATTTGTAGCGGTGCTTTTTATCTTGCTATTAGAAACAAGAGAAGACACCGAACGCAGTAGGATATCTGCACTGTTCTCAAACGTACCATTATTGTTGATATCGGAAAACATGATGATGGTGCCCGTCATCCAGTCTGCTGCACAAGCGCCATCAGAGCCTGGGGTAGCCATGGCGCACATTACAACTGGGTCTCCGGTCGTCATCGCTTTAGCGCGGGCAAATTTGACCTGACGTTTAAATTCCATGGCAAAATTATTTGCTTTTTCTTTATTCGTCATTTGTGTGGTGCTGAATAAAGCGATGCCTAATAAGATGGCGCCAATGGCGATCGTGACCATAAGCTCGATAAGGGTAAAACCGCGTTGCTTAGCAAGGTGATGATTTTTCATTACATCGTCCTGTTGGTGTAATTATATTAATTTTAACACTATTAACGCATTAGTCACCCCCTTTGATGTTTGCGTCGTCGTCAACAATTGACTAAAATCGGCCCATCTGCCAGTGCAAGAACGAAAATATGAAAAAAGTAGAAGCTATCATCAAGCCATTTAAATTGGACGACGTACGAGAAGCCCTGTCGGAAGTGGGGATCACGGGTATGACGGTATGCGAAGTAAAAGGTTTTGGCCGTCAAAAGGGTCACACCGAGCTTTATCGCGGCGCCGAGTATATGGTCGACTTTTTGCCCAAGGTGAAGCTGGATATTGTCCTTGCCGATGAGGATGTCGATCGCGCCATTGAAGTCATAGTTAGTACAGCACAAACGGGCAAAATTGGTGACGGTAAGATTTTCGTGACTGATGTTGAGCGCGTGGTTCGTATTCGTACACAAGAAGAAGACGAGCAAGCCATCTAATATCAATTACATTAATAAAATTGCTATTTAAGTTATAAAAAAATCCGATGTGTTGAGCATCGGATTTTTTATTATCGTCGTTAAGCTGATTTACTGCTTAACGTTTATCCTTGTTTAATTCCAGAGTCTGTCTGGTGTGCGCCGCCATGTCATCAAGGCCTAGCTTTTCATAGCTCTTCACCATCATTTCCAGAGCCGGGATCAAGTAGCTGCTTTGCGAGAAATGCTCTACCACATATTTACCGCGGTTGGCGGCCGCCAAATAAGCCTCACGCTCATAGTAATAATTCGCTACCTTTAACTCATTGCGAGCCATTTTATTGAGTAGCCATACTAGGCGACGTTTTGCCTCGGGAGCATATTTACTCTCTGGGTAGTTATTGATCAAGGTCGAGAAGTCGGTAAAGGCGACGCGGGTGCGCTGGGCATCACGGTCTGCTCTGTCTACACCAAAGTATTCCTGGAAGGCATTCTCATCGGCCTTAATATTCACCAAGCCTCGCATGTAATACATGTAGTCCAGGTCTTTATGGTTCGGGTTTAAGCGAATGAATCGATCGATGGTGGCCAGGGCCTGTTCGGTATTGCCTGTTTGATAATGGGCATAGACCAGGTCCATTTGTACTTGTTTGGAGAAGGGGCCAAAAGGATAACGAGCATCAATGGCCGATAGTAATTCGATGGCGCGGGCGTAAAGGCCCGAATCAAGCGTTTGGCGTGCATCTTCATAGAGTGCCTGCGCCGATTTATTTGGCACGCGTTCTATTTCTTCTTTTTCCGGTGCCGATGAACATGCGCTAAGTAAGGTGGCCGTAAATATGACAGCTAATGCCCGTTTACTTATTTTATTTATCATTAATTAGGTACCTTCGTTGTCTTTGGCTAGGCCAAGTAGGTAAAACCGAGTAAACTATGCGAATTATGCGATTCTAACCCAGTCAAGCAGAGCTTGCACTGGTAAATTAGGTAAAACTTGCTTATGGCAGAACAAATTTCCCTCAGTGCAGAGGTTCCCGTAGAGCTGGGCGGTAAACGTCTAGACCAAATTTTAGCGCAATTGTTCCCGGATTATTCTCGCTCGCGCATTAAAACTTGGATTCTCGATGACATGGTGCATGTGAATGGCCTGGTGGTAAACACCCCGCGAGAAAAATTGTTGGGGGGAGAACAGGTTAGCATCGAAGCTCAGCTAGAAGCACCACGTGAATATGAAGCACAAGACATCGAATTGAACATCGTTTATGAAGACGATGATATTTTGGTGATCAATAAGCCAGCCGGCCTGGTTGTTCATCCCGGTGCCGGTAACCCAGATGGTACAGTGCTTAATGCCTTGCTGCACCATTGTCCAGAAATTGAAAACGTGCCGCGTGCCGGCATCGTGCACCGACTGGATAAAGACACCACGGGTCTCATGGTGGTTGCTAAAACCGTACCGGCGCAAACGCACCTAGTGGCCGCGCTGCAAAAACGTGATAACTTTACCCGTGAGTATGAGGCCATTTGTTATGGCACCATGACCGCAGGCGGCATGGTGGATGCACCCATTGGCCGTCATGCCACCAAGCGTACCCATATGGCGGTTACCGAGTTTGGTAAGCCGGCGGTGACCCATTACCGTGTCGCCGAAAAGTTCCGTGCCCATACGCGTTTGCGTCTGCGTCTGGAGTCGGGACGTACGCACCAAATTCGCGTGCACATGGCGCACATTAGCCATCCACTGGTAGGCGACCCCTTCTATGGCGGCCGTCCGCGTCCACCGAAAAATGCCAGTGAAGAGTTCATTAGCGTATTACGTGGCTTTAAGCGCCAGGCCCTACATGCGATTAAGCTGCAATTGGCGCACCCGATCACCGGTGAGCAAATGCGCTGGCAGGCACCTGTGCCCGAGGACATGGTTGCACTGACCGAAGCCTTGCGTCTGGACACTCAGCTAAATGGTCACGAAGACTATTAAATCCAGCCTGTTCGAACCAAACTGGCCTGCTGCTGCGCCAACGGTCACGAATGCACCCGCGCAAGTGGGTGCATTGCAAAGCACTCGTCAAGGCGGTGTTAGTCTTGGCCAGTATCAAGGCTTTAACTTGGGTGAACATGTCGGTGACGACACCTCCCACGTGGCTCAAAATCGTGCCTTACTGAATGCCCACTTACCTGCTCCTGCGCATTTTGTGCAGCAGGTTCACGGCATCCATATTCATACCCTGGTCGATAATAGCGACACCGCTCATATTGAGGCTGACGGTTTGTTTACCCGCTGCGCTCACACACCACTTGCGATCATGACCGCAGACTGCCTGCCCGTATTACTTGCCAGTGATGATGGTGAAGAAATTGCCGCCTTACACTGTGGTTGGCGCTCTTTGCAAGGGGGAATTATTGAAAAGGCTATTCCCTTATTCCATTCACCTGCCGCTAAGATATCCGCGTGGCTTGGGCCGGCAATTGGGCCAAAGGCCTTTGAGGTCGGTGCCGAGGTCAGAGCGCAATTCCTGGCTCTTGATGGTGCCCACGAAGCTGCCTTTAAGGCTCATGGCGAAAAATTTCTCGCCGATTTATCCTTGCTGGCAACACAAAAGCTGCAAGGCCTTGGTGTGACCTCTATTGCCGATGCGCAGCAATGCACTTATTCATTGGCCGAGCAATACTTCTCCTATCGTCGCGATGGGCAAACCGGGCGCATGGCAAGTGTGATCTGGCGCAAATAATAACCAATTATTTCTATTCCCAACTTGAACATTTCCCATCCTGCACCCATTAAATAGGTAATCAAACTATTTAGTGGAAACAGATACATGCGTTTAGACAAATTTACGAGTAAATTCCAACAAGCGCTTTCCGATGCCCAATCTTTGGCATTAGGGCGCGACCACCAATTTATTGAACCCGTTCACCTCATGTATGCGCTGCTGCAGCAAAGCGGCTCGAGCGTGCGGGCCTTGTTTGCCCAAGCCGGCGTCAGTGCCGATGAACTCAATACCAAGCTTTCACAGGCGATTGAAAAAATATTTAAGGTCGAAGGTGTTGGCGGCGATGTGCAGTTGTCGAACAACATGGTCACCTTGCTTAACCTGTGCGACAAATACGCGCAAAAGCGTAAGGATAAATATATTTCCAGCGAAATTTTTGTTCTTGCCGCTTGTGACGACAAGGGCCCGCTGGGCGATATCTTTAAGGCGCTGAACATCAGCAGCAGCAAGGTCGAAACCGCCATCGAGGCCCTGCGCGGCGGGCAAAAAGTGGATGACCCCAATGCCGAAGAAACCCGTCAGGCCCTGGAAAAATTCACCATAGATCTCACCGAGCGTGCCGAGCAAGGCAAGCTAGATCCTGTGATCGGTCGCGATGAAGAAATTCGCCGCACCGTGCAGGTGTTGCAACGCCGCACCAAAAATAATCCTGTGCTTATTGGTGAGCCCGGAGTCGGTAAAACCGCAATCGTTGAGGGCTTGGCGCAGCGCATTATTAATGGCGAGGTGCCCGAGGGCCTTAAAAATAAGCGGGTGTTGTCGTTGGACATGGGGGCCTTGGTGGCCGGCGCTAAGTATCGCGGTGAATTTGAAGAGCGTTTAAAGTCGGTACTCAACGAATTGGCCAAGGAAGAGGGGCAGGTGATCCTCTTTATCGATGAAATCCATACCATGGTCGGCGCCGGTAAAACCGATGGCGCCATGGATGCGGGTAATATGCTGAAGCCGGCGTTGGCCCGCGGTGAGTTACACTGTGTCGGTGCCACCACCCTGGATGAGTACCGTCAATACATTGAAAAGGACGCCGCCCTTGAGCGTCGCTTCCAAAAGGTTCTCGTGGATGAGCCCAGCGTTGAAGACACGATTGCCATTTTACGCGGCCTAAAAGAGCGTTATGAGTTGCACCACTCGGTGGAAATTACCGATCCGGCGATCGTCGCCGCGGCAAACTTATCGCATCGTTATATTAGTGACCGCCAGTTACCGGATAAAGCCATTGACCTGATTGACGAAGCCGGTTCATCGATTCGTTTGCAAATAGACTCAAAACCAGAGCAGCTGGATCGCCTCGAGCGTCGTATTATTCAGCTGAAGCTGGAAGACAACGCGTTGGCGAAGGAAAAGGACGAAGCCTCACAAAAGCGCCGCGAAGAAATGCAGGAGCTGATCAAAGAGCTGGAAGGCGAATATGCCGAGCTAGACGAGGTGTGGAACGCAGAAAAAGCCTCGCTGCAGGGCACCCAAGTGATCAAGGCGGAACTTGAGCAGGCCCGTTTGGATCTGGAAGTGGCTCGTCGAGCAGGCGATCTGCAACGTATGTCGGAGCTGCAATATGGTCGTATCCCTGAGCTTGAGCGTAAGCTGGATCTTGCATCTCAAGCCGAGATGCAAGACATGAGTCTGTTGCGTAACAAGGTTGGCGAGGATGAAATTGCCGAAATCTTATCGCGTTGGACAGGTATCCCCGTTGCGAAAATGCTTCAAGGTGAGCGCGAGAAACTCTTACAAATGGAAGCAGAGCTTCACCAGCGGGTGATAGGTCAGGATGAGGCGGTAACCGCGGTGGCCAATGCCATTCGTCGCTCTCGTGCCGGATTAGCCGACCCCAATCGTCCCATTGGTTCCTTCTTATTCTTAGGGCCAACCGGGGTAGGTAAAACGGAGCTAACCAAGGCCTTAGCTCAGCTTATGTTCGACACCGAAGATGCCATGGTGCGCATCGACATGTCCGAGTTTATGGAAAAACATTCCGTCGCCCGTTTGGTCGGGGCGCCTCCAGGCTATGTTGGCTACGAGGAAGGCGGTTACCTGACCGAGGCTGTGCGTCGTCGTCCGTACTCGGTGATCTTGCTCGACGAGGTGGAAAAAGCACACCCGGATGTATTCAATATTTTGCTCCAGGTGCTTGATGACGGTCGCTTAACAGACGGCCAGGGGCGTACCGTGGACTTTAAGAACACGGTGATCATTATGACCTCAAACCTGGGTTCGGATGTGATCCAAGAGGAAGCGAGTAAAAACGACTACGCGGCCATGAAAGAGAAGGTGATGATGGTACTCGCTCAGCAGTTCCGCCCCGAGTTCATCAACCGTATTGATGAAACCGTGGTCTTTCATCCGTTGGCAAGTGAACATATCAAGCAGATTGCCGATATTCAGTTGGCAAAACTGTACGAGCGTCTCACCGAGAAGGGATACATTCTTGAGGTAACCAATGAGGCGCTGGCAAAACTGGCTGAAAGTGGCTTTGATCCTGTGTATGGTGCTCGCCCACTCAAGCGTGCCATTCAGCAGGCCATTGAAAACCCGCTGGCGCAGAAATTACTCGCCGGTGAGTTGACAACGGGCAATGTCATCTGCATTGATGCGGATGAAAACGGTTTTAGCTTTACCAGTAAATAAGTACAATCTTATAAGACATAACAAGGCGGCCTGTTTTTGGCCGCCTTTTTTATTGTCTCTGTGCTGCGGTAATGTCAATATATGTAATAAGAAATCGAACAAACAGAGTTGCTTATGACGCGCGACTATCAAGCCATGGCTATCCAGGCCTTTGGTGAGCCCGGAGCACTTAAACCCATCTCGGTGGCATACCCTACAATTGCCGAGGATGAAGTATTGGTAAAAGTGCTTAGTGCCGCCATTAATCCCATTGATGTAAAAACCCGTGCCGGTATTGGTTTTGCTGCAGAGCAAAACAAACACAACTTACCCTTGGTATTGGGTTATGACCTTTACGGCGAGGTGGTTGACTGTGGAGACAAGGTCTCTGGTTTAAGCAATGGCGACCTAGTGATGGGCATGGTGGGCTTTGCAACGCATCCTGGCACCTACGCGCAGTATGCCAAGGCGCGTCGCAATGAGTTGATCAAAGTTGATAAGGCGAATGCAGATCCCCTGTTGGCCGGTCTATGCCTTGCGGGTCTGACTGCATTTCAAGCCATCAATAAGCTCGAGTGTCCGAAAAGCCAGCCTTTGTATATCAACGGCGCCAATGGCACCGTGGGGTCATTGGCATTGCAAATTGCCGCCAATATGGGCTACCGCGTTGTGGCCATTACCCGCAGTCCGTTACCCGATGGATTGGCGGAGCGTTTTGAGCAAATCAGCTATGATGATTTCGTTACTGCGCCGGCCAAACGTTACCTCCTTGATGTGGTGGGCATGGAAGTGGGTATGCGTTGCCTGCAAGGGCTGAGCGCACACAGTGTGATAGTGACGGTTCCGACCCTGTCACAGGCGCAGATTATTGCCGCGGCAAAGGTACAGGGTGTAAAAGGCATGGGCGTGTTGGTAGTGAAAAATGCCGCGCAATTGCAACGCCTTTACTCTTGGTATTGTCAGGGCCGGTTAACATTGGCACACAGGTGTATGCCATTAAGTGCTGCCGGGATGGCGCATCAACAAATAGAACAAAATAGCAGCAAAGAGAAAGTAATTTTACTGCCCTGGTCTTGAGTAATGAGCGATGCCCCCCATAACAACACAATTGAGCCGACGCTCTAGAGGTAGGATTTTTTGACTTGTACACAATTACAGCAGCGACTTAGCGCTTTGTCGGCGCCATCGGAATTGGCGGCGATAGTAGGAATACAACGTGGTATTGAGCGCGAGGCGTTGCGTACGAATAAGCAGGGCGGTTTGTCGACGCGCCCGCATCCGATCGCCATTGGCTGCGCACTGACCAACTCAATGATCACCACCGATTTCTCCGAAGCCTTATTAGAATTTATTACCCCGGTGAGTGATGACCCCGAAGAAACCCTGGCGCAGCTAAGGGATCTGCAAAAGTTTACGCTCGAGCAACTCGATGGTGAACTGCTGTGGCCCGTGAGTATGCCCTGTTATATTCAGGATCAGGATGAAATTCCCCTGGCGCAGTTTGGCAGCTCCAACATAGGGCGGATGAAAACCCTGTATCGTGAAGGCCTAAAAAACCGCTATGGCAGCATGATGCAGGCCATTGCCGGTGTGCACTTCAATATTTCATTTCCACAGAGCTTATGGCGTAGCCTGCAAAAACAAAGCGGTGACACTGGCGACTTGCAGTCTTTTATCTCCGACGGTTATCTGGGACTGATTCGCAATTTTAAGCGCGAGCTGTGGCTGATCAGTTATTTATTCGGCGCGTCACCGGCTCTGTGCAGTTCCTTCTTGGAAGGGCGTAAAACAGACTTGCCCTTTAAATCGCTCGGCAAGGGTTCCTTGTATCTTGAGCATGGCACGGCGCTGCGTTTGGGCGATCTGGGCTATACCAACAGTGCTCAATCCAGTTTACGGGTCATGTATAACTCGCTTGAGGAATACGTAGACGGTTTGAAAAAAGCGATCAGTCTGCCTTCTGACTTATATCAGGACCTGAATGATTATCATGCGGCCCAGCCGCAGCAGCTTAACAAGAATATTCTGCAAATAGAGAACGAGTTTTACTCGCCTATTCGTCCTAAACGTAATGCTCGTTCAGGTGAAAAGCCAACTCAGGCCTTGTTGCGTGGCGGCATTGAGTATATCGAGATCCGCGCTTTGGATGTCAATCCTTTTGCCGATACCGGTATCGACCTGCAACAAATTCATTTCCTCGATGTCTTTTTGACCTATTGCTTATTAAAGGCGTCGCCTCAGATGAGTTGGGATGAGCAAACCCGTACTCAGGAAAACCTTGATCTTGTGGTTAATCAGGGCCGTGATCCAGAGCTCGTTCTAAAGCGTGGTGACCAAGAAGTGTTATTAACGCATTGGGCGGCGGATATTTTCGCCGAGCTAGCGCAGGTCGCCGATTATATGGATAAGGCCTATGGGGTGAATTATTACCGCGAGACGGTTAATGAGCTTGCGAGCTGGGTTGAGGCGCCAGAAAAAACCACGTCAGGACGTTATATGAGCCAGTTATTGGCCAATAATGAAGACAATGGCGTGTATGCACTGACGCTGGCAAAAGACTATCTGGAGCAGCATCAGCAATGGCAATACCATAGCTTTGATAAGGCCTATTTACAGCAACAGGCCGAGCAGTCGGTACAAGCGCAAAAAGACATAGAAGCGGCCGACTCGTTGAGCTTTGAAGCCTTTTTAGATGACTATTTTCAGGAAGAGTTTCAGGGATAAAAAAAGCGCGGCTAAGGTAGCCGCGCAAATTATTCTACAGGGATGAAACAATGCTAAACTGCTGCATTCATATACTCAGACTGGGCCTAAAGGAGTTAGTTCAAAAAAAATGAAAAAAATTTCGACTTTATTGCTGCTGACTCTGTATTTGTCTGGTTGTGCCACCGCACCACCAAAGCAACCCGATGATATTTGTAAGATTTTTGAAGAAAAGGAAGACTGGTATTTTGATGCAAAAGATGCCCAGGATAAGTGGGGATCACCGAAACATGTGCTGATGGCCATGATGTATCAAGAAAGCTCCTTCAAGCACGATGCCGCGCCGCCGATGGAATACTTCCTTGGTTTTATTCCCATAGGTCGTGCCAGCGATGCCTACGGTTATTCTCAGGCTAAAACTTTGACCTGGGAAGACTATACCCGTGAAACCGATAACGGCGGAGCCGACAGGGACGACTTTGACGATGCCATCGATTTTATGGCCTGGTTTGTATGGAAAACCCATCATGTCAACGGCGTGTCCAAGTGGGATGCCTATGCCCAATACCTTAATTATCATGAAGGCTGGGGTGGCTTTAAGCGCGGCACTCACAATAACAAGAAGTGGTTGCTCTCGGTGGCCAATAAGGTGAAACAGCGGGCCGGACGTTATGGCGCGCAGTTGAAACGTTGTGAGGCCGATTTAGACAAGAGTTGGCTGGAGCGTTTGTTCTCTTGAGTTAAAAAACGGCGCTAAGGCGCCGTTTTTTAATGCCGTGGGCAAGTTATTGCGCCTGCTGTGGAAAGGTGTGGATATACACATCGCGCTGCGGGAACGGAATGGTAATGTCGGCGGCATCAAAGGCAATTTTCACTCGCTCGTAAAGGCCAAAGTATACCGGCCAATAATTTTCAGACTTTACCCAGGCCCACACCAGCATGCCAATATGGCTGTCGCCGTGCTGGCTTACGTGCACCAACGGCTCGGGGTCTGCCAGTACCATGTCGTAGTCTTTTAGCACCGACATCAGCACCTCACGAGCCTTGTGCACGTCGTCACCATAGCTGATCCCAAATTCGATATCGACACGACGGTTTTCTTCGGCGAACAGGTTCTTTACCGTGCCGTTAGAGAGGGCCCCGTTGGGGATAATGATTTTTTGGTTGTCGTAGGTCAGTAAAACGGTCACAAAAATTTGTATCTCTACCACCTTACCCATATGGCCTTGCGCCTCAATAACATCACCCACCTTAAAGGGTTTAAAGAAGAGAATAAGCACGCCACCGGCAAAGTTTGCCAAACTGCCCTGCAGCGCCATACCAACGGCTAGACCTGCGGCACCGAGCATGGCGATAAAGGAGGTGGTTTCGACTCCGATCATGGAAGCGACGGAGATAAGCAACAGCACCTTGAGCACCACGCCGATAAAGGAGACCAAAAAGTGTGTTAACCCAGCCTCGACCTTCACCTTGTGCATGGATCGCTCGCACATGGTGGCTACGCGGCCGATAAGCCACCAACCAACAAAAAGAACCACAAGGGCGAGGACGAATTTAGGGCCATACTGCATCAGCATTTCGATGGCGGTGTTGTAGATATTTTCCAGGGAGATGTCTGTCATCTGTGCTTTCCTTCGTTAACGACAAAGTTTTATTAAAGCACAGATGACGGCAGTGATATTGATTTTTCTAGCTTTTCTTGCGCTTCTTTGGTGGGATGACGCGCACTAGTTTGATCATGTTTTCTCTTACTTCCAGCACCTCAATAGGGTAGCCGGCGATTTTTAACCCCAGGTTGGCGTCGGGAATATCTTCAAGATATTCAACAATTAAGCCGCTTAGGGTCTTAGGACCGTCGATGGGCAGTTTCCAACCCATCTCCTTGTTGAGGTCGCGAATATTGGCGCTCCCTTCGACCAGGACTGAGCCATCGGACTGCACCTCAACCTCTTCGCTCGGTGCGCGGGACTGGGTGGTCGTGAAGTCACCCACCACTTCTTCAAGTATGTCTTCTAGGGTTACCAGGCCTTGAATATCACCGTATTCATCGACCACAAGACCGATACGTTCTTTCACCTGCTGGAACTTATGCAACTGGGTGTTAAGCGAGGTTCCTTCCGGGATAAAGTAAATCTCTCGTACCGCGCGCAGCAACGACGACTTGTTAAACTGCTCTTTGGTGAGCAGGCGCAGGGCATCACGAGCGTGGATAAAGCCCACCGCATCGTCGATTTGGTCACGGTAGAGAAGAACGCGAGTATGTTGCGCATTGGTGAGCTGTTTGCTGATCACCTTCCAATCGTCGTTGATATCAATGGCGTTGATTTCGTTACGCGGGATCATGATGTCTTCGACGGTGACCTGCTCAAGGTCTAGAATCGAGGTGAGCATGCTTTTATGCTTAGCCGGTAAAAATGCGCCGGACTCGCTCACTACGGTTTTTAATTCTTCTTTACTCAGGCTGTGCTCTTCAATTTCCTTAGTCGACACACCGAACAGGCGCAGCATGCCGTTGGTCATAGCATTGACCACGACCACCAGTGGATATAGTACTTTTAATAAGATTTTGAGTATTACAGAGCTGGGGAATGCGACCTTCTCTGGGTAGAGCGCTGCCAGCGTCTTTGGCGTTACCTCGGCAAATATAAGCACGATCAGGGTCAGAGCAAAGGTGGCAATGGCGATACCCATATCCCCATACAAGCGCAAACCTATAATGGTAGCTACCTGAGCTGCGGCGATATTTACGAGGTTGTTACCGATAAGAATTAAACCGATCAGTCTATCGGGGCGAGTCAGCAGTTTACTGACACGCTTGGCGGCAGGATGATTTTCTTTTTCTAGGTGCCTAAGACGTATCCGGTTTATAGACATGATGCCGGTTTCAGAACCGGAAAAGTAGCCTGAAATCAATATGAGTATGCCCAAAACTATAAACAGGGTACTCGTCGATATGTCGTCCAAAGAAGGATCCTTTTGTTGTTAATCAGGGTATATTAAGCGGGACTCAAAGCTCAGAGTCAAGCCCACTTATGGTGGTCTGTCCGGGGTTGGTTAAAAACGATGCAAAATCACTTCTTGTACAAAGCGACTACCGAAGTAGGCAAGCGTTAATAAGGCGGCACCGACCATAATGGTCAGCACCGAGGATTTTCCGCGCCAGCCTTTCAGGTGACGGCCAAACACTACGGCAGCAAATATTGCCCATGCCAGCAGGGATAAAATGGTTTTATGGGCATAGTCTTTACTGATCATGGTATCGACAAAAATAAAGCCAGACAGCAAGGCGATGGTCAAAAGCGCTGTGCCCACGGTAACCAACTGGTACAACTGGCGCTCAACCACCATCAGTGGTGGCAAGTGGCTGTAGACAATGGCCAGGTCTTTGCGCTTAAGGCGCTTATCGATAAAGTAAAACTGTACCGCGTACAAGGTAGCGATAATCAGAATGCAGTAGGCCAGCAAGGAAAGGGTGATATGGGCTACTAAACCCGCCTCAAGGTGAATATTTTGCACTATCATATGGTGCGGCATAAACAGGCTGGCGAACAGCAAAATGGCGGCAAAGCCATACACCACGGGCAGCAGCAGGGTGGCCGGGAACTTGAGCGACACCGCGGTGACCGACAATACGATAACCCAGCAGGTCAATAAAGAGACATTAATAAAGCTGACATCTTGGCCCTGATTGGTAAAGACCGAATTCACCAACAGCACCATGTGCGTCAATATTGCCAGGGTACTCAAAATGACCGTGGCTTTTTGTGAAGGTCCTTGGGCGTGAAATAAGCGTGATAAAACGTGCGCCGTCGCCGCAGCGTAAAAAACACAACTCAATAATGTCAAAACTGTGATCAGCATAATGACCTTTATAAGGAATTAAATGAATGCTTTAAAAGGACATTGTATGTAATGCACACACGCTTGCCTAGATCTAATTATGTGAATCCATTGCACTTGCCTCTGGGATTTGCCCCTCGCTTTCAGTTATAATCGGCGCCAATGTAAGTAGCAACGGACTCGTTAGCGATGTTTGAAAACCTTCAGGAACGATTAGGAAAGACCCTAAAAAATATTAGTGGCCGCGGCCGTCTTACCGAAGACAATATTAAAGAAACGCTGCGCGAAGTACGTATGGCGCTACTTGAGGCCGACGTTGCCCTGCCTGTAGTACGTGAATTTGTTAAGCAGGTTAAAGAGCGTGCGGTTGGCACAGAAGTAACTAAAAGCCTAAGCCCGGGTCAGGTTTTCATAAAAATCGTCCGTGAAGAGCTTGAAAAAGCCATGGGTGAGGCCAACGAAGAGCTCAACCTGAACGCCCAGCCGCCAGCGGTAGTCATGATGGCGGGTCTTCAGGGGGCCGGTAAAACCACCAGTGTGGGTAAACTGGCTAAATTCTTAAAAGAGCGCAAAAAGAAATCGGTATTGGTTGTTAGTGCCGACATCTATCGTCCGGCGGCGATTAAGCAGCTAGAAACCCTGGCCAACGAAGTTGACGTAGAGTTCTTCCCCAGTGACATCAGCCAGAAGCCGGTTGATATTGCCACAGGCGCCATTAGCCACGCGAAGAAAAAGTTTATTGATGTGGTGCTGGTGGATACCGCCGGTCGTTTGCACGTCGATAGCGACATGATGGACGAAATAAAAGAGCTACACGCCGCCATCAATCCGATTGAAACCTTGTTTGTTGTTGACTCAATGACGGGTCAGGATGCGGCCAATACGGCTAAAGCCTTTGATGAAGCCCTGCCGCTTTCTGGTGTGATTCTGACTAAAACCGACGGTGATGCCCGTGGTGGTGCGGCCCTGTCAATTCGTCATATTACCGGTAAACCGATTAAGTTTATCGGTGTGGGTGAGCGCACCGACGCGCTAGAGCCATTCCATCCGGATCGTGTTGCTTCACGTATTCTTGGTATGGGTGACGTACTGTCGCTTATCGAAGAAGTGGAGATGAAGGTCGATAAGGAAAAAGCCGCCAAGGTTGCCGATAAGGTATTTAAAGGCGACGGCTTTACTTTGGAAGACTTTGCCGACCAGCTACGCCAAATGAAGAACATGGGTGGCATGATGTCTATGCTCGATAAACTGCCGGGTATGAACAATCTTCCTGATGCGGTTAAAGGCCAGATGAGCGACAAGACCTTTGTGCAGATGGAAGCCATCATCAATTCTATGACCCCGAAAGAGCGTGCTCGTCCGGAAATCATCAAGGGCTCGCGTAAAAAGCGTATTGCTGCAGGTTCGGGCACTCAGGTCCAGGAAATCAACAAACTGCTTAAGCAATTCACGCAAATGCAGAAAATGATGAAGAAGATGAAGGGTAAAGGCGGCATGATGAAGATGATGCGTGGCATGAAAGGCATGTTGCCTCCGGGCATGATGGGTGGCCCAGGCGGCCCTAAGTTCTAAGCCTTATACTAATAGAAAAAGTAAGATAAAAAAGCGTGATATCAAGCACGCTTTTTTTATGGGTTTGTAAAGCATCCTGGCTCATGGAATACTGGCAAGGAAAATAGCCGTGCTTGATGGGTTACTGCCATGCTCCGAGTCTTCCTTATTTGTTTGCTTACCTTGTTCGCATCTGGCTGTGCCAATTCAGATTGGCGCACCGCAAGTCGTGAGTCATCAGGTATTGCGCTTCCCGTTTCACAGCCGCAAGCGGCTATTGAATTTTATGCCGCCGATGCCTTTAGTTGGCGCGGTTGGTTTGCGGTGCACACCTGGTTTGCACTGAAGGAGCAGGGCGCCGATCAATATACCGTGTATGAAGTTGTAGGTTGGGGCGTAGACAGAGGGCGCTCGGCGCTGCGCACCTACAAAACCACCACCCCGGATAGATACTGGTATGGCGCCAAGCCAGAGAAGTTTTTATCCATTAGTGGTGAAAAAGCACAACAACTCATCCCAAAAATAAAAGCAGCGGCTAGACGTTACCCTTGGGCTGATGAATACAGCCTTTTCCCCGGACCGAACAGCAATACCTTTCCAGCCTGGATTGGTTTGCAGGTGCCGGAGCTGGAATTGGAAATGCCATTTTCTGCTATTGGTAGTGGTTATGCAAAGTAAGGGGGCGTCAATGAGGCTGCGCTCTTTTCGACAAGCCGATACTGATGCCTTAGTCACTATGCTTAACGATGCAAATGTACAGCGCTTTTTATCACCTAAAATTCCCTTTCCCTACACCCAAGAAGATGCTCTTTGGTGGGTCAACGAAGGAAGTAAAGCCGGCCTTACACGAGCTGTCGAGGTCGATGGGGCGCTGGTTGGTTGTATCGGTGCCCTACCGGGGGAGCATGAATACCAGCGCAGTGCCGAGGTTGGTTATTGGTTTGGTAAGGCTTATTGGGGCAAGGGCTATGCGCAAAGCGCACTTAATCTGCTCATCAAAGAAGTGCAAGCAGGTAGCGACTGGGTACGTCTGCACGCCAGCGTGTTTGACGCAAACCGGGCCTCTTCAAAGGTGCTCTCCAACACAGGGTTTATTCAGGAAGGGCGCCTGCACAAGGCGATTTATAAAAACGGACAATTTTTTGATGCCCTTATTTATGCCAAGCTGATTAAGAATCAGGTGTCTGAATAACAGGCAATTGCTCCTGCCACAGGGGCTTAGGATCAGCATTTAACCGACTTAAACAACGTATTAAATGCAGTTCTTACTTGCATTGTGGCAAAAAATTCGTACAATTCCCCAGCTTCCCTCTATGGGGAAGTAAACTTATTAATGAAAACAGTCAATCTATTTAGAGGACGGTATGGTAACTATTCGTTTGCAACGTGGTGGCGCTAAAAAGCGTCCTTTCTATCAAATTGTGGTTGCGGATAGCCGTTTCTCGCGTGACGGTCGTTTCATCGAGAAAGTAGGTTTCTTTAACCCTATTGCTGCTGGTCAAGAAGAAAAGCTTCGTCTAGACCTAGCCCGTGTTGATCACTGGGTAGGCCAAGGCGCATCTCTTTCAGATCGCGTAGCTAAGTTAGTTAAAGACGCTCGTAAAGCGGCTTAATAGGCGTAAGTGTAACCATGAGTCAACAAGAGCAAGCCTCTACAATCGTCGTTGGCAAACTCGGAGCCCCGTATGGGATTAAGGGTTGGCTTAAGGTGCATTCATTTACTGATGATCCCGAAGGGATCTTCGATTTCAGCCCATGGTTGATAGGGCAACAAGGTAAATGGCAAACCTTTGAAGTGAGTGATTGGCGTCGCCACAACAAAGGCTTTATCGCCAAGTTCGCGCAAGTAAACGACAGAGACCAAGCAATGGCTTTTACCAATGCGGAAATTTCTGTGTATGCGGCGCAACTTCCAGAACTGCCGGAAGGTGAGTTCTATTGGCGAGATCTCATCGGCATGGCCGTGGTAACCGAAAAAGGTTACGACTTAGGTCAGGTTGATGACTTGATGGAGACAGGCTCAAACGACGTGCTGGTTGTGAAAGCAAACAGTAAAGATGCGTTTGGCAAGGGTGAGCGTTTAATCCCTTTCTTAACCGATTCGGTTATTCAGAATGTGGATTATGAAACTCGCCAGATTACCGTGGACTGGGACCCAGGTTTTTAATGGCGCAAGCACCTTTATGGGTGGGGGTGATAAGCCTCTTCCCCGAGATGTTTTCGGCTATTACTGAGCAGGGCGTTACAGGCCGCGCAGTGAAACGCGGTTTAATCGATTTTCACTGCTGGAACCCACGCGATTACGCGACGGATAAGCACCGTACAGTGGATGACCGACCTTATGGCGGTGGTCCGGGCATGTTAATGATGGTTGAACCATTAAAGCAGGCCATAATCGATGCCAAAGCCGCAGCGGGCGAGGGTGCTAAGGTAATTTATATGTCACCGCAAGGGCGGAAACTAGATCAGCAAGGCGCGCAAGAGCTTGCTCTTAGCGACAAACTGATTTTAGTAGCTGGTCGTTACGAAGGTATAGATGAAAGGATCATCGAGTCCTATATCGATGAAGAATGGTCGATTGGGGATTTTATCCTCAGCGGTGGTGAACTACCGGCCATGACATTAATCGACGCGGTCGCGCGATTAGTGCCAGGGGTGTTAGGCCACAACCAGTCGGCTGAGCAAGACTCATTTTCGGATGGCTTGCTTGATTGTCCACACTATACCCGGCCAGAGATATTGGATGGCAAAGCGGTTCCACCCGTTTTACTAAGTGGTAACCACCAGGAAATTGCGAAATGGCGGCTTAAGCAGTCACTCGGAAGAACCTGGCAACGACGTCCAGACTTGTTGCAAAACCTAGCTCTGACTGAGGAGCAAGCAAGTTTACTTGCTGAATATCAGCAGGAAAACAAATAGCTTGTGGCTAGAAGACAGTTACACCTAGGAAAGTGAGAAATAAAATGGCAAAAGTAAACCAAAATATTATTAAAGAGCTTGAAGCTGAACAGCTTAAGCAAGACGTTCCTGCGTTCGGCGCTGGTGACACAGTTGTTGTACAGGTACGTGTAAAAGAGGGTAACAAAGAGCGTCTACAGGCCTTTGAAGGTGTTGTAATCGCTAAGCGTAACCGTGGCCTACACTCTGCATTCACAGTTCGTAAAATCTCGAGCGGTGAAGGCGTTGAGCGTGTATTCCAAACGCACAGCCCACTTGTAGATAGCATCGCAGTTAAGCGTCGCGGTGCGGTACGTCGCGCTAAGCTTTACTACTTGCGTGAGCGTTCTGGTAAGTCTGCACGTATTAAAGAAAAACTTAATTAATACGCGCGTTTTACTAAGACGTGATAAAACGGGTCAGCTAGCAATAGCTGACCCGTTTTGGTTTGCAGGGAATGCATGTACAATTGGCTCCTGCTCTCAGGCGACTTGCTCGCAACTTCAACCAGATAACCCTTCTTTTACGTAAGCATTGCTGTTAGTATCGGTGTAATTATTAATTTACCCTATGTAATTATAAGTTTACACCATGTCAGCCGAGCAGCAGTTAGCCCAGTTACGCAGCGAAATAGACGCCTGCGACAGTGAATTAGTCCGCCTTTTAGCTAAACGTAATCAGATCACCGAGCAGGTCGGTAAGGTCAAGCAGCGTTATGGTGCTCCTCTTCATGCCCCAGACCGCGAGGCCAAGCTGGTAGCCGAGCGCCGAGCGCAGGCAAAGCAACAGGGTGTTAATCCGGATTTAGTAGAAGATATTCTCCGTCGTATGATGCGCGAGGCTTACCAAAACCAACAAAGCGAACTCGCCTGTGTTTGCCCCGAGCTCAGTCCTGTGGTGATCGTCGGTGGTCGTGGTGCCATGGGTCAATTATTTGCCAAGCAACTTAAACGCAGCGGCGTTGAGGTGCGCATCCTGGATAAGGACGAGCAACAACAAAGTAAAGCCGAGGAAATTATTCGAGGCGCTAAATGTGTGATTATCAGTGTGCCCATCAATGCCGTTGACAAGGTGGTGGGATCGCTTCCTGCACTCGATAGCGATGCGTTACTGGTGGATATTACCTCAGTCAAGGAAAAGCCCTTAGCGGCGCTTACACAAAAGCACAGCGGCCCTGTGCTGGGTTTACACCCCATGTTTGGCCCGGATATCAGCCATTGGGTTAAGCAAACCGTGGTGGTGTGCCCGGGTCGCCAGAGTAAGGCGGGGGAGGCTCTGCAAGCCCAGCTTAAGGTCTGGGGTTGCCAGTTGGTTGAAATGAGCGCTAGAAAGCACGACGAAGCGATGCAAATTATTCAGGTGATGCGCCACTTGACCACCTTTGTATACGGCCAGTTCCTTGCTCGTCAAGAACACAGCTTGCAGGAAATTCGCGATTGCTCATCGCCTATCTACCAGCTAGAGCTAATGATGGTGGGGCGCCTATTCGCACAAAGCCCTGAGCTCTACAGCGATATTATGCTGGCGCAGTTTGACCGGGTTGAGCCGCTGCTTGAAGCGTATCAAAATACCTACGAGCAGACCCTGAGTATGCTTCGTGATAAAGACAAGGACGCCTTAATTGCCGCCTTTAGCGATGCCAAACACTTTTTTAGCGACGCCAGCGATCAGTTCCTACGCCAGAGCCGGGCACTGCTTAATAAGGCCAATGATGCCAAAGTGCTAGATTAATCATTAGCACGCCTCAAGCACAGGTCGGTGCGTGGCGCCGACCTGTGCTTTAATTTGGTGCTTTAGACGCTACCCTCGGCTTCGACCACCAAGATTCTCGAGGCCACTTTGGGGTGTGCGACATGCTCTGTGCCTACCGAAGCAAAGAATATATCGCCCGCTTCTAAAATCCTTGATGTTTCCTGGCCATTTTTCCGATAAAACATCTCTACCAGACCATCTAAGACCACAAAGACCTCTTCACCATCATTTGTGTGCCATTTATAAGGACTATCGGTCCAATGCAACCTAGTGGTTATGCCATTCATGTTGGCAATATCCATTGCCCCCCAAGCCTTATCGGCAACGAACTCTTTGCTTTTTATTATCTTCACAGAATTCCCCTGTGGTGGATGATTTTGATTAGTGAGTGAGGCTCCAATACGGAACTACCAGAACTACCAGTGAGTTGGTGTTAACTTTATCGGCGCCTACAACATGGCGCGGTTACAGTAGGTCGCCTTCTCAAAATCGCTAATATTCATGGCGATATTTGGCACCTCGGGAAAAAGGACAATAAGCTTTGAGACCAGCTGTTTGGACAGGTGTGCTTTTTGCTCTTTACTTCTTCCTTCCATGATATGGGCAAAGACATGAATAAAATCCTCAAGCGTGTTGCCCACAGAATACGTTTTAAATGGATTTAGCCGCACCTTAATATCGTTTTCATCAAACAAGCCGGTGGCAGCTGCCACCAGGTGAATTTGTTTGATAATAAACTCCTCGTCATGGGAATTTAAAATACTGGCGGAGCAGTCCATTACAAAATGTGGCATCTTTTTTTTCCCTAAAGTGTGTATTGTTAATCGCACTGTCTGTATTTATACCGCGATTGCGGGCATTTGCCCTAACAAGCAGTCGCTTCACCCGGCTTATCTTCGCTGTTACTGGTGAGACATGCCAAGGCTGGCCTGATTAATGAGGCACCGCTTGCCCATTCCAAAATAACATTAAACTCAAGTCGTTACTTATACATCTTTGTGGTGCGCTACTGAAATTAGGCATAAGTAATGGGTGTACCTTTTGGAATCATAAGTGCAGATAAAGGCTATAGTTAATAATGGGTTTGCAGACAAGGAGGTGGAGCACAGTTGCCCACAAGTGCCTCGCGCGATTAGCAACGGGGTCCTTAATGCAGAGCCGGCACAAGCCGGGGAGTCATAGTATGAATAAGCTCTTTATTTCACTCTTTGGTATTTTTGCCTATCTTGTTGGGCTGGCGGGGCTGAGTGCATTTATGTTGTATTTGGGGGGTTGGAGCTTTTTGCCGCTGCATATTAATTCCGAGCCGATCGGCGACGCTGGCACACAGGCGGTCCTCATTAACCTGTCCATTATGCTGTTATTTGGCTTTCATCATAGTTTGGCGGCACGCAGCAGTTTTAAGGCAAAGCTCAACCAAATTGTGCCGGCGGCGGTCGAGCGCAGTATCTATGTTCTGATTTCTGGCCTCTTTATGTTTGCCTTTTGTTTCTACTGGCAACCCATCGCCGGAACGGTTTGGCAGACGGATAACCAGGTGGCGGTGATTATTCTGCGTGCCCTGCATGTCTTTGGCTGGCTGATATTGGTCTTGGCCACCTTTGAGATAGATCATTTTCACCTTATGGGGTTAAAGCAAAGCCTGTCCATGAATCCGGAAGACGGCCATGAATTTAAAGAAATCTTTCTTTATAAAATGGTGCGTCACCCCATTCAAACTGGGGTGCTAATGGGTGTCTGGTTTACGCCTTATATGAGCATGACGCAGTTTATGCTCTCGGTGTGCATGACCGTCTATATCTTTATTGGGCTGTATTTTGAGGAGAAATCCCTGGTGTCTCGCTTTGGTAATGTGTATGTGGATTATAAAAAACGGGTGCCTGCAGTGATCCCGTTTTGGCCCATGAGCAGTAAGCAGACTGAAAAGTAACCTTCTCAGGTAATTGAATTTTTTGTTTATTAAATCGGCACTAGGCTATAAGCTGGCGACTGGTTTTTGAGATCAAAAATAGAGCCCCCAATGCTACAGGGGAATAATAAAGCAACCGCAAAGGAATGTGATATGTCAGCACCTGTTTTGAAATCTGCAAACGCCACGGCTCAGTGCGGTGTGGCGCGCGCCGATGGTGAACTGGTTCTTACCGAAAGTGAACTACAATTTTGCCCCTTCAATGAAACATTTGGCCTTGGGCCCTATGCCTTTTCTCGTAGCAGTATTGCCACTGTGCAAAGCACATCAGCAAAGGGTGGAGGTGTCATCCCACTATCGAATGAGGCGATTAAAATTACCCTCACTAATGGGCAAGCCTATGAGTTTATTTTGGCAAATTCTCAGCAGTGGCTGAAGATATTGCAAGGGCAGGAGACTGGGGTCAAAAAGGTTGAGTGAGTGCTATCAGCGTTTGCGCTTTAGCCAAATCACCTGAGCGAGCTTTTTGGGAGAATGAGGCTGTAACTCTTTATCGTCATTCTCATTCGCAAAAGAGCGCTTAAATGACATATAAATCACCTTATTGTGCACGCGGTAAAAAGCTCGTTTTTGGCTCATAATCTATGCTCCAATGTGTCTATAGAGTATAGCCCTTATATGGGCACTTGCCTTTTAGCGGCACAGACTGCGCCCGTGTGCGTCATTACGCGAGATGTGTAATGAAAATCATACTGGAGGCAGGAGGCCAATATGAATCGCGTGTTTGGTTTAGGCACAAAAGTGTTCTACACTGGCTACTCAAAACTTCAATGGACGAAGAGGTAACTCAATGAAAAATTTATTAATATTGGCCGCAATCGGCGCGGCAGTTTATTATTTCTACAACAATACCGATACTATTACTTCTATTATTACGCCTGAACGGGAAATGGTCTATGCCCAAGCCCGTATCACCTATAACTTACCCGGTCGTGAGATAGAGATGATCGGAGTGGGGCACAGATACAAGGAAGGTGCCTGTGATGCCAACTTGGTTCAGGACTTTGTGGACCAGTGTGTAGAGGAAAACTATTGTTCCCATGTCACCTTTGAATGTAAAGAAAGCCTGGATAAGCGTTATGCCTCCATGTTGCAGCAACAGCCGGCGCGCACCCACTATATTCACCTCAACGGGAATCGCGATGCCCGCAAAGGCGCCTTGATCTTCTGGGGCCTCACAGATCAGGAAGCGAAAAAGGTATGCACCAGCATCACCGCAAATATCAATCGCAAGAATGATTGGGATATGACCGCCCAATGTATTTAGCCGGTCGCTAAGCGGATAACGAAACGCCAACCCTAGGGTTGGCGTATTTTATGCGCTAACAAAAAGCCTAGTTTTTAAGGCGGGCGAGCACCTTATCCAGCCCTTGCTTTGATGCCGCCACGCTTTGCAGCGGTGTTATCTGCTCGGGATATTGTTCTTGTTCTAACACCAGCCACTGGGTTTTTCCCTCCTTAATCAGGGTCTCAATGATTGCCTCCCAAGGAATAGCGTTTCCGCCCACAATAGGGCTAAGGTCATTGTCTTTGGCCACCACCTTAATGTGCGCCGAGCGGGTGCGCTGTGGATACGCTTTTATTAATGCCTGGGCGTCCTGCTGGGCATACTGCACCCATCCAATATCGAGTTGCAGTGGTAAGGAGTTTGGGGAGTGGGTGGCGATATAATCCCAAAATGTCGCCCCTTTGTAGGGTTCAAACTCACGCTCATGGTTATGAAAACCGATCTCCATATCGAAGCGTTGTGCTTGTGCATGAGCGGCGTTTAACTGCTCGGTAAATTGAGCGACTTTGTCGGCATCCCAGGCGCGCTCGTCCCAGGGAATATAGAGAGTGTTAACCCCAAGTGTTTTATAAAACAACAGGGTGTGGGTGAGCACGTCTGCACTGAGGGCATCAAAGCCTATATGAGCGCTACTGGCTCGAAGACCCAGACTGGCCAGTGTTTTCTTAAGGGCGCTGGGATTATCACCATAGGGGCCAAAATCTCCGGCGAATTCAACGCCACTAAAGCCCATGGCTGCGAGGGCTTCAAGGGTGCCGTGGAAGTCGGCTTTAAGGGCCTCTTTTACAGACCACAGCTGCACGCTAATAGGCGGTGTCTTTATCTGCGGCTCTTGTGCTGCCACCGGCAAAGACAGAGCTAAAACACACAGCAATACCAGTGCGTTAAAAGAAAGATATTTCATAGTGAGTCCATAGAAGCAGAGCCCATAAATGGGCTCTGAAGTTCGTTAACTATTAATCCTGGTAGGCGTAGCTGCTGAGTCCAAGCTCATCAAGCACCTTATCCAGGTGGGCTTTGGCTTCTGCGTTGGGTCCCGGATAGTCGCCGGCAATGGGAACATTGCCCAGGTAGCCAATGTCTTTACAGCCCTCGGGCGAGCAGAAAAACGCCCCCAGTACCAGCTCTTTAAAGCGCCAGAAGGCTTTGCCAATGCGTTTAAATTGCTCCGGGGTATCATCCGAGTAATAGGCGATATCGTCGATAATTGCCTGCTGCTGAGCGCGACTCAGCGCGGCAAACTTGGCCTTGAAGCGCAGTTGAGCCTCGTCGTCTATCCAGGCCAGGGCATGTAAAATAGTGATGCGGTCGCGTTGTTGTCCCTCGTAGGGAGCGCTGACCCATTCATCTATTACCCCAGGAACTTCAAGCTCGGAGGCCGATGGAATATCGCCCTCACGAGGCACTATCCAATCCGCCAGTATTGCCACCAGGGTTAGCTGGGCGGCACTGAGTGTCAGCGGCCAGGGAGACTGAGGCGGCATAATCATATTGGGATCGGTGCCATACCCGGTCGCGGTCACGGGTTTAATATTTAAGGCCGGCCAATGGCCAGCATTACTTGTGCCTGCGACACCTGCCTCAAGGGCTTTTGAACAACCACCACTGAGGGTGACGGCGGAGCCCGCCGCTAATAGCCCAAGCCATTTAAGCGACTCGCGGCGGGTCATGCCCGATTTATATTGATAAGGGTTGTTACGATCATGGTGGTGCATTTATAACGCTCCTTTGGCAATTTGCTCGCTGAGCCAGGTTGAGTTGCGCATCGCTAGCGTCATAATGGTAAGCGTGCAGTTTTTATGTGGGTTAGAGGCGAAAACACCGGCGTCCATCACGAACAGGTTGTCGCAGTCCCAGGTTTGTCCCCATTGGTTGGTGACCGACTCCTTCGGTGAGCTGCCCATGCGGGTGGTACCCACCTCGTGGATGATTTCACCGCCCTTGGAAATGGCTTTTTCCGGGGACGGGAGCGTTCCTACCTTGGCGCCCATGGTTTCCAAGATGGCTTTAGCGGTTTGCAAACCATGTTCGATTTGTTTGAGCTCTCTGTCGGACCATTTGAAGTGGAATTTAGCCACCGGAATGCCCCATTTATCCTTCACCTCTGGGTCGATTTCCATATAGGTATCTTTATTAGGTAGCATCTCGCCGCGCAGGGCAAAGCCCACGTATGAGCCATAGGCGTCACGGACCTGTTGCTTCAGAGCCGGGCCATAGCCCTGCTTATCACCGGAGACCCCAGAGCCGGGTTGACCAAAGCCACTGCTGATCTCAAAGTGATAACCGCGTGGGAACGAAAGCTCACCTTGTGCCTGAGCTTTATGCCCCCACCATGGAATAAACAAATGGTTCGCGGTATGGCCATCTTCGTTGTAACGCGGACGCCCTTTCAATGCGGGGATCTGCGCCCCCAGCCAGGCACCCGTGCTGTCCATTAGGTTACGACCTACCTGGCCGCTGGAATTGGCCACACCATTGGGGTGCGCCGCGGACTTGGAATTAAGCATGATGCGTGCAGACTCACAGGCGCTGGCGGCCAGGATCACCACATCGGCTCCGATGGCATGCTCGGTTGCCGTCTTCTTATCTACATAGGTGACGCCTGTGACCTTACCGTTATCGTCGACAGAGACGGACTTAACCATGGCATCGGTGATCACTTCCAAGTTGCCGGTCTTTTTCGCCATGGGAATAAGCGAAGTGGTGGTTTGGAATGCCGCGCCGATGGAGCAGCCGTGACCACAAGGGGTGGCGTAGAAACAGGCCATGCGGTCGTCAATCGGGCGGGTTAACACGGCGCGGTGCATGGGCGCAGCTGGAATGCCAAGCTTTTTCGCCGCGGCCGCAACCAGTAACTCGGGTACGCGGGGTTTAGGCGGTGGCTGTAAGATACCCTCTGATGAAGGCGGCATATCGTCTAAGCCGGTGTTGGTGCCGCACACTCCGACTATGGCTTCGGTTTTATCATACCAGGGCGCAAGGTCTTGGTATTCAAACGGCCAGTCGGCACCGTGACCATCGCGGCTTTTCGCTTTAAAGTCGTGTTCGGAAAAACGCAGCGAGTAGCGACCCCAGTGATTGGTGCGCCCACCCAGCATGCGCGCGCGCCACCAGTAAAAGTCCGTGCCTTCGGCTTCGGTGTAGGGCTCATTAGGCACCTGCCAGCCGCCATCTACCGTGGCGTCGTAAAAGCCAAAGTTTTTGTCTTTATTGCCCGCTCCCATCAAGGGTGCTTCGCTATTGCGCTTAAACATGGGGCTTTCGGTTTTCGGGTTATAGTCGCGTCCCGCCTCGAGCATTAACACCTTGTGACCCAGCTTGGCCAGGGTATAGGCGGCCATGGCGCCGCCGGCACCGGAGCCAACGACGAGCACTTTATGATCAAACTTCGCCATCACTACAGCTCCTTAATCTTGATATTTTTAAACCACACGCGGTCGCCGTGGTCCTGCAAGCCAATGTGCCCACCTTGGCCCTGGGCAAAGCCCTGCCAGGTAGCAAACTTGCTGTTTTCCACCAGGGCATTCCAGGTGGTGCTGCCGATGACTATGCTGGTGGTGCTGACGCCGTTTTGCCATACCTCGAGGTGGTTATCGCGCAGACGAATACGCACATCATTCCACTGACCTGCCACCTTATGGGCACTGCTTGGCGCGGCGAATAGGTCGTAGATTGACCCCGCCAGGTGCGAGTCAATCTTGTTATCCGGGTGCTCCTGATTATCGAGAATTTGTATTTCCGGGGCGTGAGAATAGATGGCACTGCCTTTTTCATCCACTAACACAAAAATACCACTGTTGCCTTTTTGAGCGATTTTCCACTGCAGTTGCAGGTCAAAGTCGTCATAGCTTTTCTTGGTGAGAATATCGCCTCCGCCACCGGCGGTTAAGGTCATGGCGCCATTTTCAACCTGCCATTGTGTATTCAGGCCGTCACTTTTAAAGTTACGCCACTGCGACATGTCTTTGCCGTCAAATAGCAGCTGCCAACCTGCTTCTTGCTCTTGCGCTGTTAGCTGGTTGTCCTTTGCCCATACGCCAGAGGCGCAGGCTGAGGAGCCCAGGGCAAGCACCAGTGGCAGGGCTTTAATTGTTTGATTCATAATAGGAAACCCTTGTTACTCTTTACTTGTTGCTACATGGGCGTGTGCATCCACACCCTTATTGTTTTTGATATAAAAATACAGACCTAAGAAGGCGATGATAAGAATGGTGGGGAACAGTAAAATATTGCCAAGCACCGCCTGACCGGCAAGCACATCGGCCTGTTGGGCATCGAGATTGGCCGCCGTGGCCTGGGCTCTGGCGCTGTCGATCCAGCTGCCGATCACCGGGTTCCAGAGGCTAACCGCGAACATGCCGGCACCGCCCATCAATGACATACCCAGGGCACCTGTTTTTGGGGTGTATTCGGCCACGCAACCCAGCATGGTTGGCCAAAAATAAGTGACGCCAATGGCAAATAATACCGCCGCCAGATAGACCATGTTGCCTTCGGCTTGGCTCATCACAAAAATACCGGCCGTAGCACACACCGCCGAGCCTAACAGGACGCCCGTGGGATTAAATGTGTGCACGATTGGCCCGGCAAAAAAGCGACCCACCGCCATCAGTCCGGTGATCAGCGCCAGGATCATCATGGGCGAGGCTCCCGATGCACCTAAGATGCGCTCTATCCACTGCTGCGTGCCCAGCTCCGTGGTGGCGGTCAGCGTCATACAGACCACCAAAAATAAATACAATGGCGAGATCAGGTTTTTCAGGTTGCTGAGCGTCGAATGCGTGCGGGTATCGAAAAGTGGGAAGCGCGCTCGTATCATCAGGGCGCCATAAATGAGTGTGGGCAATAAAATTAGCGCCACTTGCCACTGCCAGTTAAAGCCGCTTGCCGTCATGGCGCTTGAGGCCAAGGCGCCAATGACGATGCCGCCAGGGAACCAGACATGGAAACGGTTCAACATGGTGGTGGTATTTTTCGGATACATTTCAGCGATAAGCGGGTTACAGCCGGCCTCAACGGAGCCGTTGGCAAAACCAATTAAAAAGGTTGAGAGCAGTAAGGCCCAAAATCCGTCGGCATAGATGGTCATTACCAAGCCGGCAAAATGGCAGATAAAGG
The DNA here is from genome assembly GCF_018334135.1 of Pseudoalteromonas sp. BDTF-M6. Classification (NCBI taxonomy): domain Bacteria; kingdom Pseudomonadati; phylum Pseudomonadota; class Gammaproteobacteria; order Alteromonadales; family Pseudoalteromonadaceae; genus Pseudoalteromonas; species Pseudoalteromonas sp. BDTF-M6. Next base: position 155,319 of record NZ_JAGXTQ010000001.1, read on the forward strand.
CCAGGGCCACCAGCTTTTTCGCGCCGATGGCATTATAGATGGCGCCGCCGACCATGGTGGCGATGGGAAAGCCTAAAAAGGCCATGGCATTGACCCAACCAAGCTCGGTATCGCTGAGCGAAAACTGCTCGCCTAACTGACCAAGAATACCGGCGCGAATGGCGAAGGTCATCGAGGTTACAACCAGTGCGATGCAGCACAGGCGAAACACCAGGCGGTTATTATGATTATTATCCATTGTGGCTGTCCTCATTAGTTGATGCCCAAAATGCGTTTGTTGCGCTCGCTGTCGGTGCTGGCGCCAGCGAAATCATCAAAGGCCTTGTCGGTGGGCCGGATCAGGTGTTTGGCAATAAACTCGGCTCCCTCACGAGCGCCCGATTCCGGGTGCTTCAGGCAGCATTCCCACTCCAGCACCGCCCAGCCGTCGAATCCGTACTGAGTCAGCTTGCTGAAAATGGCGCCAAAATCTATCTGGCCATCGCCCAGGGAGCGGAAACGTCCCGGACGCTCTTGCCAGTTCAAATAGCCACCGTAAACACCGGCTCGGCCACTGGCATTAAACTCGGCGTCTTTGACGTGAAAGGCTTTAATGCGTTGGTGATAGATATCAATAAATTGCAGATAGTCCAACTGTTGTAAGACGAAGTGACTGGGATCGTAGAGGATATGCGCCCGTGGATGATTATTGGTCGCCGCTAAGAAGCGCTCAAAGGTGGCGCCATCGTGTAAATCTTCACCGGGATGCAGCTCGTAACAGACATCGACCCCAGCCTTATCGAAGGCATCCAAAATAGGCAGCCAGCGCTTCGCCAGCTCCTCAAAACCCTGCTCAACAAGTCCTTGTGGACGTTGTGGCCAGGGATACATGGTGTGCCACAAGATTGCACCTGAGAAGGTGGCATGGCTTTTTAGTCCCAGTCGTTCACTGGCCTTGGCGGCCATGACTAACTGCTCGGTAGCCCACTTTTGTCGCGCCTGAGGCTGGCCTTTAACCTCATCTGGGGCAAAGTTATCGAACATCTCGTCGTATGCCGGGTGTACGGCCACCAACTGGCCCTGCAGGTGAGTGGAAAGCTCGGTGATACACAGCCCGGCATCATTGACGATAGCGTTAATGGAGTCGCAATATTCCTGTGACTGGGCGGCGCGCTCAAGATCGAATAAGCGCTTGTCGTTGGTGGGAATTTGCACCCCTTTGTAGCCCAGGTCGGCGGCCCAGCGACAAATGCTAGGTAAGCTGTTAAAAGGCGCTTCATCGCTAACAAACTGGGCAAGAAAAATGGCAGGTCCTTTGATTTGTTTCATATTTTTAGTGATCCATGGTGAAGGGGTGCCACTTGCTGTCTTGCTTGGACGCCGCAACGGCATTGTAAATAAACGCCATGCCCCGCACGGCCTGGTCGATGCCCGGTACATCAAAGGTCTGGTTGCTAGACTCTTGGCCTGCCTTATGGGCGCTGATCTGCGCGGCAAAGTTGCGGTAGATGTTGGCAAAGGCCTCTAGGTAACCCTCGGGGTGTCCAGCCGGGGTGCGCATGGCCATCATGGCGGCGTCGCTTAAGGGGCAGACACCGGCACGCAGCAACTGGGCAGGGGCGTTATGGGGGCGAAGCCACAGGCTGTTCGGTTCCATCTGTGCCCACTCGAAGCTGGCGTGCTCGCCATAAATGCGCAGACGTAAGTTATTTTCCTCGCCGACGGCGATTTGGCTGGCCATCAGCACGCCCTTGGCGCCGTTGTTAAAGCGCAGCAGCACGGTACCATCATCGTCTAAGGCTCGTCCCGGCAGCACCTGATCAAGATCGGCACAGAGCTCGGTAATGGCCAGGCCGCTGACATACTCCACCAGGTTGGCAGCATGGACGCCAATGTCACCCATGCAGCAACTAATGCCCGACTTATGGGCATCCAAACGCCATTTAGCCTGTTTGCCCTGTTCATCCGCCGCTTGCGACAACCAGCCTTGTGAGTACTCGACCACCACCTTGCGAATGGCACCAAGCTCACCGGCGATAATGCGTTGCTTGGCCTCTTTAACCATGGGGTAACCGGTGTAGGTATGGGTTAAACCGTACAGGCTGGTATGTTGTTCAAGCAAGGTAGCAAGCTGTTGGACTTCACTAAAAGTGAGGGTAGCTGGTTTATCTGAGAGCACATGAAAGCCGTGCTCTATAGCCATTTTGGCTACTGGGAAGTGCAAATGATTGGGCGTGACGATGGCGATAAAGTCGGCGCGCACATCATCCGCTAGCTGAGCTTCTCCTTGCACTAAGCTTTGATAATCGCGATAGCAACGCGCCGGCTCCAGGCCGAGCGTTTGCCCTGTTTGCAAGCAGCGCTCGGGATCTGAACTAAATGCCCCGGCGACCAAGTCTATTTGCCCATCCAGGCGAGCCGCGATGCGGTGCACTGCGCCGATGAAAGCACCCTCGCCACCGCCTACCATGGCCATTCGAATTCGTTTGTTACTCATCTAATATTTCCTATATGCAGGGTTATACAAGGCGGTTGGAAAACACCCTGTTTATGAGTTTAGTTAACGCTATGTTATCGATAATAGGGAAGTGCGCTGCGAGGGGATAATAAAAATTCGGTTGACAATGCAACAAAATCGGCGTTTACAATAAAAGAACAAGGCCGTTATTTAGAGCAGGTGTAAGCCCATGGAACGTACCGAATTTCTCCATAAAGTCGGAGTAAATCAATTGATTGCCGCTTTTGATCTGATCCCCGATATTCTTTTTTGGGTGAAGGATACAGACAGTCGAATTCTGCATGGTAATCAACACTTTATAGAGCACCAGGGGTTTAAATCCCTCGATCAGATCCTGTTTAAAACGGATTTTGACTTTTCCCCTAAGCATTTGGCGTTTCAGTATGTAAACGATGATAAGCGGGTGATGCAGGGGTATGGGGTGACCGACCGTTTGGAATTGAATTACACGGACAGGGGAGAGCTGGGCTGGTTTTCCACCTCAAAACATGTGTTGAAAGATGAGCAAGGGGCAATCATCGGCACCTATGGCGTGACGCGCCATTTACAAAAAACGTCGAAGGCCCTTTCGCACGTCAAAGCCATTGAGGCGCCGGTAGAATATATTCGCAGTCACTTCCATCGTCATATTGGTATCGAAGAGCTGGCAGAGTTGGCACACCTGTCGGTGAGTGCACTGGAACGGCGCTTTAAAAAACATCTGGCAAAAACACCCAATCAGTATATTAACGAGGTGCGTTTGGAGAATGCGCGCAAATTATTGGTCGAAACCCAGCTGCCGGTCTCCCAGGTGGCCTACCAATGTGGTTTTGCCGAGCCCAGTTATTTTAGCAAACAATTCAAGCGCCTATTTGGCGATGTTCCCTCCAAACTGCGGGATACAATTGAGGATTAAAGCCTAAAGCCTAAAGCCTAAAGTTCAACCCCAAGTCGATGGCGTAATAACTGCAAGGCGCCGCTTTCGGGAGGCGTTTGCATGGGGGTGAGCAGGGCACGGTGCTCCTTGCTGAGCGAGGGCTCAAGGGCATGAGCAACCCCACCCATCAAGCAGATGCGGCTATAGCCTTGTTGTTGGAGATGGTCGATGTAGCGAGATACAAAATGCGCGGCCTGGCTGAGGAGCGCTTTACCCAGAGGTTCATGGCCATGACTAAACACCAAAGGAGCAAATTGGGCAAAGTAGCCCGGAGCCGCATTAATGCTTTGCGCGGTGAGCTCAATAGCTGTGTTGCAATGGGTGTATTGCAGTAGAGCGTCATTCAAGGGGCATGACGAACTCAGACCATCGAGCACCTCCAGGGTATGGCGCACCAGGCTCAGCCCCAACCAGGCACCACTGGCGCCGTCGCTTAGCAATAAGCCATGGCCACCGAACTCGGTGAGCTGATGATTATCTATGGCGCCAGCACAAAATCCGGTGCCGATAATGATCACCGCGCCTTTGCGGGCTTGATGGGCGCCGGCGCAGGCAATATGCATATCCGTCGTGATATCCAAGCGCGCAAACGGGTGTTGCCATTGTTGCATCTCGCTAAGGGCCGATGGCACTGCGGCCCCGGCTAATCCTGCGCAGACATAGAGGGTGTTTAATTTCTCCAGCGGCACATCGGCATACATCAAAGCACGCACCGCAGCATCGGTGATCGATTCCTGAGCCTGGGCGATGGAGGTGGCGATATTGGCCGGGCCCGATGTTGCCTCGGCGAGGAATAGGCCACTGCCATCTTCTAGGCGCACCCTGCATTTGCTGCCACCGCCATCGATACCCAGAAACAGCTTGGGAGCGCTGGGCGTTTGCGAGTCGTGTTTAGTCTCTTGCATCTAGTATTGCCTCGATGGCCGAACGGGAGACCAGGCCTTGAGCCCGGTGCACGCCGGCGTAACTGTGTAGTGAAATAGGGCCGTATTGCTGTGCCAGCTTTTGCCAAATGGGGGCGGCATTGTTAGGCGTTATCCCACCGCCTACCACCAGTTCCAATCGGCCACGGGCATGGCTTGCTAATGCCCGTAGACGCTCTATTCCCGCCGCAGCGCCAAGGCCACTTTGCCAGGGGGTACCGCTGCTTAGCACCCGATCAATACCCAGGTTGATCAGGGTATCCAGGGCATTGAATTGATTGTCGATGGCATCAAAAGCCCGATGAAAGGTGCACTTAAGATTCGCGCGCTGAGCTTGGCGCACCAGGGCCTCCAAAGCATGCGCATCGACGTCGCCGGCGTTTGTCAGGACACCAAAGACGACCCCGCTGGCACCATGGGCAGCGGCTGAGTCTATGCAGTTAAGCATTAGCTTTAGGGTTGAGCTATCCACAACAAATGAGCAAGCGGTTGGGCGGATCATTACCAGCAGCTCGGTATTGGCCGACACCAACTCTCCCCCAAGTGCCATGGCCTGGGTGCTTGGGGTGATCCCGTTTTGGTCCATATTGGCGCATAACTCGATGCGTTGGGCACCACTGTTGCACACCTTAGTCAGGTTTTGTCGCAGCACTTGGAGGTTGTCCGAACTCAGGCAAACTTCCAGAATTTTACTATTGTTGGTTGTCATCGACTGGCTCATCGCGGGTGACTACTTTTTGTTTTCATTGATTTTTAAGCGAATTAAATGGATTTAAAATCTTTTTTATCAACTAGTTGTAATTTTTACCCAAGGTATTTTTCCGCAATACCAATAGACATTGCACTATAAATTAGGTTGTGGCCAATTGGATCTTTTTTTGAGCCATACGCCGATTTTGTTTTAGTGCTCACCGAATTTATATTATCGCTCCCTATGGTCCTGATTCTATCCTGTGGGCAAGTTTTACAAACTATTAACTTGTGAAAAGTAAGGCAGTAATAGGAACGTAGGCGACACCCCTCGTCAGCCTTTGTTTGGCGAGCAACAATAAGAGAGATACTTGGAGACTGAAATGGCCAACAATAAGAACAACCGACGAGGCGCGGGTCATGCGCAGCGGTTCACAAAGTCTGCACTGTTTTTAGCAATGATGGCGGCGGGAAATGTGGCGTATGCGGACCCCGGTGCCGAAGAAGACGAAGATAAAAAAGAAATTGAAACCATCGAAGTGCGCGGAATACGTGCTTCAATGGCAGAAAATATGGCGATTAAGCGCCTGTCCAACGCCATTGTCGATGCCATTACCGCCGAAGACATAGGTAAGTTTCCCGATAAGAACGTCGCGGACTCCTTGCAGCGAGTTCCCGGTATCGTTATCTCCCGCAGTGGCGGTGAAGGGGAAAACGTTAGTATTCGCGGCTTATCATCGGATCTAACCTTTACCCAACTCAATGGCAACTTTATTGCCTCGTCTCCGGGCTCACCGTCACGTTCATTTAGTTACTCCTTACTGCCTTCGACCATGGTGCAGTCGGTGGAGGTCTTTAAGTCTTCCGAAGCCCGTTTGGATGAAGGCGGGGTGGGCGGTACCGTGATTATTCACAGCCGTAAGCCCCTGAATATGGAGGCCAACTCTGGCGCCCTAAACCTCGAATACACCTATGCCGATGTCACCGAAAAATACGAGCCTAACTTCAGCGGCGTGTATTCGTGGAAAAATGATGATGAGAACTTGGGTCTCTTAGTCGGCTATTCGCGCCAGGACCGCACTAACCGCTCACTGAGCGGCGATATGAGCGGCGGCGGTGGCTGGCGCTGGGCGACCAGCTCGGATTTACCCGCGGTGGATACCCAAGGCAACGAAATTACCGACAGCAGCCGTCGTTTTGCCGCCTTAGAGGATGCCTATGGCAATGTTTATGATGGCGTTTGGGCGCCTCAGGTTGCCGGCGTTGGGGTAACCAAAGAAAAGCGTGAGCGTGAAGGGATTCAAACCACCTTGCAATGGCTGCCTATGGACACCCTGGAGCTGACCTTTAACTACTTCCATTTTGAACTGGGCCAAGACAGAACCACCTCGCAAATGTGGATCCCCGAATGGAAATACAACCCCAATCATTTGGTTGGGGTTGAGCTTGACCAAAGCGGCACCATAGTTACGGGGATGGACTTTACCACGGGCGCAGGTGGCACCGAGGGAAATATGGAGTTTCCTTGGATAATAGGTAGTTACACCCTTGAAGAAGACACCTCAGATACCTACGACTTCGGTTTTGAATACAGCGGCGAGGTGTATGACTTAAAAGGTAAATTTGGTCGCACCGAGGCCAGTGGTGGCCCTTCCGAGTCATGGCGAGCAGCCTACAAAAGTGGCCAGCCTGCCGGTCGCAGTGATTCCGGTATGGTGGAAAATGCCGCGGCCTTCGCCGGTTGGCGTTTGGGTGATCGCGTCTCCTTATATACCGATCCAGCCTTGTTGGATAACCTGCTGGCCGGTGTTGCCGGCGACCCGGATCCGGGCTCGACCGGCTCGAGTTATATCGTCAGTGATTTGGAAGAAGACTATGCGCAACTGGACTTTAGCTACCACTTGAGCTCGGGGTGGGTCGATACCCTGCGGGTGGGGGTGAAACACCGTAAAACCAGCTTGCACCGTGAGACCAATAACACCTTCTTTATCACTCAAGAAGGGGCGGCAGGCATTGCCAACGGCACACTTGATCCATTTAGCCAAGGTGCCATCGACGAGGTTTCCTACCAGTGGATTGGCGGCATGCCAAACCTGGAGGATGTGCTTAATAGTCGCTCTGAGCAGAATATTCCCGGCGGCTTTGATGTCAATGTTATGCCCACCATTAACTGGGATAAATACCGCGATATCGTCACCAATGAATACGCTAAATATACCCGCAAAGAGCCGGATTTCGTCTTTGATATCGAAGAGAAAATTACCGCAGCCTATGTGCAGGCGGATTTTTCCTATGAAAGTCTGCGCGGTAATGTCGGTGTGCGTTACGTAAAAACCGAAACCGATATTATGTCCTCGGACAAAATCAATTTCTTCCTGGACGATATTGATGATGTCACTCAGGAGGATATTCTTGGTGAGCGTCGTTTAATCGACGTGGAAGAAACCATTGGCCGTACGTCTACCGACCATCAATTCTTACCCAGCTTAAACCTGGTGTGGGATGCCACCGATAACCTGGTGCTGCGCGCCGCGGCGGCGAAAACCATGTCTCGTGCCCCATACAACGACCTAGGGGCACCGGAGCAATTAACCTTTATCTCCCAGGAATGGGCGGACGACCGCCTGGAGTTCCGTGGCAACCCGGTTGAACCTGGCTGGCAGGGCTCAGGTGGTAACAAGGATTTAAAACCCTATGAGTCGGTGCAAACGGATATCTCCGCCGAATACTATTATGGTGACGGCTCTGCGGTGGGTATTGCCCTGTTTAACAAGGACGTAGATAACTTTATCGTGCCCTTGATCATCACCTCAACCCGTGCGTTTGATGGCTTCACCAACCCCAATACCGGCGAAGTGATCGTGCCCGAAGGGGAGATCACGGTGACGCCGTTTACCACCACGGCCAATGGTACCAATGCTACCTCGCGCGGTATTGAGATATTCGCCCAGCACGCCTTTGATAATGGCTTCGGCATTAACACCAACTACACCCTAAATGATACCAACCAGGCGGATGTCAGTGTCGATGGTGAAAAGGTCGGTGAGTCGGCTCTGGTGGGCAGCGCCGATAACCAGTTCAACTTCTCTGCTTACTTTGAGAACGACACCTTCAGCGTCCGCGCTTCGTACAACCGTCGCGGTAAAACGGCCCTGGGCCTAGCCGATGGCCTGATCGTGTACCAGGAGCCGTACCAACAGGTTGATGTTAATGCGTCATACAGCTTGATGGATAACCTGTCCTTTAGCGCCTCGGTGATCAACTTGACCGAGGAAGAGCCCAGAACCTTTTACGGTGAGGACAGCAAGGCCAGGTTACGCAGCAGCAGCTACAGTGGTCGTCGCTACTATGCCGGCTTAACGTATCGTTTTTAATCAACTCATTATGTGACATGCGCATCTAGGCCCTAATTGATGGCAAGAAAGAAGAGCAATAATGGCCAGCTTCGGGCGGTGCGCATCAGTAAAGAACAAGGTAGCAATATGAAAAAGTCTAATTTAATTAAGGTGACCTCGGTCCCTTTGGTGCTCTGTACCCTGCTCAGTGGTTGTGGTGGCAGCGATGATCCAAACCCTCAGGAGGTGCCGGTTACCCCGGCGAGTACGGCCGCTGAGCTGGCAGGCTCGGTAGTCAAGGGCACGCTCAGTGGCGCGCAAATCAGTGTGGCCAGCCTAAATGGCACGGCGCTTGGCATCGATGCCGAGGCCATCAGTGATAGCGATGGCAAGGTGTTTTTCACCGTCAGTGGCGCACCAGGATTTGGTATTAATACCACGGTGAAGGTGACAGCCAGTACCACCGCACAATCAAGCATGGTGTGTGATGCCCTGATGTGTGGTGATGCGCAAATTGCCCAAGAGCTAAGCGGTGAGACCCTTGCCGGTGCGCAGTTAAGCACCTTAACCCAGGTTAGCGTGCCCTATGGCAATCAGACCGATGGCGAGGCGGATGCGACCATGCAGGTCAATGCCCTGACCACGCTGGCGACGTTTTTAGTGGAGCAGGAAATTGCCAATGGCCGCAATGTCTCCAGTGCCGATCTGATGGCCCTGGCACAAGCGGAAATGTCCGCCTTACTGTTACGCGCCATGGGCTGGCAAACCAACAACACCAATGTCTTCGAGCTCCCTGTGGTCAGTGCCCATAGCCTGGCCAACTTTCAGGGTGTAGAGCAATGCGAGACCGATGAGGCCGGTGAGCAGCAATGCCAAACCCCGTTGATCGATGACGCCAGTATTAAGTTGTCCTTGCTCAATGCCGCTTTTGCCCAGCTTGATGGTGATGAAACCTTGGCCGGCAATATCTCGGTGGCGCAGGCTGATTTAAGTGCGGCCTTGGCGGACGATGCCGAGGCGCTAGAGCGTTTTCGCCAACGTCTGTTCGATGCCATTGAGCAGCACCCACTTACCGCTGAGCTTGGCCTCAGCGCTGCGACCATCGTTGATTTAACCCTGCCGCTGTTTGATGAGGCGAGCAGCACAGGGCCGCTGAGGGAAGTGAGCACGGTGCAAACTATGCTGGATGCCACCATCAGTGCCCGCAATGCCATCAGTGATGCGGAAAGCGCCGACAAGGCCTTCGATAAAGACTTACAAAGCAAATGGCTTGATCATAATGATTGGCAGGGCGCTCCCAGTGTCGAGGACCCGTCCTGGTTGCAGGTGGACTTTGCCGCGCCGCAGGCGATCAGCAGCGTGTTCATTACCAGTGCCAACGACGCCCCAGCGCGCGACCCGGAAAATTTCGACATTCTGGCGTCCAACGATGGCGGTCAGAGCTGGGTAACCCTCGCCAGCGTTGTGGGGGCCGCGTTTGATGAGCGCTTTGAGCGCCAGGAGTTTGCCTTTGCCAACGCCCAGGCGTACACCAGCTATCGTATCAATATCACCAAAAATCAGGGCAATGATGGCTTGCTGCAACTGGCGGAAATTGAGTTTGTTGGCCCTGTGCATGTGAGCGTGGACCACAGTGATGACCCACAAGCGATCGCCTCGGCGCGCAACAGCATTGGCGATGCCGAGAATCAGGATAAGGCCTTTGATAATGACCCCACCACCAAATGGTTGGATCACAATGACTGGCAAGGTGCGCCCAATGAAGCGGATCCGTCCTGGATTCAGCTCGACCTCAGTGCTCCAAAAGCGGTCAATGAGCTGGCTATTACCAGCGCCAACGATGCCCCGGAGCGTGACCCGGAAAACTTCTCGCTGCTGGCGTCCAATGATGGTGGCGAAAGCTGGGTAACGCTGGCAAGCTGGGTTGGAGAGGCCTTTGATGAGCGTACCGAGCGCCGTACCTTCGCCGTGGCTAATCAACTGGCCTATAGCAGCTATCGCTTGGAAGTAAGCAAAAATAAAAATAACGATGGCCTGCTGCAACTCGCCGAAGTGGAGTTGATTGGTCCCGAACTTGAGGGTGTGGACCACTCTCTGAGCGATGGCGCCGGCTACAGTGCCCGCTTTAGTATCAGTGACTCAGAAAGCGCGGCCCAGGCCTTTGACCGTGATGTAAGCACCAAGTGGTTGGATCACAACGATTGGCAGGGTGCCCCGAGCGAGGAAAACCCGGCGTGGATCCAGGTGCAGTTGGCCGAGGCGCAAGCCGTCAACGAGCTGATGATCACCAGTGCCAACGATGCGCCTGAGCGTGATCCGGCCAGCTTCTCGCTATTGGCATCGAACGATGGCGAAAACTGGTTATCTCTGGCTAATTGGGCGGGGGAGGAGTTTTCCGAGCGCTTCGCACAACGCCATTTCGCCCTGAGCAATGGTCTGGCCTATTCACATTATCGCCTGTCGGTGAGCGCCAATGCCAACAATGATGGTCTGGTGCAAATTGCCGAGGTTGGCTTTATCGGTCCTCAATATCAGTTACAGGATTTAACCGAGTTGCCCGATACCGCCTTTAGCGCTCGCTTCAGTATTGGTGAAGGTGAAAACCAGGATAAGGCCTTTGATAATGACGTAAACACCAAGTGGCTGGATCATAATGACTGGCAGGGGGCGCCAACGGCTGAGAATCCTTCCTGGATCCAGGCCGACTTCGGCACCGCTCAGGTGGTCAGTGAAATCGCCATTACCAGCGCCAATGACGCCCCGGAGCGCGACCCTGAAAACTTTAGCCTACTAGGTTCGAATGATGGTGGCCAAACCTGGGTTGAAGTGGCGTCATGGATCGGTGAGAGCTGGGATGAAAGGTTGGAGCGTCGCACCTTTAGTTTTAGCAACGGCTTTGCCTACAGCAGTTATCGCGTGAGTATCAGTAAAAATGCCAATAATGATGGCCTAGTACAAATCGCGGAAATCGAGTTAATTGGTCTTGCAAATTAACCTGCCCACAATGCAAAAGAGCCAGAAGTCATGACTTCTGGCTCTTTTTTTTGCCTGTTAATTCACTTCCACCGCTTGTAACGAGTCGCTTTGATAGCACCCCAGGATGCGCACAAACTGGGTATGATCTTTCAAGGCTTCAAGAGCACGCTGCACCTTGGGCTCGGCCAGGTTGGCAATTAAATCAACATAGAATACTTCTTCCCAGGGGTTGCCCGGTACCGGGCGTGACTCCAGTTTTACCATGTTAATGCCATGCTCTTTAAAGACCATCAGGGCATCGGCCAGCGAGCCCACATGTTGCTCGGTGGCCATAATAAGCGTGGTCTTGGTGGGGATTTGCGTTGATACCTGCATGGCCTTGCGCGCCACAACAATAAAGCGACTGTGGTTCTCACTTTGATTGGCAATGCCGGTTTTCAATACCTCTAAACCTAAGTGCTTGCCGGCTTCCGCAGAGCCGATGGCGGCACTGTTGTCACAACTCAAGGCTGCCTTCATGGCGCTGGTGGTGGAGTCACAGTTTTCCAGTTGTACTTTATTTAAACCTTGAATAAAGCGACTGCACTGGGCAAAGGGTTGGGGGTGACCGTAAAGCTTGGTAATGTCGCCCAGCTCGGTGCCGGGTTTGACCAAGAGGCAATGTTCTACAGAGTGAGTGACCTCGCCTACGATGGAGACTTGGGCGTGCTGGAGCAGGTCGAATACTTCATTGATACTGCCAGAGCTGGTGTTCTCGATTGGCAGCACGCCGAAGTCGGCCTGGCCTTTTTCCACCGCGCCGGTGATTTCATCAAACTGGGCACAACCCAGCTCGACCAGCTTACCAGGGCGGCGACTGAAATATTTGTGCACCGCCAGCTGGGAGTAGGAGCCCTGGCCACCCAGATAGGCGACTCGATTGGTCTCTCCCAATACCTCTGGGTTGAGGTTTTGCTGCAGCATGGCCTGCTGATGGAGTACCGAGTCTTCGAGCACCCGCTGAAAGACGCTATTGATGTAGTAGGCATCCAGGCCGAGGGATTTACCGTAGCTGATCAGCTTTTCCAGTAGTTCTTGCTCTCGGGCCTCGTCACGAATGGGCTTGTTATTGGCGATTTTATATTCCACCACCGAATGGCTGATGCGGCGACGCTTTGCCAATAAAATCAACAGCTCAGAGTCGATTTCATTGATGTCTCGGCGCAGTGCCAGGAGCGTATCATTGGTCATTATTAGGTTTCCTCATTCCCAAAACGAAAAAGGCCTCCCGGTTGGGAGGCCTTAGCATGTGTGTGAATCTCACGTACTCGCTCGCGCCTCCCTAACAAGGGTGGTAGATAAAAAAGCGAAAAAATACGAAAGACATAATGTTCATGACTTCAATCTACTGGCATGGGCAGTTAAAAGTCAATAGGCCAATGGCGGTAATGGAGGAAATAATTTTTGTCGCCCTTGGCCTTGCCAAAAAATCACTCACTGGAGACTAAGATATTAATTTATTGGGCGTTTGTTCCCAAAACGACTATATTGATCTTGTTGTTAATTCTTTTGTCTTAGTTGTTAGAGGGTTGGCAAAAATTCGCGTCAAAAAGGGCTATACATAAGCGCTGTGGCTGTTATATTTGCTAGCTGGCTAAAATAATAAAAAACCAGATACTTAAAAAGGATCGGCTGTGGTTTATAGGCGTCCGCCATCTCGATTTGGCATACATTCGTTAAGCATAAAGCTCTCGGTATTGATTTCGGCTATATGCCTGATCGCCGGCATTTTTGCTGCGGTGTTTATGCTCAAGTCCGAACAAAAACAATTAATGTTCCAGGAAAATGAGCAATTAAACCAATACAGTGCGCGGTTTATTGGCCAGTTTGGACAATTAATTGATAGTAAAACCAATATTGCCGAACAAGCCAATGCGGTGGTGGCTCGCGAATTATTTTCCGCTGAGCGTGACTACAGTGCACCCATGCCCCAGTTTATTGCCACCGATGAATCCACCCTGCGTAGCGTCACCCCAGATGGCATGAGCGCGGCGGTAATGCCAAAAGCCAATTACTCCCCCTATTATCAACAGCTCTTTACCCGCTCCGAAGCGCTATGGCGCATTATATCGCCCACGCTGACACAAGAATTTTTCAACTACTATCTGTTAACCGCCGATGATTTTGTGCGTATCGCCCCTGCAACCTGGGCCATGGATGCACCGGAAAATTATCGGGCGAATAATGCGGTTAACTTTAGTCGCGTTGGTCCAGAGCTGAACCCAGACAGGTTGGCGGTGTGGACACCTGTGTATTACGACAGAGTAGGGCGCAAATGGGTGGTGAGCATAGTGACCCCCATTTATCAGAACAATGAACATACCGCATTGACCGGTGCCGATATCGAGCTGAGCAATTTATTAAGTTTTTTACCCATAGACGATAAACACCAGCAGATGTTCGTGGTGGATGGCAAGGGTCAGTTATTGGCGCACCCAAAACTCGATGACGCCACCTACCAGCGTTATGGCCGTGAAGGCCGAGCGCTGCGTATGTCCGATTTTATTAATCCCCAACTGGTCAAATTAGTCGGTGATGCCTTGCGCCTTGAATTACCTACCATGACCGAAGAGTTTGAGTATGATGGTGAGCAATACCTGACTACCATCAGCAAGGTTGATGGCCTGGATTGGTATGTTGGCATTTATCGTAAGCAGTCCAGTGCCTTGGAAGCGCTGGAGGCGTTGCAGCTTAAGTTCCTAGGGCTGTTTATTCTTTATGCTATTCTGGTCGCTTTATTATTGCATCAGGCCTTATATCAACTGGTGTTGCGCCGTATTTATCTGCTTGTCGATGCGGTATCCAGCTTTGGTAAGGGCAAGATGGACACCGAATTTCCGCCCGAGGGTAAGGATGAAATAGGTGTTCTTAACGGCTCCTTTAAAGACATGAGTGTGGAGCTGATCAACACCATCACGGGCCTAAATCAACGTATTAAAGAAAAAGACATTGCCGAGCAGGCCGCCAATCGTTTGTCCAAGGCGGTGGCGCACTCGGGCACGGGCGTATTGATCACCAACTATCAGCTGCAAATCGAATACGTAAACCCGAAAATGCTGGAAATGACCGGCTTTGATGAAGAACACTTTACCAATGCCAAATTGCTGAGTGTAATCGCCAAAGAAATGGCGATATTCAACGATGATATCGAATATGATTTACGCACTCGTAATTACTGGCGTGGCGACACCATGTTGGAGCAAATCGACGGGCATGCCTTGTGGGTATCCCTTAGCGTATCACCCATCCGTGATGAGGAAGGGGGCGTCAACAGCTATGTGGTGTCGGCGCAGGATATTTCCTTTGTCAAAGAAAGCCAGCGCAAGATGGAGCAACTGGCTTATTTCGATACCCTGACCGGTCTGGCTAACCGTACCTTCTTCCGCATGCAATTGCGTAAGTCCATGGCCCTGGCCGAGCGTGGTCACTACGCCTTTGCACTGTTTTATTTCGATCTCGATGAATTTAAACGTATTAACGATACCCTAGGCCATGATATTGGCGACCAATTACTGGTGGAAGTGGCCAATCGCTTGAAGAATCGTTTGCGTACCGAGGATACCATTGCCCGCCTTGGCGGTGATGAGTTTGCCGTCTTGCTCAGCGGCATTGAAAGCCAGGAGCGCGCCAAAGAGGTGGCGCACACCATACAGCGTACCTTGAATCAACCCATTACCTTAGGAAATAACGAGGTGATCGTCAGCGCCAGTATCGGTATTACCATGGCGCCGGACGACAGCAGTGAGGAAGACCAGCTCCTTAAACATGCGGACTTGGCCATGTATGAGGCTAAGGCCAAGGGCAAAAACACCTACCATTTCTACTCCAGCGAGCTTAATGCCGCCGCGAACGAGCGCTTGTATATTGAAAATGAGCTGCGCCAGGGTATTCGCGACAGTCAATTCCATCTGAATTATCAGCCGCAGGTTGATAGCCGCACGGGCAAGGTCCTGGGCTTTGAAGCCCTGATCCGCTGGACGCACCCCACTCAAGGAGCCATCTCCCCGGTGAAATTTATCCCCATTGCCGAGGCCACCGGCCTGATCGTTGAGCTCGGTGAGTGGGTCTTGCGTGAGGCTTGTCGTTTCTCGGCGCGCCGTGCGCAGGCTGGGTTGGAAGCAAATATTTCCGTGAACTTGTCGGTGCGCCAGTTCCAGGATGCCAACCTGATCCCATGCTTGGCTAATATATTAGAACAAACCAAGGTGGCCCCGAAAAATCTGCACCTAGAGCTGACCGAAAGCATGCTGATGGGGGATGTGGATACCGCTATTTCTCAATTGCATGACATTAAACGCCTCGGGGTGTCGATTTCCATCGATGATTTCGGCACCGGCTATTCGTCGCTGAATTATCTCAAGCGTTTCCCCGTTGATGTGCTTAAGGTTGACCGCTCCTTTGTACAGGACATTCCTGACGATCCGAACGATATGGCTATCACCGCGGCGATCATCGCTATGGCGCAAAAGCTGAACCTTAATGTGGTGGCCGAAGGTGTGGAAACCAAAGAGCAGATGGAGTTCTTAAAAGCCAACAACTGCTTTGTGGTGCAAGGTTATTACTTTAGCCCGCCTTTGACCGAGCAGGGGGTGGCCGAGTTGCCGCATGTCATTTTCGGCTATGAGGCGACATCTCAATAGTGAGGCAGGGCCCGGGGTGGGCCCAAAGCGCTCACGCTCGTGAGCAGCTAAAGCAGTGGGCTGACATCCACCGGTAGGTCAATCAGAATCAATAAGGCACCCCGGCCACCATACTCCAATGGTGCCTGATGCATGGCGATAATATCCGGATGCTGCACCAGATACTGAGGCACCTTGTGTTTTAAAATGCGCTCGCCAATACCGTGCACCACACAGGCGCAGTGTACATGTTGCTTTTTACACGCGCTGATCAAGGCCGCCAGTTCCAGTTTCACCGTTTCTTTGCTCATGCCATGGCAGTCGAGGATAAGCTCCGGGGCATAGTCACCGCGCCTTAGCTGCTTGGCGAGATATCTGTCTTCACCTTCTTTGACATAGCTAACCGTACCCTGGGTATCGATATCGGGTATGTACTCGTCGGAAAAGTAGAATTCCGTTTTACTTTGACGCTGCACCTGTTGGCGCTCGCCGATGTGCTTCTTTTGCCCGCTGGTAAGGCGCACGGTGTCGTTTTTCACCCGCTTGGTCGAGCCAATGCTTTGGCGAAATAGATCGATGTCGTCTTGCGACAGTTCGGTGTTGGCCGAACTCGGAGGTTGCTGTTTTTTCATGGCCGAGACTTTGGGGGTTATTGACTCTTGCTGTTTGTTTCTGGCGCAGCTTGCAGGGTATTAATACAAGGCTGTGCATGTGCTAGCTGGATATTCTACATGAATATGAGAAAACGCAGTAGAAATACGCGGCATGCGTATCCGCTACAACTTACGTTGAGCTTAAAATAAACCAACTGGATAAACAGATACCAGGTAAAAAAAGCATAAAAACCTAGCGCTAAACACGCTACAATGGCGACATTATTAGCTGAACTAGCAACAGAATATGAACGACAACCTTATTAGCGATGCTGAACTGCAGGAAGCTCAGCAGGAACTGCATAGCATTAGCGATTGGCTACGTTGGACCACCAGTCAATTTAGCGCCCATGGCATTTATTTTGGTCATGGCACCGACAATGCCTGGGATGAAGCGGTAGCACTTATTCTACCTTCATTGCATTTACCCATGGATGCCCCGCAAAACCTGCTGGGCAGTCGCCTGACTAGTCGCGAAAAACAGCACTTATGTGCCTTGATCGCAAGACGCATTAACGAGCGTACGCCGGTGGCCTATTTGACCAATCAGGCTTATTTTGCTGGCATGCCGTTTTACGTTGACGAGCGTGTGCTGGTGCCGCGTTCGCCCTTTGCTGAGCTTATTAACGAGCAGTTTTCTCCTTGGGTTCAGCACCCTGAGCAAATCACGCGCGTGCTTGATATGTGTACCGGCTCGGGCTGTATCGCCATAGCCCTGGCGCAAGCGTTTGACAATGCCCTGGTGGATGCGGTGGATATTTCTCCTGACGCTTTAGCGGTGGCCGACTTCAATATTCAGGATTACCAACTGCAAGATCGGGTGATGCCGATTCTATCCGATGTCTTTAGCGGCGTCGGCGATGAAAAATACGACCTGATCGTCGCCAACCCCCCTTATGTGGATGCCGAAGACATGGCCGACTTACCAGAAGAGTTCCACCATGAGCCGGAGCTGGGTCTGGCATCGGGCGAGGACGGGTTGGATGTTACCCGTGAGCTATTAGCCAAGGCCTCCGCTCATCTCACCGAACAAGGTTTGTTATTTGTTGAAGTGGGCAACTCTATGGTACATATGGAGATGCTTTACCCCGACGCCCCCTTTACCTGGTTAGAGTTTGAACACGGTGGCCTTGGGGTATTTATGATTTCTAAAGCACAGCTTGATGCCTACTTCGGGCAATAAGCACCGCTGATTTTTCGCGCCATTTGGAATGAGGATGAAGTATGGCAGGTAATAGCATAGGGCAGCTGTTTCGGGTGTCCACATTTGGTGAAAGCCACGGCCCCGCCCTCGGTGGGGTAGTCGATGGCTGTCCCGCCGGTTTGCAGCTCGATGAAGCCGACCTACAGGGCGACTTAGACCGCCGTAAGCCGGGACAGAGTCGCTACACCACAGCGCGTCGTGAAGAGGATAGAGTGAAGATCCTCTCCGGCGTGTTCGAGGGTAAAACCACGGGAACCAGTATTGGTTTATTGATTGAAAACACCGATCAGCGCTCCAAAGATTACGGCAAGATCAAAGACGTGTTTCGACCGGGTCATGGGGATTACACCTATTGGCACAAATACGGCATTCGCGACTATCGTGGCGGTGGACGCTCCTCGGCGCGGGAAACCGCGATTCGTGTGGCCGCCGGAGCTATTGCCAAAAAATACCTTAAGCAGTTTCATGGCATAGAAGTAAAAGCCTGTTTGTCACAGCTTGGCCCCATTAAGGCCGAGCAGTACGACTGGCAGCAGGTTGAGCAAAATGCGTTTTTCTTTCCAGATAGCAGCAAGCTTGATGCCCTGGATGAATATATGCGCGATTTGAAAAAACAAGGTGATTCCATCGGCGCCAAGGTCAAGGTGGTTGCCAGTGGCGTCCCCGTGGGCTTGGGTGAGCCTGTTTTTGACCGCCTCGATGCGGAGCTGGCGCATTCGCTGATGAGCATCAATGCGGTCAAGGGCGTGGAAATTGGCGACGGCTTTGCGGTGGTCGAACAAAAGGGTTCAGAGCATCGCGATGAACTGACGCCGGAAGGCTTTACCTCAAACCATGCCGGCGGCGTGCTTGCGGGTATTTCCACCGGTCAGGACATTGTCGCCAGCATTGCCCTTAAGCCGACCTCCAGCATTACCGTGGTGGGCCAGAGCATTAATACCAGTAATGAGGCGGTGGAGATGATCACTAAGGGCCGTCACGATCCCTGTGTGGGCATTCGCGCCATACCCATCGCCGAGGCCATGATGGCCATCACCCTGATGGATCATCTGTTGCGTCAACGGGGGCAAAACCCCGATGTACGCCTCGAGCATGGGCCAATACCCGGACAAAGACCCGAATAAAAAACGCAGCCCTAGGGCTGCGTTTTTACTTTAGCGGCCAAAGCCCGTACAATCGCGCGGTGTTTTGAATTTACCCTTAGTTATGCACCAGGTTGACGAATTAATCACACTCTTTGAACGCACATTTTTTGCCACCCATAACACCCGATTGGTGCGTGGCGACGATGAGCCTATTTATTTGCCCGCCGACGACCGGTGCGACTATCATCGCATTGTCTTCGCCCATGGCTTTTATGCCAGCGCCTTGCATGAAATAGCCCATTGGCTGGTGGCCGGAGAGCGTCGTCGTCAATTGGAAGACTACGGCTACTGGTATTGCCCCGATGGTCGCAGCAAGGCACAGCAGCATGAGTTTGAAAATGTTGAGGTGCATCCGCAGGCCATTGAATGGGCGCTGTGTTTGGCCGCCGGTTTTACCTTTAACGTCTCGGCGGATAACCTAGGTGGTGAGCAAACCTGTCGCTTCTCCTTTCAAAAGCGTGTCTATGATAAACTCCTGACCTTGATAGAGCAGGGTTTTAATGCGCGCACCGAGCAATTGCTTATGGCCCTGGCACAGCATTATGATCAACCTTATCCGCTGTGTCGCACACAGATACAATGGCAACCTCCAAAGGAACTAGATTATGCAGTTTAAGCTGGGTTTTATTATCAATCCCGTGGCCGGCCTGGGAGGCGCGGTGGCTCTGAAGGGCAGTGATGGTGCCGATACCGCCGCTAAAGCCATGGCTCTGGGTGCAGAGCCCAAGGCGCACCTGCGTGCTCGCGCGGCACTTGAGCAGTTGCTGCCGCATCAAGAGCATGTGACCATCTATACCGTTAATGGCGGTATGGGGGAGTTGGTGGCCAGGGAGCTCGGCTTTAATGTCGAGGTGGTGTATCACAGTGCCCACCCTACCACGGCACAGGACACCGAGCGTGCGGCGCAAATGTTGTGCGAGCAAGGCGTTGACCTGATTTTATTTGCCGGTGGCGATGGCACCGCACGAAACCTTTGCCATGCCATTGGCGAGCGAGTACCGGCCTTGGGCATTCCCGCCGGCTGCAAAATCCACTCCGGCGTCTATGCCATTACCCCTAAAGCGGCGGGCCGGGTGGTGGAGATGCTGGTTATGGGTGAGCTGGTCACGCTTGCCGAAAGCGATGTGATGGATATCGATGAAGACGCCTTTCGCGCCGGTGCGGTGCGTGCCAAACGTTATGGTGAACTGCGTGTGCCGAGCGAATTGCGCTATGTGCAGGCGGTGAAAAATGGGGCCGGTAAGGAAGTGGACGAGCTGGTGCTTGCCGACATCGCCGCCTATGTGGTCAGCGAGATGGACGAAGATTGGCAATATATCATCGGTTCGGGTTCAACCGTGGCCGCGGTGATGGAAGAAATGGGTCTGGACAATACCCTGCTTGGCGTTGATCTGGTCCAGGATCAGGAATTGATCGGCCGCGATATGACCGCACAACAGTTGCTTGAGGCCTGCAAAGACAAGCCGACTAAACTGGTGATCACCTTGATTGGCGGCCAGGGCCACCTGTTTGGTCGTGGTAACCAACAGTTGAGTCCGGCCCTGATCCGTGCCATAGGCAAAGAAAACATTATCGTGGTGGCGACCAAGAGCAAGCTGCAGGCGCTAGAGGGGCGACCACTTATTTGTGATACCGGCGACAGCGCCCTGGACGACGAATTATCCGGTTATATTCAAGTAACCACAGGTTTTAATGACCACGTGCTCTATGCCGTGGGCCACAATGAGGAGCAGTAATGCCTTATTCAAATTATGTAGACGCGGCGCAGCGTTTTTTTGACGATTTGGTTGATCACGCCGATGACGACCAGCTATTTGCCGGCGGCTATTTACGCGGTCATTTCGATTTGGCCGTGGGTTATGCGCAAGTGGAAAACCTGGCCCTAAGTCCGGCAGAGCTAAACGAGCAAATTGAGCAGAGCCTGGTTAAGGCCTACCATAATGGGGAACTAACCGATGCCGACCGCGACCATGTAGTGGTTATTTGGGAGCAGGTGAAAGCCCTGGCCAGTTAACGGCTTCAAGCTCTACCTAGTTACAGGCATTAGGCGAGTCTAATGCTTTAGCATGTAGCCTTTATGTTAATTTTCAAGTAGGCTGCATGGTGTTAATCGCTCGGGACCTGTGCCCGAGTGACTGTTTTTAGGTTAGGAGTCACAAAATGAATAATAATAATGGTGACCAGCAAGGAGCTGCACCAAGTGGCGCAATCGCGCGCTTTCTCAATACCATAGAGCGAGTGGGGAATAAACTGCCAGACCCGGCAATGATTTTCCTCTTTGCCATGTTACTTATCTGGGTTCTATCCTGGGCCTTCTCGGGCGTGACCTTCGATGTTATCGACCCGCGCACTCAAGCCCCCATAGTGGTGAACAACCTGCTTACCGGCAATGCCTTGGCGGGCTTTTTGGCTTCCATGGTGAAAACCTTTACCAGTTTTGCACCCTTGGGCGTGGTGCTGGTGGCCATGCTGGGTGTGGGTGTGGCCGAGCATTCGGGCTATATCAATACCGGCATTAAACTTATGCTTAAACGCACACCTAAGGCGTTGCTGACGCCCATGGTGATCTTGGTGGGCATTGTTTCACACACAGCCACCGATGCCGGGTACGTGCTGGTAATTCCGCTTGCCGGGGTGATCTTTTATGCCATGGGACGTCATCCCTTGGCGGGTATCGCCGCGGCGTTCGCCGGGGTGAGTGGCGGCTTTAGCGCCAACTTTATTCCATCGGGCATTGACCCCTTACTGCAAAGCTTTACCCAAAGTGCGGCGCAGATCATCAACCCGACCATGGAAGTGAACCCACTTAACAACTATTACTTTACCTCGCTATCGAGCATCTTTATTGTGCTGGTGGGCTGGTATATCACCGACAAAATTATTGAGCCGCGACTGAAGAGCTCAGAAGTGGACGGCAATACCGATGAACTGCCTGCCTTTGACCAGGCCACGGGCAAAGAGAAGAAAGCCTTTTTAATTGCCACCGGCGTTATGCTGGCCGGCTTGGCCTTGCTGGCCTATGTTGCGAGCTTAGACACGTCACCGCTGCGTGCCAAAAATGGCAACCTGGCGGACTTTAGTGCGCCGATTATGCAATCCATAGTGCCGCTGATTTTCTTGCTGTTCTGGATACCTGGTGCAGTGTACGGCTTTGTTGCCGGTACCTTTAAGACCTCGAAAGACATGATCATGGCCATGACCAAGGCCATGGAAGGTATGGCTTATTATATAGTCATGGCGTTTTTCTGTGCCTTGTTTATTGCCGCCTTTGCGCAGTCAAACCTAGGGGCTCTATTGGCCATTGAGGGCGCTGCCGTGCTTAAGGCCATGTCGCTGCCAAGCGGGGTGACCATTATCGGCATCATCTTCTTAACCGCCTTTGTGAACCTGTTTGTTGGTTCAAGCTCGGCGAAATGGGCGTTATTGGGACCTATTTTTGTGCCCATGCTGATGCAACTTAATATCTCGCCGGACTTAACGCAGGCCGCGTATCGTGTGGGGGACTCCAGCTCCAACATCATTACGCCGCTGATGCCGTACTTCCCGCTGGTGGTGGTCTATTGTCAGAAGTATGTGAAGAACACAGGTATCGGCACCCTGATAGCCATGATGCTGCCTTACTCCATTGCCTTCTTGGTGGGCTGGAGCCTGTTTTTACTGGCCTATTGGGGTCTGGGTATTCCGCTGGGCATTCAAGCCTCTTATACCTACGGCTAAACGATTGTCCTTGGTATAACACAGCAAATAAAAAGGCCGCTATTTAGCGGCCTTTTTCATTTTGGCGTTTTAGTTAAAGCGCCATGTTAGGTTGGTGTAGATATAACGACCACGTGGGTTGTGTACCGAAGATACATAACCGTATAGGTCGGAATCACCATCACCGATAGCAAACGGTGGATCTTCATCGAAGACGTTGTTCATACCCACTGAGATACGAATATCGTCGTTGACGTTATAAGCGCCTTGAATATCTACCAGGGTATGGGAGTCAACATCGCGGGATTTGGCGGTGTCGAAATCAAGATCACCGTCAAAGTTGATATCCGGGGTGTCTTCAAACGAGCCCACATAACTGATGTTCATGTTGACATTGAAGTCCTGGAACTCCCAGTTGGTGGCGAATAAACCACGGTGACGCGGGTATTCGTATTCGCCGATATACTCACGACCGTCCTTGTTGAACTCGTGCATATATGACCACTCAAGGTTGAACTTGAGCAGACCCATATCGTCCATATCCATCTTATAGTTGGTGGATAGGTCGATACCCGAGGCCTCTTGCGAAGAAACGTTCTCGAACGTACTGTGCACCTGCTGGATCACACCCAGGCTCTGGCCTGCAACAGGAGGAAGACGCACACACACGGTGCTGTTTTGGTCATTACAATGGGTGTTGTATACGCTACCGAAGTCTTGTTCGTCGATCTTGTTGTCTTGCTCGATGCTCCAGATATCTACAGATATGCCGAACTCGTTAACCGGCGCCCAAATGGCACCTAGGTTCCAAGACTCAGACTCTTCGGCATCAAGATCCGGGTTACCGGCAAACTCAATATTGTAATCGAGTAGATCACAGTCTTGGCCCGTGGCCTGACAACGATAAGTATCAATGAAGAATTGACTCTCTTCCGATGGGCCTAAGCCAATTTGTGCCAGCGATGGAGCACGGAAGCCCTGAGCCCATGAACCACGTAGTGAAAACTCGCCACTGGGTGCCCATTTAAAAGCTACCTTCGGATTGGTGGTTGAACCAAAGTCGCTGTAGTCATCGTGACGACCGGCCAGTTGTAGTTCAAAATCATCGCTTAGAGGAATAGAGAATTCCACATAAGCAGCCCACTGGTCGCGCTCTGCCGCCGCCGATACCGACTCTGTGCCGAAGATCAGACCGCGCTGGAATTGGTCATCAGGCACATCGCTGACGTCTTCATCGCGGTACTCAAGACCGGCGGCCATCATGACCATATGCTCATTAAACTCAAAGGCTTCGCCGCTGATGCTGGCATCGAATGAGGTCATATGCGACTCACCGCGACGCACTAGGCTGGTGGTGATGCGGTCGATGACCTCAGGTGAGTTCTGAACGCCACCGAAGGGATTGTAGTTACCGGCGTCGATTTCCTGCTGCAGGAAGTCAACACGGACCCAACCCATAGAGCGGTCGCCGGTTTGCTCTGACTTACTGCGGCCTTTTTGCGCTGCTACTTCCCAGCCTCAGTCATTGATTTCACCGCGTAATCCCGCCACGATGCGCAGGGTATCGGACTCGATGTCCCAACGGCGAGGGCCCGCATCTACTGTACGGTAACGACCAATTTCAATATCTTGGTTGAAAGGGTTGTTTGGATGACTGCCAGGGACAGTTAAGCCAGCATCTTCATCCAATGGTGTTGGTGCACCACCGGCTTCCGAAGTATTATGCTGCGCGGCGATTTCCATAAAGGCGGTGATATCGTTATTAAATTTATAATCGAATTGGGCGATGGCACCAACACGCTCTGCAGGCGGCGTAATAAAGCCATAAGGGCCGTAATCAAATAAACAGCTACCGCTCGCGGTGGCGCTGTCGGCAGGACAATCCGGGTCAATGGTTTTCACGCCATCGACATAGAAATAGCCAGGGAAGCCACGCGATGAACGAAAATCCATACCGCCATAAGGCGATTGGTTAGCGGTGCCTAAACGGCCCATTTCATCGGCTTCAAGTCCGGTATTTTTAAAGTAATCAAGAATAACCGAGGCGCTGCCTTTGTCGCTGGTGGTACCCCATACTAGGCTGGCAGTGGTTTCTTCGTGGTTTGGTCCCGTGGTACCACCATAACCGAGGTTCACTTCGATGCCTTCGATGTCCTTTTTCAAGATCACGTTGACCACACCGGCGACCGCATCGGAACCATAAATGGCCGAGGCGCCGTCTTTTAGAATATCGATACGTTCGATGGCCGACACCGGAATCGAGTTGATATCAACGAAGGAATTGGTAATGCTCTCGGCAAAGGCACTAATGGCTACGCGGCGGCCATTGATCAGTACCAAGGTAGCATCTGGACCCAAACCACGTAAGCTTACCGCGGCACCACCGTTGGCGGTTGAATCCTGGTTATTGCCGCGGGTCGAGAAGGTACCATTACCGGCCACGGGCATACGCTCAAGCAATTGCTGCAGGTTGTCGTAACCCATGTTAGCGATATCTTCTTTGCCGATACTTTGTACCGGTGAAGGACCTTCCATATCGGTGCGTTTAATACGCGAACCCGTGATTTCAATGCGTTCGACGTTTTCCGCCGTTGTCTCTTCGGCTTGCGCTTGAATCGACATGGACAGCGCGCCGGTGCCTAAAGCCAAGGTGAGTGCCGTGCGCAGGGCACTGGGTGTGAACTTTCTCATCCTGAAATCCTTATTATTATCCCTGTGGGGATTTTTCGTTGTCATAATTATCTACTGCTAAGTATCCACGTAGGAGTGTAGTAGAAATTCAGTAGAAACATAGGATTAACATTATTAACAACTTAAAGGCAATGCATCTTTTGGCTGAATCTGTAAAAAAACGTGTAAAAAAATTTACATCATGGCGGTGACAAGCGCAGAAATAGGGGCTCGGACCGTTGGGGAGAAGGCTGATGGCGCAATATTTTGTTACTTAAAACGGGCATAAAAAAAAGCGAACTTAGGTTCGCTTTATCTTGCTTTGTGTTTCATGACCCGCTCTTTTTCGCGAGCCCAATCTTTTTCTTTGGTATCAGCACGCTTATCGTGCATCTTCTTACCCTTGGCGAGGTAAAACTCCAATTTTACCCAGCATTTTTTCCAATACATGGCGGTGGCCACCAAGGAGAAACCCTCACGCTCGGTGGCACCGATCAAGCGATCTATTTCGCGCTTATTCAATAGCAACTTACGATAGCGCATGGGATCGCAAATGGTGTGGGTTGAGGCGCTGTTCAGGGGTTGGATTTGGCTCCCCAATAGGTAGGCTTCCCCGTTCTTAATATGAATATAGGTATCGGAGATATTGACCTTACCGGCGCGAATACTTTTCACTTCCCAGCCCTGAAGCTCAAGGCCAGCCTCGAATTTATCGTGTAAAAAATACTCATGACGCGCTTTTTTATTGAGCGCGATGGTATTTGAGGTCGATTTTGCTGTTTTTTTCTTTGCCATAATGGCGCCATTATACTGATTGTATGCGTATTTACACCAGTTTTTTCTTGCCTCCCTGACGCTTTAAGTGGCGTGCTGTTTTCACCTTAACCGGGTGTGCAGCGAATGCCCCTTGGGGCTGGCCCTAAAGCTTGCTAGAATTGCGCTGTTGTGAGGAGAGGTTATGCCACAAATAGAAAAATCAGCGCTGGTGATGTATAGCAGCAAGGAAATGTTCGACCTAGTCAATGATGTCGATGCGTACCCTGAGTTTTTACCCCATTGCAGCGATGCCAAGGTGTTTTCAAAGCAGCACAATCATATGCGTGCTGGGTTGGAAATATCCAAGGCCGGACTAAAAAAGTGGTTTACCACCGAAAATACACTCGATGCTGAGCATCACACCATCGCCCTGGCGTTGGTGGATGGCCCCTTTAAGCATTTGCATGGCCATTGGCAGTTTAAGCCCTTGGATGAGCATGCCTGCAAGGTAAGCCTAAAATTGGAATTCGAGTTTGCCAGCAAGCTGGTGGAAATGGCTTTTGGTCGTGTTTTTAACGAAGTCGCGAAAAACATGGTACAGGCTTTTACCCAGCGCGCCAAAGTGGTTTACGGAGAGCGTTAATGATAGAAGTTGAAGTGGTATTTGCCTTACCCGATAAAGCGACCGTGCTCAGAGTTGAAGTGCCCAAGGGCAGCACCGCCGAAGAAGCGGTATTGAAATCGGGCATAGTGGAAAAATGCCCGGAAATTGATATGAAAAACCTGACCCTGGGTATTTGGAATCGCACCTGTAAGCTGGATACCGAGCTGAAAGCCGGGGATCGGGTTGAGATTTACCGACCGCTGATTGCCGATCCTAAAGAGGCGCGCCGAAAACGCGCCGAAAAAGCTAAGGAAGAAGGGCGTGCCAATAAAATCACCGGCGCCAAGGTAAAAAGCGATGACCCTAGCTAACTTGTAGACCAGTGACACAAAAAACGCGGCCATGGCCGCGTTTTTAGATCATCCCGATAATTTTGTTATTGTTCTAACGGGGTATTAAAGTCTTCTGGTTGTTCATAATCTTCCGAGCTGATGCTGGCAAGGCGATCATTGGCAAATTGCAGCGTAAGCTGTTTGCGCTGTTCGAACTTGCGACCAAGATTGAAAACATAAAGGTAATACCAGGTATCCTTGTCAAAGGCATCTTGCGCTACCGGCTTACCGAGCACGTAGAGTACTTGCTCGCGGGTCATATCGACACGTAATTTATCAACGTCGGATTGTTCTAGAAAGTTCCCCTGGGGAATATTGATGCGGTAGACCCAACTAGAGCATGCACTTAAACTACTGCACACAATAACGATGGCTGCTACCAGCGAAAACTGTTTAAACCACTGCATGTTCGATTATCAGTCCTTATTTGTTGTTGTTAGCATGATACCCATTCGACACCGAAGGTAAAGCGCGAAATCATAAATCATACCAATTCTGTTAAGTATGTGATCAGATATAGCGCTGGATAAATGTTGTGATAACAAGGCGGAATTTTTCTTATGTAGTTATTCTACATCGAAAAATTTCAACACAGTTAGCACGATATTTAGCCCGCTAGAGTGATTAGCTATTTAAGTGAATTGGTATAAGACCCTAACCGAGGTAATTAGTTTAATGAGTCTAGAGAAATCCGAGTCTTGGTGGTTGTATATTGTGCAAACAAGATACGGCCATTGGTACACCGGAGTCAGCAATAATGTTGCTAAACGCCTGCAAGCGCATGAGCGGGGGAAGGGGGCCAAAAATCTAAAGGGCAAGGGGCCGCTCACCCTGGTATTCACCATGCCAGTAGGAACCCGAAGCGAGGCCTGTAAACTCGAAATCGAGGTTAAAAAACGCAGCCGTGCCGGCAAAGAAAAGTTTGTTAACGAACATGAAAACCATCGCACCCAGGTCCTAGCAGCTCCTCAATAAAGTGCGTTAACAGTTGCAATGTTTGCGCATAACGCTCGCTTTGGATCTGTTCTGGGGTGTCGCTCGATTGATGATAATGTGGGTCATCCGCCGAGGTGACAAAGATAAAGGGGAGTTTTTTTCTGGCAAAAGCCCAGTGGTCGCTGGCTCTTAACCAGTCGATGCGCTCACCATCAAGGCGGCGATTAATACTGCGGTTGCTCCTCGCCATTTGTGTTTTTAAGGAGCTGTTATCAAGCTGTGCCTTAGCCATGGGGCATAAATCTTCCCGGGTATAGAAAAACAGCCGGCTGTTGGCGCGCGGTAGATTAAGCATATCGAGATTAATATTTAGGCGTATTGCTTCATGGTCTTTGTTGTCGACGAAGTGCTTGGCGCCATGCAGGCCGTTTTCCTCGGCGTCGAAGGCGGCAAAGGTGATGCGTTCACGCAGCGGCAGCAGCTGCTCTGCTAGATAGAGGATGGCAGCGACGCCCGAGGCATTGTCATTGGCCCCAGGATAATGGTGACGCCCGGGTTTACCTAAGTGATCATAGTGGGCGCTTATTACCAGACAATCCCGTAGGCAATCGTTGCTGATGATATTGCGCCCCTGACCTTGTTGAAAAAAGCCCTGCTTAAACGCAAAAGGCTGTAACTGCGTTTGATAACCCAGTTGTTGCAATCGTGTTTGCACATAGTCCCCGGCTAGCGCACCGGTGTCGCTGCCAGCCTTGCGCCCGGCCAAGGCTTCGCTGCTGAGGTAGATCAGGTCTTTATGCCATTGCGCAGAGGGAGAGGCTAGGGCCAGATGCGAAGCAAACAGCCCCAGCACGACCATCAAGTAAAAATTTATTTTCATCGATTTTTTGCGATCAGTTCCAAGCTGGCCAGTTTGCCGCGATAGCGTAATTTATCATAGTCAAAATGCGCTCTTTTTTGCGCCATCAGTAAATACTTCCGCGTCGCCTTGATGTCACCCATTAAGTAGTAGGTGTGGGCCATGCCAAAATAGCTTTCGTGGATACGTTCATCCAGCTCGCGGGCCTTGCGAAAATGATTTAAGGCTTGGGCATATTGTTTTTGTACCAGGCTGTCGTTACCCAAGGCAATATGGTAGTAGGGGTTATTTCTGCGCAGTTGTGCCAGTTTGCGCTCTATGTCCTCGGCCAAGTGTGTACGCTCGGTCAGGCGATAAAGAATCGCCAGATTCCCGAGCGCGGTGTTGTTATCCTTGTCGATATTGATGGCGTATTGATAGGCGCTTTCGGCGCGCTCGAAATCATTGATGAGCCGATAGAGGATGCCTAGATTCCCCCAGCCGCCCGAGTAGTAGGGATCCATTTGCGTGGCGGCGTAAAAGTAGCTGTAGGCGCGTTCATAGTCTTGTTCAACTAGCGCCGCTGCGCCCTTGTTGTTATAAAACATGGCGGCGACACGCTCTTTGGTGATTTCCGTGGTTTTAAAATTGCCATCGGAGATATCCGGGGCAAAGTCCACAATGACCTCGCGCTCGGCATTGTAGAGCTCATACACTTCGTTTCGGCGACGCGGCTGATATAAGCGCAGGTTAATATGGCCGGTGAGTAGGTTATAGCCGCGATTAAGTGCCCAATATTCGGGGATATGCACGCGTTGAAATTGCCCCTTTAAACCCAAGTGCTCGGCCATGCTAAAGGCTAAAATGGACAGGGATAAACAGTTGGCATTGAGTTGTTTATAGGTTTGCGCTGCGGTCAGAGTGGCACCGGATTGGTAGCGCACGCTTTTGTCGCCATTTTCTAAAATAAGCATCATCAAGCGCTTGGTGGCGCTCAGATTACCAGAGCGGGTGGCGAAGGCGTTGTTTAACTGGGCCTGCATCGAACTATCGAGGGCGAATATTTCTTCTAGACTCTCCACCGGCTGCGCTTGGAACTGCGGGTGATACGCCAAGTTAATTGGTGGTGCGGGAAGCTCTTTGACTTGTGTGCTATTGCACCCCCATAACAAAATAAGCGGCATCACTAGGGTAATTAAGCTGCGCATACTAACCTCCACGGCTCAGGCATAGACATTACTTGGGGCCCAATCCTTGGAGAAAATACTAGTCTAAGTATAGTTTAGCTTGTCGTTTAGGTAGTTGGCTAATTGTTACAAAGCATGAATGGGTGATTGATTCGTAAAGAAAAAAGCCCAAAGTATCGACTTTGGGCACAAGGGAGTGACGGCTATTTATTGCGTCTAAACAATCTTTTTCATCGCAGACATATAGCTGCGCAGCTTAGTGCCGACGATTTCTACCGGGTGGTTACGTAAAGCCGCATTCACCTGGATCAGGACCTGGTTGTCGACACCATTGTCCGTTTGCACAAGGCCGCGGCCGATCACGTCCGTGTCTATATTGCGCATAAAGGGTTGCAGCAGCGGCAAACACGCATGGTTATACAAATAGCAGCCATACTCCGCGGTGTCTGAGATGGTACGATTCATCTCATAAAGCTTTTTACGGGCTATGGTATTGGCGATAAGCGGCGTTTCATGGAGCGATTCATAATAAGCAGATTCCGCTTTAATACCTGCCGCCGTCATGGTTTCATAGGCTAATTCTACGCCCGCCTTGACCATGGCTACCATCAAAATCCCATTGTCGAAAAATTCCTGTTCACTGATGTGCACATCGCTATTTTGCTGTTGCTCAAACGCCGTTTCTGCCGTTTGCGCGCGCCAGCCCAGTAGCTTGGTGTCATTTTCGGCCCAATCCGCCATCATGCCCTTGGAAAAGTCGCCGCTGATAATATCGTCCATATGCTTGTTATAAAGCGGGCGCATAATGGTTTTCAGGTCTTCGCTCAGGGCAAAGGCTTTTAATTTTGCTGGGTTACTGAGGCGGTCCAGCATGTTGGTGACACCGCCGTGTTTGAGTGCTTCGGTGATCACCTCCCAGCCATATTGAATGAGTTTGGCCGCGTACCCGGGATCGATACCTTTTTCCACCATTTTATCGAAACACAGCAGGGAGCCGGTTTGCAGCATGCCGCACAGTATGGTCTGCTCGCCCATCAGATCCGATTTTACCTCGGCAACAAAGGACGAAAGCAGTACGCCGGCGCGATCGCCACCAGTACCCGCGGCATAAGCCTTGGCTTGCGCCAGGCCCTTGCCTTCAGGATCGTTTTCCGGATGCACGGCGATTAAGGTTGGTACACCAAAACCGCGTTTATACTCTTCGCGCACTTCCGACCCCGGACATTTGGGAGCGACCATGATCACCGTGATGTCGTCGCGGATCTGCTTGCCTTCTTCAACTATGTTAAAGCCATGGGAGTAGGCAAGGGTAGCACCTTGCTTCATCAGTGGCATAACCGCATCAACCACGGCGCTATGTTGTTTATCCGGGGTCAGGTTTAATACCAGATCTGCATCTGGGATAAGCTCTTCATAGGTGCCGACCACAAAACCATTTTCGTTTGCGTTTAGGAAAGATTGACGCTGCTCGCTGATGGCCGACTCTCGCAGGGCATAGCTAACGTCTAAGCCCGAATCACGCAGGTTTAAGCCCTGGTTGAGGCCCTGAGCACCACAGCCGACAATGACCAGTTTTTTGCCAATGAGCACCTGGACGCCGTCGCTAAACTCGCTGCGATCCATAAATTCACATTGCCCTAATTGTGCCAGTTGCTCGCGCAGGGGGAGGGAGTTGAAGTAATTTGCCATTGTCGGTCCTCGAAAATAATAGTTCTGCTAATAGGTCTGTTATTGACTGTAGGCAAAATAGAGTATTGCGTAAAATGATATATTTGCATTATTGTGTTGCATATATTGAAATGGGGTGGCCATGCAACATAAACAACTGCATTACTTTTTGGCGCTTGCCGAGACCCTGCACTTTGGTCGTGCCAGCGAGCGGTGTTATATCAGCGCCTCGACCCTGAGTCGTAACATCAAACAGTTAGAGCAGGAAGTGGGGTGTGAGCTGTTTGTGCGTGATAACCGTCAGGTACAGTTGACCGCGGCGGGGGAGCACTTCTCTCACTATGCCAAAAACACCCTGGTGCATTGGCAGCAGTTTAAAGCAAGCTTGAACCAAGAGCAGGAAGTCGCCGGCGAGCTCAGTATTTTTTGCTCCGTCAGTGCTGCCTACAGCTTTTTAAATCCTTTGTTATCGGCTCTGCGTCAGCGCCATGGTAAGATTGAAATGAAATTACATACCGGCGATCCTGCTCAGGCGCTGGAGCGCGTGCTGGACCATCATGAGGATGTGGCCATCGCCGCCAAACCCGCACGTCTAGCACAGCAGTTGGCATTTTGCCGTTTAGGTTGGTCGGAGCTGGTGTTTATTGCGCCAAAAATTCCCTGCGAAGTGAGCCAACGTATTAACCAGGGCGGGGCGATTGCTTGGGAGCACCTTCCCTTTATTATCCCCGAGCAGGGGGAGAATCGTAGCCGACTGATTAATTGGTGGCGAACAAGGCGAATTCAGCCGCCCATTTATGCTCAGGTCAGCGGTCACGAAGCCCTGGTTTCAATGGTGAGTTTGGGGCTCGGCGTGGCCTTGATCCCGCAGGTGGTGTTAGAGAACAGCCCATTTAGTGATAAGGTACAAATAGTCAAAGTGGCTGATGCGCCACCGCCTTTTGAAATTGGCCTGGTGGCCTTGCAGCGACGATTGTCCGAACCGGTGATCGGCGCCTGCTGGCAGGTGGCGGAGCAACTATAAATGGGGTTTAAGTGACCAATGCGGCGTGATTTGTTAACAATTGTTATTGCATGCTGAACAAAACCTTGACTGTTGCTAGGATAGCGGCCTGTTTATTCTCGGGAAAGCATATGCGTTTAGGGCTTCATAATTCTGTGTTGAGTGCCGCTTTAGCTGCTTTGAGCAGCGGCGTGCATGCTAACGAGGTGCCGTTAGAACAATGGCACCTTGGCGTTAACATCGGTTACGGAGTGATGACCAACCCTTTGCATGGCGGTGATGATGTGCACTTGTATGTGGTTCCCGATGTCGCCTATTACACCGATACCTGGTATCTCGACAACAACCAGCTAGGCTACACCTTTGTCAATCAAGACGAGCATGTGCTCAGTGCCATTACCGAGATCAACCCGGAAACACGGTTTTTTGTCGACTGGCACCCCAGCAATGTATTTGCGTTGCAACAAATAGACAGCAGCGCACCTTTGATAGCAGAGGGCCCGGCAAGAGTAAGAGTTGATGACCTGGATAAGCGTCATTGGGCCCTTGATGCCGGTTTTGAATATCATTATTTCACCTCAATTGGGCAGTTTCAGGCTAAGGCGTTGGCGGATGTCAGCGATGTTTATCGCGGCTGGCGGGCTCAAGCTAGTTGGCGCTGGGGGTATCGTTTTGAGCAATGGGTATTGGAGCCCAATATTGGCGTCAATTACAGCAGCCGCGAGCAAAATGACTATTTTTACGGCTTAAGCCGGGAAGAAACCGGTGGTTATGGCGCCATTGTCGTTGGTAGCAGTGTGCAGCCCTATGCTAAAATTGATGTCAGCTACCTAGTCGACGAACACAATGCGCTACGCATGCACCTTGGCTACATTGACTATCATAGTCAAGCCAAGGCCAGTCCATTGTTTAAGGAGTCTTCCTCGTTGACCTTATTTATCGGTGTGAAGCACCTTTTTTAGCATGATGAGTTTGGCGGCGACAGCAGTGATCGGCAGTGCGGTGATAATGACCGCCATGCCTGCATTGGCAAACGAACTGCTGGAAATCTCGCCGCAATATTGTGTGGTAGAAAACAAAGAACAAGCCTGTACGACGCAGGTGAATATTCGCTGGACTTTGCCCCAAGCCATACCGGTGTGTTTGCTTGAAAACAACCGCACCTTGGGCTGCTGGCCCGCGCAGCAACAGGGGGTGTGGCAGTATAAAGCCGAGGTTCAGTTACCAGCCATATACTCCCTCACTCACGCGCACACAGGCGAATTAGTCGTAGATACCCAGCTGGAATTGCAAACGTTACGCAGCTCGCGCAGACGCTTACGTTCCGTATGGAGTTTTTTTTAATTCAGGAGTTGGCCCATGGCGAACATACTCTTAGTCGAAGACGACCTGGCTCTGCAAGAGCTAACCCGGGACTACTTGCAACAGAACAACCTCAATGTGGAGGTATTATCTCGTGGTGACGAGGTGATGGATTATGTGCAAAAACATCAAGTGGACCTGATGATTTTAGACGTGATGCTCCCAGGCAAAGACGGCTTTGCCGTGTGCCGCGAAGTACGAGACAAGTACTCCTTTCCTATTTTGATGCTGACCGCCAAGGGCGAAGACTTTGACCAGGTAATCGGCTTGGAACTGGGCGCCGATGACTATGTAATCAAGCCGGCAGAGCCCAGAGTATTGCTGGCACGCATCACCGCCTTGTTACGTCGTACCCAGGAGCAAGATAAGGCGGTACAAAGTGTGACCTTTGGTGAGCTGAAAATCGATAAAAACAGCCGCATCGTCACCTTAAAAGACACTGAAATCACGCTTACCTCACATGAATTCGAGCTTCTTTGGTTGCTCGCCAGCAATGCCGGTGAGGTGTTAAGCCGTGAATACGTGCACGAGCAAATGATTGGTCGTCAGTACGATGGTTTGGATCGCACCGTCGACGTGCGTATTTCGCGACTGCGTAAAAAGCTCGGCGATAACAGTGATAAACCCTATAAAATCAAGACGGTTTGGGGCCAGGGTTATCTCTTTGTTAGCGATGCATGGAGTGAATAACTAATTTGGGCAAGCTCTTTGTCAGCCTTTATTTATACATTATTGTCTCGCTGGTCATAGCGACCGGGGCCATAGAAAGGCTATGGCCCGCCGACGAGCAATCAACCCCATTGGCGATGGAGCTGGGCAATAACTTTAAGGCCCTGGCACAGAGCGAGCTCGGTCGTCAGTATATCAACAGTCAATACCCCATGCGCCAATTGCAGCGTAGCGACATTGCCTTGCCGGAGCAGGTGCAAGTGCGTCTGGAGCAGGCGCAGGCGGTGCATGTTTTCGATGCCGACGAGCATCTGCTTTGGTATGTCCCCCTAGATAATGAGCAATTACTGCAAATAGGCCCGGTGGAATTGCCTAAGGCTCCCGGTGAGAACTTTGTCGGCCCCTATTTGCTGGTGCTGCTGCTGGTGGGCGCTCCAGTTGGACTTTGGAGCCTGATGCTGTGGCGCGATTTTAATAAACTCAGTGAAACCTGTGCGCAGGTGGACGGGCGCACCGACATTAATGTCAGTAACATGGGTCGCTCCTTCTTGTTGCCCATCACCGATGCCTTGCAAGTGATGCAACGGCGTATTCACAGCCTGCTCAATGCTCAGCGTGAGCTCACCTCTTCGGTCTCTCATGAATTTCGTACGCCCTTGGCACGGCTCAAATTTGCTTTGGCCATGCTTGAGCAGGGCAGTGACGAAAAGCAGCAAAAGTATATGCAGTCTATGACCTCGGATATCACCGAATTGGAAAATCTGGTCAGTGAAATGCTGCACTATGCGCGTCTGGATGCACAAGGGCCAACCTTGGCGCTAGAGCTAGTCGACTTAAACGAGCTGGTCGATAACATGGTGGAAAAACTGAACTTTGATAGTAAGGTCCACATCGAGGTACTGCATGAGCAGCCGAATCTCTATCGTTGCGACCCGCACTTTTTAGCGCGTGCCCTACAAAACCTACTCGGCAATGCCTTAAAACATGCCCGCCACCATATTCAGGTGCGTATTTGCTCCAACGAGGAACAATGCGATGTCTGTATCGAGGATGATGGTGCCGGCATTGCCCCGTCAAAAAGGGCCGATATCTTCAAACCCTTTATTCGTCTAGATCAAAGTCGTGCCAAAAGCACCGGCGGCTATGGCCTTGGCCTGGCGATTACCGCAAAAATCGTGCAATGGCACCATGGTAAAATCAGCGTCGATAGCAGCGCCCTGGGTGGTGCCAAGTTCGTTATGTCTTTACCCCAACCCAAGTCAAAGCCCAGTTAGCTCCTGTTTCTTTCACTCGTCGTTATCAAAACTTATAACTAAATTTAAATAAACTAATAAATGATATTGATTGTTATTTGCGTATCGTTATAATGAGGCCCAATTACAAACAAGAATGATTATTATCTAACTTGGGATGACAACATGAACTTGCGCAAATCTCTTATTACTACCGCTGTACTTGCGGCAACCTTAGGCCTAACTGCTTGTGGCGGTGGCTCTGGCTCTGATAATGACGGCGGTACTCCTCCGGCAAACCAAGCACCTACCAATATCACTGTTTCAGCCAGCTCGGTTAATGACGACCTATCGGTTAATGACGACCTAGTAGGTGGCGTAGTGGGTACGCTGAGCGCAACGGATGATAGCACCTCGGGTTTAACCTTCTCTTTAGCGGCCGACGAGGCCTTGTTTGAAATCGTTGACGGCACCACGCTAAAGCTAAAAGAGGGGATTGCCCTTAACTTTGAACAGCAAAGCGATGCCACAGTAACAGTCACGGTAACCGATGCAGGTGGTTTAACCTTTAGCAAAGAAATCACCATCAGCGTGGCCGATGTGGATAGCGAAAACGGCGTAAACATCTATGAGTTCGACTCTAAATTAGGTGCCGGTTCATCGGTTTCTTACGGCGGCCAAATTGCTCGCCACGCACTCTCGGCTGAAATTAAGCACTATATCGGTCAGTTAACCGGTGACTATGTGACCACTAATAGCCTTACTGGAGACATGGTAAAAGCGCGTTTGCATGCCCTTTGGGGTGACGTTGACGGTTCATACGAGGTAGTAAAGGATGACAGCCTGAGTTTCCTTGGCGATATCGACACGGTACAACACTCATTTGCGGACATTTCATCTTCCGGCAAAGAGCTGAGCGCTAAAGTAGCTGGTAACGATCCGTCTAAAATGCACAAAGCCTGGCAGGAAGAAGGTAACTTCCTGGGTTGGACTGACTTCGGTACACAGGCAAAAACGCCTGAAGGTTTGATTTTCCATTACTTTGATTTGTTGGCCGCCAACATCGATAAATACAATGGCGGTGAAATCCTGTTAGACCCTGCAGGCAACACCATCACTAAGCTTTATATCACAGAGTCTGGTTTAGACTTAAACCAGTTAATTCAAAAGCACACCCTGGGCGCCCTGATGTTCTCTCAAGGTACCGATGATTACCTAGAAGAAAGCATCGGCTTTAATACCGAAAATGTTGTTGATAACGTCAATGCCGATGACGGTGCCGCCTACACCACATTAGAACACCACTTCGATGAAGGTTTTGGTTACTTCGGTGCGGCGCGTAACTTCCTGGAATACAGCGACGATGAAATTGCAGGTAAAGGCGGTCGTGAGGCGTTTGCTTCAGGCTACAACGATTATTCGGGCGACACTCTAATCGACCTTAAGTCAGAATATAACTGGGGTAACTCGACCAATGCCGCCAAACGTGACCGTGGCGCCACGGTAACGACGGACTACTCGGCGGCGGCCATGAATGCCTTTATCGCCGGTCGTAAGATTATCAACGATAACGTAGGCTCTGCGCTTAGTGCCGAGCAAATGGATGCCCTAAAAGTACAGCGTGATATCGCCGTAGCCAACTGGGAAAACGCCATTGCCGCCACCGTTGTGCACTACATCAACGAAGTTCATGCCGACTTAGCCGTTGTTGCTGCGGGTGACTATACGGCAGATGACTTCGCTAACCTAGCCAAGCATTTCTCGGAAATGAAGGGTTTTGCCATGAACTTCCAGTTCAGCCCATTCTCTCCGTTCAATGCCGAGGCCAATGTCGGTAAATTTGCTGAGCTGCACGGCTTGCTGGGTGATATGCCAGTAATGACCGATGCTGCTGCCGTAGCGGATTATCAGTCTGACCTAATGGCGGCTCGCGACTTACTGCAAAGCATCTACGGCTTTAATGCCGATAACGTTGCTAACTGGTAAGCAATGAAATACGGCGACACGCCAAAATAGTATTTCCAAAGGTTAGTCGCGAGTTAAATCGCGCCTAGCCTTTTGTCGTTTTCAGTATCTCCCAAAAAATGGGAGTTTGGCCAAATAGGATGAACCATGACTACTGCGAATTTTCGCGTTAAAACTCTGGCATTTGCCTTGACCCTGGCCTTGGTAGGGTGTGGCGAGAGCACCTCAAGCTCGCAGGGCGAAGGCTTTAATAACGGTGGCGATCAAGGGGTAATCACCAACCCGACTTCATTCGATGAAGCCGAGCTGGTTGCCAGCCTGGTCGATAACGTTATCACACCGGCTTACACCTTGTTTTATACCCAAGCGCAAGCGCAGCGCACCGCGATTGCCGATTACTGTGCCCTTGAGCAGGCGAGCATAGAAAGCAGCTCGGAGCAGGCGTTAGCGGCGATGAACACGGCGCAGAATGCCTGGCTTGATACCATGGGGGCTTGGCAGCAGGTTGAAGTGATGCAAATGGGGCCACTCCTTAGCAACAGTGGTGAGCTGCGTAACCGCATCTATTCGTGGCCGGCTATTAGCCGTTGCGGTATCGACCAGGATGTGGCCTATCATCAGGATGGGGTGATCAACCTGGACCCTAATCGTCCTTACGATATCAGTACCCGTACCGCCACTCGCCGTGGCTTGTTTGCGTTGCAACATGTGCTATTTAACACCCAGTACGATCATCACTGCAGCATCGCCAACGAGGCTTTGGCAGATTGGAACAGCCTAACCGAGCTTGAACGTAAGGTGGCCCGCTGCGAATACGCCGTTACCGCCGCAGACGATCTGATCGTTTCGGCCGAGGAATTACTTAATAAATGGCAGGGTGATAATGGCTTTGCGGCGCAGTTGAAAAGCGCTGGCGAGCCAGGCTCTCAGTTTGAAAATGCCCATGTTGCCCTGAACCGTATATCGGATGCCATGTTCTACCTGACCGAAATGGTGAAGGATAAGAAGTTGGCCGAGCCCATCGGTATTTTACCTAACTCCTGTGGTACTTCGGCCTGTGCCGAGGACGTGGAAAGCTTCGATGCGAAAAGCTCACTTGCCAATATTCAGGCCAACCTGCTGGCTTTCGAAGCCTTGTTAGTGGGTCAACAGCAAGGCCAGGAGGCCCTGGTCGGTTTTGACGATTACCTGGATGAAGAGCAGGCGACGGCCACCAAGGAGCGCATGTTGCAAGCCATTAGCGAGACCAAGGCCGCCATTGCCGCCATCGACTCGAGCCTGGCCAACGCGCTTATCGACAATGAGCAGCAGGTGCGTGACGTGCATACCAAGGTGAAAGCCATCACCGATGAGCTGAAAAACGACTTTATCAACGAACTTGCCCTTGAGCTTCCGGCTACGTCGGCCGGCGATAACGACTAAGGAAGACCATGAATTACAGTAAATTAGCCTTAGCCGTAGGCATTGCGGCGCTGGGTTTTAACGCAGTTGCCGAAGAAAAAAAATCGCTTGAGCATATTCAGATAATCAGTCACCACGATAAGTTGCGTACCGAAGCCGGATCCGCGACTTTGATCGGCGAAGAACAACTGGAAGAGTTTGAATTCGATGATATTCACCGCGTGCTTTCTCAGGTGCCTGGCGTCAACATTCGTGAAGAAGACGGTTTTGGTTTACGTCCGAATATCGGTTTTCGAGGCGTGACACCGGAGCGCAGTAAGAAGATCACCATTTTAGAAGACGGTGTGTTAATAGGCCCTGCACCATACTCGGCGCCGGCGGCCTACTACTTTCCGGTCACCACGCGCATGACCGCGGTGGAAGTATTCAAAGGCCCGGCGGCTATTAAATATGGCCCGCAAACCGTGGCCGGTACCCTTAACCTGGTTAGTCGTCAGGTGCCGGATTATGCCACCGGTGGCATTGATTTGGCCGTGGGCGGCGATGGCTATAACAAGGCCCATGGTTACTACGGCGACCGTCAGGGTAACTTTGGCTTTTTGGTTGAAGGGTTGCACCTGGAAAGTGATGGCTTTAAGGAGCTCGATGGCGGCGGCGACACCGGCTTTGAAAAAGACGACTTTTTGGTGAAGCTTGACTATCAGCTTGATGGCCAGCGATTCGACCAACGTTTTGAGCTCAAGCTTTCATATGCCGATGAATTGTCAGATGAAACCTATTTAGGTCTAACCGACAGCGATTATGCAAAAAATCCATACCGTCGTTATGCGGCGTCGCAACCGGCGCAAATGGATACAAAGCACACCCAGGTGATGTTTACTTACCAGCTGAGTGCACAGGACTTTGACCTGACCACCCGTGTATATCGCAACGACTATGAGCGCGCCTGGCTTAAACTTAACGGCGTTGGCAATACCAGTGCCAGTCTGTCCGATATTCTTGCCAGCCCGGAGGAGTTTGCAGAGCAGTATCAAGTGATCACTGGTGAGCGCAACTCAGTGGTGGCCGGTGAAACCACCTATTACCTAACCATGGGCACCAATGACCGCGAATACTATTCGCAGGGTATTCAGGTCGATGGTAACTGGCGTACGGCTTTGTTTGGTATGGATCACAAGGTTTCATTTGGGGTGCGTTTCCATCAGGACGAAATCGAGCGTAACCATTTTGAAGACATCTATGCCATGGTGGATGGTTTTAACACGAGAGTCGCCGATACCCGATATTTCACCACAGAGAATACCGAGTCGACCGATGCCTGGTCGGTGTACCTGGAAGATCAGGTGACCCTAGGTCAGCTTACCTTGGGCTTGGGTGTACGCGGTGAGTTAATGGACATGGAGTACCAGAACGATAAGCCGGATTTTGCCGATGACTACCAGCAAAAAACCACTCGCATCTGGCTACCGGGCGTCAGCGGTTTTTATCAGTTGAACGACAACAGTGGCTTATTATTCGGTGTGCATCAAGGCTTTGTGCCGTCGAGCCCTGCGGCGCCCGTACGTGCTGGTGAAGATGACTTTGAGAAAAGCGTTAACTACGAGTTCGGTGGCCGCTTTAACGATGGCGTGACCAGCTTTGAAGTGATTGGCTTCTTTAATGATTATTCTAATTTAATCGAAAGCTGTGGCCAGTCAAACTGTGGGTCTCAAGGCCAGCTTGATCGTGAGTTTAGCGGCGGTGAAGTGGATGTATGGGGTGTTGAGTCGCAATTGGCGCAAACCTATCCGCTGAATCTGCATCTGGATATCCCCATGAGTCTGACCTACACCTACACGCAAAGCGAATTCAAGGAAGAGCTGTTCTCCGAGTTCGTGCAGTGGGGTCATATTCGCAAGGGCGATCGTTTGCCTTATTTGCCGACGCACCAGGCTACTCTAAGCATTGGCTTGGCACATCAGGACTGGGCCCTGGATATGCTGGTTAAGTATGTCAGCGATATGCCGGAGACCGCCGGTGTCGGGTATGAGGGATTCGACCTGGCTCTGGCAGGGGAAGAAGTACCGGCCACGACCGTGGTGGATTTGGCTGCCCATTACGAACTCGGTCAATATGGCCGCTTGTATGCCAAGGTTGATAATTTGTTCGATCAGGATAAGATTATCAGCCGCCGCCCGTACGGTGCTCGCCCAGGCAAGCCTCGTACCCTGTCGCTAGGCTACAAGTATCAGTTCTAATACCAATTCTGTTAAGTATGTGATCGGATATAGCGCTGGATAAATGATATGATCACAAGGTGGAATTTTTCTTATGTAGTATTCTACATAGGAAAATTGCAACACAGTGGGCATGAATTTAGCCCGCTAGAATGATTAGCTATTTAAGTGAATTGGTATACTTAGGAAGGGTCATGCTCGAGACAATTTGGCAAAGTGTTTTACAAACGCCCGATTATCTTTTTGATGCCAATAAACGCATTTTTATTGGTTATATCATCATGGCCCTGCTATTAGCCCTGTTTGTTTATGCCAGGCGCAAAGGCAAAGCCTCGCCACGAGGTTTTTTGCGCTACGTGTTTGCAAAAAAAATCTGGTGGGCCCCCAGTGCCCGCCAAGACTACCAACTCTGGATTTACAACCGTATCCTCAAGGCGCTGCTTTTTGCCCCTGTGGTTCTGACCATGGTGCCGATAGCACTTGGGACAACTGAGGTGCTCGAGGCCGCATTTGGCCAACATAAGCCCTTGGCGCTAAGCGAGACAAGTGTGGTGGTCATCTTTACCATCTTGTTGTTTTTAGCCGATGATTTCTCTCGTTTTATTCTTCATTATGCGTTGCATAAAATTCCGTTTTTATGGCACTACCACAAGGTTCATCATTCCGCCAAGGTGCTGACGCCTTTTACCATTTATCGCTCCCATCCGCTGGAAAGCTACCTTTATGCCTGTCGTATGGCCTTATCACAGGGCCTAGTGGTAGGGCTGTGTTATTACCTCTTCGGTAACACCTTATCTATGTTCGATATCTTGGGCGCCAATGTCTTCGTTTTTGCCTTTAATGCCATGGGCTCTAATTTACGTCACTCCCATGTCTGGTTGAGTTGGGGCAAGGGCGTTGAAAAGTGGTTTATTAGCCCGGCCCAACACCAGATCCATCACAGTGACAATCCGGTGCATTTTGATACTAATTTAGGATCCGCTTTGGCAATTTGGGACAGGTTGTTTGGCAGCCTGATCCGCGCCGATGAGGTGGGTAAAATCACTATTGGCGTTGGTCAGTATGATGCCGGCCACCATTCTATTTGGGCAATTTACAGCAAACCTGTTGTTGACTCCTTTGCCACTTTAGTGCCGCGACGCTTTAAAAGTCGGGCACAAAAACAGCCTGAATCTTAACCGGCTTAAGCTCAGGGTGTAATAATAGAGAGTGGGGAAAAATAGGCTGGCGACGGGCATTGCCAGCCTATTAAATGAGGGAGTAGGCCCTCACTAAACTAGTGGTATGTTTTGGCTTTGGCAAAGCCTAATTCTGTAAGCTGACTTATCAACCCAGGATCGTCCAAACGCTCCGGTGTGCTGTTGGCACGCATGGCATGATCTTTTGGCACCTGATAAACATCCAGCATCTTTTGGAATAACACATAACGTAAGTACTGAGGTGTTACTCCCGCATCTTGAATGGAATCAAGCTGCAATTGCACTTCTTGTAATTGTTGTGCATCTCGGTCTTGCAATGTCGTCATCTTTTTGTTGATGGACATACTACCTCCTACCTACGTGCTGCGCAAAAATCGTCCTCAATGCTGGCGTAAGCGAACACAAATTTGTGTTAAAAATAGAGACTTACATCAGCGTAAGAATTAAGTGTACTCCTTTTTTC
The DNA here is from genome assembly GCF_018334135.1 of Pseudoalteromonas sp. BDTF-M6. Lineage (NCBI taxonomy): Bacteria > Pseudomonadati > Pseudomonadota > Gammaproteobacteria > Alteromonadales > Pseudoalteromonadaceae > Pseudoalteromonas > Pseudoalteromonas sp. BDTF-M6. Next base: position 198,573 of record NZ_JAGXTQ010000001.1, read on the forward strand.
GCTGCTATGACCAGTTGCCGTGTAAAGCTTTGTAAATAGCCTGGCAGAAGGCCTGGCTTTATGTCGTGCGGAGGGGAAATCAGGTGATAACACAAAGGCTTGCGTTATCACCTAAAGACAGTGGAATGGGTCTAGCTGAGGGCGATTTTGGCCTTCACGTGTTCGGCGAAACCGCTACCGGCTTCCAAATAGAAGTTGTAGGTAGAGTCCACACCCAGCTCTCGCAATTCTTTTTGTTGGTCCGGGTAATTGGCGATGGCGGTCACCTGACCTTTATAACCGGAGGCCTTGAGCTGCTGCAGCGCCAAAATATTTTGGTTGTGTTTGGGCATGGCTAACATAACCATTTCCACCTGCGAGTGGTTCAGTCGTTGCCAAAAATCCGGATCCGTGGCATCGGCGGTCAAGGCCCGGCGTCCGCGCTTAACATGGCGGGCAACCACTTCCGGTTTGATATCGATACCGGCCACCGCATCGGGAAAGCTTGCGGCGATGGTTTCATAGGCACCGGTGCCGATACGACCCATGCCGAAGATAACGATACGGGTGTTGTGCAGATTCACCGGCAGCTCTTCTTCCAAGCGCGTATCGCTTTCAAAGCGCAGCAGCCAGTTTTCCATACGGACATAGATTTCGTTGGCGCGCGCATTCAGCGGTGAGGCAATAATAAAGGTGACGGCCACCGCCGTGGCTACGACCGCCAACCATTGTGAAGATACCCAGCCGCTGCTGGCGGCCACCGCACAGACGATAAGGCCAAATTCGCTGTAGTTGGCCAGGGTAAAGGCGCTAAGCAAGGAGGTACGGGCGCGCAGGCGCACCGAGTTGGTCAATGCGTAATAGAGCATCACTTTTACGCCCAGTACCGACACAATCAGCAGGGCCGCGACTACCGCACTAAAGGTCAGCTCGGCGTTTAAGCCTATAGTCAGGAAAAAGCCCACCAAGAGAATGTCTTTAAAGCTTAATAAGGACTTGGCCAATTCACCGGCCTTTTTATGGCTGGCAAACATCATGCCTAGGATAAGAGCGCCGAGATCCCCTTTAATCCCCGCAAACTCAAAGGCTTGATAACCCGCGACCAAGGCGAAGAAAAATCCGAACAAGGGGAGCAGCTCACCGTGTTTGGAGCGGTTGAGGATCCAGAACATGACAGGGCGAACCAGCGGCAATAATACCAGCAAGGCCAAAGCCCAGTAATTGGGCATCTTGCCGGTGCTGGCGACTAAAAACAGCACCGCAAAAATATCCTGCATAACCAAGATACCGATGGAAATCTTACCGTGCAGACTGGCCATCTCACCGCGGTCTTCCAAGACCTTAACGGCAAACACAGTGCTTGAGAAACTAAAAGCAAAACCCAACAATAAGGCGGTTTGCCAATTTAACTCCACGAACAAGGGCAGAGCAAAAACACCAAGCAGCAATAACAAACCGCCAAATAGCGCCGTACTTAAAACGATATGCGCCGTTGCCGGGACCCAGACCTGCACCTTCATTAAACTGGATACCTTCAGTTTCAGGCCGATACTAAAGAGCAGCAGGGTGATCCCCAAATCAGCAATGCTATTTAACAGCTCCGTGGTTTTATAGCCGGCGAAATGCAAGACAAAACCAGCAATTAAAAAGCCCACCATAGGCGGAAGTTTTACTTGGTAGGCGGCGAAACCGCAGACAAAAGCAATGGCAAAAAAGATGAGTTCCATAGATTTCTTTTTATAGTCGATATGCTCACAGTGTAGCGAAAGCCTGGCTTGATGAAAATACGTTACCTTAGAGTTCAATGACTAAGCTCATAGCGGGTAAAAATTTCCATTATTTGTCGTTAACCTAAAGTTTTCACTGACAAGGCTGTAAAAATGTGGTTAAGATGCGAAAAAGGATCTTCAAACAGGAGTAGTTATGTTTAAAAAAATCCTGGCTTCAGTTGGCATTGGTGCGGCGAAAGTAGATACAGTGCTGCAAACCGAGCATTTGCACCCTGGACAAAAATTTCACGCCGAAATCATTATTAAAGGCGGCGATGTCGAGCAAGATATTTCCGGTCTGGAATTGGCATTAATGACCCGTGTTAAGGTAGAGGCGGATGACGGCGCTTATTTTGCCAATCATATTATCGACAAGTGGCGGGTGAGTGAAAAGCTGACATTACAACCGGGTGAGGAGCATCGTATTCCGTTTGAAGCGAGACTGCATTCGGAAACGCCGATCACCGAGTTTAGTGCCGGTTATAACCAGACTCAGGTTTGGATTCAAACCGGTTTGAATATCGATTTGGCGCTTGATGCCAGTGACCGTGATGTGTTGCACATCTACCCTAATGAGGCGGTTAAAGCCTGTATGCAGGCCATGGATAAGCTAGGCTTCTCCTTGGTGAAAGCGGATGTGGAAAAGGGTTATTTGCGTGCACCCAGCTTCCAGTCAACCTCTGGTTGTTATCAGGAACTGGAGTATCGCCCGGGGAATCGTGGCATGTTCGGTATTCAGGAAGTGGAGCTCTCTTTCGTACCTGAGGCCCATAAAACCCATGTGCTTATCGAACTGGATCGCGCGTTTCGTGCCGACGGTTACATCGACCTAACCATAGAGCATGATCATGTAAACCTATCGCAGATTTGCGATCAGCTTGAGCGTTTAATTCACTGATAACATTTGGTAATTAATCTAAAGCCCGGCTTAGCTGGGCTTTTTTGTCGGAGCAATCCATGAGTATTTTATGGCGGCATAAACATTTTAATGAGCTAAGCCTTGATGAGCTTTTCACCTTGATGCGCGCCCGCGTCGATGTGTTTGTGGTGGAGCAAAACTGCCCTTATCCCGAGTTAGATGATGCCGATATTGCAGCGGATACATTGCATCTGATGGGGTATCAAGACGGCCAGTTATGCGCTTATGCCCGTTGTATAAGTAAAGGGGAAAACCTAGCCATAGGACGGGTGCTTTGTGTCGATAGATGGCGTGGGCAGGGGGTTGCTAAGGAGCTGATGAATGAGGCCCTGTCCCTGTGCCACAGTCACTTTCCCGGGCGCACCGTGCTGCTGAGCGCACAAACCTATTTGCTCGACTTTTATCGCGGCTTTGGTTTTGAAACCCAAGGCGAGCGCTATTTGGAAGATGGCATAGAGCATCAGGATATGCAGCTAATCTGTCAATAGCAGCACCCATAAAGGCGCTGCAACCCTTACTCTAACTATTCAAAATGCACCCAGGTGATCCTTTGCTCTCGCGTGGCTTCAATAGCCTCGACAGTGGGTGCTTCTGCTTTGCAACAGCGAATCGCTAAGGTAAGTTCAATATGGCGCTCATCCACCCCTCTGGCAATTAGCTCCTGTACTATGATGGCAGAGCGGTGATGCGCCAGTACCGTATTGTATTGCTCGCTGCCAAAACCGTCGGTTTCTCCTATCACAGTGATGGGAGCTGCGCGATGTTGATATTTGGCCACAATCTCATCAAACATGCCTTGTTGCTCTTTATGGATGAGCGAACTTGCGAAGTCGAAATAAAAAATAAAGGTGCCAGGCTCAGCCTTTGGCCTCTCTATAAAATTATATTCCACATTGGGCACGTTTAGACCAAGCACGGCAAAGTGAAATCCGTCATATTCCAGTGAGTTGAGCTCTTCATGGGTGGCAAATTCGATGCCATCTGTTGAGTAAATATCAACCCGAGTAAGACTGGTTTGCGGCTGGGCGGTAAGTAAATGTGTTGTGGTACCGGCATTTAGCTTATCAGGCGCCCCAATCTGTAATATTGGGCGAGTTAACGCTGGTACGGCAACGGGGCCTTGGTATGGTGTTGCCGTTGGCACAGCCCGTGGCACAGCCCGTGGCACAGCCTGTGGCACTGCCTGTGGCATAGCCGTTGGCACTTTAATTGGGACCATCGCTGGAGCCGTAACTATTTGCGGTGTTTTAGGCGGCACCGCAATGGGCCTCTCCATCGGCACGGCGATGGGCGTTTTACCGGGCGTGGCAATAAGCTCAGGGGTCAGGACAGGCCTTGGCACTTTTTGTTTTATGGGCGTGGGCACGGCCACATCGGCTTTATTGGGTACCGAGTAGCCCGTGTTGGCACCCGTACTAGTGGGGGTCGGTGTTTTCTGCTCGATGGGCGTAGGCACGGCTACATCGACTTTATTGGGCTCCGGGTAGCCCGTGCTGGCACCCGTGCTAATGGGCGTCGGTGTTTTCTGCTCGATGGGCGTAGGCACGGCTATATCGACTTTATTCGGTTCCGGGTAGCCCGTGTTAGTCGGCGTCGGTGTTTTTTGTTCGATGGGTGTCGGCACGGCCACATCGGCTTTATTGGGCTCCGGGTAGCCGGTGCGAGTCGGCGTCGGTGTTTTCTGCTCGATGGGTGTCGGCACGGCCATATCGGCTTTATTCGGTTCCGGGTTGCCCGTGCTGGCACCCGTGCTAATGGGCGTCGGTGTTTTCTGCTCGATGGGCGTGGGCACGGCTGCATCGGCTTTATTGGGCTCCGGGTAGCCCGTGCTAGTCGGCGTCGGTGTTTTCTGCTCGATGGGCGTAGGCACTGGTACATCGGCTTTATTGGGCTCCGGGTAGCCGGTGCTAGTTGGCGTCGGTGTTTTCTGCTCGATGGGCGTAGGCACGGGTACATCGACTTTATTCGGCTCCGGATAGCCGGTGCTGGAACCCGTACTAGCAGGGGTCGGTGTTTTCTGCTCCATGGGCGTAGGCACGGCCACCTGAGTAAGTTCAGGCTCTGCAAGTTGGGAAGGGGTTGGCTTGGTCTTTGAATTGTAAGTGGCCGTAGTAGAGGGCCGAGGCTTTAACGTCGCTTTTTGTCCTGGGCCGGAGGCATTCGGCCCCTTATGGTATTTTTTCTTAACCGCCAAAGGGTGAGTGATAACTGGGGTCACATCGACATTGTGTTCGCTGGTAGTTGAGCCCAGTGTCGGGTTTACCGGATCTGGGTTCGGTGTTGTGCCCGCATTATTGCCGCTATTAGGCGGATTCTGATTTGTTTGCCCATGATTTTGCTGGCACTGCCAGGAGTGGGACGTTTGGCAATGAGGCGACGCCTCGGCTACCTTGGCCACAGCGATTGATGTGACGGCCAGGGTGAAAAAAATTAGGTTACTTTTCATGACTGCGGCCTTAAAAACTGTAAATGGCTTGCGCCCAAAAGCGATAATCACTGTCCGATTCATCGGTGTCGAAACCCGTGAGGGCATCGGCCCCCAGATTACTACCGACCTGTTTTCCTGCAATTAAATTTACGCTGAAGTCATCACGCAGGTTGATATGGGCACCAAGGCCTAAGGATTTGAGCTTAATTTTATTGCGTAGGGTCGGGTTATTTAGTTGCCAATTTGGCCAGGTGTTGTGGTACAGCTTTGCCTCGCCGTATGAATAGAAGGCTGAGACCTGTGCGCCATAAAGGACGTTAAAATCATAACGAATATCGGCATAAACAAGGGTCGCGTCATCACCGCTCAGTTCACCGACCGGATAGCCGGGCGAGCTATATGGTCCGCCGATATAAAACTTTTGCGACGCGTCCAGGTTTTCGCTGGCTCGCTGACCCTTTAATGAAAGATAGGCAGAAAATGCGCCCCCTAGGTGCTGAGCACGCGCAAGTTCAAAATTTATTTTGCTAAAGTGACCGGACGTTTGTGCATTGGCGTTATCAAAGTCGATGTAATCCTCATTTGCGGCTATGTCCAGGTCGCCGTAAGTCACCGATAAGGAGTAGTAGGAGACTCCAGCGGCAAAGAATTCATCATCGTGATCGCCACTGATCCCAAGTTGCAGCGCATTGAGCCGCCTTTTCGAAAGAAGCCCAGAGTTATCGCTGTCTTTTGAATAGAGGTGGACCAAATCACCGAGGAAATTAAGGTTTTTATGGCGGCTAGCGATAAATGGGTAGGAGGCAAACACCCTGAATTCGGAGCTGTGTCCCTTGGCATCAAGTACGGCGAAGCGTTTACCTAATTTGTAGTCCACCGCATCCGCACTGAGGCCAAAGCGGGCGCCATTACCGCCCAAGGGCCTGCTGTAACGAACCAGGAGGTAATTCGACTTTGAGCCAGAACTTACCACATCAAGGCTGAGCAGATCACCCGACTTGGTGGGGCTGTTAACGTTAATATTTGCACCCAGGCGCTCTTCGCCGGTGTAATAATTTCCAAAATTATTGACATAAACACTGCCATCGAGCCTTGGCTCATCGAAGGTCTCAACTAAAAAATTGGCTGTGCCAACTTCGGCGCCCGGGTAGAGCGTTGCCTTAGAGCTGATCCCGGGAATGCGTTCGATTAAGGTGATGACCCGCTCGAAGTCATCCGCAAGAACATGTTCGCCCTGAGTAATGTTGTTTTGCAAATAGGAGATGAGGCGCTCATTGTCTACCCGCTCCTGAGAATTACCCAGGTGAACGCCATTATTGGCCAGCAACCCTTCATAGACATGCAAAACAATCGTCCCTTTACTCACGGCCTGTGCTGGAATAATGACACGGGCCGCAAATAGGCCCTGGGCTCTATAGGCCTGCTGCAGTGCATTGGCGGCTTGGTGTATTTCTGCGGTGCTCAGTTTTTTATCCTTGTAGGGAGCCAGTACCTGTTCAACCAGCTGTTTGTTGAGTAGGGTATTACCATGAACTGTATAAGCCTGCACCCACACGGCTGCAGTCGACTGCGTCCGCTCGGTTGTGGGCAGCAACTGGTTTTGCTCGAGTTCGGCGCGCTCCACTGGTTTTAGAGGTTGCTTATTTTGTTGTCGTACCAATGTACTTGGGTCCGCGTTCCTTACTGGAGGCGCAGCAGATGCGTATCCATACCCACACATAAATAGGGCTGCAGGTATCCAGATTGCTCTGCCAGCGAAGCAACGTTTGTTCATGTTATTGTTGGCTTTTCTAAAAGAGAAACAGTTGTTTTCTACTCTTAGTCCATTTCCTTCTATTTTTCAATAAATTAGAAATGAATTTTTATATAAGGATGGCTGCTTAATTCGACACGGCAAAGCACATTTTTCTTCAGTAACTTAGATAAGTTGGCCGTTGAACCTGGTATTTTATTCCTACTACTGAGGCGAGTCTTATGCTTTGGGGCAAAACAAAGCGGAGTACTTGACTCCGCTTCTGGCTCTCACGGTTGGGGATAGCTCATAGATTAGGGGTAGCTTTGGAAGGCCTGATCTATGTATGGGGCTAGCGGCTCAAGCGGCGTCTCTTGGGTATAGCCAAACGGGTCTTGATACTTGATCCTAAACTGGTGGTCAGTGAAGCCATCAGGGAAGGTCTGCGTTTGAATTTCCAAATCGGCCGCTTTAAAGAATGAGTATTCTTCGGCCGGAATGGGTGCAGGGACGTTAATGATTTTTTCTCCGTTGCCCATCCAGTTCACCTTGATCTTAAAACCTTCGCCATTGAACTCGTCAAACTTGGGCTTTTGATACAAGGTGAGGGTCATGTCTTTCTCTTGGTAGCTGATGGTTTCAACATCGGCGACCGTCACCGGAGTGACATCGTTTAAAATACCGTTGGCGTTGAATATCATCAGGCCGTGCGAGTAATTTAGCTCGTTCAGCGCATTGGTCATTTCCATAACCTGTAAGTCGATAGTAAGGTCCTTACCGCCGCTAATTTTACCAGGAGCGGTTACGGTGACCAATACTTTGCTGTACACCCAGGCATCGTTAGCTACGGCTCTATATACTTCAGAGCCGTTATAACTGTATGAACCACCTTCTTTTTGAAAGCCTTTAACGATCAGGTTAGTGGCATTTTCGAAAACAATTTCGACTTCATCCAAAGATTGTTCGGGCGTATGAATTGAGCTCGATGTTTTGACCTTTACCTTTTTTACCATGTTCAGGTCCAGGCCCGGGTAAGGGACTGATGAACTGGCGCTAGGGTAGTTGATTTCATACTCTGCGGCCTTAGCTTCGGAGCTTAGGCCCAGTGTCAGAACTAGGGTAGATAAAAAAACCAGAATGGCTTTCATTTGTATTTCCTTGTTATGTGTTTGTTATTCCAAATGTGAAAGCCAACAAATGCTAACATAGAAAAATCGGTACATCCCGTCTAACGAGCAATTAGCTTGTTTTATAAGGCATATTTAAGGAAAAGGGGTGATAAAAAAGGCCGCGAGTGCGGCCTTTTTTAGTATTACGTAGAATTAACGTAATGAGTTAATAAACACCAGGGCAATACACACCGGGCATACAAATTTGATGTACCAGGGCCAAATCTTCCAGAACCAACCGTCAGCGGCTTCCGGGTGGCCGGATTGGATTTCTTTAAGTAAAGACGCACGATGCCAAATCCAACCCACAAAAATACAACACATCAAGCCCAGCAGTGGTTGACCTATGCGTGTGGTGATGGCGATCACCAGGCCGAAAAGCTGTTCGAAGTTAAGCAGGATGATGGTGCTGACAGAGCCTATCAATGCACCTATGGTCCAGGTGGCCGGTTTACGGTCAAGGCCAAACTTCTCTACCGTGTACGACACCGGAGCCTCGAGCATGGAAATAGAGGAAGTCAGAGCGGCAATACTCATAAGCGCGAAGAAAGCAAAACCTACAAACAAACCGGCGCTGCCCATGGTATCGAATAGGGCTGGTAGTACCTGGAATACTAATGTGTCTTCTGAGAGTAATTTACCTGCTTCGTCAAAGATTTGTACGCCTTGCTCTTGTGCCACATACATGGCTGGGATAATTAACAGACCGGCAACGAAGGCGATAAACACATCGATAAGCGTCACCGAAGCACCCAGGGTAACCAGGTTCTCTTGCTTAGAGATATAAGAACCATAGATGATCATCACGCTGGTACCGAGCGACAGGGAGAAAAACGCTTGGCCGAGCGCGCTTACCAACAGGGTCGGCTCGAAGATGGCGCTAAAATCTGGAAGTAAGTAATTGCGCAGACCTTCGCTGGCGCCGTCTTGGCTCATTACATAAGCGATCAACGCAAATAAAATACCCAGTAAGGCCGGCATTAGACGCTTAGACCACTTTTCGATGCCGTTCTCCACGCCCTTACTGATAATCATCACGGTCAGCACGATAAAGCCGCCGGCGAAAAGCAGGTTACGGGATAGAGACTGGCTGGTTAGCCAGTTTGCTGCCTCGGGAGCGCCTACAAGTTTGGCAACGGGTTCAGCCGTATAGCTGATCATCCAACCGGCCACGATGGCATAAAAACTTAAAATCATACCGGCACAAATAATGCCGCCAAAACCAACTAAAAATGCCAGTGGATGTTGCCATTTATGCTTGGATACTTTTTTCAGCGAGCTAACGGCATTGGCTTGACCATAGCGGCCAACAACCAGTTCGGCCATTAATGCTGGATAGGCTAAACAGAAGGCCAGAACCAGATAAGCAAGCACAAAGGCAGCTCCACCATTAGAGGCGGTTTGAGTAGGAAAGCCCCAAATATTACCTAGCCCCACCGCCGAACCGGCAGCGGCCATTATAAAACCAAAACGGGAGCTAAACTCCCCACGCGACGCACTCATATTATTATACTTCTCTGTAGGTGAACTGCGCCCTAAATCTACTGTAATTTACATGAAATAAAAAGCACAAAGCGGTAATTAGTGCTGTGCAGCCAGGGTAAAGCGCGCTATACGGACAAATTCCAATCTATCCGCACAGCGCCTAGTTGCAGAGCGTCGCCACGTTACCGAATTGCCTGAGCGTTGTAAACACTGTGTTACAACGGTAGCCTTAAGGTGAATTGTGCCCCGCCTAATTTTGTCGAGGAGCCTACCTGCAAGTTACCCTGATGCCACAGCATCACTTTATGGCAAATGGCCAAGCCCAAGCCATAGCCATCCTGGTTGCGGTGCTTGGCACTTTGATAAAAGGGCTTAAGCACTGCGGCGCGTTCTTGTGGCGGGATACCGGGGCCATCATCGGCGATGGCAATGCATAGTTGTTGGGCATGGGTGTAGGCGCTGATAACGACCTGGCCATTGGCATAGCGTAGCGCATTGGTAATTATATTGTGGATGCAGCGGGCTAACCAATGCAGATCGCCATGCACTACCAATTCGCTGGGACAGTCTATGTGCAGCTGTTTATCGCCCAGTTGTGGTAGTAACTGCTCACCTACCTCCTGTAGATAGGGGAGAAGCTCGGTGCGGGTATAATTAAGGGCAATATTTTGTTGTTGCAGCGCGGCAAAACTGAGGTAGCTTTTGAGCATGGACTCCATGGTGTCAAGATCCTTTTCCATGCGCTTAAGGTAGGCCTGTTTGCTGTGTTCGTCCTCACTGTCCATGGCAGCATCAAGGCCAAAGCGCAGGCAGGCGATGGGGGTGCGAATGTCATGGGAGAGACTCGACGCCATCAGTTTGTTTTCGGCCAGAAGCGCATTTATCTGCTCGGCCATGGAGTTAAAGCTGTGCTCGAGCTGCTGTGTATAGCTAAAACGGCTTTTAGCAATGCGGGTGTCGAGCTTGCCTTTAGCAAAGCGTGTGGCGGCATTGGCTAAGGTGGTAATGCGGCGGGTTAAAGGAATAAGGGGTAACCACATGCACAGGCTGAAGCCGCTGTAAAACAACACAGTGAGCAGCAGGTCGTGTTGGGTGCTGGCCGGTTTGGGTAGACGCATGGTGAGATGGTGGTTGTTCAGCTGCTCTGCCGAGCGCACCAAATAGAGGCCATCTTCATCGGCCAGAGTTATGCCCTGATAGTGTTCTAGCTGTTGGCGCAGGGGCGAGGGCAAGGCCAGGGTGCTGTTGGCTGCGTAACCTAGGTCGAGATTAAAGTGGCTGTTAAGCTCTGCAAGTCGTTGGCGTTGCTGCTCTGCGGGATAGCTGCCTAAATAGGAGAGCATGCCGCTCAACAGCGCCTGCTGCTGACTAAAATCATTGTGTTCATCATTATCGTTGGCAATCCCGTCGATCAGCCAGCTCAACAGCACCACAGACAGCAGTGCCGTGCCAAGTAGGGATATATAGAGCTTTTTCATTGCTGCCGCTTACCTTGGTCGCCTAGTCGGCGGCTTCCATATGCCAGGCATCTTTAACCAATAAGTAGCCCTTGCCCCAGATGGTTTTGATCCGTTGCGGTTGCTCGCCATCACCATCAAAACGCTTACGCAGCGCCGAGATCACTACATCTATGCTTCTGTCTAAGCCATCATATTCGCGACCCTTAATGGCTTTGAACACCGAGTCTCGGTCAACAACCTCGCCAGCGTGACGGGCAAGATAAGCGAGCAGTGAAAACTCCGCATGAGAGAGCTCCACGGGTTGCTCGGCCAGAGTCACGCGGTGCGCTTGAGTGTCGATATGCAATTGCCCCACGTTAATATGCAGAGGCTCTGCTGGTGGCTGTGAGTCATCGCTGACATCGCGTAAATTAGCCTTGATGCGTGCCAGCAATACCCGGGGACGAGCCGGTTTAGCGATGTAGTCGCTAGCGCCGACCTCCAAGCCAATCACCTCGTCGAGCTCATCATCCCGTGCGGTAAGCATAATAATGGGTTGCTGATAAAATTGGCGCAAGCGGGTACAGACGCTGATCCCGTCGAGACCGGGGAGCATAATATCGAGCAAAATTAAATCCGGGTTATGCTCGTGCACGTAGGCTTCGACGTCGGCGCCGTTATCGCATAAGCCGACGCGGTAGCCGTTTTGAGAAAGAAACTCACGCATCCACTCGCTTAGCGAGGGGTCGTCCTCGACCACTAAAATAAGGGGCTGCTGACTCATTAAAATAACCTCCATCGCCGTTTTTTCTGGCCACTGGTGTATACCCACTGCACCCGAACTTCGGTGCTGGCAAGTACTTTTCCCGTGGTGACATGAACCAATTCAAAACCTTGTGCCGTAGCGCTGGCAAATTCCAGTACCAATTCACCTTGTTGCTGCTGTTGCCAGCAGTGCAGGACCTGAGTTGCCTGGCTTTGACGGATACAGTAGCGCTCTTCATTGGCCACCTGCCAGCTCAGGGTGATATCGGAATAACAGGTGCGTCCCTGACGCAGCGCAACACAGGTATTCGGGGTACTTAGCAGTGCCGAGCTAGGCGATGGGCCTGGCGCCGAGCTCAGCATGGCTTCGCCCTGAGTGTTGCTCGCCCAACCCGGTGCGGCAAACAGTAAACTAAGGCTGGCATAGACTCTAAAAAACATAGCGTACGCCTACCTTGGCCTTATGCTGGTATTCTTGAGAAATTATCGGGCTGTCGCTGATCTCTGAGGAAAACCAAGTCGATAACCAGCCCGCTAAAAACACCCAGTTTTGCGATAGCGGATGTTCGGCGTGCAGCTCCAAGACTAAGGACTGGGAGGCATGGGCTTTGTATACGGACCGCTGGTCGGTGGTTTCATGGGGATCGATGCCAAAGTAATAATCGGTGAAATCGCCGCCATAGTAGTTAACACCCAGGCCGGTGCGCAGCTCCCAGTTTCGGTATTGGCTAATGCGCGTTAAGAAGCTGGTAAAAATCCATGAATTATGGGTGCCGGTCACATCATGCATCAATTCAAAAGACAGCTGAGCGTCGCCAAAGCGCCGAGTTAGCCTTAGGCCCACATCGAAATCGTAATGGCGGCGGTCGATACCCGCGAGCTCGTCCACCACATCGCGGTCATAGATTTTTAGCCCGGTTTCGTCGAACCCCGATTGCACATTGGTGCCGACTATATCCAAGCCCCAGTCAAACTTATCTATGAGGGAGTAACCTATGACCAGGCCGCCACTTAATTGACTGTGGTCGATATCCAGGTAAAAGTTGTTGTAGCTGACAACCAGGTTTAGATCCGGCTCAAGGCCGTCGTCATATGAGTCGAGACCAACCAGGTAGGAGTCTTCAATATAGTAGCCGGCGCCTATGCTCCAATCCCAATTGAAGCCAGGTTGGGGTTCCAGGCGGTTGTCGGAATAATAGCGGTTGGTAGCCAGCGTTTGTTGGCTAACAAGCAAAAACAGCAGGACAAGTAGGGTACGAATTGGCATGGCTTCAGGCTTTTTATTTTATAGTAGGTTGCTTGGGCGCCGAAAACTGTAAGAAATTGTAGATGGGCTTGCCCGTGCGTTGACAAGCCCCTGTGCTCAGTTGATGTTGATCTTCTCCAGCAAAATACCGCTTAAGTAGTAGTGCAGGTCCGGCACCAGGGCACTCACCTCTGTGTCATTGCAGGCACCGGCGACTTTTTCCAGCGCCGAGGTTTTGCTTACCACCTTATACTGAGGTGCCTTGGGCGCTGGTTTTTCGCCGCGCTTAGCGAGGGCGTCTGGTGAGTTATGAGTCTGTACGAATTCCTGCACTTGCTGCAGATTATCTATGTAATCTGTGATGGTCAGCTGATAGCGCAGTGGGTTGCGTTGGAAACTGGCTGTATCGAGGGATGATTTGGCAAACCAGACCACGTCTTTGGAATCACGATGAAACAGTTTCATGCTCACCGAGCCGGAGATATTGCTGCATTCTTGCTGCGCAAACTCTTCCATAAGGCGCTCATCACCCAGAATATGGCTGTTGCTTAGGCGATAATCAACCTTGTCTGCTTCGCTGATATCTAGTTGGTTGATGCTCAGAATATAGTCAGCCTGTTTGGCGTCACTGATCACCGTGAGCGCTTTATCGTTAAAAATGGCAACCAGGCGATTGCGCAGGCGGTCTGTTAGGGCCACTTGCTCGCTTTCGATCACCACGCTTTGCCCACGTCTAACCGGATGAGCAGGCAACTGCACAGATTTCACCCGTGGTTGCTGATGGTCAACCTGGTATTCAAGAACATAGGTGCGCTCACTGAGGCTCGGCTTAGCCGGCATAGCAACCCTTTGCGTCTGTTGTACAGAAGTGGTCTGGAAGCTGCTGCACCCGCTGATCAGGATTGCCAAACCAAGCATTCCCAGTGCTAAAGAATTCTTCATCATACTATTTATAACTCTTAGTTTCCCTTATCGCTGCGCCTGGGCGCCCCTACTCAGGTATACCCGAACAGCATTGTACGTGAGTTTAACCCAAAGTTCATGATAATATTTACCCAATCTGAATTGTTAACACTAAAACAACAATAATGAAAACCAAGAGTTTAGTTGCTTCTTTCTGTCTTTTCCTCAACAGTTTAGTGCCGGCTTATGCCGCTTCCATGGGGACCGATGCGCGTCAATGGCATGGCTTTGTGGATTCTTATGTCACCGATTTAGAGCGCCAGCTTAAGCAAAAGCGTGTGCCGGGGGCGGCCTTATCAATCGTGCACCCAGATTACCCCTCCATCGCCTTGGGTTTTGGTAAAACCAAAGTAAGAAGAGGGCGCCGCGTTGATGTTAATACCCGTTTTCGACTTGCCTCGGTATCGAAAACCTTTGCCGGGTCGCTGGCCGCAAAGCTGGCCGAACAAGGGGTGATCAAGCTGGATGCCCCTGTTTATCAATACATTCCCGAACTGCGTAGCACGGATTATAAAAATACTCTTAAGGTTTCCCACTTACTGAGCCACTCCAGTGGCCTAGTGCCCAATGCCTACGACAACCTAGTAGAATCGCGCATGTCCTATGCGGATATTGTCGAAAAGCTGCTTAAAGTAGAGCCCGTATGCGAGCCTGGAGAGTGTTATGGTTATCAAAATGTGATGTTTTCTTTGGTTGGCGATGTGATTGAGCGTGCCAGCGGCAAAGATTATGAAACCTGGATGCGAGAGGATATTTTCCAGCCGCTGCGGATGCGTCACGCCAGCTTAGGTTATGAAGGCATGATAGCCGATGAAAACTATGCCTATCCCCACATACGTGGGAGCAAACGTTGGCGTACTGCGCGTTTAAAGAAAAACTATTATAAGGTGCTGCCCGCGGCGGGCGTTAATGCCAGTGCCGCGGATATGGTGCAATGGCTGAAGGCGCAATTGGGCATGTACCCAAGTGTGTTGCCACCGGCGGCACTGCAAACCCAAGTGCAACCTTATACCCTGACCTCAAAAGAGCGTCGTCGCCGCATTTGGGGCGAGCATGTTAACGAGGCGCACTATGGTTTGGGGTGGCGCATTTACCAGTATGATCATGAAACCATCTACTACCATAGCGGTTGGGTACAAGGCTATAGAACCGATATCGTGGTGATCCCGCGTCTCAATGTTGGCTTTAGCCTATTACTCAATGCCGAAACGGGCTTAATCAATGAACTGACCACGCAATTTATCGACCAGCTATTGGCCTTGCCACGTACCGCCTAATTGTGAAGCCAAGAACTGAACAACAAAAAAGGTCAGCAGTTGCTGACCTTTTTTTCTTTATCCGATACGAGCCAAAGGCACGCCAAGCGATTAGTTGCGCGGCAACTGAATCTTGCGGTCTTCGCTTTGGCGATACAGAGCAATGATGTGACCAATGCTTTGCACCTTATGAGCACCGGTTTCGCGTACGATGGCGTCAAAAATCAGGGCTTTGGTCTCACGATCTGTGGTTGGCACCTTCACTTTGATCAACTCGTGAATATCCAAAGCACTGTCTATTTCGGCGATGACGCCCTCGGTTAGACCATTGGCTCCCAGTAAAACCACAGGTTTCAGTGGGTGCGCAAGGGATTTAAGATACTGCTTTTGTTTATTCGATAGTTTCATAGATTTTATAAATTTTGCTGATTCGAGCTTGAATTACGGGTATTCTAACGCCATCTAGCAGATATTACTATTAAGTTACGTGTTAATTTATGACGAATAAAAAGCACTCGGCGAGCTCGAAGCGCTGGCTAAAAGAGCATTTTGACGATCACTATGTTCATGAGGCACAGAAACAGGGCTGGCGCTCGAGAGCGGTGTTCAAACTCGAAGAGATTCAGCAAAAAGATAAATTACTCAAACCCGGCATGGCGGTGGTGGACCTCGGGGCTGCTCCCGGTAGCTGGTCCCAATACCTGGCACAGCAGGTGGGCGACAATGGCCAGGTGATTGCCTGTGACATTCTGCCCATGGACTCATTGGCCGGCGTTGACTTCCTACAAGGCGACTTCCGCGAAGAGGCGGTGCTTAATGCCTTGCTAGATCGTATCGATGGTAAAAACGTCGACGTGGTCTTTTCCGACATGGCACCGAATATGAGCGGGAATATGAGTACCGATCAGGCCGGCAGTATGTATTTGGTCGAACTGGCCTTAGATATGTGTCACCAGGTGTTGAAGAAAAATGGTGCTTTTGCGGTCAAAGTATTCCAGGGGGAAGGTTTTGATCAGTTCGTCAAGGACGTTCGCGAGAGTTTCCGTACCGTAAAAATCCGCAAGCCCGATGCGTCAAGACCGCGCTCTCGCGAGGTATATGTAGTAGCGACGGGCTACAAACTGTAGTACAGTTGTCGGGAAAAGTTGAACTTAATTAATTTAGATACAAGAGGTTAACACCTTGAGTGATATGGCAAAGAATTTAATACTCTGGCTGGTTATTGCCGTGGTTTTAATGTCTGTTTTTCAGAGCTTTAACGGTTCGGAAAACATCGACAGACAAACGAGTTACACCCAATTCGTAAAGGATGTACGCAATGGCGCGGTACGTGAAGTCGTTATCGATCGCGGCACTGGCGCTATTACCGGCACAAAAACCAGTGGCGAGCGGTTTCAAACCACCATGCCAATGTATGACGAAGACTTGATGAATGACTTGTTGAAAAACGACGTCAACACAAAGGGTGTTCAACCTGAAGAACAATCCCTGTTAGCCAGCATTTTCATTTCTTGGTTCCCAATGCTGTTGTTGATAGGTGTGTGGATCTTCTTCATGCGTCAGATGCAAGGCGGTGGCGGTAAGGGCGCTATGTCCTTCGGCAAGAGTAAAGCCCGCTTAATGAGTGAAGATCAGGTTAAAACCACCTTTGCCGATGTAGCCGGCTGTGATGAAGCCAAGGAAGATGTCACCGAGTTGGTTGATTTCTTGCGCGACCCATCTAAGTTCCAAAAATTGGGTGGCAGCATTCCTAAGGGCGTATTGATGGTGGGTCCTCCTGGTACGGGTAAAACCTTGTTAGCCAAGGCCGTGGCCGGTGAAGCCAAGGTGCCATTTTTCACCATCTCAGGTTCTGACTTCGTAGAAATGTTTGTGGGTGTCGGTGCGTCGCGTGTACGTGATATGTTCGAGCAAGCGAAAAAAGCCGCGCCTTGTATCATCTTTATCGATGAGATCGATGCCGTAGGTCGCCAACGTGGTGCCGGCATGGGCGGTGGTCACGACGAACGTGAGCAAACGCTTAACCAAATGCTGGTAGAAATGGACGGCTTTGAAGGTAATGAAGGCATTATTGTAATCGCTGCCACCAACCGTCCTGACGTGCTTGACCCTGCGCTATTGCGTCCTGGTCGTTTCGACCGTCAAGTCGTAGTTGGCCTACCGGATATTCGCGGTCGTGAACAAATTCTTAAGGTACATATGCGTAAGGTACCACTGGCAGACGATGTAGAAGCATCCGTGATTGCCCGTGGTACGCCAGGCTTCTCTGGTGCGGATTTGGCTAACCTGGTGAACGAAGCCGCCTTATTTGCAGCCCGTGGTAACAAGCGCGTGGTGAGCATGGCCGAATTCGACGCCGCTAAAGACAAGATCATGATGGGCGCCGAGCGCAAGTCCATGGTGATGTCGGAAGAAGAAAAAGAGATGACCGCCTACCACGAAGCGGGACACGCCATCGTGGGTCGCATTGTGCCGGAGCACGACCCTGTTTATAAGGTGTCAATCATTCCGCGTGGCCGCGCCCTGGGTGTAACCATGTACTTGCCAGAGCAAGACCGTGTGAGTCACTCTAAAGAGCATCTGGAGTCAATGATTTCCAGCCTGTACGGTGGTCGTATTGCCGAAGCCATCATCTACGGTGATGATAAGGTCACAACCGGTGCCAGCAATGATATCGAACGTGCCACGGAAATCGCCCGTAAGATGGTGACTCAGTGGGGTCTAAGTGCCAAGATGGGCCCACTTCTTTATGCCGAAGAAGAAGGCGAAGTCTTTATGGGTCGCGGCGGTTCGCGCAGCATGCACATGTCTGACGAGACCGCGAAAACCATCGATAGTGAGGTTCGCCTGCTCTCGGATCGCAACTATCAACGTGCCGAGCAGATCCTTCGTGACAACATTGATATTCTGCATTCAATGAAAGACGCACTGATGAAGTACGAAACCATAGATGCGAAACAAATCGATGACCTAATGGCTCGCCGTGAGGTTCGCCCACCGAGCGATGCCCATGACCAAAAAGCTGCCAAGGCAAAGCCGTCAGTAGCAGAGCCTGAAAAATCGGCACCAGATCAAAATGCCTCATCCTCTCAGGATGACAATCCAAGCTCTGAAGACGATAAGTAATAAACTCAAGCCCCAAAACATTGGGGCTTTTCCTTCTTTGGATCATCTTATATACCAGCACCCACCGAACTTTCGTTTCCAGGGCGCTGTGTCTTTTTATTAGGGAAGAGTAACCATGTTATCTTTACCCCGAGGTCGTCTACTGGACCTTAACACCCCTCAGGTGATGGGGATCCTCAATGTCACGCCAGATTCCTTTTCTGACGGTGGCCAGCACAATGACTTAGACAACGCTGTCAAAAAAGCGCTAACCATGTTGGAGCAGGGGGCCACCATTATTGATATCGGTGGTGAGTCGACCCGCCCAGGGGCGGCGGATGTAATCGAACAAGAAGAGCTTGAGCGGGTTATCCCGGTAATAGAGGCGATACGCGCACAGTCAGATTGCGTGATCTCCATCGACACCAGCAAAGCCGCAGTTATGACAGCGGCGGTTCAGGCCGGAGCCGATATTATTAATGATGTGCGTGCATTAGAAGAACCGGGCGCATTACAAGCAGCGGCCACCTTAGACGTTCCCGTGTGTTTAATGCATATGCAGGGGCAGCCAAGATCCATGCAGCAAGCGCCGGATTATAAGGATGTGACCGCCGAGGTCTGTGCCTATTTGGCTAAGCGCGCCCAGACCTGTATTGATGCGGGCATTAAAGCCGAGCATATTATGATCGATCCGGGTTTCGGCTTTGGTAAATCGTTGCAGCACAATTATCAATTATTAGCCGAGCTTGAGCAGTTGCAACAGCTTGGTTATCCGGTATTAGCCGGGCTTTCACGCAAATCCATGTTTGGCCAACTGCTGGGGCGACCGGCAGACCAACGCCTCAGCGCCAGTCTGGCGGGGGCATTGATTTGTATGCAAAAGGGCGCGGCAATAGTGCGCGTTCATGATGTTCAAGAAACCGTCGACCTGTTGCGAGTGCATGAGGCGATGTTGCGGCCCACAGACGTGCAGCCGAAAGAATAAGAGTACAGGAGTAACAAGAATGAGTAAGAGAAAATATTTTGGCACCGACGGCGTTCGTGGCCTGGTTGGGCAATACCCGATCACTCCTGAGTTTGCCCTAAAATTAGGTTGGGCCGCGGGTAAGGTGCTATCAAAAATTGGCACCAAAAAGGTCATTATTGGTAAAGACACCCGCATTTCCGGTTATATGCTAGAAACTTCGTTGGAAGCCGGACTTATAGCCGCGGGCATCGATGTGGTCTTACTTGGTCCTATGCCAACACCGGCGGTGGCGTATTTAACACAAACCTTCCGTGCCGAAGCCGGAATTGTGATTAGTGCCTCTCATAACCCTTACCATGATAACGGCATTAAATTCTTCTCCAGCGAAGGCTTGAAGCTGCCGGACGCGGTTGAGCTGGAAATCGAAGCCATGATGGATCAGGACATGGAATGTGTGCCTTCCGAAAAGCTGGGTAAAGCGCGCCGTCTGGTCAGCGCCGACGGCCGTTACATTGAGTTCTGTAAGAGTCAATTCCCGCAAGGACATTCCCTTGAAGGTCTAAAAATCGTGCTTGACTGTGCTAACGGTGCTACCTATCACATTGCCCCGGCGGTCATGCAGGAGCTCGGTGCCGAGGTGATCCCGTTTGCCTGTGAACCCAATGGCTTAAACATCAACGCCAAGTGCGGCGCCACCGATGTTGCCGCCTTGCAGCGCAAAGTGGTAGAAGAAGGAGCCGATGTGGGGATTGCCTACGATGGTGACGGCGATCGAGTGATGATGGTGGATCAGCAAGGGCAAGTATTCGATGGTGACGACATTGTTTATATCATCGCCTGTGCCCTGCATGAGCAAGGTGAGCTTGGCGGCGGAGTGGTCGGTACCGTAATGTCGAATATGGGCTTAGAAAATGCCCTGAAAGAGAAAGGCATTGGCTTTGAGCGCTCCAAGGTGGGCGACCGTTATGTGATGGCTCTATTAAAAGAAAAAGGCTGGAAAATCGGCGGCGAAAGCTCAGGTCACGTATTAAACCTGGACCTTATCAGCACCGGTGATGGCATTATTTCAAGCCTCCAGGTGCTGGCCGCCATGGTGACCAGCAGAAAAACCCTACGTGATCTTGGCAATGGCTTCGTTAAGTACCCGATGAATATGATCAATGTACGTTATCAGCCAGGCACGGACCCAACGCAAAATGCCGAGGTCTTGGCCGCGGTTAGCGAAGCAGAGGCATTGCTCGCGGGCAAAGGTCGAGTGTTACTGCGTAAATCCGGTACCGAGCCCGTTGTGCGAGTGATGGTAGAAGCCGAAGACCAAAGTCAAGTGCTTGAGTACAGCAGTAAAATCGCGCAAGTTGTTGAAAGTGTGAGCAGTTAAGCAGCGCTGCAGAAATAACTGCTTGTAACTTAGGGCGAGTCGAGTTAGTATCTCGCCCGCTTTCGAACATGGAGTAAATCATGACATCACGTAAGCCCCTAGTGGCTGGAAATTGGAAGTTAAATGGCTCTTTAGAGCTGCTTAATGAGATGGCCCCCGCGCTGAAAGCCGTAGCCGACCAAGATGTTGATGTGGCTCTTTTTGTTCCTGCATTGCTGGTAGCAAGTGCCGCTCAACAGGGCGTAGTGACAGGTGTTCAAACCGTCTCTGAATACGAATCCGGTGCCTATACCGGAGAGATTCAAGCCTCGCTGGCTAAAGAGCTAGGCGCAAGCTTTGCTTTAGTGGGTCACTCTGAGCGCCGCCATATTTTTGGTGAAAGCAATGACGATGTTGCCGCTAAGTTCGCCATGGCACAACAACAAGGTTTAACGCCTGTTCTTTGTGTTGGCGAGACCGAACAGCAACGCGAGCAAAACGAAACAGAATCAGTGATCAGCGCGCAAATCGACGCGGTGATTGAAAAATTAGGTGTGGCTGCGTTATCTCAATCTGTGATAGCATACGAGCCGGTTTGGGCCATAGGCACGGGTAAAACCGCAACGCCGGAACAAGCCCAACAAGTACACCAATTTATTCGTGCGAAAGTTGCTTCGTTAGACAGCGAGATTGCACAGCGACTGCTTATCCTTTACGGTGGCAGCGTTAATGAACAAAACAGTAGTGAATTATTTGCACAAGCAGATATAGACGGTGGCCTAATTGGTGGTGCCAGTCTTAAAAAAGATGCCTTCATCAGCATCTGCGAAAGTGCAAAAGGATAGAATTAAATGTACGAAATTCTTTTAGTAGTTTATTTGATTGTTGCATTAGCCTTAATTGGTTTCGTGCTAATTCAACAAGGTAAAGGTGCTGACATGGGTTCGTCATTTGGTGCTGGTGCCTCGGCAACCGTTTTCGGTTCATCGGGTGCAGGTAACTTTATGACTAAAACGACCACGGTACTAGCAACGATTTTCTTCGTTTTGAGCATAGTGTTAGGTAACCTAACCGCTGGTCAAATCAAGCAAACCGATCAATGGGAAAACCTTGAAGCAGCGCCAGCGGTAGAAACCGTTGAGCAACCTGCATCAGACGTTCCAGTTGAGGAAGAAAAGGGTTCAAACAACCCGGACGTTCCAAACTAAAAAAATTAAGCCGTGGTGGTGGAATTGGTAGACACGCCATCTTGAGGGGGTGGTGAGCATAGCTCGTGCGGGTTCAAGTCCCGCTCACGGCACCAAATTGAAAAACCAAGCTAAATGCTTGGTTTTTTCATGTATAGGCCTTGTTAATTCTGGCTTTAACGGTTATCGAAGGTTGCTTATTAATAACCACGGCACTATAATAGGTGCCACGAATGAAGGTCGTACTCAGGTACACTTCATGCAGCAGATTTTAAACAGTTAGATAGTCATATTTAATTGTTTTTTGAAGTTCGCGCATTCTTTGAAATGCGCGTTTTGCGTTTAGCAGAAGTGATTTTGCTAAGTCGTCGCAGCGGTTTTATCGTACGGATATAGCCCGCAGCCAAGCTAGGCCCTAGGCCGCACAGAAAATCAGGTTGCATATACTCGATATGTGCAGCCAGTGTGACGCCCCGCTTGGCTCGGGGCGTTGTTGTATCTGTATTGAAAATGGGGCTTTAGCCCTTTTTTTGTTTCTATGGAGAAGTTTCGTGACAAAGCTCGAACAAACATTAACCGAGATGTTAACTCCGGCGGTCGAAGCATTAGACTTCGAGCTCCTGGGACTTGAGTTTATTCAAGCCGGTCGTCATTCCACCTTGCGTGTGTATATCGACCACCCAGACGGTATTACGGTAGATAACTGTGCGGATGTCAGTCGTCAAGTTAGCGCGATCCTCGACGTAGAAGATCCCATTACCAATGAATATGATTTGGAAGTATCTTCACCTGGTGTCGATCGTCCACTGTTCAAACCAGAACATTATCAAAATGCAGTGGGTGAGGAAGTCAGATTAAGAACTAAGCTTCCACAAGATGGTCGTCGTAATTTTAAGGGCGACTTAGTAGCAGTTAACGGTGATATGATCACAATTAATGTTGATAATCAGGAGCACATGCTCATGATCAGCAACATTGAACGTGCGAACATCATCGCCAAATTTTAATTTCAGTGCGAAGGAATAGGGCAAGCGAGGCAATACCTATGGCAAAAGAAATACTGTTGGTGGCGGAAGCCGTTTCCAATGAAAAAGCGGTCCCCAAAGAGAAAATTTTTGAAGCATTAGAGTTCGCACTAGCGACCGCAACTAAGAAAAAACATGACGGCGATATCGACGTGCGCGTATCTATCGATCGCAAAACCGGCGAGTACGACACTTTCCGTCGCTGGCAAGTAGTTGAAGCGCTAGAAGATGGCAGCTTAGAAAACCCTTATCGTGAAATCACCCTTGAAGCGGCACAGGTAGATGAGCCGGAAATTCAACTGGGTGACTATGTTGAAGAGCAGATCGAGTCAATCAAGTTTGACCGTATCACCACGCAAATGGCCAAGCAGGTTATCGTACAAAAAGTACGTGAAGCAGAGCGTGCCCTTGTAGTTGAAGCCTATAAAGACCAAGAAGGCGAGCTAGTAACCGGTGTGGTTAAAAAAGCCAGCCGCGACGCCATCATTCTTGATTTAGGTAATAACGCCGAAGCGGTTATCTACCGTGACGACATGCTTCCACGCGAAAACTTCCGTCCGGGTGACCGTGTACGTGGTTTACTTTATGCGGTCCGCCCGGAAGCTCGTGGTGCGCAGTTATTTGTAACCCGCTCTAAGCCGGAAATGCTGATGGAGCTATTCCGCATTGAGGTGCCGGAAATTGGCGAAGAGATGATCGAGCTGCGCTCGGCAGCGCGTGACCCAGGTTCACGAGCTAAAATTGCCGTTAAATCAAACGACAAGCGTATTGACCCTGTGGGTGCCTGTGTAGGTATGCGCGGTGCACGTGTGCAAGCGGTCTCGGGCGAGCTTGGCGGTGAGCGTGTTGATATCGTGTTGTACGATGACAACCCGGCTCAGTTCGTTATCAACGCCATGGCGCCGGCGGAAGTTGCTTCTATCGTGATGGACGAAGACTCACGCTCAATGGATATCGCCGTAGAGGCGGACAACCTGGCACAAGCCATCGGTCGTAACGGCCAAAACGTACGTCTAGCAAGTCAGCTTACCGGCTGGGAGCTAAACGTAATGACGGTTGAAGACATGCAGGCGAAAAACCAGGCAGAGTCGGACAAGCTGATCACCCTGTTCACAGAAGGGTTAGACATCGATGATGATTTCGCCGAGCTACTTATCGGTGAAGGCTTCTCAACCCTAGAAGAAGTGGCGTACGTACCGACCAGCGAATTCTTAGAAATTGACGGTCTTGACGAAGAGACAGTTGAAGAGCTGCGCAATCGCGCCAAAGATGCGTTAACAACGAAAGCGTTGAAAGACGAAGAAAGCCTAGAAGGCGCAGAGCCGGCAGAAGACCTATTAAACCTTGATGGCCTAGATCGTCACCTTGCCTTTGTCATGGCAAGCAAGGGCGTAGTTACGCTTGAAGATCTAGCCGAGCAAGGCATCGACGAACTAGTAGAAATTACCGAGCTTTCTGAACAGGAAGCGGGCGACCTAATCATGGCCGCACGTAATATTTGCTGGTTCGGTGACGAGTAATTTATTAACGGAGGTAACAAAGAATATGGCAGAAGTAAGTGTAACAAAACTGGCCGAGGACATTGGTACAACTGTTGATAAATTGCTACAGCAATTGGACAGTGCGGGCATCAAAAAACAAGCGGACGACCAGGTAAACGAGTCGGAAAAAGCGCAATTGCTCGATCACTTGTCAAAGCAACATGGTGGTTCTGGCGCCTCGGGCCCAGAGCGTATGACGTTGCAACGCAAGAAGAAAAGTACTCTGAGCGTGACTGGCTCTACCGGTAAGGCCAAGGCAGTGCAGGTAGAAGTGCGTAAAAAGCGCACCTACGTCAAGAAAAGCGCTCTAGATGAGCAGCAAGAACAAGCGCGCTTAGAAGCCGAAGAGCAAGCGCGTCTTGAAGCCGAAGCACAGGCCAAGCAAGAAGCAGAGCGTAAGGCTAAAGAAGAAGCCGAGCGTAAAGCGAACGAAGAGGCAGAGCGTAAGGCCAAAGAAGAAGCCGAACGTAAAGCCAAAGAAGAAGCGAAGCGTAAAGCCGAAGCACAGCGCAAAGAAAGTAAAGGTTCTGCAAAGGATGAGGCGCAAACTCAGAAAGAACGTGATGAAGCAGAGCGCTTACAGAAAGAAGCAGAAGAGGCAGCATTGAAGAAAGCCGAAGAAGAAGCACAACGTCAAGCGGAAGAAGCTCGTCGCCTAGCCGAAGAAAACGAAGCACGTTGGAAGAAAGAAGAAGAAGAGCGTAAACGTCGTGAAGAAACGGCGGATCACCACCTAACTACTTCTACTTACGCACGTGAAGCGGAAGACGAGTCCGATGCACGCGAAGAGAAAAGCGCGCGTCGTAAAAAGAAAAAGCCTAAGGGTAAAGAGAGTGTTGATGCCAATGCTAAATTTGGCAAAGGCAAAAAAGGCAAGCTGAAAGCGCCCACGTCTTTACAACACGGTTTCCAAAAGCCTGTTGCCGATAAGAAGCAGGAAGTGCGTATCGGTGAGACCATCACGGTTGCAGAGCTTGCATCACGTATGGCGGTTAAAGGTGCCGAAGTCGTTAAGACCATGATGAAAATGGGCGACATGGTTACCATTAACCAGGTTATCGACCAAGAAACCGCGCAGCTAGTTGCCGAAGAAATGGGTCACAAGGTAGTGGTAGTTCGTGAAAACGAGCTGGAAGAGAAAGTACTGAGCGACCGCAGCGAAGGCGGTAAAGCGGAATCTCGTGCACCGGTTGTTACCGTTATGGGTCACGTTGACCACGGTAAAACATCAACCCTGGATTATATCCGTAAGGCGAAGGTTGCCTCTGGCGAGGCCGGTGGTATTACCCAGCACATAGGTGCATACCATGTTGATACCGATAATGGCATGATCACCTTCCTGGATACTCCTGGACACGCGGCATTTACCTCAATGCGTGCCCGTGGTGCGAAAGCAACGGATATCGTAATCCTGGTTGTTGCCGCAGACGACGGTGTAATGCCACAGACTAAAGAAGCGGTCCAGCACGCCAAAGCGGCTGAAGTACCACTGATTGTTGCTGTGAACAAGATGGATAAAGAAGGTGCCGATCCTGACCGAGTGAAGAACGAGCTGGCCCAGCTAGACGTTATTCCTGAGGATTGGGGCGGTGAGACGCAATTCGTACACATCTCGGCGAAAACAGGCCAGGGCGTTGACGAACTGTTAGAAGCCGTACTTATGCAATCAGAAATCCTTGAGCTAACAGCTGTTTCTGAAGGCATGGCATCGGGTGTGGTTATCGAATCTCGCCTTGATAAAGGCCGTGGCCCGGTAGCAACCGTGCTGGTACAAGAAGGTACTCTGAAGCAGGGCGATATCGTGCTGTGTGGTCTTGAGTATGGCCGTGTACGTGCAATGCGCGACGAAAACGGTAAAGAGATTAAAGAAGCAGGTCCATCGATTCCTGTGGAAATCCTGGGTCTATCGGGTGTTCCTGCTGCCGGTGATGAAGCAACGGTTGTACGCGACGAACGTAAAGCGCGTGAAGTAGCACTATACCGTCAAGGTAAGTTCCGTGAAGTGAAGCTAGCGCGTCAGCAAAAAGCCAAGCTAGAGAACATGTTCACTAATATGACCGAAGGCGATGTCTCGGAAGTGAATATCGTACTGAAAGCCGACGTACAGGGTTCAGTAGAAGCCATCTCCGATTCATTGGTTAAGCTTTCTACCGACGAAGTGAAAGTGAAGATCGTAGGTAGCGGTGTAGGTGGTATTACCGAAACCGACGCATCACTTGCGGCTGCATCTAACGCCATCATGGTTGGTTTCAACGTTCGTGCCGACGCCTCAGCGCGTAAGGTAATCGAAGCGGAAAACCTGGATCTTCGTTATTACAGCGTAATCTACGATCTGATCGAAGAAGTGAAACAAGCCATGACCGGTATGCTTGCACCTGAGTTCAAGCAAGAGATCATTGGTCTTGCCGAAGTACGTGACGTGTTTAAGTCACCTAAGATCGGTGCCGTAGCCGGTTGTATGGTTACCGAAGGTGTGGTTAAGCGTTCTAACCCAATCCGTGTACTACGTGAAAACGTGGTTATCTACGAAGGTGAGCTTGAATCACTGCGTCGCTTTAAAGACGACGTACAAGAAGTTCGTAACGGTATGGAATGTGGTATCGGCGTTAAGAACTATAATGACGTTAAGGTCGGTGACCAAATCGAGGTATTCGAGATCGTTGAAGTACAACGTTCTCTATAACCTTGATCATTAAGTAAATTTGATGGGGGCCTTTGTGCCCCCATTTGTGATTGTGTAATACCCGCCGTGCTCTGTGTGCGTGCTGGTATCCTAAATATAAGTGGTGAAAATGAGAGAATTTTCTCGCACAGAGCGCGTTGCGCAACAGATCCAAAAAGAAATCGCGGTGATCATTCAGCGTGAGATTAAAGACCCGCGTTTAGGCATGGTAACGGTATCGGCGGTAGAAGTGTCGCGTGACCTGTCTTACGCAAAAATCTTTGTTACCGTGTTCAATCAAGAAGACGAGAGCAAGAGCAAGCAGAGCCTGCGTGTGCTAAACGATGCCAGCGGTTATATTCGTTCTTTACTGGGCAAGCGTATTCGCGCCCGTATTATTCCAGAGCTGCGCTTCGTCATTGATACCTCACTGCTTGAGGGTATGCGTATCTCTAACCTGGTTGAGTCGGTGATGCGCGAAGACAAGCAAAAGCGCGGCGGCAGCGACGAGGAAGAATAAGCAGCATGGCCAGACGTACAAAAGGCCGTCCGGTCGATGGCGTACTTTTACTGCATAAACCGCAAGGTATTTCCAGTAACCGCGCATTGCAGCAGGCTAAAGGCATCTATTATGCACAAAAAGCCGGGCACACAGGGGCACTTGACCCGTTAGCCACCGGCATGCTGCCGATTTGCTTTGGTGAGGCGACCAAGTTTAGTCAGTTCTTACTCGATACCGACAAGACCTACGTGGTGCGCGCCAAGCTGGGTGAACGTACCACCACCTCGGATGCCGATGGTGAAGTGGTCGAAACCCGTGATGTCAATGTGACGAAAGAGCAGTTAGAACAACATGTGGCCGGTTTTATTGGCGAGTCGGATCAGTATCCGTCCATGTATTCGGCGCTAAAGTATCAGGGGCAACCTTTATATAAATACGCGCGCGAAGGCATCGAGGTACCGCGTAAGTGTCGTCGTATTAATGTTTACAGCTTGACGCTAGACGAGTTTGACGAGCAGACCAATGAAATTCAGATGACCGCTCATGTGTCTAAAGGCACCTATATTCGCACCATAGTGGATGACCTAGGTGAATTACTTGGCTGTGGCGCGCATGTGATCATGCTGCATCGCTCCAAGGTAGGTCATTATCCGGCTGAGAAAATGGTGACTCTGGACCAACTTCAAGCCCTGCTTGATGAAGCCAAAAGTCAGGATAAGGCGCCGAGCGAAATGTTAGATCCGCTGTTGCTGCCTATGGATACGGCAGTGCAAGACTTGCCCAGCGTGGAAATTGACGAGCAGCAGGCCATTGCCTTTGCCCATGGTCAAACCGTGGTGATTGGCGAGGTGCCAGAGGAAGTGTGCGCCGTGCGTTGTGGCGAGCGTTTCCTGGGTGTGGGTGAGCGTAACCAGCATGGTCATCTAAAAGCCAAGCGTGCCGTGGCCATCACAAATAACTTGTAGTTATTGGTCAGCTTGGTAAAATAGCGCGCTCAATTGGTGGGGCTGGATTAGTGATCGGCTCTTACCGTATATAAACACTCATTTTTTGGAGTAATTTATGTCACTAAGCAACCAAGAAAAAGCAGATATCATTGCTAAATTTGCACGCGCTGAAGGCGACACTGGTTCACCTGAAGTACAAGTTGCACTTCTAACTGCAGATATCAACAAGCTTCAAGGCCACTTTGCTAACCACAAGCAAGACAACCACTCACGTCGTGGTCTTCTTCGCAAAGTAAGCCAGCGCCGTAACCTGCTTAACTACCTTAAAGGTAAGAGCATCGAGCGTTACACAGCGCTAATTAAAGAACTTGGCCTACGTCGCTAATTCTTTGATACCAGTTTGAAAAAGGGGCCTAATCGCCCCTTTTTTTGTGCGCTTTTGGCGAGTATACTTAGCTCTGTCTAAGTAAGTAGGCTGAGCCTACACACTAGATGGCACCATATTGCCAATTGTAGTAAATAAAGGCATTCGCTCGAGTGTGGTTATTTACTGTAATTGGTAAGGTGCTTAAGAAAACCTTTTTAACCTAGCTTAAGGTTGGCAATTCAACTTTTGAGCGGGTTAAATGCAACTTAAGGAATGATTAAGTGCAAGCAATTATTAAAGAATTTCAGTACGGACAACACACTGTAACGCTAGAAACCGGTGCTATTGCCCGTCAGGCTGACGGTGCGGTACTAGCAAGTATCGGCGATACGTCGGTACTAGTAACCGTAGTAGGTCGTCGCGAAGCGAACCCAGGTCAGGACTTTTTCCCTCTGACTGTTAACTACCAAGAAAAAATGTATGCGGCTGGCCGTATCCCTGGTGGTTTCTTAAAGCGTGAAGGTCGTCCTAACGACGGCGAAACGCTTATCGCGCGTCTAATCGACCGCCCAATTCGTCCACTTTTCCCGAAAGGCTTCGTAAACGAAGTGCAGGTAATCGCGACCGTGGTTTCAGTAAACCCTGAAATCCAGCCTGATATCGTGGCCCTAATTGGTACTTCTGCGGCCCTAGCGCTTTCTGGTATTCCATTTAACGGTCCTATCGGTGCATCACGCGTAGGTTACATCGATGGTCAGTACGTATTGAACCCATCACTAACCGAGCTTAAAACAAGCAAGCTAGACCTCGTTGTTGCCGGTACCGACAACGCCGTACTTATGGTTGAATCAGAAGCAGAAACGCTTCCAGAAGACGTAATGCTTGGCGCCGTTGTTTACGGTCATGAGCAGTCTCAAGCCATCATCAATGCTATCAACGAGTTCAAAGCCGAAGCGGGTAAAGCTGCTTGGGATTGGACTGCGCCAGCAAAAGACGAAACCCTAGCGGGTAAAGTTGCAGCTATCGCCGAAGAGAAAATCGGTGAAGCGTACCGCATTACCGACAAGGTAGCGCGTAAAGACGCTCTTAGCGCAGCGAAAGCAGAAGTGATCGAAAAACTAAGCGCTGACCTTGGCGAAGACGAAAGCCTGGACGAGCAAGAAGTATCAGGCGAGTTCGGTTCACTTGAGAAGAAAATCGTTCGTGGTCGCATCATCGCGGGTGAGCAGCGTATCGATGGTCGTTCACCTGAAATGGTTCGTGCCCTTGACGTGAAAACTGGCGTACTAGCCCGTACTCACGGTAGTGCTATCTTCACCCGTGGTGAAACTCAGGCGCTAGTAACGGCAACACTAGGTACAGAGCGTGATTCTCAGATGATCGACGACCTAACAGGTACTTCTACTAACCGTTTCATGTTGCACTACAACTTCCCTCCATTCTGTGTGGGTGAAACTGGCTTTGTTGGTTCGCCTAAGCGTCGTGAAATCGGCCACGGTAACCTAGCGAAACGCGGTATTGCTGCGGTACTACCTACACTTGAAGAATTCCCGTACTCAATCCGTGTGGTATCTGAAATCACTGAGTCTAACGGTTCATCGTCAATGGCTTCTGTATGTGGTACCTCACTGGCGCTAATGAACGCCGGTGTTCCTACTAAGGCATCAGTTGCCGGTATCGCCATGGGTCTAGTGAAAGAAGGCGACAACTTCGTTGTTCTTTCTGACATCTTGGGTGATGAAGATCACCTTGGCGACATGGACTTTAAAGTAGCCGGTACCTCTGAAGGTGTTACCGCACTACAAATGGATATCAAGATCGAAGGTATCACTAAAGAAATCATGCAGATCGCCCTTAACCAGGCACAGGCTGCTCGTCTACACATCCTAGAGGTGATGGACGAAGCGATTTCTGCACCGGCTGCTGAGCTTTCTGACTACGCGCCACGCATCTATGTAGTGAACATTCCACCTAAGAAGATTGCCGATGTTATCGGTAAAGGTGGTGCGACGATTCGTGCGCTTACCGAAGAAACCGGTACTACCATTGAAATCGAAGACGACGGTACAGTTAAGATTGCCGCCACTGACGGTGAAAGCGCTCGCGCTGCCATCGCGCGTGTTGAGCAATTAACGGCTGAGCTGGAAGTAGGTACCATCTACGAAGGTAAAGTAGTACGTATCGTTGATTTCGGTGCCTTTGTTAACGTTCTACCTGGTAAAGACGGCTTAGTACACATCTCACAGATCAGTGATGAGCGTGTTAACAACGTTGCTGACCACCTGAGCGTAGGCCAGGAAGTAAAGGTTAAGGTACTAGAAGTTGATCGCCAAGGCCGTGTACGCCTAAGCATCAAAGAGGCGCAAGAGCAAAACGCGCCTGCAGCAGAAGCGGCAAAAGACGCCGAATAAGCGATAAAAGCATAGTAAAAGGGGCTGTTTAGGCCCCTTTTTTATGGTTTAATGAAAATCCACACACGGATTATAGGTATAGGACTTTGAGAAAAACATTATCGCTTACGGTAGCCAGCGTTATCACGCTACTCTTAACCGGTTGCCAATCCGTACCAGATAGTCCCCAATACGTTGTTACCGTGCCTTTTGCTGCACCTCTGCCGAGCGACTATCGCAGCGAAGTGGCGGTTGCCCGCTACAGCGAGCTTATTGAGCAGGCCGAACTGCCCAGTGATCAACAAGCCTTACTTTATTATGATCGCGGTAAACTTTTCGATAGCCTGGGTTTAAGCACCTTAGCGCGCATCGATTTTAGCCGTGCGGTCAACCTTAAGCCGGATCTGGCCGAGGTGTATAATTTCCTCGGTATTCATCACACCCTGATGCAGCAATACGGCAAGGCCTATGAAATGTTTGATTCCGTGCTAGAGCTTAATAGCGAGCATGAATATGCCTACTTAAACCGCGGCATCGCCTTGTATTATGGCGAACGCCCGGGCTTAGCCAGCGACGATTTACAGACATTTTTGCAATTTGCCCCGGATGACCCGTATCGGGTGCTTTGGGTGTATTTGGCCGAGCGTGCCGAAGACCCAGTGAAAGCCAAGGCCAGCCTGATGGATATGGCCCAGGCCTTAGATCCACAAAATTGGGCCTATCAACTGGTGGCCTTCTATCAGGGTAAAATCACCGAAAGGGAACTCCTGGCCACCTTGGCCGAGGGAGTCGAGTCGCATCAAGAATACGCCGAGCGCTTGTGTGAGGCCTATTTCTATATCGCTAAAAGCCATCAGGCCAAGGGAGAAAATACCCTGGCCAGCGATTATTTTAAACTGGCTCTTTCGACCAATGTGTATGAGTTTGTCGAATACAAGTATGCGCGCCTTGAGCTAGACATAATGGCAGGCGAGGGTGCGTACTAGCCTGTTAGGTATCTTACTGCTTGGCCTGTGCGGAAGTATCAGTCATACACCCGCATTGGTGCAGTTTCAGGTGCACAACAATGCCGCCGCCGCGACCTTTTGGTTTTATCAAAACCCCACAGAACTTACGTATCAGAATTACAGCGAACCCGTGTTGCGCCGCCTTGCTAGAGTAGGTGCGGCCCCAGCGCAGGTACTGCTTTCCCAGTTATTGCTTCATCAGGGCGATTTAGGTGGTGCGCGCTTACATTGGCAGCAGGCGCTTGATGGTAAAGGGGAGCGGCGCGTTATGCTGCAACTCTGGCAGCAACTGGCCCAGGCGATGGTGCAGCAAGGTCAGTGGCAGGCGTTGGGTGAGATCAATCGAGCTTATACCTTACCCGATGAGCTGGAATATCGTCGCCGCTTTCACCTTGGTTTAGAGGTCGGGGCCGATGGCCACGACTATGCTCGGCAGCTGGGTTTTGGCACCGACTTACATAGATTGCGGCCACAAGCCTGTCGCTATAACCTGCTTTTGCTCGGCGACAGTCTGGCGGCCATGCATAAGTTGCAACAATTGCGAGGGCGGTATCTAACTAACCCCGAGCCCAAGGCCGGTTTATTTTGCTTGTCTGAGCCACAGTATCTGGGGGATGCTCTGGATTGCCAATACTCGGCCGACAGCTTTGGTCGCTGTGACTGGCGTCCGTTAGCGCATAAACCGACTAAGCTGCCGCCGGGGTTTGATTTTATCGTCATGGTGACGGGTGGGGGCCTGGCCAATGTCCAAGGCGGCATTATGCACCTAGGCGTAAGTGCCCCTTACCATGTGTTTATGCACGAGCTCCTGCATTTCAGCGGCTTCACCGATGAGTATCCGGCGCCGCCAGCGCAGCAGAGCGCTTGTGAACAGTCGGGCAGAGTGTATGCCAACCTCTTTGTCGGTGAGCAGGCACCGCCAGGTTGGGCGCCCAGCGCCTATTGCGGCAATGGTCGTGGTTATAAACCCAGTGCCGGGCAAAGCCTGATGGAGCAGTCGGAAGTGGGGGTGACACCTTTATACAGAAGGCTATGGTTAGCCGAGCTAGCAAGGCCTGGGAAACATATCCGTTTTGCCGACTTCTTCTATCGCCTCAGTGGCGAAACTCAGTGGCGTGAATATCGTGACGCGCTGGATAATAAAAGTGACTCTGAGAGTCTGTAGTCTAGATTTTTGTTAGGTAGGTTAGTAGGGTGTTAACCGGCGTCTAAGATTTAGCCGAATAGCCTTGGCGAGTCTAGACAAAGCCTGGGCAGCCCAGTATAACTGATTAATTATTAAAATTTAATTGGCACTGAACTAATCTTAATATTAACGCTCTCGGTGCCCCAAGAGCCCGCACCTTGCGGGGTCAAAATAACAGTTTTACCAAGGAATTTGGTAACAAAAGTGAAGGTTTTTAAACTATGACATTGCTGTGGATACCCTTGTTATCCTTGTTAGGCAGTTTACTTGCGAGTTTTACAGGCAAATTATCGCGCAATCAAAGCGCCGCCGTGACTGCAGTCATGCCTATAATCTGCCTGGCGCTGGTGATCAGCATGGCGCCGCAGGTATTGGCCGGCGAGACACTCTACGCCAGCCTACCTTGGATACCTGAATTAGGGGTGAATTTATCCTTTCGCTTAGACGGTTTAAGCCTGCTGTTTTGTATTCTGATCTTGGGTATAGGTCTACTGATCATCCTCTATGCGCGCTATTACCTGAGCGCCAACGACTCCATGCCCAAGCTTTACGCCTATTTAATGCTGTTTATGACCGCCATGCTCGGCATAGTCACGGCGAACAACATTATTCAAATGTGGTTTTTCTGGGAGCTGACCAGTGTTAGTTCTTTCTTACTGATCAGCTATTGGTGGTATAACCCAGAGGCGCGTAAGGGCGCGCGTATGGCTTTGGCTATTACCGGGGCCGGTGGTCTGGCCCTGCTTGCAGGTTTGGTGCTACTGGGACAACTGGTCGGTAGCTATGAGCTGGATGTGATTTTGCAAAGTGGTGAACTGGTAAAAAGCTCTCAGTGGTATCCGCTTATTCTTGTTCTGGTGCTCCTTGGTGCATTTACCAAATCGGCTCAGTTTCCGTTCCATTTCTGGTTGCCTCATGCCATGGCTGCGCCGACGCCAGTCAGTGCCTACTTGCACTCGGCGACCATGGTTAAGGCGGGTATCTTCCTGCTGGCGCGTTTCTATCCTGCTCTAGCGGGTACCGAGCTGTGGTTTATTATCGTTGGCGTTACCGGCTTAACCACCTTGTTGGTGGGTGCTTACATTGCTTTGTTTAAGCACGACCTCAAAGGCTTGTTGGCCTATTCGACCATCAGTCACTTAGGTCTGATCACCTTGCTATTGGGTCTGGACACTCAACTGGCAACGGTGGCGGCGATTTTCCACATCATCAACCATGCCACCTTTAAGGCCTCCTTGTTTATGGCCACAGGTATTATCGATCATGAAACCGGCACCCGGGACATGCGCAAACTCAATGGCATGTGGCGCTATATGCCCTATACGGCGACGTTAGCCATGGTAGCCGCGGCGTCCATGGCCGGGGTACCGCTACTGAATGGCTTCTTATCGAAAGAAATGTTTTTTGCCGAAACCCTGCACCAGCAGATGCTAGGCTCCATGTCCTGGCTGATCCCTGTATTGGCGACCGTAGCCGGTGCCTTGTCGGTGGCTTATTCGGCGCGCTTTATCCATGACGTATTCTTCAATGGTGAGCCAAAAGATTTACCAAAACAGCCTCATGAAGCGCCGCGCTATATGCGTGTGCCGATCGAAATTTTGGTGACCCTGTGTGTTTTGGTTGGTCTGTTCCCAGCATTTGTGGTGGACCCGCTGTTAACCGTGGCCTCTCACGCCGTGCTGGGTGCCGAGGCGCCGGACTATCACCTGGCTATCTGGCATGGTTTCAACCTGCCGCTACTAATGAGTGCGGTGGCGGTGGCCGGCGGTCTCTTTATTTACTCGCAGCGTAAATACCTGTTCCAATTCCAGGCCTCTTTGCCTAGCGTCAGTGCCAAAAAAGCGTTCGATGCCAGTATTCAACGAGTGGTGGTGTGGTCGCGCGAGCAAATCCTGCGTATTGAGAACGGCTCATTGCAGCGTTACGTCTTTATTCTTTTGCTCTCTACCTTAGTGGTGGCGGGTTTACCCTTGTTTGAAATGCACACCCTGGCTGGGGCAACCGGACTTAGTGAGATAGATGCTCATAATGCCATCGGTGCGGCGTTGCTGATGATAGGTGCGCTGGCCACCTTGATATGGCATCGCTCGCGGATGATAGCCTTGATCCTGGTGTCCGTGGTGGGTCTGATGACGTCCGTGGCCTTCACCCGTTTCTCGGCGCCGGATCTGGCCCTGACTCAGCTTACCGTAGAGGTAGTGACCGTGATGTTGCTGATGCTGGCGCTGTTCTTCTTGCCGCAGCGCACCCCGAAGGAGTCGAGTTCGCTGCGTATTTTGCGCGATTTAGGGGTCAGTAGTGCCATAGGTATTGTGGTTGGCAGTATCTGTTATGCGCTGTTAACGCGCCCGCAAGAGAGTATTTCTCAGTTCTTTATCGGCAACGCCAAAACCGGCGGTGGCGGTACCAACGTGGTCAACGTGATCCTGGTGGACTTCCGTGGTTTCGATACCTTGGGTGAAATCACCGTACTGGGCATCGCCGCCCTGGGTATTTACAAGCTGTTATTGAATCTGCCGTTATTTATGCCGGCCTCGGACAGCGAAGGGCGTCCTTGGGCGCGTGAGCGTCATCCTTTGCTTTTGGCGAGTATTTCACAAAGCTTGTTACCGCTGGCTATCATGGTGTCCGTGTATATCTTCCTGCGCGGTCATAACCTGCCAGGTGGTGGCTTTATTGCTGGCCTGGTAACCTCCATTGCCTTTATTTTGCAATACATGGCCAATGGCTCCAACTGGATCCGAGCGCGTATGGATATTAACTACCGCAAGGTCATCGCCTCGGGTCTGGCCATCGCCACCCTGAGCGGCCTGGGTAGCTGGCTGTTTGGCCGTAACTTCTTAACCAGCTGGTTCGATTATTTCGATATCCCCTTGGTGGGTAAGACCGAATTGGCCAGCGCCATGATATTTGATTTAGGTGTGTATCTAACTGTGGTAGGCGCAACATTAATGATCCTTGCCAGTCTTGGTAAATTGACGGCAGAAACCCCGAAAGAAAAGGTTAATCTCTAATGGAACTCTTATATGCAAGTTGTGTAGGTCTGTTAGTGGCCTGCGGCATTTACCTGATTTTGCGCGCCCGTACTTTTCCCGTGGTGCTGGGGCTGACCATGCTCTCTTACGCGGTCAATCTATTTCTGTTTTCGTCGGGCCGATTAAAAATAAACCAGGCGCCGGTGCTAGGGCAGTCGGCCAGTTATGCAGATCCACTGCCGCAGGCCTTGGTGTTAACCGCCATCGTAATCGGCTTTGCGATGACCGCCTTTGTGGTGATCCTAGCCATTCGTGGCCGTGCCGATTTGGGTAACGACCATGTGGACGGTCAACCGCGCGCAAGCCGCGCCACTAAGGGGTCGAAATAGATGCAGCATTTGATCACCTTACCCGTATTGTTGCCGCTGTTGGCGGGCATTATTCTGTTGTTGCCGCCGTGT
The DNA here is from genome assembly GCF_018334135.1 of Pseudoalteromonas sp. BDTF-M6. Classification (NCBI taxonomy): domain Bacteria; kingdom Pseudomonadati; phylum Pseudomonadota; class Gammaproteobacteria; order Alteromonadales; family Pseudoalteromonadaceae; genus Pseudoalteromonas; species Pseudoalteromonas sp. BDTF-M6. The sequence continues at coordinate 235,402 of NZ_JAGXTQ010000001.1, forward strand.
GGCAAAAACCTGGTATTAAGACGTTGGGTGGCCAGCTTTATGGCCTTATTTACCCTGGTGGCGTCGACCTTGCTATTAACTACTATCTTGGGCAGTGGTCCCCTGGTCTACGCCATAGGTGAATGGCAGCCGCCCTTTGGTATCGTCTTGTATGCGGACCCGCTGGCGGTGGCCCTGTGTATCCTCACCAGCTTTTTGTCTTTGGTGACCATAGTGTATGCCAGTCGTGGCGACGATAAGGCAGGGAGTTTCTTTCATCCTTTGGCGCATTTCCTGCTGATGGGCGTTAATGGTGCCTTTTTAACTGGTGACCTGTTTAACCTGTTTGTATTTTTCGAGGTCTTATTGATCGCCTCGTACGCCTTGCTGATGCATAAAAAAGACAAGCACACCACCAAGGCGGCGCTGCATTATGTGATTTTAAACCTGGTTGGCTCGAGCATTTTCTTGATAGCCCTGGGCGTGCTGTACGGCGTGCTGGGTACCTTGAATATGGCCGATATGGCAGTGAAGGTAGCGCTGTTGCAAGGCGATGATATTTATCTTGCCAAGATTGGCGGCCTTCTCCTGCTTATCGTCTTTGCCCTTAAGGCGGCCTTGCTGCCCTTGCATCTGTGGCTGCCGGCCACTTATGGCCGTGCTATGCCGGTGATTGCCGCTCAATTTGCGATCATGACCAAGGTTGGGGTCTACGCCATTATGCGTGTCTTCACCATGATCTTCGGCGAGCAAGCGGGGGAGCTAAGCGGTATCGCCAGCACCTGGTTGTGGCCTTTGGCCCTGGTTACCCTGGTGGTCGGTGCGGTGGGCGTGTTGGCGGCGGAAGACTTGCGCCGTTTAAGCGCCAATCTGGTCATTGTGTCCGTCGGTACCCTGATTGCCATGGTGGCGCTCAACAACGAGCAGGCCACGGCGGTGGCCATCTATTACCTGATCCACTCCACCATTGCCTGTGCCGCCATGTTCCTGGTTGCCGATATGATAGCCTTGCAGCGCGGCAAGGTGCAGGATCGCCTGGTTAATAGCCGTGGCGTGGCCGAGCCTAAATTGTTGGGTTTCTGTTTTGTGTTTGCCGCCATAGCCCTGGCCGGTTTACCGCCCTTATCCGGTTTCGTTGCCAAGCTGTGGTTGCTCGACGCCTCTTATGGCGCCGAGGTGGCCTGGGTGTTTTGGCCCATTTATCTGCTTGCCAGCCTAGCCACCCTGGTGGCTTTGTCTCGCGCCGGGACCAGTTTGTTTTGGCACGATCACCCCAATCAGGATGAGCAGTTTGAAGACAATGTCTACGCCGGTAAACGCCGTACCTGGGCCTTGGTGTTGATTTTGGCCGTGCCCCTGATGATGACGGTGTTTGCCGCGCCGCTAAGTGAGATGAGTAATCAGGCGGCCGCCGCTTTGCACAATTCTCAGGTGGCCATAGACACAGTATTTGCCTTGGCTAAGGAGCAATAACATGCGCTTACAAGCTCGTTATAAGTGGTTGCCAACGCCATTTCGCAGCATTTTATTATTCGCCGTGTGGTTGCTGTTAAACAACAGCGTTTCCGCTGGACACCTCATTCTTGGCGCCGTGCTGGCGATTGTGATCCCCCTGGTGATTGCACCATTTCGGACCGCCCAGCCACTGATTTTGCGCCCGGGCCTGGCGACCAAGCAGTTGTTTATTGTGCTTTGGGACATCATTACCGCCAATGTGGAAGTGGCCTTTAAAATTTTAGGCCCGACCAAACGCTTACGCCCAGGTTTTATCAAGGTGCCGCTGGACTTAGAGCATGAGCTGCCTATTACCATGCTGGCCAGCACGGTGTCATTAACGCCCGGCACCGTCAGTGCCGAGGTGTATCCCATTCCTGAGTCCTTGCCCAAAGGCGAGGTGCCGACGCAGCGCTTCTTACTTATCCATGTGCTGGACCTTGATGATGAGCAGGCCCTGATCGAGACCATTAAGCGTCGCTACGAAGCGCCCCTTAAGGAGATTTTCCAATGTTAGAAAGTGTATTACTGATGGTCTTTGCCATGATCGGCGTGTCCCTGATGCTTAATCTGTGGCGCTTGATCGTCGGCCCTTCGGTACCGGATCGCATCCTGGCCTTGGACACCATGTATATCAACACCATAGCGCTAATTATTCTCTATGGTATCGGCATGCAAACGCAGATTTATTTTGAAGCGGCGTTGCTTATTGCCATGTTGGGTTTTGTCAGTACGGTGGCGGTCTGTAAGTACCTGCTCCGTGGCGACATCATTGAATAGGAGCGGCTATGACTGAATGGCTTATTTCGGCGTTATTAATCGTCGGCGGACTGTTTATCCTTATCGGCTCCATTGGCTTGGTGAAAATGCCGGACTTTTTTATGCGCCTGCACGGGCCGACTAAGGCCACTACCTTGGGTATGGCCTTGCTACTGATAGCCGCCAACGTGTTCTTCAGCGTAGAAAATGGGGTGATTAATATTAAAGAAATCCTGATCTCCATCTTCTTGTTGATCACCGCGCCCATTACCGGCTATATGTTGATCAAATCAGCTATCCATCATGAGCTCAAGGCGAAGGATGGCACCAAGGGCATGGATAATATCGAGGACGATTAAATCTCGTGAGTTCAGCCGGTGGTCGCGGCAAACGCGGCCACTGATTTATTTCCCCGTTTCTTCTTGCGCACCATCATATTTTTGTGCCTCACTGCTACTTGGTATTTTCAGGGCTTTGCCGGGTTCAGTCAAAAGCGTCCGGTTTTCGCGAAAAAAGTGTCCGTTGCGGACACTTTTTATGTCCGCGGACAAGCGCCAAACTTCACCATCCACAATTAAAAACTAATAAAAACAATGAGATAAAGTTTTTATTATATTGGCATGCTTCTCGTAACTAATAAAACAATTAGAAAACATACGGATAGCACCATGTTGATCACTACCTTAGTCTTTTTTACCTCGCCACTGTTGATGCTAGTGGCGGCGTTTATTATTGGTTTGATAAAAACACCCAACCTCACTAATCAGTGTGAGGCGTTGTTATGATCCGCGATACTCAGGGACAAGATATTCAACTAGCGGCCACTAAAAGCTACCGCAAATATTGGCTTGGAGCGGCGTGCGTGACCTTGGTTGCGGCCTTGGCCGCCTACAGTTTGAGTGCCAGTAATGGTGATACCCAATTATCACTAAGCCGGGATTCGGTGAAAACTGCAGCCGTGGTCCGTGGCGATCTGGTTCGCGATATCGCCACCACAGGGTTTATTGTGGCCGCCAATGCGCCGCAAATCTACAGCCCGTCAAAGGGCTATGTGCAGCTACTGGTCAACCCAGGCGATGAAGTGGCAAAGAACCAAACCATAGCTAAGGTTCACAGCCCGGAACTGACCAACGAACTTAAACAACAAGAATCAGAGCTGCAGCGCCTGAGCGATGAGCTGTCACGCAAGGAATTGCAGATCCGTCGCGACAAGTTGGCGCTGGCACAAACCTTAGATATGGCCACGGTCACCCTGAATGCCGCCGAGCGTGAGCACCGTCGGGCGCTGTTATCTATTAAGGATAATCTTATCAGCCAAATCGACATGGAGCAGGCTCAGGACGACCTGGCGCGCGCTAAGTTGGCCTACAAACACGCCCAACAAGAAGTCGAAATCGGTAAAGACACCCTGGCATTCGAGCTTAAATCGGCGCAGGGAGATGTGACGCGCCAACAACTGGTGGTGGATGAACTAAACCGCCGCGTTAACGAGTTGCAGATAGTTGCCCCCGTTGCTGGGGTGGTGGGTAACTGGCTGGTGCAGCAACAGGCAGCAGTGTCGCCAAGTGAGGCACTGATGACACTCGTTGATCTGAGTGCCTTTGAAGCCGAGCTGCAGGTGCCGGAAAGCTATGCCAATGAACTGGGACTGGGCCTGGAGGTTGAGCTCAAAATTGCCGACAACCGTGTGGTCGGCACCTTGTCGTCTATCTCGCCGGAAGTGAAAGAACGCCAGGTCAGTGCCCGGGTGCGCTTCGATCAATCGCAGTTTGACAAAATTCGTCAGAATCAGCGCTTATCGGCACGCATCTTATTAGAAAACAGAGAAAACGTATTGATGGTGCGCCGCGGAGCCTTTATGAACGAGGGTGGCTTGATAGCCTACCGCGTCAATGGCGATGTCGCCGAGCGCATTCAAATTCAAACCGGAGCGACCAGCGTAGCCAATGTGGAGCTCACCGCCGGCGTCGCCGAAGGCGATACCCTGGTGGTATCAAACTATGACTCATTTAAGCAGGCCGAGCGCGTTTTACTGCGCTAACTCCAGCTCAACATCAGAGGAAGAATACAATGATTAAAATGAATAACATCAACAAGGTATACCAAACGGAAATGGTGCAGACCCATGCGCTACGCGACTTTAATCTCGAGGTGGAGCAGGGCGAGTTCATCGCCGTCACCGGCCCAAGCGGCAGCGGTAAAACCACCTTTTTAAACATTGCCGGCATGCTGGAGCCCTTCTCAAGTGGCACCTATGAGCTTGATGGTATCGATGTTGGCAAGCTCAACGACAATCAGCGTGCCGATCTGCGTAACCAAAAAATCGGCTTTATCTTTCAGGGCTTTAACCTTATTCCCGATTTGAACCTGTATGAGAACGTGGAAGTGCCGTTGCGCTATCGCGGCATTAAATCGGCGGAGCGTAGAAAGCGCATTGAACGCTGCCTGGAGCTGGTAGGCCTGGGCGCGCGTGCCAAACACCTGCCGCAGCAGCTTTCCGGTGGTCAGCAGCAGCGGGTGGCCATCGCCCGGGCCCTGGCCGGTGAGCCGCGCTTTTTACTCGCCGATGAGCCAACAGGGAACCTGGACAGTTTAATGGCCCGCCAAGTGATGGAAATCCTCGAAGAAATTAACCGTGAAGGCGCCACCATAGTCATGGTGACCCACGATCCTGAGCTGGCTCGTCGCGCGCCGCGCAATATTCAGGTGGTTGACGGTCAACTGGCCGACTTCAGCCTGTATCAGGGTGCGCCCAATAAAGAACAGACGGCGGGTGACATAGCCGCACGCGCAGCGGAGGCCTAATATGCTTTGGTACTATGTGGATTTAAGCTGGCGTTCGTTTAAACGCACGCCCCTGGTCAGCGCCTTAATGGTGATAGCCATTGCCATAGGTATCGGTATCACCATGACCACCTTGTCGGTGTATCACATGATGAGCGCCGACCCCATCCCAAGCAAAAGCGAGCAGCTATTTGCGCTGCAACTGCAAACCATGGACGAAGGCGAGGGTTGGTTTACCAAGGATGATATTCCTTACCAGTTGACCTTTAAAGATGCGCAAAGGCTGATGACGGACGCCAAAGGTGATGCCCAGGCAGCCATGGTGCGCACCGGCTTTGCCGTGCACCTGGGTGACGAGAGCAATGCGCCTAAATTGATGGACGCCAGGGCTACGGGGCGGGACTTCTTTTCCATGTTCAACGCCCAATTTATCCATGGCGGCCCGTGGAGCCAAAGTGATGAGGACAATGCCGTTAACAAGGTGGTGTTAGAGCGTAGCCTCAGCGAAGAGCTTTTTGGTGAGACTAACCCAGTGGGTAAGACGGTGTTTCTCGACAAGTTCTTGTTTGAAGTGGTCGGCGTGATTGAGCCGGTAACCGAGCACACCAAATACTACGATTTGAATAACGGTTCATTTAAACGTCCCGAGCGCGTGTTTTACCCATTCTCACTGGTTAAAGAACTGGAAATAGGCACCTGGGGTAACAGCAATGGCTGGAAACGCGAAATGGTGACCACCTTTAAGCAAAGGCTGGACTCTGAGATCGTCTGGATCCAGTACTGGGTGCAGCTCGATAGCCCAGAATCGAAAGCCAATTATGAGCAGTATTTAAAAGGCTATATTCAGGAGCAACAGAAGATAGGTCGCTTTGCCCGCAAAGAGCCTAAATACAGCCTGCGTGATGTAAATCAATGGATGGAATACAACGAGGTGGTCAGCGAAGATAATAAAATTTTAGTGTTGTTAAGCTTTATGTTCCTGGCCGTGTGCTTGGCTAATATTCTTGGCCTGCTGTTAGCGAAATTTATGCGCCGTGCACCCGAGGTGGGCGTGCGTCGCGCCTTGGGGGCAAGTAAAACCCAGGTATTTTTTCAGCACCTTGTTGAGGTGGGGCTATTGGGGCTCTTCGGTGGCCTGCTGGGCATTTTACTGGCGCAGCTATGTTTGTGGGGTGTCAGAGAAAGCTACAGCTATTATTCGGCCCTCGCGAAGATGGACTTTTTGATGCTCGCCAGCGCACCTATCATTGCCATTGTCGCCTGTATCTTGGCGGGTTTGCTGCCGGCCTGGCAGGTGTGCCGTACCAACCCCGCTTATTACCTGAAAACGCAGTAGGAGAGACCCATGTTAGAATTAAAACCCATGATCAACGCACTGCTGCGCTCAAAAATAGGGGCTGTGCTGTTGCTGATACAGGTGGCAATCACCCTGGCTATCGTCAGCAATGCCGCCTTTATGATCAGTGACCGTCTGACCTATTTAAACCAGGAAACCGGTTACGACGAAGAAGCGATTTTCAGCCTGAGTGTCAGCACCTTCGACCCAAGTATTAACCTGGTTCAACAATATGCGCAGGATGAGCGCGACCTGCGCGCCATTGACGGTGTTATTGATGCAGCCATGACCAACTGGATGCCGTTGTCGGGCAGTGGTTCCTCAAGTAGCATGCATTTGGTGCCCAATCCCGAAATTGGCACCGGGGTGCGGGCGGCCTACTTTACTACCAATGAGCATATGCTCAATACCTTGGGCGCCAAACTGATCGAAGGACGTAATTTCTACCCGGAAGAAGTGGTGCATGCGGATAACTACGATAAGTTGCCCAATACCACGATAGTTACCAAGGATTTTGCCGAAGAGCTCTATCCAGATGGTTCGGCCCTTGGCAAAGTACTGTATCAGGGCGAAGATGCGGTAGAAATTATCGGTATTATCGACACCATAAAAGGCCCCTGGCTGAATGACAGTCGTCCGGCCAACGTGGTGATCTTCCCGTTCAACCTGTCTCAACCTCGCGCCGGATTTTTAGTACGTACCGAGCCGGGCAAGCGCGCACAAGTGATGGCAAAAGTGGAAGAGCTCTTATTAAAAAGCGAATCGCGCCGTGTTTTTTACGGCATCGAAGGCTTGGACGAAAGCAAGGCATCTTATCTGGCCCGCGATACCCTGGTGATGCGCATGCTGGTGGTCTTGATAGTGGTATTGGTGCTGGTGACTGCTCTGGGTATTTTCGGTCTTACCTTATTCAATATCAGTAAACGCACCAAGCAAATTGGTACGCGCCGCGCGCTCGGGGCTCGCAAGTCGGCCATTGTTCGTTACTTCCTCATTGAGAACTTTTTGGTTGCCGGTTTAGGCCTGTTGATTGGCGCTGCCTTGGCGGTCTTATTAGGCCAGCAACTGATGAAAGTCTTCTCTTTACCCAGCTTATCCTTTACTTTCGTATTGGCGAGTGCGGTATTTATGCTCATAATGAGCCTAGTGGCAGCATGGGGACCCGCACTGCGCGCTGCCAAAGTGGCGCCAAGTATAGCCACGCGCTCAATATAATAACAATTCAGCGCGCCCTTGGGCGCGCTCTAGATAAGGGTCTGTTGACCTTTGTTGTTTGTTTCTGCAGCAGTTTGTAGTGAATTTATACAAGGCGGCACATGTGTGGTGTAGTTATTCTACATAAACATGTAACAACACAGTAGAAATGCGCTACACGCGCTGCCCTACGGGTTCATCTAAACGCATCCTGCTCTGTGTTACTCGCTATGAACATAGAATGACTATGCATCATAACGAGCGTCGTGATCAGAATGCGTTTAGATTGAACATAAAGTAAACCGCAAAGATAAACAGACCCTCAGGATAATATGAAAAAAATACTGATAGTTGACGATAACCCGGCGGTGTTAGACGCCTTGTCGCTGCTCCTAGAGCTGCATGACTACCACGCCGTGACCTGTGAAACGCCCGCCGAGGCGTTACATATTGTGCGCTATCAGCGTATCGCGCTGGTGCTTCAGGATATGAACTTCAGTGCTGATACCACCTCGGGTGAGGAAGGCAAAAAGTTGTTTTACGACTTGCGCGACATTAACCCTCATCTGCCCATTGTCCTTATCACCGCCTGGACCGAGCTCAGTACCGCGGTGGAGCTGGTTAAGGCCGGAGCCGCCGACTATCTGAGCAAGCCCTGGGATGACCAAAAGCTGCTCACCACCATAGATAACCTGGTGGCCCTAGGCGAGGCGGCCAGTGAAAATGCCACCTTTAAACGCCAGGCTCAAGAGCGCACCCAGGTCCAGGAGGGAGCTGATTTGGCCGGTCAGGTCTTTGCCAGTGCCGCCATGCATCGGGTGGTGGACATGGCCCTGCAGGTGGCGCGCTCGGATGTGCCCGTGCTTATCACCGGTGCCAACGGCAGTGGTAAAGAAGGCATCGCCGAGATTGTCCACCGTAATTCCCCTCTTAAAGCCAAGCCCTTTATCAAGGTTAATGCCGGAGCCTTGCCCGCGGATTTGATTGAGGCCGAGCTCTTTGGCGCCGAAGCGGGGGCCTTCACCGGTGCCAAGCAAACCCGAATCGGTCGTTTCGAAGCCGCCGATGGTGGCACCTTGTTTTTGGATGAAATTGGCAACCTGCCGCTCGATGGTCAGGTGAAGCTGTTGCGGGTGCTGCAAACTGGCGAATTTGAACGTGTGGGCTCAACCCAAACCCGTAAGGTGAATGTGCGGGTGATCTCCGCCACTAACGCCGATTTGCTCGGTGATATCCAGCAGGGGCGCTTTCGCGAGGACCTGTACTATCGTCTTAATGTTATCGAGCTTAGCATTCCCCCTTTAGCGCAGCGCAAGGACGATATTGCCGCCTTAATCGCACACTTTCTACCGGGACGGGAATTAAGCCCTCATGCCGAAGCCATGCTGCGCCAGCATTCCTGGCCTGGCAATGTGCGTGAGCTGGAAAATGCCTGTAAGCGCATTGGTGTGCTCAAACCCGAAGGAGAGTTGCAGGCTGAAGACTTCGCGCTGCATCCTGTCGGTGAGAATCACCAGGTTAAGCATGAACCGGAAAAACACGAAATTGAAGCGGCCATGCGTGCCCATCAGGGGGTCGTCGCTAAGGTCGCTCGGGAGTTTGGTTTATCGCGTCAGGCCTTGTATAGACGCATGCAAAAGTTTGGTATCGATTACTGATGATTATATTTCCCAAAGGGGCGGGTCGACTTATCTGGCAGCTCAGTCTGTGGATGAGCCTGTTTATCTGCCTGCTTGTCACCATCGGCGTCTTATTTGACGTATTTAACCTTATGCAGGGGCTGGTTCTGGCCCTGGCTTTGGGAGTAGTTCAGGCGCTCTTTGTGACCCTGGTGGTATCGCCCATAGCAAAAGGCTTACAGGCGGTCGAGTCGGGGCTGTTAAACTTTAAAGACGGGGATTTTTCAACCACCTTGGCCTATCAGGGCAACAATGAGCTGGGGGATTTATGCAGCCTGTACAATGAAACCGCCAACAAGCTGCATCAAGAGCGCCAGTGGATCTATCAACGAGAGCTGATGCTCGACAAGGTGCTGCATAACTCGCCGCAGGCTTTGCTGTTGGTGAATTCGAAAGGGCAAATCGTGTATACCAATCACAGTGCTCGCGGTTTGCTATTTGCCGGTATTAAGGTGGAAGGGGAAACGCTCTCGAATCTTTTTAGTGGCATGCCCGAGGCCATTGCCGAAGCCTTGCAACGTGGCGGAGAGGGTCTGTTTAGCGTTGATCAGGAGCAGCAACAAAGGCAAACCTGGCACCTGGCCACCGGCGAGTTTTTATTAAATAACCAACCCCATAATCTCTATATTCTAAAACCCATGACCCGGGAAATATCGCGCCAAGAGGTGCAGGTATGGAAGAAGGTGATACGCATTATCAGCCACGAGCTGAATAATTCACTGGCACCGATTTCTTCCATGTTGCACTCCGGGCGTTTAATTGCCCAGCGGGTAGACGATGAACGCCTAGAGCGGGTGTTTAATACCATAGACGAGCGCATCGCCCGCCTGAGTGAGTTTGTACAAGGTTATGGCAAGTTCGCCAAACTGCCGCAGCCACAACTCAGCGAATTTAGATGGGCCGAATTAATACAAGGGTTGGCGCAGCAATGGCAGTTCAAGATCAAGGGGGAGTTGGCGGAGTTTGGTTATGGCGACGAAACACAAATTCAGCAATTACTGATCAACCTGCTAAAAAATGCTCATGAGGCGGGCGGTGCCGCCGAGGATGTCTGGCTGAGCGTGGAAAGCCATGGACAGCAGGTGATTTGCGTTGGCGATAAGGGCAAGGGCATGACCGAGACCGTGATGGCCAGCGCCTTGGTACCATTTTATTCCACCAAAAGCAGTGGCAGTGGTCTTGGCTTAGCCCTGTGCCGGGAAATCTGCGAGGCCCATCATGGTGATATCAGCTTGCATAATCAACCCCAAGGCGGGCTGGTGGTGCGGGTAAATCTGCCGATGGTAAAGGTGTAGGCTTTGCCATGGCCTGGGCCAAATCAGCGTGGCGGGTAATTAAACTTGCTCGCCCACGGCGCTTGGGGCAAGCTAATGGCATGACTCCCTATTGTCCAAAGCTATGAGCAACACACTTTATATCACCGGGGCCGGCGTCAGTGCCGCCAGCGGTATTCCCACCTTTCGCGGTGAAGACGGCTTTTGGCGCATCGGCAGTAAAAATTATACGCCGATGGAAATGGCGACGCGGCGCATGTACCAAACGCGCCCGGATGAGTTTCTCGCCTGGTATTACCATCGATTTGCCAGTTATCGTGACCATGGTCCGAACGAGGTGCATTACTGGTTGGCGGATAAAAATCTGATCACTCAAAACATCGATGGTCTCGATGGCAAGGCCGGTAACCAGGACTACATTGCCATTCATGGTCGCCTGGATTTGATGACCGAATTTCACAATCAGGGCGAGCCGGTTGATAAACTAACTGCTCCCTGGGAGCAGGTGGATGAGTCGCGGCTAAGCCAATCCCTATTAGAGGTGTTTGCCATCCCAGAGCAGGGGCCGGTGCTGCATCGCTCGTTTAAGCCCTTTGTGTTGCTGTTTGATGAGTACTATACCGACCTGTACGGTATAGATGAGGCGCAGCGGCGCATGCTGGCGGCGGATCGCATGGTGTTTATGGGCACCTCTTTTAGTGTCAATATTACCCAGATGGCACTGGAGGTGGCGCGCAGCTTAGCCATTCCCATTGAGGTGGTCGACCCGCAGCCCACGCATATTCTGCACCCTAACGTCACTTATCATAAAATGACGGCCTTGGAATATATTCAAAAGCAGGGCTAGGGCGAGCCCAGGTTTTGGGCAAATAAAAACCCGGCTTTCGCCGGGTTTGGTAACATCACATTTGGGTGGTTAAACGCTTATTGATTCGCTTCTAACTCTTCACGGGTTTCGCGGATTTTCTCAATCAGCGCGTCAATCTGGTTTTTGGTTTCATCCGATAGCTCGCCGGCACCTTCTTTTGACTCATCCCAGGCCTTTTGCGCTAACTCTTTTGAGTCGGCCATCAGCTGGCTGAACTGAGTTTTGCCTTCTTCACTGGCCGCTGAGGCAAGCGCCTTGGTTTCAGCCATCAATTCATCAACTTTTTCAGAGAAGGATTCTTCCTGCAAGTTGTTGGCCGCTTCTTTTACTTCATCAACGGCGCTGTCCCAGGCAGCCACCACTTCTTCTTTGGCCTCTGCGGCGCTTTCTTTGGCTTTTTCGCTGCTGGTTTTGGCATCTTCACAGGCGCTTAGTACGAAGGCGCTGGCGAATAAGGTGATTACGGCAACTAGCTGTTTCATAACATTTTCCCTTTTTTGTATTACTAATGGGTTCATTATAGAACAAGAACTTAAATAGAGAATGAATGTTTTTACAGCTCGCACCGAAGCGGGGCACGGGCTTAGTGATTTCGCCCCGTTTTAGTACATCCAGAGTCCAGATAAAGGTGGTTTTAAGATGTAATCATATGATATTTAGGCTTAATTTAATTTGGCATCAAACCTGCGTGCAGAAAGTGTAAGCAATTGCAGCGAGGATTGAGTATGGCGATGAGTTACTTAAGCGTAATCGAGCGATATCGAGAACATTACGCCGATGTGGTGCCCTTATTGGAATCATTAATACATTCGCTGGTTGCCCAAAGCGATTGGCCGGGCAATGTGAATAAAGCGGTGGCGCAGGTATGCCGGTGCTATGGCTTTGCCGAGCTGGTGTATGTGCTAAATGCCCAAGGCATCCAGCTCAGTGCCAATATTCAAGCCGATGGTCATATTGCCCCGGGTCGGGGCGTCAATCGTGCCAGCAGGCCTTATTTTATCGCCATTGCAGACAATCAATCCGCCGTGGTGATGACCGAACCCTATATCTCTTTGGCATCGGGCAATTTGTGCGTCTCTGTATTAACAAGTTGTACCCTGGCAGAGCATAAGCAAGGTTACGCGGTTGTCGATGTTAACCTGGTTAAGCTTATTGAATATATCATGGGAGATCGCTCCCGCGGCCGCTTCAGTGGCGCATTTAAAGTCGGATACAGTGTGATTGTGGTGAGCCTATTTACCCTGGTTTTAGTTTTGGTTTATAACGTTGGCCTAGAGATAATGGATTTATTGGCCAACCTTAACAATGTGAGCGATCCGCTAAGGCCTTTCGGAATTATTATTTTTATCACCTTAGCTCTGTCGATATTTGACCTTGGGAAAACCATTTTAGAAGAAGAAATCTTAATGCATAAGGATATCTTCCGACATAGCTCTACCCGGCGCACCATCACCCGGTTTATCTCGACAATATTGATTGCCGTGTCCATCGAAGCCTTGCTAACCATGTTTAAAGCCTCTTTAGGGCAAGGTGAATTTACCATTCCCGCGTTATTGATGATGCTGAGTGTTATCGGCTTATTAATCGGTTTAGGGATTTATGTTTACCTCGGTGCCAAGGCCGAATTAATGCTGGTGGAGGCGCAGCAGCGGCGCTCAAAAGAGTAGGTTGTGCGATAAAAAGACAATGGGACAATGGCCCGTTTAGAGTCAAGATAGTCACGGGGAATTGGCCAAGCCTGGTATTCCCCGCGTTGTTAAGCCCTGATAGGATTTAGGTTATGAAACGAAGTCACCGGCGCGCTCGGGCTGATACAGGACTTCGGTAATTTTTACTTTTAAAGTGCCACCCGTGGGCTTAGGCCACTCTATTTCATCGCCCACTGCCAAACCAATCAGGGCACTGCCTGCCGGAGCAAGAATAGAGACCTTTTTGCCGCTGTTATCCATATCTTTTGGGTAAACGAGCGTCAGTTCGAACTCTTTACCCGCAGACTCGACATAAAACCTTACCGTCGAATTCATAGTGACCACCGCCTCCGGCATTTCTTTGGGCGGCACTACATTGGCCCGGTTTAACTCTTCCTCCAACAGCTCAAGGCCTGAGGCGTCGTTGTGCGGCAAAGACTCAATCAAGTTATAAAGGCGATCTAAATCCAAGGTGGAAATGGTGATGTCGGGTTTATTGTTCATTTTTATCAGCTAACAAATAAATGCCTAAAGGCACACACAGTATTTAGCCGAGTATATCTGCAAAATAAATAAAGCCAATGGTTATTTTTGCTGTTTTATTTAAGGGGGTTTATTAGGTTTTATGCAATATAAATTTTAATTGCAAGGCGGGGTAAAAATGATGTTGTACTTTTTACATGGCAAACCGGCTGGGAGCGCAAGGGAAACGGGGATTGCCATCTAAGGCCTCGTGGCCGGGAACGATGTGCTTACTGTGCAGGGATTCGGCTGCTTGAGCGAATGTGCTTAAGGTTTCCCATGTACACCCAGAGTAATCATGTGCTCCAACTACAAATTTAACAATACGCTTTATGTTTTCCAATGATAGAATCGCGCTCACTGCGTCTATTTTTGGTTTTATTAAATTTAGCTAATCATGTACGAAAACATTAGATACTCGTTAAACAACCTGAAGAACAACAAGCTGTTTGAGCTGGCCGTGGTGTCGGTGATCATTATTTCCGCCTTAGAGATAGGAGCAAAAACCTTTTCTTTGCCGGATGGCGCCATGTCCTTCACCAACATACTGGATGTATTCATCACAGTTTTCTTTTTGTTCGAAATATCGATCCGCTTTATCACCGATGAAGACAAGAAGAACTTCTTCAAAAAAGGCTGGAATATCTTCGATACCCTGGTTGTCGCCGTTAGCCTGCTCCCCATTAACGACAGTGAAATGGCCCTGTTAGCGCGCTTGGTCAGGGTGTTCCGGGTATTGCGTATGGTGTCGGTGGTACCTGAGCTTCGGGTGTTGATCAACTCACTTATTAAGGCCCTGCCGCAATTGGGCTATGTGATCCTGTTGATGTTTATCATCTTCTATATCTACGCCGCATTTGGCAGCTTTATCTTTAAGGACATTAACCCCGAATTATGGGGCGACATCGCCATCTCCATGCTGACCCTGTTCAGGATCATGACCTTCGAAGATTGGACGGATATTCAATACGAGACCATGGAAGTCTACCCCATGTCGTGGATTTTCTACCTGACGTTTATCTTCTTCACCGCCTTTGCCTTTTTAAACATGGTGATAGGCATTGTCGTCAACGTGATGGAAGACGAACACGCCAAGGTGCGTCAGGAAAAGGAAGCGGCGGACAATACCCCAACCATTGAAGACCTGCATAAGGAAATTCAAGAGCTAAAACAGCTCATAAAGGAGCAGGGCAAGGGACAAGGCAAGGAGCAAGGGTAAACGCTTTTATCTTGGTGGGTGTTTCATATCCACCAATCTAAATTATGACCAGCCATCGGATTGTAAACGAATAAATGCGTTGACCCGATGGCCGACTTTCGTCTCACTTTATCAGTTGCAGCGCACTTATAAACCTCCCTACACTTCACGATTGCTAACCTTAACTTTGCCTATCAATGTATTATGGTCGAAATTAGGCCGTAGGCTTTAGAAACTAATTGCACTTGATTGCGGCACTCAGATTTTCTGAGCAAGCTGCGAATATGAAATCGCACTGTAGCTTCACTAATAAAAAGGTGTTCGGCTAGTTGTTTTACCGAGTCTCCCTGCATTAGCCTTTGTAAAACGGGTAGTTCCGCTTTTGTTAGGTTAAAAGTATATGTCAACTGCTGCGCAGGCAATGCGTCGTTTAGAGGCGAGAGAATAAAGATAATACAACCGACAGGGTGCTTAAGCTGATCCATTTGTTGCTCTGTCGTGCGCCAAGGGAAACACAATACAGCCTTGCGAACGCCGTTTTCATAAAACGTCATCATTGCATCCTCCATGGTGTTATTCAGTACAAAGCGGATCATCTTATTGAGTTTATTCGTGTCCCTTATATTGGGCAAACGCACTCTGTATCCTTGTTTATCTGTATGGCTGCAGCACAAGTATTTATGCGCCCTGCTATTGCATTTCAGTAATGCCCCATGTCTTGAAAGTAGGATAGTCGCCGCCGAAACGTGCTCCAATGAGCTTAGTAGTGCATCGCTACACTGGCGGGCCCGGGCTAGTTTGCTGTTTATCATAAAAGCGCGTTTAAGGTGGGGTAACAGATTTTGCATCAAGGCCAATTCATGGTGTGAAAACAAGGGGTCTGCTGCGCTTCTAACCACCGACAACCAGCCTCGCTTATTTTCATCTTTATAAAACAAGCCGGCATTAAATATCTCGTACCCCAGCTGATGATAAAAGTGCCGGTAGGAATAAATATTCAGCAACTTTTCTCCCCTCCAGTAGTTTTGCGTCAATAGCACAGTGCCGGGCGGTATTTGTTCGAGCTGTTCTGTAAAGGTATCGCGGTGGGCAATATGCGTTTCGTAATATCGGGTATCGGCGAGACTGACTCCATTTGAGTAGACAAAAGGAAGGGTGTGCTCGGTTTTATTTTCTAACACCAAATTTACGCTGTGGCCACCGATAGCTTTTTGTACCGTCAAGGCGGCATTAGGCCAAAGGCGATGGTCTGTCGCCGCCGCATAAATGGCATCAATAATTGGCAGTATTCTTTCAACGCTCATGGTGCATTACCTTAGCGCTCTCAGACGATGCTAATCCTAAGCTTGAAAGCTGCATTTTCCGCAAAAATACCTAATACAAAAAGTGTAGCGTCAAAGTGAGAACTATCCATTTGGATAGGGTAATTTCACACGAATGAACCTAGCTTTTTATAGACCAACAGGGAAGTGTTCAAGTGCTTCCCAAGTTTTCCAAACAAAGGCGGCATATGATGAAATTCACGAGTGTTGGTGCAAGGTGTGCGGTAACTTATTGCGCCCGCCTTGGCACCTTTACTCAATAATACCTTCATTGATAGGAGTAAACATTATGACTATCAGTACCTTAACCAGCAGGCTAATGTGCCTGCTTTTAATGGTCCCCATGTTGGCGGTGGCCGGGCAGGCACTGGTCATTGACAGTGTTGAGCTTAGCGGCAGTGATAATGGCGATGGCAGCCATGCCCTGGTATGGCGGCTTACTGTTAGTAATCAAGGTGAACAGCAGTATACGGCCATCAGCCTGACGCCTCACCTCAGCGCCGCCATACCCGAACCGGCAACTAGTATTGATATAGGCACACTGGCTCCGGGCGCCAGGACCGAGTTTAGCTGGTCGTTTCAGGCGTTTTTACCCGCCGAGATACTAAAGCACGAGCCCCTGTTTATTGGCGTCACCTTTAGTGCGGCCGATGGTAGCACGCACAGTGTGAGCCAGGTGCTCGAACCCTGGAGGGCGCAACCATGAACGGCTTTAATACACACTTTCAGTACAACTTCTGCCGCTATTTTGCTTGTTTAAAGCCTGGGCTGGTAATGGCGGCGCTGGCGCTGTTGGGCTTGATATCGCTCAGTGCCTCGGCGCTCACCGAGCGGGTCAGCCAGAACGATGCCGGGATTGGGGGCAATGCTACCAGCTCTGCGTATGCTGCCGGGCAAAGCATCAGTGACGACGGCCGCTATGTGGTGTTTTCTTCTTATGCCACCAACCTGGTGGCCGATGACACCAATGGCTACATCGATATCTTTCTCTATGACAGAGACACAGACGTTATTAAGCGCATTAACCTGGCGCCGGACGGCAGTGAGGCCAATGAAAGTAGTTTTCACCCCAGCATCAGCGGGGATGGCCGTTACGTGGTTTATCGCTCTCATGCATCTAACCTGGTAGCGGGCAGAAGCTTTGGTACCTACTTATACGACAGGCAAACGGGAGTAACCGATTATATCGCCTATGGAGATACGCCGTCTATCAGCGTTGACGGTCGCTTTATCGCTACCAGCGACGGCTATGTGTATGACAGGCAAAACGCCACGCAAGAGCCATTTTGTATAAATTCGAGTGGAGCCTTTGTAGGTGGTTGCTACTGGCCCGCCATAAGCCGTAACGGGCACTTTGTGGTGTTCGAATCTTATGCCAACAATCTGGTGACCAATGATAATAACGGTACCTTGGATGTGTTTATTCGGGATCTGCAGTTGGGGGTGACCGAACGTATCAGTGTTGCTAGTGATGCCAGTGAAGGGAATCTAGGTTCCTACAGAGGAAAGGTCAGTGACGATGGCCGTTTTGTGGCGTTTTTTTCCCGTGCCACTAACCTGGTGGCGAATGACTCCAATAGCAACTGGGATGTGTTCGTTCGTGACCGGCTCAACGGCACCACAGAACTGGTGAGCAAGGCCAGTGACGGAACCTTTGGCAATAGCTATTCGGTACTCCCCACGCTCAGTGGCAATGGTCGTTATATTGCATTTCGTTCGGGTAGTAACAATCTGGTTGCCGGCGCCTTTGGTACTCAGGTATACCTGCATGACAGGCAAACCGGCGAGACAGAGCTGGCCAGCATCAATAACTCGGGCGTTGCGGCAAACAATACGAGTGATACACCTTCCCTGAGCGGCGATGGCCGCTATCTGGTATTTTCTTCCTATGCCTCCAACCTGGCGGATAACGACTTACCGGGTTGGGACGTGTTTGTACGCGAGCTGGATGTGTCGCTCGATAGCGACCAAGATGGTGTGCTGGATGCCTCGGACAATTGCCCGGATATGGCCAATGCGGATCAAGCCGATAACGACGGAGACGGCCTGGGTGATGTTTGTGATGATGACGACGATAACGACAATCTGCTTGATGGGGAAGATAACTGTCCCTACAGCGCCAACAGCAATCAGCTTGATGCGGATAATGATGGCTTAGGTGATGTGTGTGATGCAGATATGGACGGTGATACGGTTGTCAATGAACTGGATAATTGCCCCGCCATCCCCAACTCGGAACAGGTGGATACCGACGGTGACAGCACCGGCGATGCCTGTGATACGGATGACGACGACGACGGTGTGTTGGATACGGTGGACAACTGTCCCATAAATGCGAACGTTGGGCAGGAAGATCTCGACATGGACGGTATAGGCGATGCCTGCGATGCCGACCTAGACGGCGACTTGGTGGCGAATGACAGCGACAATTGCCCGCTTATGGCCAATGTGGATCAGGCCGATAATGATGCAGACGGAGAAGGCGATGCCTGCGACGCAGATGATGACAACGATACCATTGAGGATAGCGCTGATAACTGTCCACTTATCGCCAATATTGATCAGAGCGATAACGATAGTGACGGAGCGGGTGATGCCTGTGACCCGGATGACGACAATGACGGTGTAGCTGATGACCTAGACAATTGTCCGTTTAGTGCCAATGCCACGCAGGATGACACCGATGGCGATAACAGTGGCGATGCCTGTGATACCGATGATGACAACGACGGTGTGTTGGATGGCTCGGATAACTGCCCCTTAATGAGCAACCCGGATCAATCCGATCTGGATGGCGATGGTAAAGGCGATGTATGTGATGCCGACTTTGATGGTGACGGCACAGCCAATGAAGTTGATAACTGCCCAGCGATAGCCAACTCTAGTCAATCGGATAACGATGACGATGGCGTAGGTGATGCCTGTGACCCGGATGATGACAACGACACCGTGCTAGACGAAACAGACAACTGCCCCTTGGTGGAAAATCTGAATCAGCTCGACAGTGATGGCGATGGTTTAGGCAATGCCTGTGATATGGATGATGACAACGACACTGTGTACGACGATACGGATAACTGCCCACTCATTGCCAATACCGATCAGGCTGACTTCGATGGCGACGGACTTGGTGATGTGTGCGACCCGGATCGTGATAATGACGGTGTGGTCAATGGTGACGACATGTGTCCGAATACCGCAGGTGCAGTGGTTGACGGCGAAACCGGTTGCTCAATTGCCCAATATTGCCCCTGTGAGGGGGCCATGGGACAAACCTCATGGCGCAATCACGGTAAGTTTGTATCCTGCACAGCGAAAACAGCAGAAAACTTCGTGGCAATGGGCCTGATCACGGATGCAGAAAAAGACGCGATAGTGTCGGCGGCGGCCGCTTCTTCTTGCGGTTCTAAAAAGTAGTGATTAGCCGCATACAATAATGAATAAAGCCGGTGCGTAAATACGCCCGGCTTTATTTTAATAAGAGAGAAGACAGAAGCAAATTTGTCACTACCTGAATTCCAGCCAATAAACTACATTGTTAGGCAGCTGATGGTGTTATCTATTGGTGTTATTGGGAGCTTAAACTTGAATCCCCAAAGCTAAGCACGGTTTCCGTTTTTCTCATTACTTGGCTCTTGCTAGGTTTTGTGTTGTTATTCTATTACTCTCTGTTGTTATCAGCTTGTATGTATGGTGGTGGCAGTGGATCAGTCGCCCTTAATTATTATTTACTAAGCTAGTTCTATGATGAAAGCTATCGAGCATTACCTGGTGCTTGGGAGAGTTCCCCTCATGATTTTGAGGCCAAATATATTACTGGTTGTTGTCGTGCTCGGTTATTGCCTGGGGTTTGCCTCTAGTGCCAGCGCAGCCTTAACTTTAAAAGCCGAGCGCCAACACCATGTCAATGCAAGCACCTTCAATGTGGCAGATGGTCTATCCGCCAACTCGCTACAAGATATGGAGTTTGATCAGTTCTCCAGGTTGTGGATAGCAACGCAAGACGGCTTAAATATGCTTGATGCCAATCAAGTTATCGCCTTTGGTCCCACGCATATGGAGAGAGGGCTAAAGGGCAGTTACATTCATGAGCTCTTATTCGATAACAAGAGAGGTTTGTGGGTGTTGTCAAACCATGGGATCGAACGTTTGGATACGGTGGATTTTTCAGTCGTTGATGTCAGCCCAGAACTTCCGCAGGCTCAAGATTTTAAAAGTTTAATTCAGTGGGATAACCAGCACATAGCTGTGCTTGCGGATAATCAACTGGTTTTGATAGATACAAAAAACTTTAGTGTTGTTAAGGCTCCCGATTCACTTGGCCCGGTGAATAACCAAATAGAAATTAATGGCCGGGTGTTACTACAAAAAGAGAATGGGTTTAGCTGGGTTGAGCCTAAAACCTTTGCATTAACACCCGCCTATCCAGCCCCGGATAAGCGCAGGGTGATTAGTTATACAGTCGATAGTAATCATTTTCTTTGGGCTGTTTCCTTGGGAGGAAATATACACAGATGTGACGAACATCAATGTGAATCGGTGAATTTGGTCACCAAGGATGGGCAAGTCGCCTCCGCAGGTCGGATGGTCGCACATAAGGATCAACTCTTCATAGTAAGTAGCGAGGGCTTATTTGTTGTTAGCGCCGATCTGAGCGATGTTCGGGTCTTAACCACAGATAATCAGAAAAACCTTTTCATCAAGCGCCTTCGTTTTCTTCGCCTGTTTCTCAGTGATAATGGCGATATACTGATAGGCGCAATGGATGGGCTCTACCACTTTCCTTCGAGCTATGACGCAATTTCAAGCTACTCTAATTTTGACAGTATGTTCGGTGAATAGCCGTTGTCGGTGGCTGTTCTTCAAGCTGATCCGGAGCCTCGCCTTGTGGTGGCAGGGTCTTCCAATTTACTTTATTTTCATGAGGATCAGGGGGAACTTAGGTTACTTGAGCGCAGAAGTTATCCAGAGAGCTTTGAGCCCGTCCATTTTATCGATAATTCCTCGCATTTGTTTTTAAACTCGTATCACTCAGGAACCTTATACCATGAGAACGGGCAATGGCTTGGCTTAGGGTCGCTGATGCCTGAATTGGCAGAAGAAAAAACTCCTTTATCGGATATATACGAACTCACCTCGGGCGACCTCTTGCTTCTCTATCTCGATGAATTGATTCTTATGAAAAAGAGGGGCGATCAGTATTTCATTCAATGGCGCACCTCACTTCCGGTAGAGGTTGCCTACAATGTAACCGTGATGGCAAACACCATTTTTGTTGCAGCTTTCAACAATGGTTTGCTGGCAGCCAATTGGCACGATGAGCAAGCGCCAGAAAGTTGGCAAACCTTAGTCAGTGGAAAAATTTTAGCGGGCATGCAACAGATTGATAATAGCTTGGTGATGCTGACAGGTCAGGGTTTGTTTCGGATAAATGCAACCGAACAGGGGTTTGAAGAAGCGGAAATTGAAGACAATCATTTGCTGATCAATAAAGTGACACTGTGTATGGCGCCTTATATGCAAGAAGACTGGATAGTATCAACCAATAATGGCGTGGCGATATTTGATAGCAAGCTTTCTCTACAAGACTATTTAATCATGGATGACGGCCTGAGCCATCGTGAAAGCTTTCAATTTGGTTGTACAAGGATAAATAACAGCACTGTGAACGTTGGCTTCAATGGGGTAACGGTATTTCACGATAAATTGCTAAGCAAGCCACGGCCGCACTTGAGTTTGGTGAGTTCAAAGGTTGATGGCGAGCCCTTCACTATGAATGGCGAAGAGCAGCAATTTACCGCGCCCGATATATTGGCATTTAAAACAGCACTGAGTTTTACGTCTCTCAACGACAATACCGTTATCGAATATGCGCTAAACACAGAAGCGGGTGAGTGGACCAGGCAAGAGGAAACCTTGGTGACTTTGCCCTCCTTATCATCCGGTACATATCAACTCTTTGTTCGAGCTCGTTTAGATAACGGTGTACTCAGTGATACGCTTAAATTTCAGTTTAAAGTTAAACCGCCAGTGTGGCTGCAACCGCCAGCGATAATATTCTATACATTTACTTTTACGGCATTTGTTATTTGGGTGTATAGCCTGGTCATGCGCAGTAAATTGGAGCGACTCAAGTATCTGGAAAAGCAAAAAACCTTACAAGACGCTTACACCAAAGAGCTGCAATATCAAATTAAGCAAACGACCGAAGAATTAGAGCAAAAGCAGCGGCTGCGAATAAAGGAACAGCAGGATAAGGCAAGGTTTATTACAGGAGCCAGCCATGATATTAGAAACTTGGTGAGTTTATTGAAACTTGATGTTTTCAGGGGCTCATCGAAGGGAGAGAGTGCGATACCCAGTAGTGCCCATATGGGAAGTGTAGTAGAGAGCTTGGATCAGCTTACGGCAAATATTGTGCAACTATCAAAGCTTGATGCAGGGAGCATAGAACCCGTTGAAGAACAGGTTGCCTTGGGCAGTATCTTGAAATCCGTCGAGAATATGTTTTCACCTTTGTGTAAATCCAAAAACCTAGTATTAAAAGTGAGCAGTGCGCCTGATAAACTCGTGCAAACGGACTCACATCTGCTGCTCAGACTTATAAATAACCTGGTGGATAATGCCATTAAAAACACCCCAGAAAATGGAGAGGTATGTGTCAGTGCTACATGTTTGGGCGATGTGTGTCATATCCTCGTTAAAGACAATGGCCCCGGCTTACCCGAAGGGATCTGCCTCGATAACATAGTGCCATTTTCCAGAGGAACTCATTCCTACACGGGCAGTGGGTTAGGGCTCTCAGTGGTCAGTAAAATTGCCGAGCTGTTAAACATTCCCTTGCACTATCGCAGCGCTAAGCCCCATGGCGCCATTTTTGAATTGGCGCTTAAAACAGTCAAGCCAACAGATATCTTTGAACATACGCAGCAATCGCCATCGATAAAGCTGGCACTCGTTGAAGATGACCCGCAACAATTAAACTGGCTTGCAAACACTTTGAGAGCAATGAATTATGAGGTTCATTGTTTTACAGGTGCTGACGAGTTACTCGCCACGGCTGGGGCGCAGTTTTGGGCAATCATCTCAGATGTTGATTTAGCACAGGCAAAAGATGGTATAGATTATCTCGAAGAATATCAGCAAAAGCTGACAGAGCAGGGTATTGTTGTGTATGTTTCTGGTAACGCCAACGCTAAGTCACGGTTGGGCAAAGACACAGGTGTCTACTTTATGAAAAAACCCATAAAGTGTAAAAAGCTAGAACAACTTTTAATCAGAGGTTTAAAGCAATGAGTCGTTTTCAGGTTGTAATTGCAGATGACCACCCCCTTTTTATTTTTGCGCTAGAGCAGAAAATAAAAGCGATATGACCTGATGTTGTTATCCACAGCGCTAATAGCTACCAGCAACTATTTCGTATTTTAAGTGAAAAAGAAGAAGACCTAGATTTAACAATTGTTGATTTATCAATGCCCGGGTGCGTCGGTATAGAGGGAGCCAAGTATATTGCGGATAACTACCCCGCATTACCTCTTATTATTATCAGTGCCCACGATGATTTTCAGAGCATGAATGAGTGCCTAAAAGCAGGTGCTTCTGAGTTTGTATCAAAAACAGAAATTGACACAGATATAGTAAAATTGATTGCCAAGTATTTGGCGGATGATCAAGCTGATATAGCAAAAAAGCTAGAGTCGCCCTCAGGTTCTGGTAATTTACCCCTATTTACTCGACAACAACACAAAGTGATGGCTTTGATTGCTTCTGGCCTGAGTAACAAAGCGATCGCCAATCAGCTCAACATTTCCGAAAAAACCGTTCGTTCCCACGCTTATACGATATTTAAGCTGCTGGAGGTTGAGAACCGCACTCAAGCTACAGTTAAGTACCAACAGCTCCTTAATCAATAATCTCGTCTCAATTTCCTTACCGTAGGCCGCCTTCATTTTAAGTGCGGCTTCTACGCTCTATGTTTATTTCTTAAATTACAATTAATTCATAAAATTCAGATAGCTAAGCTTCTTATCCGTCTTTTTTTGAGTCAAATGACTTAAGTCCAGAGACTCAGAAAATTGGGTTATCTGTTCAATATTTTAATTTTTTGTAAACCCGTACACTGGGTCCATAGCAGTAAGGGTTTGGAGTGTCACCTATAGGATTAAGCTCCGTATTCTTACTGAGGTCGCATGAGCTTTATTCTCAAACAATAAACAAATGTTGAGATTATAAAGCTCAAGCGTAGTGACTCATAAAATAAAGTTCAAATAGGGGGACTCAATGGTCCAAAAAAATCTAAAAGTAATCACAATGGCGCTGTTGGCCGGTATGTTGTCAACGGGTTGTACTTTGGTAGGTGAACATAAGATGACAGGTGGCGGCACCATGGCCTCGGCTGGTGGCGACAAAAAAGCAACTTTCACTTTTAACGTCGAACGTTGTGATGGTGAAAATGCTAAGGGTCAGGTGAATTTTGTTGACCAAACTGCAATTGATTTTGAAAGTGTGGGCGGTGTAAACCTGCGTGCAAAAATAGATGACTTTGGTTTTTGCCAATTAACAGATGATCTCGAAGTGGGTGAGGAAGTGTATTTGTGTAACTGTGGGGATCAATTCGAAGCGTCATTTAGTTATGAGTCTAAAAATCCGCAAGCGCCAGGTGAAGGTACAGGTTTTGCGTGCTTTTTAGATACCGGTGAAGGTAAAGGTAACTTCCACGGTATGGTAACGGCGATGAACTTGGTAGATGGACCTTATGACGGTTATACAAACCTAGGCACGATGAATGGCAACATTCAGTCACACAGCTGTCCTGATAAAAACAAAGACGAAGAATAAGGAGTTCCCCAGATGCAAAATAAAAGTTTAATCGCTCTATTGGTAGCAACCGCTTTTTCGGCAAATGCTGAGCTTATTGATAATCCAGGCGCAACCGCAGACCGCGATGTACGCGTAGTGTTCGAATACCACCAGGGCAATAAAGCTAAGCTGGTATCGGCAATCGAGGATGCTGGTGGCCTGGTTATTCGTGAGTTGGACAGCGACAATTCGTTTGCGGCTACCATCAACGCTGATGTGTTCGCACAAATTAAAGATAATAAGGCCATTAAGTCTGCAGAGTTTGATGCAAAACGTTACGCGATACCGCAAATGGAAGATGCCAGCGCCAACTTCGAAGACTACACACCATATGGCTTGGCCATGGTACAGGCTGACCAGTTAAAATATTTAGGCGGTATAAAGGTGTGTGTGGTCGACACGGGTTATGACTTAGGCCACGGTGACCTGCCTTCATCAACGGTAGATGGTGACAGCGAAGGAGCTGGTCCTTGGTATCAAGATGGTCACGGTCACGGTACTCACGTAGCTGGCACTATTGCGGGTGTAGATGGCAATGGCGGCTTGACTGGCGTGATAGGTTCAGGTGCCCCTGAGTTACACATTGTTCGTGTATTTGACGACTTTGGTGGTTATGTTTATGCCTCTGATCTTGCCGATGCGGTTAACGACTGTGCTGATGCCGGCGCAAAGGTAATCAACATGAGTCTCGGTGGTGCCTTCGCAACAAAAGTAGAAGAGAGAGCTTTCGCCCGTATCGAGCGCTCTGGCGTGCTAGCCATCGCCGCCGCCGGTAATGACAGAAATGCAACCCATAATTATCCGGCATCTTATGATAGCGTAGTGTCAGTGGCCGCCATCGATAAGAATATGGAATGGGCGTTCTTCTCGCAAAGAACGGCAAAAATTGAAGTAGCGGCGCCGGGTGTCGGGGTTGTTTCTACCGTCCCAAGAGATGCAGAAGGCCAAGATTTATATGCGAGTTATTCTGGCACCTCGATGGCCAGTCCACACGTAGCGGGTGTAGCCGCACTTGTATGGAGTCATTTCCCGCACTGTAACAACTATGAAATTCGTAATGCCTTATCTGCCTCGGCTAAAGACTTAGGTGAGCAAGGGCGTGATTACAAATTTGGTTATGGTCTGGTGCAAGCAAAAGCTGCTCACGATTATTTAACTGAAAATAACTGTGATGGCCGCGGCGTGAAGTAACAGCCTGCCCGATTCTGCGCATTCATTAACGATAGTTATTAGACTGACGGGCAAATAGGTGGATGCGCAGCTTCTTACAGGGAAGTAGGATTTATCAGCTAGTTCAATTCTGGTTCCCAACCTCATTCAAGCTCCTTATTTAAGGAGCTTTTTTATTGCCTGAACTCCCGGAAAATTTGTCACCACCCAAATTCTAGGCAATAAAAAACCCCGTGCTTGTCAGCACAGGGTTTCTTTATTGGTGGAGCTGGGGGGATTTGAACCCCCGTGCAATGCACTAATTTACTGGGTTGAAGAATTGCTTGTGTAGTGGATGTGTAGTTAATGCTCGTGAAGACTCTAACTGGATTATTACTTTAAAAAGTATCTTACTTACCCATTTAAAATCAGATTTATTCGAGTAGAGCTAACAAAGAGTGGTAAGGCACTTTTTAGGGCTAGCTGTTTAATGAGGTTGAAAACACCCTTCTGAAATTGCCTGTCCAAAAGGTGGGTTTTCTATATTACTTTGACTTCTTCATTAGTAGTTCGATGCCTTCCCTTGGATCAATTCCCAGGACTTCGCATATACGAACGTACTCCATTACATCAAGCTTACGCTCAAATGTTTCTATTTTACTGATATAGCTGTGTGAGGGCAGCGATAACCTTTCTGCTAATTCGGGTTGTGATAGTCCCTTGAACTTACGCTCTGCGATCATCCAACCGATTAACTTTCTGTAATTAGGATCAAAAATTGTTTTCATAGTTGAAAACGATACGATCTTTATTAAAATGTCCGAGATTCGGACAAATGACCGAATTAATTAAAACTAAAAGAAACTGAGGAAATAAATGAAAACACAAGGACTAGCTACATTGGCAGTTGCAGTTGTCTCTACATTAATGACAGGCTGCGCATCGGTTAATAATGCATCTACTGAAAAGCAGAAAAGTATTGAGCTTTACCGCGTCTTTGATATTCAAACAGCGGGTGGCCGAGATGTGGTTGTAGAAGCTGCGAGTGACGGTCTTGGGGCAAACGTGCAATCTGCAAATGAATCCCGTCCAATAGTTATGGGAGAAAAGCCTGCAAAACCTGGTCGTTTTAAGCCAGTTGACGGTACTAAGGGGATGGGGCAAGCAGGCGGCATGATGGCCTTTGCGATGCAGATGAATGCGTCTTTAGGGAATATGCTAAAAACGGCTGAGTGTGATGGTGCAGTGTGGACAGCAACGGCACAAAAAAATGTATCAAATGCGTTTGATATGTCTTTTAACCTATGTCTTTGGGAATACCAGCAAGGGTATGCATTGGACGTCTATGCGAACTACACCAAGCAAGAAGGTGGTGGCTTCTTAGGTATGGACGGCCTAGCGCGCCAGGCGGCATATGCGATTTCCGGTTCGCCGGAAGAATGGGCTGAAAAAACAGTTCTAGATGTTGTGCGTAAGATTAAAGAAGAAGCTGGAGGTAGTGTTAAATTTGTGGAAGGTTACCCTAAAATGAACTCCACCCCATGGCAGGATTCAGGTGAAGTATTCAACGCGCAAGGGTACCTTGCTCCAGCTCCTGTTACGGCTGACTAGAGGATCATGGCAATGATTAAAAAGTTACTGGTCGTAGGCTTTTGTACTTCTTTGGTCGCGTGTGGTGGCCCTGGCAGCTCAGATATTGAAGGTGCTTTAAATGCACAATTAAAAGAGTCTAAATCTTTTCAAGCTATGGCAGGCAAGGATGATGGCTGTCCAAGCTATGCTGAGGAGCTCTCACGAGCCTCCTATACACGGCAACAGAGTTGTAGATTGTGGTACTCACAAGTAGAAGATGTGGACGTAGACAAGTGTGTTGAGGAGAGGAACGGGAACTATTCGTGTAAGTTTAGTTTAGTGTTTGCCTCACAGCGTTACGGAAACTTTTCCACCAGTATTGAAAGTACTTTTGCGGAAACAGCGAGTGGTTGGAAGGAAGTTCAGTAGGCTGGATTAATTTTCTAAACCCAGTTGAAATTCAGGCCATCCGACTGGGTGGCCTTTTTATTGTAAGGTCTTCCGGAAAATTAGTTTTTAATTCGTCATGCATGTGCCGAAGAGTTGCTATTCGAAATACCTGCAGCGGATTGCGCTGAATATTACATTATAAAAAAAGCCAGCTAGGAGCTGGCTCAAAGATTGTTATGATTCAAAAAGTGTTTTGATGGGGGCATTAAAAAGGTAGTAGTAATGCGCCATTTGTCCGCTTTTTAAAACATAATTCTGTATTTGCGATGTGTACTGCTTAAGTGCAAAGAAATGCCCTGGTAGAAACACGTTTGTAATTGGCCTCAGCTTAGACGGTAAGCGTTGTAACACTTGCTCTGAGACGACAATAAACTCCGCCTGAGCAATGTAGTTTCTTACGTAGTAAATACACTCATCACCTTCCTCTAGCAGCGCAATAAAGTCCTCGTCATTTGATAGAGCAGGGCGCTCTTGAATCAGTTCTATCACATTTGTATAGGTCATTTTGTCCTCCAAGTTTTTTGATGTCCTCAGAAGTAACTAAATTCCTCAACGGGAGAATTTTGCTGTTGGTGTTTCTATGTATTGTTATCAGTAATTCAGAAGGAATATTTATGAAACACCGATTCATTAATGCTGCGGTAGTTGAGTGTTATCTCAGATCCGTCAGTGAAGGTTTTAGATATGCGTATGACAGCTTTTGTGATATGCGCATGACCGAAGATAACTTTGATGTGGATAAAGTGATTTTTAAGCATTTTTCAAACCAGGGGTTTGCATATGAACAGCTGCCATTACTTAGGGCAATACTGACAGCCATTTTCGCAAACTATAGCCAGACAGACTTTCCTGACCCCGATGCACATCTTGAATTTCCTGAACCAGATTTTGATGAATTTTATGAAGAGGAGGATGAAGAGGATGAGCAGGTGCAGTTGACTCTGCCTTTTGAGTGGTAGTGTTTTTTTTTGGGGAAGTCTTTGTAGGCTTCTCCAGAATTTATGTGAAGCCCATAGTTTTTGAACTAGAATTATGATTAATGGAATGTACATTGGTGTATGGAAGGATTCATACGATGCCTCATAACTCCGGCTCTCATAAGTTACTACTCTCAATCTATAACATCTTAATCATTTGCCTGTATTTATTTGGCTGTGGCTTTTTGCTTTATGCATTTATGGCTGCTTCTTAAGCGCAGGCATCGTTATATTCCCCCTCAGTTGGCCCTTTTTATCTTCGAGTACAAAACAGGAGATAAATAATGAGCCATGAAATTCAATTCGTTAAAAAATATAGCCGAGAGAGTAAAAGCCCATTTGATGATGCGTCAACATCACTGTGGTTAGCTAACGTAGTTAGTGAGCCCGATGAAGCATTAACATTAGACTATTCTCGTTATATTTATGCTCACCGAGATGCATGTGGCCGAATAATTGGGATTAGCATCAGTAAGTCTATGGTTGCTGAACATCCAGATATTGACAGCCAGTACCTGTCGGGTGTGCCTATGCTCGCTGTGTTACTTTTCTATATTGATGAAATAGAGGCGTTTTGCGAACACTGGGCAGACGAATTCGAATCATTTTTCCTGCTGCCACCTGATCTGTTTTTTGAAATAGCTCAGTGGCGATGGAATGCAATCGTTGTAAACGATGATAGCTAATTGAAGCGACTCGAAAGAGTCGCTTTTTAGCGGCGGATTAGAATACTCTATGTCTTTCATGTGTAACATTGTTTCGTCTAAAAGAAATTTTTAAATCTGTAAGTTAACAATCAAAACATGAGGTAACTTTACCTATAATTTGCTAATTTATTGAGGCTTAGTATTGCGACGGAAAGGTATGTGACCGTTAAATATACTGATAAGGATGGCAGAAAGCCGATGTGCTTTCTGCCATTCATTTACTAAATATTACATACAAATAAACAGGTTTTAATGTTTACCGCATGAAGATTGTGCAGCATTGGAAATCAAAAATTTTCTTCTGCTTTTGTCAATTAAACCTCTGAGAACGAACTCATTAGTTACAGCTGATATTAGTGATATGTACTGACCATGGTTGCGCCAATGCTCTGTGCTACCTCTGGGCCCTGAACAAGGGACCAACTGGGTGATAGAGCATCCATTGGTTGGATCAACGACCTCAAACTGTGGGGTCAGCGGACATAGATCTACGTAATCGGTAACACTATCGTTATCATCGTCTGTATCACAAGCGTCACCGAGCCCATTGTTATCAAAATCAATTTGATTTGGATTGTAAACTGCAGGGCAATTATCAGCCTCATCTTCAATGCCGTCATTATCATCATCCAAATCACAAAGATCCCCGACTCCATCATTGTCTAAATCAAATTGCTCTGGGTTTGCGATATTGGGGCAATTATCTTGAGCATTAAGGTGGCCGTCATCATCTTTATCGGAGTCACAAGCATCACCCACTCCATCGCTATCTAGATCTAGCTGTTCACTGTTAGGAACTTCGGGGCAATTATCCGTTAAGTTTGCAACACCATCGCCATCAAGATCCTCATCACAAAGGTCCCCAACACCATTGTTATCAAGATCTGATTGATTAGCATTCGAAATCAAAGGGCAATTATCAAGTTCATCGTTAATGTTATCGTTATCATCATCCGAATCACAGGCGTTCCCCATGGCATCACCATCATTATTCTGTTGGTTTGAATTTTCCACCAAAGGACAATTGTCATTGCTATCGACGATGCCATCGTTATCGTCGTCCGGATCACAAGCATCTCCTATCGCGTCACTATCATTGTCAGATTGATCTTGGTTGGCTTCATTAGGACAATTATCATTGTCGTCATAGATTCCATCATCATCGTCATCTAAATCACAGGCATTACCGCTGCCATCAAAATCACTATCGCTTTGAGATTGGTTAGGTATGCCTGGACAGTTATCACTTGAATTATTCACTCCGTCACCATCCAGATCCATATCACAGATATCCCCGATACCATCATTATCAAGGTCATCCTGATTAGGATTAGGGGTAATGGGGCAATTATCATTTAAATCAAGCACATTGTCGTTGTCATCATCTGGATCACAAAGATCACCCATTAGATCATCATCGTTATTAGACTGACTTGGGTTGATTATAGTTGGACAATTATCGACTAAATCATCTATACCATCGCCATCACCATCATTATCACACTGATCGCCTTGCCCATCATTATCCCGATCTAGTTGATCTGGATTACTGTCAAATTGACAGTTATCACTAATATCAATAATGCCATCGTTATCGTCATCGGGATCGCACTCATCACCTATAGTATCCAAGTCATTATCTAGCTGATCAAAATTTGTAACTAAAGGGCAGTTATCCAACTCGTTGTTAAGTCCGTCATTGTCGTTATCAACATCACAGGCATTACCTATTCCGTCGAAGTCACTATCTATTTGGTCGGGATTGTTTACGCTTGGACAATTATCTACACCATTCGCAATACCATCGCCATCGTCATCGTTAGTACTTTCCTTTAAATCAAAAACATAAACAGCACCAGAGTTACCAGCTTGGGTATCATCATAAATATCAGCTCCCATGATACTATTGCCGGATATAGCTAGTGCCGTACCGAAATTTTGTGTTTCTGAAGGCTGTAACTGTTGGATTCTAAGCCACTGGTTAGTATCATCTTGAAGATAGAGGTCTGCAGTTCCTCTTGGTACTGACCCAAAAGTGTTACCACCAATTAGTACAACACCACTTTCTGTTGCCACAGCGCGACCAAAATTACTGGTTTCATCAAAATTTTCGCTAAGTAGTTTAACCTCATGCTGCCAAATACCACCATTACGACGGTAGATATAGGAAGACCCTGCAGTTTGACGAATAGTTTTATCTAGTGGTGCCCCTATTACTGCTACATCACCATCTAGCCCCACACTGTGACCGAACCCTAGTGAGCTTGAATCAGTAAGATCTTGAGGAACAATAACTTGTTGTAATTCCCAATTATTTAAGGCATTCAAAACAAACACATAAACACCTCCCGGACCAACTGTAGTTTTACCTGGCTCATTTAGTTTCCATGTTCCCACTAAAATAGTCCCGTTATCTATCACAATTGAGCGTTCGCCATAACCAAATGACAATTGCGGTTCTTCTGGAGCAGGGGTTAATATTGTTGGGAGCTCCCAACTATCAGCGATTCTTTTATAAACATAAGCTGCTCCCGTTATTGCCCCTGAGCCATTTCCTAATAAATATTGGGGGGCTCCAACTACTATGGTATTACCTTGGATAGCGACAGAACTACCCAGTTGCTGAGCTCGACCACTTGCGAATCCCAACAGCTTATCCTGTAGCATCCAGTCACCTTGCTCATCGCGGATAAACACATAAGCTGCTCCATCTTGATATCTCAAAGTCGTTTCTAATGGGGCTCCAACTACAACCGTATGACCAGATATTGCAACAGATTGTCCGAAGCAGATAGCGCTTTCTAATGTGTTGGGTATAAGGGTTGCCTCATATTGCCAGATGCCATCGTTATTACGATGATATATGTAAGCTTTCCCGCCATCCTCACCAGCAGCGCAGTTTTGATTAGCACCAATTACTGCAAGGTTGCCATCAATCGAAATAGAGCTTCCAAAATAATCAAAGTAGGCACCATCTTGAGCTAAGATTTTTTGGCCTTCAAGCGCGGTTAATGCGAATGTACTAGGTATGAAAAGTAGTATTAAAATTGCTATAAGCAACTGCTTAGGCAATGAGTAATAAGAAGTAGATAGTTGCATAGGTATCTCCCAGGATAAAAATACATATGATTATGTCGGTACCCAAGGAGTGAAAGAAAAATAAAAGCACATCCCACAAAAATAATATTTTGAGCAGGATTATTATTTCATTATGCTCCTTGTCTTTTATTAGCCAGCAAGCTTCGTTGAGGCGGTACCTAGGTTTGATGTAAATAGTTCGGTATCAAGAACCAATATCCATACGTGTGGTGCGCACCTTAAGCTTTGCAACTTTTAAGTAGAAGTGCAGTAGGTTTTCTAGCAACAAGCAGGCAGCATGATCATAGATAAGTAGGCGGCATAAGCAATGTAAGTTCCCACTACAACTAGTTGAAGAGTGATTTTCCAAAGAATAGTTCATGGAAAAAAAACTTCCAATCTTAGTTAGAGAATTATTGGTGTCGATTCAGGGAACCTAGGAGCAGTTACCTATAACGTAGTATATGCTCTAACTAGGAGAGTGGTACGCAAAATGGTTAAGTTGCATACCAAAATCAAAATTTCCATCAGAGGCAAGTGTGTCAGGGGCAGTTTTGAAGATAACTTCAGAGCGGAGCTACTCTTTCGCAAGAACAGTTAGCAAAGTATGCCCACGCCCTGAGGTTTCCCCAACAAGAAAGCCATTTTATTGTCTGACATCAATCAAACTTTTCCGCCCATTTTTTATATTCTTTTGATTTCAAAAAGTCTTCAAAGATTAAGCCTTTTTCCAAATCTGAGGGCGTTACTGGGATTTGATCCTTATTTTCATCGAGCAACTTCACCAATGCTTTAAAGTTTTTGTTGATTAAGGTCAGAATCATATCAATATGCAGCGGGTGCATGTCATATTCATCAAGTAGAAGTTGACGAAATTGCCTGACCTGCTTTTTATTTCCCAGCAGCGAATGCACTTGAGTAACTAAGAAAGCGCTCTGTTGATCCTTGTATTTATTGTAGTACTGCTCGGAATACGCCAAGGCTTGCTCATAACCTTTGGTGTCAATTAATATTTTAACCAACGCAGAATAGGTTTTCTCAGTGGGTTTGTATGCATGCTGCATTTTTGCATACACCAAGGCTTGCTCATAATTTTTGGAGCTAATGAGTATATTAATCAAGTCCGAATAGGTTCTCTCAGTGGGTGTGTTTTCATGCTGCATTTTGGCGTAGCGCAGGGCGGATTGATAATCACCTGACTCCCTGTAAGATTTTATCAGGTGGCGAATAATCTCTTCTGTGAGGCCAAAATTGCTTTCAACAATAGACAGCGCTTTACTCATCTTCTGATAGTCATTTTCATCCCAATACCAGGGCAACAGCCGCAATGCGGTATAAATACTTTCGCCATAGACTTGTTCAACTGTCTTGGCGGTACTTGCATAGTGGCGTTGTTGGAGTGCGAAATTTCTTAGGCCCTCTTGGCGAGTATCAATCCCAAGCTGCGCGAGGGTTTTATATTTAAGCGCTAGCATAAGTGGCGATACCCTGACGCTCGGAGATAACATATCGAAGCCGGCCATAACTTCTTTCCATTCCTCGCGAGCACCGTGCTCCCAAATACTTTGGAAAATCGCCCAATCTTCATCGGACACTTTTGCCGGTGATACAAACCTTTGCAGTAAAGCCTTACTGGGGTTGCTGGTAAAATACAAATCGTAGGCTATCCAGGTTGAATAAGTTAGGGCGTCATGTGCAATCACCACGTCGGCAACACGAGGGTCGTCTTTATTCTGAGACAATTCAAGCAAATAGAAATTACCAATAGGCTCGCGCTCACTGCCCAGCCTATCTTCCACAACAATTACCGGCCCATTAAAGTCGCCGAAGGTCCCCTTGCCCAAGGCACTAAAACTAATCTCGTATTCCCCAGCGTTGTTTACCTCTAACACTATACCGGGATACTGACTGAACCATTGGGCAAAATGATCAGCGACTTTTTGTCGGGTCTCAGGATCGTCGGTGACAATCATAGCCACCTTTGCACTTAAGGCTGGCAGGTCTACCTTATCCTTAGGTACTCCCCATGCACTAAAACCGAGAAAATCCACCAACCCTTCATCGGATTTATTATTTGCAAAAGCTGTGTGGGGAAACAGAATAAGAAAAAGTAAAAGCGCGCGACCAAAAAAAGGGGACATAGCAAAACTCCATTTACATGTTCAATTCACGTTGATTCGATGGCAATACAAAAGTCTCATCTTAAAGCACAAGGTGTAAAAATGCCATTAGAAATACGGAGCCTTGCAACACCGTGATATTTTGAAACAGTTAAGCAGTAAGCCAGATGCCAATAAATATTAGGCTATGGCTTTGAATGGCCTGACAGTTTAACTATTAGCTGCTGGAGTCATCTATACTCGCTACTTTGGTGACGGCGTTAATGCCATTTTTGTGACTATGCAATGAGTGATTATCAATCTGACACAACCCAATTTCGTGGCTGTTGGTATCAACTGATAGGCGGCAGTGCGTTTTCACCCAGAGATTATGGGATCGGCTCCTACAATAGCTATACTCCATTGGGATATAGCGCGTCCTTTTGTCTTGTAGACAGGCTCCGGAATTTATTAAGTTTGTATACAAATCATGATCCTATGATGCTCTTTTATTTCAGCAAACTCAAGGTGAGCGGGCACAATCAACAGACTCACAATTTTATCCCGACATGGATGCTCCCCTGGACAGGCTATTGCGTTCCATGCGACGCCAGCGTATTCAGCCTCCCGCGCTTAATAACGTTCAAGCCAGCCCGATGTCTGATAACTTTTGGTTTTACGCTGATATAAATCTGCCACTAAACTATTGCGGTACTCTGATTATTGACAGAATGCCGATGATTTCTGGCGATGAGAGCGAATTGTATATCCGTGAAGCGATTAAGAATATTGTGGAAAGCGGCAGTCATATCACCCGTTGGACGCTGCAGTTTGTCGTTGGACAACTTATTACCGAAACCGCCCATGAGCCTGATGAGCGCTTGGCGGAATTGATAGAGTGCTACGGCGAACAGGAACCCCTAGAATTAAATGCTGTCATTCCGGTCGAGGTAAAAAATACTAGGGGCTTGAATATGGATTTGGCGTCGGCAGCGTCATCGAACGCACTTCCCCTTAATGACAATGTGTTGTTTAATGATTTTGAGATTGAACCGCCTCAAACCACAAAAAATAATATTTTTTAGCGGCCAATATGCTTTGCTGAAGCTCTTGAACTAATAAACCCTTTACAAATATTCTGAATTTATAGGGTAGTTAGGTTTAAGCCTGAAGGACACAATGCTAGACTGCAACAGACAAGGTTAATTGTAGGGACTCACACGAGGTTTACTATGTCGATTCGATTGCTTTTCTCTCTTTTCATAAGCAGCTTGCTATTACCTAGCTGGGCAATGGGCTATGCAACTATTGAACAACAATTGCAGAGCTTTAGCTTCCCTGACAATTGCACTCAAGCTCCCGTGGTACCAGACTACGACGATAGAAACGTGGATTGGAATGCGCTTGAAAAAAAAGAGACGGAGTGGCGAACTTGCCTGATCAATGCTAAAGGAAAGGATGCACACGCTCTGAAGACGTTCTTTATCGAAATTGGTGGGGATTTAACTCAAAGTCCCATTAACCGTAAACTCTACCCAAAATACCCGCGTAACTGTCAGTGCGGTCAACTAATGGATCAACTGCTGGGGCAGTTATCAGTTCGTGAACAACAGCGATATACACGTTTTCAGCAGTATATTGCCGATCATGAAGAACGTAATCGCAGAGTTGATGAGTATAATCGAAATGTTGCTAAAGCGAATCAGCGTAATTTTGAACGCCAGTTAAGAAAGGAGCAAAAGCGTGAGCGCGAAGCTACCTACGACGCTATTTGGCGTGGAATGCAAAACGCCCGCTACCAGAACTGAAAAGAAATTATTAGGGTCAGGTCTTGCATTGTGGACACCCTGAACAATCATTTAGTATGAATGAATAGGTTCGAAAGACTATATTTTGTTCAAAGATGACCTTCTGTTCTCTACTTATTCTTACTTCAGTCTAAATCCCCCTATAACGAAGATACTTAGAATTAAGGTCGCATATCGATAATACTGAGGACGCTCAATCCCTACTTAGAAAATGCCGTCTCCCGTTGCTCCCAGGTAATGGATCTCGACAGAAGATCTTTTGGGGTTATCTAACCGATGGGAATTGGTGAATCTATGGCGCTGGAAAGTAATCTTGCAATCAGCAAAGCGCCACGAGAAGGTTGCTTTTCTATGGCAGATAAATAGCAATGATGGAACACTAAAATTATAAAAACGTTACTTCGATATTACCTCAAATCTGGCGTACCAAACTATGCACCTCACATCTGCCTAAAGCATCCGTAACTTAGTTAAAAAGTGATCCTTTGCCCTTCAAGTGATTATGAATCCTTGGGTATTAATATTCTCTCACTTATCTGTTGATGTGTACTTGGTTTGTCTATTTGATACGTAATCAGGTCTTGAGGGAGATTTGGTTTGAGTAAATCGTTAAATAACTCGTTATCAGTCAATGAGCTGTCGAGCCACATATTCATCACTTCATCCCCCTGGGGTAGCATGAGCGGCATGGCTTTTGAGTGGATGTGCTTTAGCTTGTTGTGCGGCGGTAGTGTTATGACGGAGCAACTTAATGCACGCTCACCTGTGAGCGGGTGAAGCCACTCGCGGTATAGCCCACCAAAGGCAATAGCTTCCCCCTCTAACGCTTCAAAATCATAATAATGAATGGGCTTCTTATTCACATATTCAGTCTCACCGAAACCTGAAGCCGGAATAATGCAGCGAGTCTTTCTAAATGCCTCAAAGCCAGCACTTCGAAGGACATTTAGCTTGTCGTAACGGGTATTAAAGGATGTGTATTTTGAGGGCTTAAATGAACTCTCTGTTCTCTCAAGTAACAACCACCAGGTGGCTTTCTCTGCCCGTCGTTGACTCTGTTGTTCCCTTATTATGGTAATTGGGCTGGCTGCGCGTAGAAAACGTCCCTCCTGGAGTGGCTCAGACCAAAACTGAATATTAAGCTGCTGGATTAGGCGCTTTACACCTGAGCTAGCAGCGACACTTAACCTGCCACACATACTTTTCTCATTAACGGACCATGTATCCAATTTAGACTACAGACTATTAGTTCTGTAGAAATATTTTCATTGCTCTCTGTTCTAACATGATAGAGTTAAATATACTGTATGTATATACAGTTTTGGTTGTTGTTATGAAGGTTATTCCTATTTACATAGAAGCTGGGATCACGGGCTTTGAGTCACCAGCCGCTGAATATACAGAGCTTGGCCTGTCATTGGACGAGCTGCTTATTAAACACCCACATGCAACTTTTATCGGGCTCGCGAACGGTGACTCAATGCAAGAGGCGGGTATCTTTGACGGCGATCTATTGATTGTGGATAGAGCCGAAGCAATCCAGCACGGTGATATCATCGTTGCCAATTACAATGGCGCATTTGTTTGCAAACAGCTTGATAAACATCAAGGACGACTGTTATCAGCATCTCCTGGCTATGCTGCCGTACAAATTAAAGAAGGCGATGAATTTCAAGTTGAAGGGGTCGTTACTCGCTCAATACGCTTACATCGTAAAGCAAAAGAGCTCTTGATATGTACGCATTAGTTGATGCCGTCGCCTTTTATGCCAGTGCTGAAAAGGTGTTTGACCCAAGCATAAGAAAGCGCCCCGTAGTTGTTCTAACTAACAACGATGGATGTGTGTGTGCGGTGAGTCCGGAGGCCAGGAAGCTCCAAATTCCAAAGTTTGAGCCTTACTTCAAACTAAGGCACCTGCTCAACAAACATAATGTCGTGGTGCGCTCGTCCAACTATGAGCTTTATGCAGACCTGAGCTCACGTATGATGGATGTTATAGGGCGTTTTAGTGACAATCAGTACATCTACTCAATTGACGAGTCCTTCCTGAGATTTGCTGGCTATAACGCACTGGTAAATGATTGGCACCAGTATGGCCAGGACATTCGCAGAGCTGTTTGGCGGGAGACTAAGTTACCCGTTGGCGTAGGCTTTGGTTTAACCCCAACACTTGCTAAAGCAGCCAATCATGCAGCTAAAAAGTTGGAAGGTTTTAAGGGGGTAGCGGTCATTGACGACAACCATTCTGCCAAGGCTATCCTATCCAGGATGAAAGTCACGGATGTATGGGGCATTGGTGGCCGTTTGGGGAAAAAGCTCAACATCATGGGCGTTCAGAATGCCTGGCAGCTTGCGTGTCAAAGTCCAAAGAATATGCGTCGGCAATTTTCTGTTGTAGTAGAGCGTACAGTTGAAGAGTTAAACGGCAAGCTTTGTTTGTCATGGGATGATGTCAAAAGCCCGAAGCAGGAAATCTTCTCGACGCGGAGCTTTGGTGAGCGGATAACGAATATTAACGACTTAAAAGCCTCATTAATCACGCATTGTGGAATAGTAGGGAAAAAGCTTCGGCAGCAAGCCTCTCTTACTCGTCGTATCATGATATTCGCTCATAGCTCCCCCCACGAAGATAATTTCTATAAGCGCAGTTACCTGTATGACTTTCCCGTGCCAACTAATGACAGCCGCATTATTGCCAATGCGGTTAGCGAGGTAATGCCTTATTTGTACGCACCTGGTGTGCGATTCTATAAGGCAGGTTTAGGTGCAATTGACCTGGTTTCTGAGCAGTTTATGCAGGCCGATTTATTCACCCCTTGCCTGGACAACAAAAAACTTATGAACAGCATGGATACAATCAACCAGCTCTTTGGCACTGGCACCATAAGGCTAGCTAGCGCACAGCAAAATCAGCGCTGGTCAATGCGACGCGATTTTTTAAGCCCCAGATATACAACTAGGTGGTGTGATATCCCTCGAATATTGTGCTGATGGTTTGGAGGCAGAAAGGTTGGGCGTTAGTGCATGGCTATTGAAGGCTTGTAGTTGAAGGGCTGGAATGTGCCATTGTGATACGCTTTTTCTCATTATAAGTATTTATAGATTAACTGTAATAACGGACGCTAAACTAACTATTTTGGACAAAAAAATATAGATAAGAAGGGCGGCTCAGTATCGTTGTGAACCGCTCAGCTTCTATTAAAGGGTTTATATCTAAAAAATAGGGTGATGTTCATACTAATTCTCATTTTGACATAATAGCTGTTGCCTCTACAGCAGGTAATGTTTGTTAGTTCAATATTTGAAAGTAACAAACACTAACCTGCACCAGTATTTTAAAAGAAAAGGGCTTGGTTATTACACGGCTGATAAGAAAAAACCAAACTAAATATCAATATTTGAAGCTTTCCTTAGTTTTAGCGTTGATTCAAGCTGCTTGAAATTTTCGTTTAAATATTGCTTTTTTCTTTCAGAAATTAGCTTTTCCAATGTTTTACCAGTTGTGTATTTTAATCGAACGACGACACCTGAATCGGTTAAGTTTAAAATGTATTCAACACCTATGTTCAAAGAGGAAACTTCATTGCTTCTAAAAAAATCATTCTTGATGGAAAAGTTATAGTTAATTATTTTAGAACCCTGCTTATAGTCTGGAGGTGTTCCATATTTATTGGTGATTGCCATAGAGATATCTCTTATAGATGCTCCTTTGTAAAATCTTTTAAGTAAAAAAAACCCTACTTTTCCATCTCTATCTGTTTCTATTATTTCTATTTTCCAAGTTGAAGGTATTAAAGAGTTGTCATCCAGGGATTTAAATTTATTTCCTTTTCCTTTGGTAAATTCATTTGTTAAACTTTTAATAAATGAGTTAAGCTCCTCCTCAGAAACTTCATATTTTTCATATATATCATTAAGGTCTTTATAGTCCGAATAAGTAGGGTGTGCTCCTTCCTGTGACATGCTACTGACTATATATTCGGAGTCTTCGAATCCTGAAATTTTTGCCTTTTTAATCACCGGACCAAATTGATTTTCTTGATATTCATAAAAATTCACGTTGAGTTCTGTACCGAATTGAACACCGTTGTAATTATTACTTATAAATGCTTTGTTTCTATCATCTAAAGTAGCAAACTCTCCTTTTTCTTTTTTGTTGATTGATTTCGAAAGCTGGTTATTGCCATCGAAGCAAAGTAGAATTGTTCCTACATCAATTTCCTTATCGCCAGAATATCGGTAGCGCCCTCTTACATTTTTTCCTAAATTAATGTTCCACATCATAGTGTCACTTGAAAAGTCCCCGCCGAAGTTAACGGAATATCTATTGTTTTTATTAGGGTGAGTGTTAGATTTTCCTAATAAAAGATCTTCAATTTTGTTTTTTATATTTCCTCTAAATAGTTTAGGGTTTAAGTCTGGTATAAAAAAATCAAAACTGTTTTCCATGCAATATTTCTGTGCAGCACTTTTTCCTATCATCCCTTCTTTCTGAACAATAATGGGATGTAAAGTTAAAATTTCTCCTTTGTGCTCGATTGAAATGGAAGCAAGCTTATTGCTGCTAGGAAACGCAGAAATCGAGAAGAAAAATAAGAATAGTAATGCTTTTAATTTTAACATAATCATTCCTTTTTTAGTAAAACGTAGAGTGAAAATTGCACCATAAAATCAGGTTAAATATCTTGATTTTTATTAGAGAACTTTTTTCAAACATTTATGACAAATATTGAGTTTAGCCCGTTCAATTATTAAGTCAAAAGTAAGCTAAGATTGACGTCCGCTATGGAGAAAAATGGATGAAACTGAGAAGCATAGTGAGCATCTCTAGTTCGCTCAAAGATGACCTTATCTTCCCTGTATAATTTCTTCAGTCTAAATTCCCCTTTAACGAAGATACTTAGAATTAAGGCCTCATCTCGATAACAAGAGGACGCTCAATCACTACTTAGAAAATGCCGTCTCCCGTTGCTCCCAGGCAACGGATCTCGACTGGAAACCTTTAGGGTTATCCAACCGAGGGAAATTGGTGTACCCACGGTAAGAGCTGGCACTGGGAAGGCTAGCTGGGTTAGTTGTACGAATGCGTTGCAAGTGGCCCTGGTGAATGGCAGAGCAATAATGTGAATAAGCAGGCACGTGTGCCTGCTTTTTTCTTTTCCAGCGCAGAAGGCTTTCGTGTCGGGGTAAACGAACGCCCTTAATTCCTCTGCCTCGGTGCTATGTACTCATGCAGGTCAAAAAATAGAGGAGTTTCTGCATGACGTCTAAACAAAGATTGGTTCTTACTACTTTAGATAAGCTTTGTTGGCTATTTATGAGGGTAGGGGATGTTTTGTTATTTGTGTTCCTGGTCGACATGCTGGTGCCGATACGTCAGGCATTGGGTTGTCCGCTGCAAACTATGGATATTCTGATTGCTTTAGTGTCAGCCTGGATGGGAGCGCTGCTGTTGTGGATTGTGCAGTTAGAGCTATCTAATAAGTATGAGTAGTTCCCCGAGTGAACGCTTATTTAGTTATGCAGTTGAATAAAACAGGAGGACGGACTGCATGAATCGAATGAGTAAAAGACAATATATTATCCGGGCAATACATGAACTGCTTCATACATTTGCTTTGGTAAACCTGGTTATCTGGATAAGTAACTGGCTTGGCCTGGTCACAGTCAATACAACTTACAAGTTGAGTGACATAACAGGGCTTATGATAATCACTGGCATCTATGTGATGTCCGTTGCACTCAAGGTTTGGAGCCTTGGTAAGCGCAACATATAACACTGTCGGCACCCTCGGGTGCCGATTTCTTATGAGTAAAATTATTCAGCTCACGCAGATATACCAATTATTTGCTGAATCCCAAACAATAGCGCCAATTGGTGCGCTCAAGCCATCAAGGCTAGGAGTTGTGTCACTTAAATATCGTAGCGTGCCACTTTTTACGGTGTAACCTTTTATTCTAAGTTTTAGTCTGTTTTTATCAGGTGAGTGCCCTTCGATAAATGCTAGTACTTGACCATTTTCATCGCTCCTGTCAGTGGCAAATTCTTGCCTATGCAACGAGCTATAGCCAACACCAACGTAGTTCAGTTGTCCATCTCTACAAACTTGTGAACCTATATTGGCTGGATCCTGTACAGCTTTCAACTGAGCTGCTCGAGCAACTTTTTCCTCAAATAGCCTCTTATCTAGCTCTTCACTCACAACATGAAGAAGATAACCCTCAGCTTGGTGTGTAAGGTTTTCATCTGCAAATTCGTGGTTCTTATATTTATCTAAATAGGCTGTTAATTGATGTTTGGCGCTGTTTGAGCTTAGTGCTGAAAGCTCATCTCTTTGCTGTTGAACGAAATGTAACTTTAGGCTCTGTTCTAAAGACTCTTTTTTAACTTGAACCTCGTCATGTAAGGTGTTCAAACTTTCTGCAAAAGCTTCTACTTCGGGAAAGCTATTAAACGTATTTTCGTATTTGAAATACTCATATGCTGAAAGGAGTTCCATTGAACTATATCTCTGGCGCAATGTGTTGTAGCTTAACGCTTCTCCTTCTAGTTTACTAAGTTCTTTGGATAGGGGTCCAAACGTTGCTTGTAACTTCGCTTCCCCCCCTATTTTTGTTAAGGCATCGGTATATGCTTCTGTATATTCTTCCGGTTGAAATTCAACTAACATATATGACGCTATTGCAGCAGATAAGCCGACAGTTGCGATGGCCATCTGTGCATTAGCGATAGCATCATACTGCCTCTCCATAAACCTGATCTCACTTGCGGTTGAGCAAGGATTATTTGACGAATCGTTACCAGTTACTGTAGTCACTGTGCATCGTTGTATGCGTTGATAGTCCCATGTTGGCTCTGATGTCATAAGGTTTACCCAGGCATAG
The DNA here is from genome assembly GCF_018334135.1 of Pseudoalteromonas sp. BDTF-M6. Classification (NCBI taxonomy): domain Bacteria; kingdom Pseudomonadati; phylum Pseudomonadota; class Gammaproteobacteria; order Alteromonadales; family Pseudoalteromonadaceae; genus Pseudoalteromonas; species Pseudoalteromonas sp. BDTF-M6. Next base: position 279,083 of record NZ_JAGXTQ010000001.1, read on the forward strand.
CTTTTGTTATCGATCTTTCTTTTATCTAAAGTAAATTCAGTAAATTCGTAGCCATCATCAATTTTTTCTAGTTTTGCAAAAATATCTTTTTTATATGCTGTGGTTGGCTTAAAGAGGTTTGTGAGGTGGGAGTTATCGATACGACCATTAGAGGTTGTGGAGGTACTAGCACATCCCGTTAGTGCGGATGATATAAGTAGAGCTAGTCCAAGCTTTTTCATTTTTTGTTCCTTTAGTGTGTAATAGTTATTTTAATTATTTGCAGTTATTCTAATGAAGATAAATTAACATTCAATATAACACTATGAAATTATTGTTTTTTCTTTTTTGTTGACGGCAGGGCAGCTGTTAATTGACTGACAACATAATTTTAAGTGTAAAAAAGCGCGTTTATGAGCTCGGTGAATTTTGTCCTGAAAATTAACTTCTCTTGCAGCAAGGTCGCCTCCTGAGTGGTGAGATACGGCGCTTTGCTTTTCTTGTCATATCGATGCGGGAGCTCATCAAGTAACTGGCGTTGAAAGCGCCTGGTGTCGTCAATTACTCTGCCTGAGCTGCTGACAAAAAAGACCTTATCAAACAGTGGGCGCTGACAAAGCATATTGTTGGCAAGCTTCAGTAAGGTGGCCTCCACCTTGTTCTTATTTTTAAACGAATTCTCCAGCTCAATTGCAGCGGTACTGTAATCTGAGTTAATGACAACGGCATCAACGTTTTTGATGTCGTTGGACGGGTAGAGGCGTTTAAATTCTTTCTCGGTGACAAAGCCTCGCCATAGCGGGGCAGGCTGACCACTGGTGGTTTTGTTATGCACTCCCTGCATCAACACAAATTGTAAGATGGAATCGTGCATGATGCTGTTCTGATTGAGCTGCTCAATGGGATTGGTTTTGGACCGAAACAGTATTTCATGGCGTATTACTTCCTCAGCATATCTGGCACCGGAAAAGGTCAGCACGTAGACAACCCCATCCGCGGCGCGGCTGGTTTTTACTTTTGCGAGTAACTGTTTTTTGGTCAGCTTGTTTAGTAATTCGGTGACCTTGTGTCTTTGTATTTCGAAAATGGCCGTTAAGGTGATGGCTGAGACAAAGCCAAATCGCGCTGCCAGTACCACGGCTATCTCTTCTTTTCTTCTGGCCTTGTGTCGATTGCTCAAGTCCTTTGAGTAATACATATCGATTTCAAAATAGGGCTGATACACATTCCAGTTGGTAATACGTTCGGTATTGTCGAATAACAGCATAAGACTCCTTTGTAAGTTTATTGAGTAGGACTTTTACAAAGGTTCGTACTGTGCAAAATCGCGCAGTTTTCAGATTTCTATTGGGTAACTGAGTCGGTGTTTTAGTCGCGGCGCACTACCCAATAGAGCACCTGACGCTTTACCACTGTCAGCAGGAAGACATTTAAAAACTCAAAACGGTATTTTGATTTTTATCGCTTGAACCGCCCGCCAGCTCTGGATGTTGACGTTCGTCAACGAGCTGGCTCTACGTCACTTTGTGACTAGCTCATCAAGCTCAGCGCATGTTCGGCTGCGCCGCACTAACCCCATTTTTACCATGCTTAGCTATGCAACATTCAGTTGTGTTGCTGGCATAGCCAATCAGTCTACTCGGTTCCTCGTATGCCAGGGGTTTGGCACTTACACGCTTCGCTGCTGCGGCCAAATTTTTGCGCGGCAAAAACAAAACTGGGGTTAGTTCGCCGATGCGAACATGCGCTGCTTCACGTTGACATGTGCTTCGCAATGACAACATTACGCGATTTATTGGTTTGATTCTCAAACGCTTTTTATTGCAGCCAAAGCCTTGCTTTGCTGCGGGTGTTTGCGCTTCGCTTTCATTAACTAACGGTGCTTTAGAATGAGCAGAACTAGGTGAGTAAGAGGGAGGGGGAACCTAAAGGGATTGCTTGAGCGAAACAATTACATTGTTGCTGAGCTATCGCAGTCAATGAAATTGAAAATGCCATATTTTTTATTAATTTACTAGTAACACACAGCAATTTAAACAACGTTAGGGTAATAAAAATATGACGCTATTAAGCCAACAGCTGTTCGGTCATTGTGACTGTGAGAGCGATACCACCTCATCTCAAAGCAATGAGGTAGAAGCCATCTTATCGGAGCCTCAAGTAAATCCGGCCAACGGCTTACCGATGATTGCAGACTCCATGATAGACGTGAGCGGTAACGTTTACGGCACAAGCTCACAGGATATGACGCCGTCATTATGCACTGACAGCCATGAACTTACGACGCTCTGTGAACCATCAATGGGTAGCGTGGAGGAGTTAAACAGCGATGCAGGATTCATCCTTGAGGATGATAGCTTTAACACCTTTTCTGATGACAGCGGAGCCACAGATTGGGGCACCGGATTCTCAGACAATGCGGTGGGAGAGTGGTGACAGGCTAGTGTGCGTTTAAACCTATTATGTCTCTAAGTTGTTACTAGCAACGTCAATCAAAGGCACCTGTTTAATTGTTTTAGCTGGTGCCTTTTTTCACACTAATGCCTATCAGCAAAATGTTGTTTTTTACTCCTTTGGAAGCGGAATTTTTGTTAGTTAGGAGGTGCTTCTTTGTAATGTAGTAGCGGTGTTTGCTTAATCATTTTTTTTTGATTTAAAAAGCTTTTGTTCAAATAACGAAAATGTTTTAGGTCAACGAGAGTTTAAAAATGAGAAAATTAGTACCGCTTAGCAAGTATTGTGAACTTTCCGGAGAAAAGAGAAAAGCAGTTGAGCGTCGCATTGAGCGCGGAATATGGGCTTATGGTGAACAGGTTTTAAAAATTAAAGGAGTTCGCGAGCGATGGATAGACCTAGCCGCAGTTGAGGCTTGGGTTCGACAAAGCACAATGCACTGAAGGGTTGTACTCACATTAATAAAAAGCAAGTACCGAAAAAATCAGTGAGCTAAGCACCATACGTGGTGCTTTTTTTATGTTATTTAGAGCGAAAGAAATTGGGGTATTTAAGTTATGTAGGAGAGTTTATAGCAATTACATTGTTGCTGAGCTATCGCAGTCAATGAAATTGAATTTGCCATATTTTCCAGTAAATTACCAGCAATAAATACAAGCTTTTGTCAGGCGAGGTTTATTGTTAGCTCACAACAATAAAGTAAAGCGTTTTTTGTTTTGCATAATCCTAATTCTTTTTTTTTTAAATTTTCTGTTCAAATTTATTACTCATTAGCAACTCATTAAGAGGCTCATATGTTAAGAGTTTTACCACTTCAGATGTATTGCAAAGAGTTTGGCGTTGATAAGACTGAGATCGAACGATTGATAGCATCAGGGGTTTGGATTTACGGAAAACACATTCGCAAAGTAGAAAATGTACGCGAGAGATGGATAGACCTAGACAGTGTTGAAAGCTTGAACTAGAACAAAGTGGAAAGAAAATGACAATAAAGGTAGATAAGAGTTTAAAGCTTCAACGCGGCGTGACCGTGCGCAAGAATCGTTATGGTGTGCCTACGAGTATCCAAATTTGCTTCAAATACAAAGGTCATACTTGCCGTGAAAAAGTTAACTATCCGTTGACACAGCAAGGTGTAAATAGCGCTATTTATTTGCTTGGTAAAATTAAGACCGAAATTCAGCAGGGGACGTTTTACTATGCAGATCATTTTCCGAACTCTAACCGACTGACAACTTTTGGCCATGCTAAACGTGGGGCCGTAATTGCGGATTACTTAAACAAGGTTATAAAAAACAGTCAACAGAGAGAACTTGCTAAGTCGACTATCACTGGCTATGAAAAAGCGCACTCAGCATTGAAAGCGCTCTGGACTGTGCCCGTGGGTGAATTGACATTGATGATAATTATAAATTTTTTGAAAGCGCAGAATTGGTCTAGTAAGACAAGCCGGAATCGTATCTCAGTCCTTAGCAAAGCTTTAGACTTGGCTGTTATTGATGAACTTATTAATTCCAACCCACTGAAAAAGCTTAAGCTATCTGAGCATGTCAGAGTTAATAACAAAGTCAGTTCGAGGGGGAAACATGAAGATGTGAATCCTTTTTCTCCAGCTGAAATCGAAAAAATCTTGGGCGCTGCTAGCGGTACAGATCGTGCAATTATTGCGCTGTGCAATGACACAGGTTTGCGTAGCAGCGAATGGGTCGCTTTAAAAAAAGAAGATGTGTGCTTTGTCTCAAAAACAATTTCTATTTACGAAGCTATAGTTGAGGGAGTTACGAAAGACCCTAAATCAAAAAGTGGAAAAAGGACAATTCCTGTGTCAGATACAGTTATGTCTTATCTTGAAGAAGAGATGAATAGTCAAGATAGTGAGTACGTGTTTTTAAATAAGAAAGGAAATCATTTCAACCAAGACTCTTTTAGAAAGCATCGCTGGTCGAAAGTAATTGGTGAAGCAGGTGTTAAATATCGTTACCCTTATCAATTGCGTCATACTTTTGCTAGCCGACTAATTTCTGAGGGTGAGAATGTGTGGAAAGTATCTAAATTGCTGGGCCATAAATCCCCTGAGACTGTCTTTAAACATTATGCCCAATATATTGAAGCTTATGAGAAGAAGGTGGAGACTTTAAGATAACAGCCTTAGTTAGGCCTTCTCGTAAAGTTTATATCAAAACACCGCTGTAGAGCGGTGTTTTTCTTGATGTTAAGAAGTTTCAACCTAATTAGGGATGCAGTCTGAGTTAACACTCCTTAGCTAAGCTGAATGCTCTGGAATCGGCCGATACGAGCCGCGGATTATGGCTTTGACTTAAACTTTATCCAATTATCAATATCTGCTCTTTTCCACGCGACTGCACGAGCAGAGAGTTTAAAACCCTCGGGGAATCGACCTTCCTTAATCATAGTGTATATAGTGGAGCGGGATAACCCAGTCATCCGAGAGATATCTTGTAGCCTTACAAGCTCGCTCACTTGACTTTTTTCAGCCTCTAACAGAGATATTGAAGAAGGAGTCGGAGGTGCGGTTTCAAACTGACTTTGTTGTAATTTTAAAGCTGCTTTCAGGTTTGTGATTTGTGTGAGAAATAAGTTGAGCTCAGAAATTGTGTTGGTACAACGGAGCTCGATTAGCTCCAAATACATTTGAACTTCTGATGGGGTGTGATTGGCTGGCTTCATTTAGATAAACTCAAAAGCGATTACATAAGATCTAAAGTAGAAAAATCCCCTTACTTGGTCAATCTGCTATCAACTCTACTTTCGTTAGCTTCCTTATTTACGCCGTTTCACCGCCAAAAAGTCGAAAATTTTGTGTGTACTATGCGTGTAATTTGAGTGGAATTCGATGTTTTTAATTTAATGAATGATTTGGCTGAAACTCAGCAGTGGCGGTGTGTGTAGCAGGGGTGTACTTTGTAGTGGGTGCTCAGTGGGTGTTTATTAGGTAAAAACCCTTCCAAGCCCCGTGTAGTGGGGGCTTGGTGGGTGTTTGAGTGGTGGAGCTGGGGGGATTTGAACCCCCGTCCGGAAAGCGTCGACCTTCGGTCCTACATGTTTAGTATCGTCTATTGGTTAACCTTTGAGTCTCGGACGAACACGATAAACAAAGGCGAGGCCGCTTAGTTTTAGCCCTTCAACCCCGGCCAGGGTTTCCGTAGCGAGTCCGTGTAGGGTGACACTTCAGAACCGGGTCCACAGACATACACCGGAGAAGTGCTAGCGGGCTATTATGCCGCTAGAGCGTAGTTATCGTCGTTTGCGATTACTTTAAATGCGGCTTTTTTACGAGGCCAACCGCACCTCGACATGCACCTTAGGCTTCTTGAATCCCGTCGAATCCTAATCAGCCCCTGAAATACGTTTCAGTCCTTGTAGTATAACTGAGTCGGCGCCTTTACCACAAGCACGATATTAGAAATTGTTATAAATCAGGAGCCTTAGCCTAATTACTGTGCAAGAAAATGCGCTCTGCAGACCAAAAGACTTATCATCAGCCCTGTTTGCGGGTATCGGAGCTACTCCGAGGCCGTTTGCTCTTGCGCTTCTTCTGATTCTTCGACCGGCAAAGGCCAGCCGCCGAGGGCTTGCCATTTATTGACGATATAACAGAAGAGCTCGGCGGTGCGCTCGGTATCATACAGGGCGCTGTGTGCCTGAGAGTTATCGAATTCGATGCCAGCGGCACGACAGGCCTTGGCCAGCACGGTTTGCCCCAGTGCCAATCCCGCTAAAGAGGTGGTATCAAAGCTCACAAAGGGGTGGAACGGCGTGCGCTTAATTTTGCAGCGCTCAATGGCGGCATTAAGAAAGCCGTGATCAAATGCGGAGTTATGAGCAACCACCACCGAACGTTGGCAGCCCGCATCCTTTTGTGCCTTGCGCACAAACTTACAAATGCTTTTCATCGCATCAAGCTCGTCAACCGCACCGCGCAGCGCGCAAAACGGGTCGATGCCGTTAAATTCGATGGCCGCTTGCTCAATATTGGCCCCTTCAAACGGGGTAATATGAAAATGCTGGGTTTGGTCCAGGCTCAACACGCCCTGGTCATCCATTTTTAGGGTGGTGACGGCAATTTCCAATAACGCATCGGTTTCTTTATTAAAGCCAGCGGTTTCAACGTCGATAACTACAGGAAAGAAGCCGCGAAAGCGTTGTGAAAAAAGAGGTTGTTGTGCGTCTGCCATCTAATTACTGCCCAAAGCCGATAAAGGTCGGCTATTATGGCAAAAACTCGACGCGGCCAACAGGGCTAAGGAAAAATTATTCTAGTCACAGGGCTACTAGGTAATGGTATGTATATTGCTTGTAAAGTGAGAATGTAATTTGATGTCAAAGAACCAGCGAGGTGGGGCAACCCATGATTAAGTATACCGCCATTGTTATGGCACTTGTGGCCAGTGTCGGTGCCGAGGGAGCCATGCGCACCTATGCGGCCGATGCGCAATCATCAACGTGGCAAATGGTCGAAAACTCTCGCCTGCAGTGTCAGCTTAGTCATCCGGTACCTTTTTATGGCGATGCGGTATTTCGCAGCGTTGCCAGTAAAAACAAAGACGTACGCTTTAATCTCGATATGGTGGTGCGCCCCAATAACTACGATGTCGCGGCGTTAGAATCGGTGCCGCCAAGCTGGCGTCCGGGTCACCAGGGGAAGGTTTTGGCATCCATGGAGCTATTACGTCAGTTCGATGGTGAGCTTAATAACGACACCGCCTGGCTGATGCTGACCGAGCTGGAAAAAGGCAATCAGCCGACCTTTTACTATCAGGATTGGCGTAATGAGCAAGATCGCATTGCCGTGGCCCTATCGGCAATAAATTTCCCATCTGCCTATTGGACTTTTCTGCAATGCCGCGATGCCTTGCTTCCCTATAGTTTTGAAGACATTGCCTTTACGGTGATGAATTATAAGAAAAACTCCAGTGATTTAACCAAGTCGTCGAAGCAGCGTTTGCAACAAATTGGCGAATACCTCAAGCATGATAAAGAGATAGAGTCGATCACCATTGCCGCCTATTCAGATAGTTACGGCGGACGTTGGAATAACCTCGAGCTATCAAAGCGTCGGGCCGAGGCCATTGCCGAGTATATAAAAGAACTGGGCGTGGATGAGGGTAAGTTGGTTACCACTGGATTCGGTGAAAAGCGCCATATTGCGTCGAATGAAACCGTGATCGGTCGGGGTAAAAACCGCCGCGTGGTGATCCAAATAGCCAAGCCTTAGCAGGCATGAGAGGAAAGTAAAAAGCCAGCGAGATGCTGGCTTTTTTTGTGTTTACATGCCGCCGGCGGTCTTGGCATTGACCATGGCGCTGATTTCCGTCCATTCACCGCGCTGGTATACGGCGATGCGCAGCGGGTGGCCAGCAACATTATAAAACAGGGTAAAGCGGTCGATATCGCTGGTGATCTTCATTGGCTCACCTAATTTATCGCTGTAAAACGCCTGTATTTGAGTGTCGCTAAGGCGAGTGAAACCGTCCAATACCATAGGGTACTTCTTTTCCACCGTCATGTGGGTTTTAAAATCTTCTGGCAACGGCAAAATAGATAAGTCGGCGTTAGCCTGTTGGCTGGCGGCCATTAACAGGCCCGCAAATGTTAAGGTTGCCGCTCGACGAAGCGCGTTGTTCATGATTTCACTCCATTTATATAAAATTATTAACCTGCGTTGTGGGGTTAGGGCTTTATTCGCCTTGTCCTTGCTAAGAGAATAAATAAGTTACAGCTCAAGCAGTTACTATCCCAGTTCAGGTTTATTACTTATCATATATAAAGTTAACCCATGTTTAACGAAAAATCATGTTATTTGTCCGCGTTTTAGGCCGCGGATAATAAATCGGGCCGGGTGTAGCGCCTGATCGACCCGTAAACTCAGTGGGCTTGGCTCATCACACAGGCTCGCGACCAGAGCTTCGGCGCAGAGAGGCGCACTGCATAATCCCCTTGCTCCCAGGCCGGTAAACAGGTGCAAACCGGTATACTCGTGCTGCAACGGCTCGGCTTGTTGCCAAACACCCACACCCAGTTGCGGAAAGGCCTTCATATACTCATGGTCCTGGGCATATTGACCAAACAGCGGCAGGTGATCGCTTAAGGTGGCCCGTATCGCCGCTTTCGCCCCGCTAATGCTGCCTAATTCCTCGGTCCATTCACATTGGCCATAAAAGTCGGCAAATTGTTGCCAGTTGCTGTCGTTATCCTCGGCGCGAATATCCCTCTCTTGGGTGTCCTTGGTAAAGGTGGCGCCCATGCAATGCGCGCCCCGATTACTCGGGGTGAAATAGCCCTTGTGACAGAGCACGGTATTGAGCTTGCTTGACGCTGGACTGCTTTGCAGGTGTGACACTTGTCCGCGCACGCTTTGCAGTGCCAACCCCTGACCCGGCAGCAGGCTATCGCTGTGCTCACCCATGCAAATAAAGACATCGCTGAACGGGCCATAGGTCTGCTGCTCGCCCTCTAGATACCATTGTCCGTCTTGTTGGCACAGGGACCGGATAGGGGTATTGAAGTTGAGTTCATGTGCCACTTTTTGACAGGCGGCATTCGTTAGCGCCTGTACCAGTTGCGGTGGGCTCAACCAGCCGCCTTGGGGGATAAACAGACCGCCATAAGGAATATCCACGGCGGCTAATTTGCTGGCCTGCTCGGCATCCACTTCATGGATAAGCCAGCTTGGCCAGTTATCCTTGGCCACCAGGTTAGCATGACGTTTGCGCATTTCCTCTTTTACGCCTTGTAACAAGACGCCGCACCATTGATGGTCGAAGGCATAGCCATCGGCCAGCAACTGCTCATAAAGGCGTTTGGCGTAGATAAAGCTATGGGCGAAGAATTCGCTTGAAGGTGACACATCCGCCTGCAGGTGCGGATACAGAGCACCCTGATTATTATGCGAGGCTCCCTGGGCCAAATCGCCATCGGCACAAAACAAGGTGGCGGCTATATTACGGGCGCTGAGGCGATGCAACAACAGGCTGCTGGCGATGCCGCCGCCGATAATGGCGACCTTATTTAAGGTGCGAGCCTGGCGTTGATAGGGAGCAGGGTAGTTGGCCTGTGCGGTAGGTGTAGTCAGCTGACCGACGATCATCTCCCGTTTACGACCATAGCCTTTTACTTTTTGTACCTCAAAGCCGGCACCCTTCAAGCCGCGACGGACAAAACCGGCTGCGGTAAAGGTGGCAAAGGTGGCCTGCTCGCGGCCTAAATGGGCCATGGCATCGAAAAGGCTCTGCTGCCACATATCCGGGTTTTTGCTCGGTGCAAAGCCGTCTAAAAACCAGGCGTCGACCAGTCCGGCGCTGCCATAATTAAGCTGTGTTAAGGAGTCTTGTACATCGCCAATCCATAAGTCCAGGGTGACCTTATCGAAATGCAAACGATGGCAACCGGGCAGGGCATCCGGGTATTGGGCCAGCAGTTGCTCGGCGAATTGGCTCAACTGTGGCCAGTTATTCAGGGCCTTGGCCAGGTCTTCTTTGCGAATGGGAAATTTTTCAAAGGAGATAAAATGCAGGCGTTCAGCCTTTTTATCGGCACACTGGCTAAAGCGATGCCAGGCGTTAAGAAAGTTTAGGCCGGTGCCAAAACCGGTTTCGGCAATCACAAAATGTTTGCGCGGGTGCGTTTTTAATCTCTCATCTATATGATTATGCTGATAAAATACAAAGTCAGATTCGGCCAAACCGTCTTCGTTGGAAAAATAAACATCGTCAAAGGCATCGGCAACCGGGGTGCCGGTGTCATTAAAATGGATAGTCGCGTGGGTGATCATGAAGACTCAAGGCTTAACAGTTTGGCCACTATTTTAGCGTCTTTAAAGCGGCACGTATATTGTCACCAAAAGATCATCGCGACACGCTTGAAAAATTCAGAGTACAGATGTACGCTGGAATGACCACTTCGTAGGAAGTTTCCGCGTACACTACACGCAATTTAGGAATAAGCAGGGTAAATTCTCATGAGAAGAGCCGTCATTACGGGTATCGGTGTGGTTTCAAGCATCGGTAATAATAAAGAAGAAGTATTAGAGTCTTTAAAAACGGGCAAAAGCGGCATCGCTTTTAACCCGGAGTTTGCTGAATATAACCTTCGCAGCCAGGTTTCTGGCAGCATAGATTTAGATGTAAAAGAGCACGTTGATCGCAAAGCATTCCGTTTTATGGGTGATGCGGCGGCTTATGCTTATATCTCAATGGCACAGGCGATTGCCGATTCTAAACTATCGGATGAGCAAGTATCTAACGAGCGCACCGGCCTTATCGTTGGTTCGGGCGGTGGTTCATCTAAGTACCAGGTTGAAGCGGCGGATACCCTGCGTGAAAAAGGCGTTAAGCGTGTAGGTCCTTACATGGTTCCTCGTACCATGGCGAGCACCACCTCTGCGTGTTTGGCCACTCCTTTTAAAATTAAAGGCGTTAACTACTCAATCAGCTCGGCCTGTGCCACATCTGCACACTGTATCGGTCACGCGGTTGAGCAAATTCAGCTGGGTAAACAAGATGTGATCTTCGCCGGTGGTGGTGAAGAGCTACACTGGACCCTGGCAATGGAATTCGACGCCATGGGTGCCTTGTCTACTAAGTACAATGAGACTCCTGAAAAAGCATCACGTACCTATGACGCTAACCGTGACGGTTTCGTTATCTCTGGTGGTGGCGGTATCGTGGTTGTAGAAGAGCTAGAGCATGCCCTTGCTCGTGGCGCGCACATCTACGCTGAAATCACAGGTTACGGTGCCACGTCTGACGGTTACGACATGGTAGCCCCTTCGGGTGAAGGTGCGGTACGTTGTATGCGCCAGGCCATGCAAGACCTAGACACGCCGGTTGATTACCTGAACACGCACGGCACTTCGACACCTGTGGGTGACGTAAAAGAGCTGGGTGCGATTCAAGAAGTATTCGGTGGTAACTCACCTGCTATCAGTGCAACCAAGGCGATGACGGGTCACGCCCTAGGCGCGGCAGGTGTACACGAAGCGATTTACTCACTGCTAATGCTTGAGAACAACTTCGTAGCGCCGTCTATCAATATCGACGAGCTGGATGAGCAGGCACAAGGCCTAGACATTGTGACTGAGCGTCGTGATGTTGAGCTTAACACCGTGATGTCTAACAGCTTCGGTTTTGGTGGCACCAACGCGACCTTGGTAATGAGCAAGTACAAAGCTTAATACCGACCTGAGTTTGCAGAAAAAGCCACGCAATTGCGTGGCTTTTTTGCTTTGTGGCAGCAGCATGATTAAAATAGCGCTCCGCCGTTGTTGCTAGGATAAATAATGAAAATATTAGCAGACCAAAACATGCCCCTTGTGGATGCCTTTTTTGCCCCTCTGGGCGAAATTGAGCGATTCGATGGCAGGGCCTTGACTCCAGAAATGGTCAAGGATGCGGACGTATTACTGACGCGCTCGGTGACCCAGGTTAATGCTGCGTTATTGGCGCAAAATACCAGCTTAAAATTTGTCGGCACCGCCACCATAGGCGTGGATCATATAGATCAAAACTACCTGGCCGAGCGCCAGGTGCCTTTTGCCAGTGCCCCAGGCTGTAATGCGGTGGCCGTAGCCGAATATGTGCTCAGTGCGGTGTTTGCCCTGGCGCAAGAGCAGCATTTCTCGGTGTTCGACAAAACCATCGCCATTGTTGGTGTGGGCAATATCGGCCAGTGTCTGGCGGATAAACTCGCCGCTATCGGTGTGAAAACCCTGTTGGTCGACCCACCACGGCAGGCGCGCGGTGATGCCGATGACTGGCACAGCCTGGAGGCGGCGTTAGCCGAGGCCGATATCATCACCTTTCACGTGCCTCTGGTTAAAGACGGTGAGCATTGCACCTATCATTTACTCGATAAGCAGCGCATTGATGCTCTGGCCGAGGGTAAAATTGTGATCAACGCCAGTCGTGGCGATGTTATCGATAATCAGGCCCTGTTAGTGCGTCAACAAGCCCAAGATGATTTATGTTTGGTCTTGGACGTGTGGGAAAACGAGCCGGACATACTCGAAGACTTGTTGCCCTATGTGGAGCTGGCCTCGGTGCATATTGCCGGACACACGCTAGAAGGCAAGGGCCGTGGCACCTTGATGCTGTATCAAGCCCTGTGCCAGCACCTGGGTCTAACACCTAGCAGTGATTTAGCGCAGCACTTACCGACACCAAGCCTAGCTCAGCTCACTCTGAGCGAGAGTTGGAGCAAGGAGGAGCTTGGTGCCCTGGTTCACCTAATTTACGATGTGCGTCGTGATGACGCCATTTTACGTGCACAACTGCATAGCCACGGCTTTGATCTGTTGCGCAAAACCTATCCGGTTCGCCGCGAGCTCAGTACCTTGACGCTCGGTGGCAACAACCCTTACCTGAGCGCCTTGGCAGCGTTTGGGTTTAGTATTTAACGCCTTGAGGAAGACACATGTCGCAAAAATATAATGTCGCGGTATTGGGCGCCACTGGTTTAGTGGGCCGTCAAATCATAGAGACCTTGGCGGAAAGAAAATTTCCGGTTGACCAACTGTTCCCATTGGCCAGCAGCCGCTCGGCGGGTGAAGAGATTGAATTCAACGGCGAAACCATTGAGGTGCTAGATGTTGAGCAATTCGACTTTGCTAATGCGCATATCGGCTTGTTCTCAGCCGGTGGCAGCGTTTCTGAAAAATACGCGCCCATCGCCGCCGAGGCTGGGTGTGTGGTGATCGACAATACCTCACAGTTTCGTTACGACTATGATGTGCCTCTGGTTGTGCCGGAAGTGAATGCGGCCAGTCTGGCGGATTTCCGTAACCGCAATATTATTGCCAACCCAAATTGTTCAACCATCCAGATGCTGGTGGCGCTCAAGCCAATTTACGATGCTTACGGCATTGAACGCATTAATGTCTCTACTTACCAGGCGGTGTCGGGTGCCGGCAAAGAAGCGGTTGACGAGCTGGCAAAACAAACCGCTAATCTGATGAACGGCCGTCCTCTGGATAATCAAGTCTTCACCAAGCAGATGGCGTTTAACGTGATCCCGCAAATCGATGCCTTTGAAGATAATGGCTATACCCGTGAAGAAATGAAGATGGTGTGGGAAACACAGAAGATCCTCGGTGATGAAACCGTGATGGTAAACCCAACCGCGGTACGTGTGCCTGTGTTCTTCGGTCATGCCGAGGCCATTCATTTAGAAACCCGTATGCCGGTGGACATTGAGCACGTTAAGCAGTTATTACAGGATGCGCCGGGTGTAGAGCTTATCGAAAACGAGCATGATTACCCAACGCCGGTTTCCGATGCCAGCGGCAACGACAGCGTGTATGTAGGTCGTGTCCGCCAGGATATCTCCCATCCCCATGGTTTAAATATGTGGGTGGTGAGTGATAACACCCGTAAAGGGGCGGCAACCAACAGTGTACAGATTGCCGAAGAGCTGATTGCTCATTACCTCTAAACTGTGTCTAAAAAGAGAGCGGCCAATGGCCGCTTTTTTTATACATATCAACTGCTTCGATATACCTTGAAATTGCTACCTTGGCCGTGGATATTCACCCATATCTGGTTTATAGTTTGCTGGTGGAATAATACTTGCTATAAAACGCAATAAAGCTCAAAAATAATAACGAATCGTCAAAAAATGCTCGTTTGCCCACGGTCCTGCAAATACAGCACTTAACGTTAGTAAAGGAAAAGCATGCGCTCTCTAGTTACCCTGTTTTTTTTACTCCTAGCCCTGAGCCATGGGGGTGCCAGTGCGCAAAGCACCGAAATTCGCGGCCCCAAAGGGGTTGATAATAGCGAGCAAGGTCGCGCTATCGGTCCCATCAAACCCAGCGATACGCTGTGGCGTATCGCTGCCAAGGTGCGCCCGGACAATTCGGTGACCATGTACCAGGTTATGGTCGCGCTGTATGAAAAGAATCCAAATTCCTTTTTAGATAACAACCTCAATCACATGCGTGACGGTGCTTACTTACAGATACCGTCAATGAGGGAAATTCGCACCGTTGATCCGCAGCAGGCCAAGGCCAAATCGGAGCAGGATGACAAGCTGTGGGCCGGCCTTAAAACCGCCTCCGCGGCAGGTAACAAGGCGGGGGCCAGCGCCACTTCGACTACCACTACCACAGACAAGCAAGCGAGTGCCGCGCGTCAACAGCAAGCGGCCCTAGCAAAACAAGAATTGGAATTAGAACTGGAGCGGCTGAAACAGCAGCAAAATGAGCGCTTAATCGAACTACAACAGCAGCTTAGCGCTTCGGTAAGCAATGCGGAGTCGATCTTGGCGGACAATGATCGTCTGCGAGCACAATTGCAGAAGATCACCGAACAGCTCACCCAGGTTAAGGCGCAACTCGATGAAAAAGATGCCGAGTTGCAGCAACAGCTACAGCAATTTATGGCCGAACGTAAGGCCATGGCGCGGCAACAGCAAATTCAACAAGAGCAAAATGCCGGCTGGTTTAACGCCCTGCCGGGTTGGTTGAGTTTACTGTTAATGATGACCTTACCGGCGCTAGCCATTTTGGCGCTGGTGGTGGTGTTCTTGAAAAAGCGCAACCAGGGCGAGGATTCAAAGCCGGTCGCCGAAGAGCCCTTGATGGACATGTCACAGCCGATTGCAGCGACTAGGCCTACGAGTGGATTGGACGAGCTGGATTTGTCGAAGGGCGACGATACCCTGGAAGACTTGCCGCTCGATGACACTCTTGAGGAACGCCTGGATGACTTCCTTGATGAGCCCTTAGACGAGCCTCTGGATGACCCTTTAGACCAGCCGTTGGAAGACCCTTTGGAGGACCCCTTGGGGGACATGTTCGCAGAGCAGGGTATCCAGCTTGATGAGGGCAGCGATGATACCCTCTACGACGACAATGATGACGGCAAGAGTATAGACTCCTTGCTAGAACAAGATGAGTTAGATGATCTGCTTGCCGATGACGATCTGCTTTTTGGCGATGATGGCAAAAAAGACATTAGCCCGGAGGAAGCGGTCCTTCAGCAGAATTTTGATTTGCCCAGCGACGATATGGAGGCGCTGAGTGATGACGAAATTGATGACTTGTTTGCGACAGAAGCGCCTAGCAGTGTGGAGCCTGCTCTTGATGACTTGCTTGATACGCTACCGGAAGATTTACCCGAATACTCGGATGAGCGAGAAAATGAGGTATTACCCGAGGACGTATCTGAGCTTTCAGCCGAGCCGTCAGCCGAACTTTCAGCCGAACTTCTACCTGAAGATCTACCCGAGCTCTCGGGTGAGCAGGAAAATGAGGTAGCCAAAGTAGTAGAAGACGTCGCGGATGAATTCGATATCGATGATCTACTTGACGAGGTTCAGGACGAACAAGATGAGTCTGTGGCCGAGCCTTCAGCCGAGCCTTCTGCCGAGCAATCAGATGAACTTTCAGTGGAACTTTCAGCCGAACTTCTACCTGAAGATTTACCTGAGCACTCAGCCGAGCAAGAAAATGAGGTATTACCCGAGGACTTGCCTGAACTTTCAGCCGAACTTTCAGCCGAACTTCTACCTGAAGATTTACCTGAGCACTCAGCCGAGCAAGAAAATGAGGTATTACCCGAGGACTTGCCTGAGCTTTCAGCCGAGCATTCTGCCGAAGTAGTAGAAGAGGTTGCGGATGAGTTCGATATCGATGATTTGCTGGATGAGGTTCAGCAAGGCGACGACACGCTTGATGAACTCGAAGAGGAAGGCTTAAGTGAGCTTGATGAAGCTGAACCCACCAAGAAATCTGCACAGCTACTTGAGGATGAATTGGACGAGGCGCTGGCACTGAGCGACGATTTGGATGCGGGGGACGATCCACTGGCGCAGCTGGACGAGCCTCTAGCGGAAGAAGACAGTGGCGACGCCAGCATGCCTTCAGCCGAGCTTTCACCCGAGCCTTCAGCTAAACTTTCACCCGAGCTTTCAGTCGAGACCTCAAATACAGCCCTATCCGGTGACAATTTAGCCGAGTCAGCGGCATCTCTCGATGCTGTTGACGCAGACTTAGACATCGACCTGGGTGATGATCCCTTGTTGGCGGACGACGACCTCGAATCGCAAAGTAACGCCGACCTTCTTAGCGAACAAGTCGACTTGGGTGATGTGAACAATCCCAGCGCACAGCTTGAGGATTATCCCGAACTGGAAATGGATGAGCAGTTCAGCAGTGCCACCGAGCAGCAGCTGAGCGAGGCGATGGCCGACGCCGATGAGTTTGATATAGATGCCATGTTGGCCGCCGAGTATGATGAAGACTCGGCCCTGGATGATGAGCAACTGGATGAAGACTTTCTTGCCGACCTGAGCGAGACGGACTTCGATGCCATGCTCGACGAATTGGCGGAGTCGCCGGCTCAGTCACAGGAACACTCGCCGGAGGGGGATGATATTGCCGGTGATTTAGACCTTCAGGCACTGTTGCATGACGGTGATAATGAACTGGCTGACCTTGAAGAAGCCGCGGATGCAGCCCAAAACACAAATGATGCCCAGCCGGCAGAGGTAACGCCTGAAGCGGTCACCGACAGTGAGGGCAATTATGTGGACATCGATGAACTATTGGCGCAAAGCGATGACGCCGAGCTCGATGATGAGCCCTATAAGGATGCCAATATGGATGTGGGCCTGGGTGAGTTCGATGATTTGCTGGAAGATACACCGAAAACCGATGTCGATACCGAAGACGGTGGCTACAGCGCCAAGCTGGATCTAGCTCGTGCCTATTTGGAAATTGATGATGTCGACTCGGCACTGGAGGCCTTGCAGGAGGTGCTTGATAACGGCCCGCAAACCTTGCAGCAAGAAGCGCAGGCACTTAAGGAGCGACTACAAAGCTAAGTGCCTAGGCGTAAGCTTGTAAATCGATAAAAAGCAGCCCTAGGTTGCTTTTTTTGTCGCTGCCGGACTATACCAGTTCACTTAAATAGCTAATCACGCTAGCGGGCTAAATATCATGCTCACGGCGTTGAAATTTTTCTATGTAGAATAACTACATAAGAAACATTCCGCCTTGTGAATATATCATTTATCCAGCGCAATCTCTGCTCACATACATAACAGAATTGGTATTAGCTATTTAGGGCCAGAGCAGATAAAATGCCGAAAATTTTGCAAACGAAAAGAGTGTCAATGCGCGTCGCGTTAGGAATTGAGTATAACGGTGCTCGCTACAGTGGTTGGCAGCGCCAGTCCCATGTCAGCAGTATTCAGCAAGAAATTGAAACGGCCTTATCGCGAATTTGCGATCATCCGGTTGAGATCACCTGTGCCGGGCGCACCGATGCCGGTGTCCATGCCACGGGGCAGGTTATACACTTTGATACCCACGCCAAGCGTGATATGGGCGCTTTTACCCTGGGCATGAACTCGCAACTGCCCGACGACATTGCCGTGCGTTACGCCATGCAAACGGATGACGAGTTTCACGCCCGCTTTAGTGCCACCGCTCGCCGTTATCGTTATGTTATCTACAATCATCCCTACAGACCGGGTATTTTACGCTCCGGTGTGACCCATTATCATCACCCTTTGGGTGCCGAGCGCATGCAGGCCGCTTGTCACTATATGCTCGGCGAGCAAGACTTTACCTCATTTAGGGCGGTGCATTGTCAGTCGAACACGCCGTTTCGCAATATTCATCATCTCAACGTTGAGCGGGTGGGGGATTACATAGTCGTCGATATTAAGGCCAACGCGTTTTTGCACCATATGGTGCGTAATATCACCGGCTGTCTGATGGACATAGGCGTTGGGGCACAAGAACCCGACTGGATGCAACACTTGTTGCAGATTAAAGACCGCACCCAGGCCAGCGCCACCGCCAAGCCTAACGGGCTGTACCTCGTTGATGTCGACTATCCCGAGAAGTGGCAGATACCCTCTACGCCCTTGGGGCCTCTGTTTTTACCTAATAATTAAGCATGAGAGGTCGGTAGTTTGGACTACACCGACCAGTTTTTTATATCTAAGCAACTAAATTCATGTTTTAATTGTGCTAATTTATCGGCTAATTTTGGGGTGGTGCATCTGCCCCGCTACTAACAAGCATTAAGAGAGTTGCAAATGAGCTGGTTAGAAAAGATCTTACCAAAAACAACCAAGTCTTCGGGCAAAAAAGAGATCCCAGAAGGTGTTTGGGCTAAATGTACTTCGTGTGACGCCATCCTTTATAAGGCTGAGCTAGAAAAAGCGATGAACGTGTGTCCTAAGTGTGACCACCACATGCGTATCACCGCCCGTAAGCGTCTGGAGCTATTCCTAGACGACGCCGGTCGCACCGAGTTGGGCGCTCAGCATGAGCCTAAAGATGTCTTGAAATTTAAAGACTCGAAAAAGTATTCAGATCGCATCAACGCTGCACAAAAGAGCAGCGGTGAGAAAGATGCTCTAGTGGCCATGAAAGGCCAGCTTAAGGGTATTCCGGTAGCTGCTGTTTCATTTGAATTCGCCTACATGGGTGGTTCAATGGGCTCGGTAGTGGGTGCGCGTTTCGTTGAAGCCGTGAATGTGTGTTTAGAGCACAACATGCCACTGGTGTGCTTCTCTGCGTCGGGCGGTGCTCGTATGCAAGAAGCGCTTATGTCACTGATGCAGATGGCGAAAACCAGTGCTGCACTGGCGAAGATGAGCGAAAAGGGCTTGCCGTTTATTTCGGTATTGACCGACCCAACCATGGGTGGTGTATCGGCGTCATTAGCCATGCTAGGTGACGTTAACGTGGCTGAGCCAAAGGCACTTATCGGTTTCGCCGGTCCACGCGTAATCGAGCAAACTGTACGTGAAACCCTGCCTGATGGTTTCCAACGCAGTGAGTTCTTATTGGAGCACGGTGCCATCGACATGATCGTTGACCGCCGCGAAATGCGTGACACCTTAGCGCGTCTGCTGGCCAAGTTAATGAACTTGCCTTCTACTGAACAAGAGCATAGAGTAGCGTAAATTTCTCGGCAATCTAGAAACTTACCTATGTCAGATTCGAAACCGAGCCAATCATCTAGCCTAGATGATTGGCTTTGTTATTTAGAGCAGATCCATCCTGCCAATATTGAAATGGGCCTCGAGCGCGTCCAGCGCGTGGCAGAGCAAATTGGCCTGCTTGATACCCGCAGCAAAATCATTCTTATCGCCGGCACCAACGGCAAGGGCACCACAGCACAATGCCTGGAAGCGCTCTTGTTAGCCCAGGGCTATAGCGTCGGTACCTATGCCTCGCCTCATTTGATTCGATATAACGAGCGGGTGCGTATTAACGGCGCCGAGCTTGACGACCAAGTCCATGTGGATGCCTTCAGCGCGCTTGAGCAAGGGCGAGGGGATACCGCACTCACCTATTTTGAATACGGCACCTTAGGGGCGCTACACATCTTTAAGCGCATGGATGTTGACTATGTGCTGATGGAAGTAGGCTTAGGCGGGCGTTATGACGCCACCAATATCGTCACTCCCGTTGCCAGCGTGATCACCACGGTAGACCTGGATCATAAAGAATACCTGGGCGATACCCGCGAATTGGTAGGCTATGACAAGGCCGGTATTTTCCGCACCGGTGTGCCTGCGATTGTGGGCGATTTGGATATACCCCATACCGTAGTCGATTACGGTGAGGAAATTGGCGCCGACCTCTGTTTATCCCGTCGTGATTTTCATTTCAGCGAAGATGAGGTCACCTTTAGCTGGCAAATGGACGATTATGATCTGTGCTTTGCGCAACCGGCCATTCCGGCGCAAAACGCCGCTACGGCGCTGAGCGTACTCTATAAACTCAACCTATTACCGGATATTACGGTGATCGCCGATTGTCTCAAGGCCCTGAAAGTCACCGGGCGTTTCCAGACCTTGGGCGAAAAGCCACTGGTGGTTACGGATGTGGCCCATAACCGCGAATCTGCACGTTTTCTCGCCAAGCGTTTACAATCCTTTAAGCAACAAGGGCTTACTATCTATGCCGTGGTTGGCATGTTGGCCGACAAAGAGCATGATGATGTGATTGGTGCGATGAAGGATGTGGTCGATTATTGGCATGTAGCTACCTTGGATAACCCCAGGGGCACACAGGCCGAGCAGCTGTCACAGACCTTGAGTAAGCAGGTAAATGTGGCTGGTGCGCATACGTGTGTTGGTGATGCCATTGAGGCGGTTTTACCACAACTTTGTGAGCAAAGCCTTTTGATTATATTCGGATCGTTTTACACTGTAGCAGAAGCAATCACATTTTTTGAGAGTTAGGGGCTGTAAAGAGTGAACTCAGGGTTTGTTAATCGTTTGATCGGAACCACTATTGTAGTTGTTGCTGCTATTGTTTTTATTCCCAACATCTTGGATGGAGACAAGGTGCGCTACAAGGAAGGTTTTAAAGCCATTCCCGAGCGCCCTGAGTTCAAGTCTATCGACTTACAGCAGGCCCTCTCTGCCAAGGCCGATGCGGCTGCGCTACCCAAAGATGAAGCAGTAGAAGAAGTGGCTCCGGACGATGACAAGCTAGTGGCTGAAGGTTCGGCCGACGGCTCGGTTGCTAACACCGCCGATGAGCCATCACCAAAACCGCAACAAGCCGACGCTGAAAATGACACCGTAACAGTTGCGACCCTAAACAAGGAAGAGCCTCTGGAGCGTCCGGCACAAAGCGGTTTAACGCAAATGGCGTACGTAGTTCAATTAGGGGCCTTTTCTCGTCAGGCTAGTGTCGATGCTTTGATGGCCAAGCTCAAAGACAACGGTTTTAAGGTCTTTACCCGTAAAGTGAAAACGCCTAATGGCACGCTCACCAAGGTGTTGGTGGGCCCAGAGTTGAGTAAGGCAACCCTTGAAAAGCAACTGCCTAAGTTACAAAAGCTGACTAATTTACAAGGTCGCATCACCCAGTTTCAAGTAACAAAATGATCTGGTATTTAACGCCTCGCTCCGCTAGAATGCGCCCCAAACGAACGACTAGTGGTTATTATGATCTGGGTTGATTACGCCATTGCCGGCATTATTGCACTGTCTACCATTATTGGCTTAGTGCGAGGCTTTATTAAAGAGTCGATGTCGCTGGCCGTTTGGGCCGCTGCGTTTTTTGTATCCAGTATCTTTTACCCCTATTTAGCTTCCTACCTAACCAATATTTCAGAACCCCTTTTAAGAAATGCCGCAGCGATAGCCATATTGTTCTTCTCTACGCTGTTGTTGGGTGGATTGTTAAATTACATTTTAGGTGAATTGGTGCAACGCACCGGTTTGTCGGGTACCGATCGCGTTTTTGGAATCGTGTTTGGTGCTTTGCGTGGCGTGTTGGTCGTAAGCGCCGTCCTATTCTTTCTCGATGCCTTTACCGGAGCCCCAAATACAAACTGGTGGAGCGCATCTCGACTTATCCCTGAATTTGGCTTTGTGATCGAGTGGTTTTTTGACTACCTCGAACACAACTCAAGCTTTTTAAATTCAGCTAACCGTTAATCGGCGAGGAAAATTTAATGTGTGGTATCGTTGGTATAGTCGGAACATCGCCTGTTAATCAGGCTTTGTATGATGGCTTAACTGTTTTGCAACACCGCGGTCAGGACGCGGCGGGTATTATTACGATTGAAGATAATACCTTCAGTCTGCGCAAGGCCAATGGCTTAGTAAAAGATGTGTTCCATACAAGGCACATGAAGCGCCTGCAGGGCAATATCGGTCTTGGCCATGTGCGCTACCCAACCGCGGGCACATCAAGCTCAGCGGAAGCCCAGCCTTTCTATGTGAACTCGCCATTTGGTATTGCCATGGCCCATAACGGTAACTTGACTAATGCTGAGCAGCTAAAAGAGCAGCTGTTCAACGAGGCACGCCGTCATGTTAATACCACCTCGGATTCAGAGATCCTGCTGAACGTGTTAGCTCATGAGCTGAGCAAGAGCGATAAGCTGAAATTAGGCGCAGAAGATATCTTTGCCGCGATTTCAGAGGTGAACTCTAAGGTGATCGGTGGTTACGCCACGATTGCCATGATCATCGGCCACGGCATGGTGGCGTTTCGTGACCCACACGGCATTCGTCCGCTTATCTTTGGTAAGCGCGAAACGGAAAAGGGTACCGAGTACATGTTCTCATCAGAGAGCGTGGCACTGGACACCGACGGCTTTGAAGTTATCCGTGACGTTGCCCCTGGCGAAGCCATTTATGTGACCGAAGACGGCCAGCTATTCTCACAATTGTGTGCCGATAAGTCGGTTTACAACCCCTGTCTCTTTGAATTCGTATATTTTGCCCGCCCTGACTCGACCATAGACAATATGTCGGTATACGCCACGCGCGTAAACATGGGTACCAAGCTGGGTGAGAAGATCAAACGTGAATGGGCTGATAAGGACATTGACGTGGTGATCCCAATTCCTGAGACGTCGTGTGATATCGCATTGGAAATCGCTTCTGTACTTGAACTGCCTTACCGCCAGGGTTTTGTGAAGAACCGTTATATCGGTCGTACCTTCATCATGCCGGGTCAGGAACTGCGTAAAAAGTCGGTACGTCGTAAGCTCAACGCCATTGCCCGTGAATTTAAAGGCAAAAACGTCTTGTTGGTTGATGACTCAATCGTTCGTGGTACCACTTCGGCCCAGATCGTAGAAATGGCCCGTGAAGCCGGCGCTAAGAATGTGTACTTTGCCTCAGCGGCGCCAGAAGTACGCTTCCCGAACGTCTATGGTATCGATATGCCATCGGCCGCCGAATTAATCGCTCATGGTCGTGAAGTAGAAGACATCAATGCCAGCATTGGTGCCGATGGTCTTATCTATCAATCGCTGGAAGATTTGGTTGCTGCGGTGTCGCAAGAGAACCAGGAAATCACCCGTTTTGAAACCTCCGTTTTCGATGGTAACTATGTGACCGGTGATATTAACCAGGATTATCTAAATCGTATCGACGAGCTGCGTAATGACTCGGCCAAATCTGGTCGTGAAAAGGCGATGTCGGCCAACTTGGAAATTCATAACCAAGACGATTAAGTGCGTGCATAAGCAATAAAAAAGGAGCCATAGGCTCCTTTTTTATTGCTTAAAATTATTGCTAGCGGCTGAAGTCAGCTAGCTAAAGATGGGTGAGACGATACCGTTGGTCCATAAAATGGCGGTAGCAGCCAAGATTATCACCAGTAACACTAAACCACAGGTCACCACCGAGCTGGCATAAATAAAACCGCGCTCGTAGGGGATATGCATCAGGATCGGCACACCGGTGTAGAGTAGATACACCGAATAGCTGAGCGCTACCAGGCCAACACAGACAATAAACCACAGAGTCGGGTAGAAGGCCGCAAAGGCCGCCATAAATACCGGAGTCGAGGTATAGGCCGCAAGCTCAAGCGTTTGCGTGAAGGTCGGCTCGGCGCCGAAGGTTTTTGCCATCCAATGAGCCAGATAAGCGAGCGCAAATACGCCGACAATCAAGGCCGCATACATGGCGCCAGCGATCATCAAGGCACTGTCGTGAGTCAGGTAAACCGGATCACCGGTACCAACACTCCAGCCTAAATGAACTGCCGAATAATAGCCCATGATACTGGGGATCAAGGCAATGAGTAGAATGTGCGATAAGCTATAGAGCAGGCTTTCGTGGCGATTGTCGATGGTTTGCCACTCTTCAACTGGATGGGCATATAAGCCCCAAAGGTGATTTAGAATCATAGAGTTACCCCTTAAATAAACTGGTTTTTGGCTGTATTATTTTTCACCAGCACTCATTTATGTATCGTCTAGAGCCTGGCGTTTGTCAAGAAAGTCCCCGAGCGCGTCGAATATGGTAAAATAGCGCCAATTACCAAGATATTGATTGAAGTTATGCTGGCCAAGTACCAAGAATTATTAGCTCCCATTCACTCATTTTTAGGATGTGAAACGCCGCAATCCTGGGTTGAAGAAGCGAAAAAGCCTGAGAATTTACGCATTATTCTGACCGATCACCTGATCTGTGAACTTAAAGCCGCGCAGAGCGCCATGTATCTTATTCGCCGTTATGCGGTGGACGAGCAAAGCGGCGAGGCCTTGTTGCAGTGGCTGAAGCCTTACGAAGACTTTACCTATCGCCAGGTGGGTGATTGGCAGGCCTTGGCTGATCACAATAAGCTCAATAAATCCATGATCCCCAAGTCTAGTGTGCCCTATGGCCAGGACCTCATAGATAAAATGGTGCTGCTGATCAAAGAAGAGCTGCATCACTTTTATCAGGTGCTGGAAATCATGCAGGAGTGCGGCATCGACTACGATAAAATCACCTCCAGCCGTTATGCCAAGGGGTTATTGCGCCATGTACGCACCTATGAGCCACAAGCCCTGATCGACAAGCTGATCTGTGGTGCCTATATCGAAGCGCGCTCATGCGAGCGCTTTGCCATGTTAGCGCCTCATGTAGATACGCGCCTGGGAGAGTTTTATGTATCCCTGTTACGTTCTGAAGCGCGTCATTATCAGGATTACCTCACCTTGGCTTCGGCTCTCGCCGGTGAGGATATTTCCGAGCGCATCGCGTTTTTTGGTGAGGTGGAAGCGGAGTTAATTGCTTCACCGGATGAGGATTTTAAGTTTCACAGTGGCGCACCCGTTGCCGCTTAGTACCTAACTAAAAGTGACTAACTAAAACAAAAAAGCCCAGGTTCAAATTACGCCTGGGCTTATTTCAAACAGAGCTATCGGCCGAGTTGCTAAAAGAACAAACGCTCGCGTTCATGGCCATGACACAGGGTAAGACCGCTAGCATCGGCTACTATGTAGGAGCTGTGCTCATACCAATCACCGAGTACCACCCGGGTTTTACCGCCGTGGTCATGAATAGCGGGGCGGTGGGTGTGGCCGTGGATCATCAGCTCCACCTTATGGGCAGCAAAGGTTTCCAGCACCGCACTAGGCTCGACATCTAAAATCTCGGCGCGTTTGTTTTGCTGGCTCATTTTACTCTTGATACGCGCATTGCGGGCAACGCGGCGGCGATACCAAAGCGGCATGGCCAGCATTAAGCGCGGCCACCACCAACCGCGTGACTTGCGGCGAAACTTTTGATATTCGATATCCTGCGTACACATTTCATCGCCATGGAGCAGTACCACCTGGGTACCGTAAAGGTCGATAACGGTTTGCTCGGGTAACAAAGTCATGCCCGCTTGGGCCGCGTATTTTTGGCCGAGCAGGAAATCACGGTTGCCATGAATAAAGTAGACCTTAACGCCACTATCACTTATCGCTTTTAATCTTGTGGCAATATCATCGCTCAGTGCTTCATTGGCATCATCACCAACCCAGACTTCGAAAAAATCCCCGAGAATATAAAGCGCATCCACATCTGCATCTATATGGGTATCTAAAAACTCAAAGAAGGCGGCGGTGATATCTGGCTGAGCGGCGCTCAAATGCAGGTCGGAAATAAACAGCGTACGTTTCATGGGGCCCTTAATAGCAAAAAGCGCGACAGAGCCGCGCTTAATAAAGTATTACTCTACAGTAACCTTAGTGATCACCACATCTTCAAGTGGTACATCCTGGTGGAAGCCAGCAGAGCCAGTGGCTACGCCTTTAATCTTCTCTACCACGTCCATGCCTTCTACTACTTCTGCGAAGACACAGTAGCCCCAGCCTTGTGACGTTTCGCTGCTGAAGTTTAGGAAGTCATTGTCATTAACATTGATAAAGAACTGAGCGGTCGCAGAATGTGGATCCGGCGTACGCGCCATGGCTACCGTGCCTTTTTTATTGCTAAGGCCGTTGTTAGCTTCGTTTTCTATTGGATCTTGCACAGACTTTTGGTCCATACCCGGTGCAAAACCACCACCTTGAACCATAAAGCCATCGATAACACGGTGGAAAATAGTGCCATCGTAAAAGCCGGACTTGGCGTAGTTTAAAAAGTTGGCGACCGTTTTTGGTGCTTCTGTTTCAAATAGCGCCAGCTTAATGGTGCCCATATTGGTTTCTAATACAACCATGATGATTCTCTATGTATTAAGGTGAAAAGGTTATTTTATCCCACGGTGGTGAAACTCTCAATCTACTAAGGGAGGATAGGGCTATTAAGTCCTTTAATTTTGTTGCTTTTAGCCTTTTGCGCGGTGGCGGCTTGCCAAGCGCGGTGGTAAGATAACGGCATTAATATAACCGATAGGATCCCCTTGTAATGTTGCAGATATACAACACACTTTCACGTCAAAAAGAACACTTTGAGCCCTTGAATGCCAATAAAGTGGACATGTATGTGTGTGGGATCACCATTTACGATTATTGCCACGTTGGCCACGCCCGTACTTATGTGTCGTTCGACGTGATGAACCGTTATTTGCGTTACCTTGGCTATGATGTCACCTATGTGCGCAACATTACCGATGTCGACGATAAGATCATCGCCCGTGCCAATGAGAACAAAGAGCCCATCGACGCTTTAACCAAGCGTATGACGGCCTCCATGCATGAAGACTTTGCTGCCCTTAATATCCTTGCGCCGGATATCGAGCCTACGGTAACCGGTCATATGGACGATATCATCGCCATGATTGAGCGTTTGATTGCCAAAGGCCACGCTTATGTAGCGCAAAGCGGCGACGTGCTATTCGACGTTTCCAGCTTTAACGATTACGGCAAGCTTTCACAGCAGGACTTGGAGATGCTTCAGGCCGGTGCCCGTGTCGAAGTTGCCGAGGGCAAAGACGATCCTTTGGACTTCGTGCTATGGAAAAAAGCCAAGGCCGGTGAGCCAAGCTGGTCGTCACCTTGGGGTGAAGGTCGCCCGGGCTGGCATATCGAATGTTCGGCCATGAGTTCAAAACACCTAGGCGAATACTTTGATATTCACGGCGGTGGTTCGGATCTGCAGTTCCCACACCATGAGAACGAAATTGCCCAGTCGTGCTGTGCTAACAATGGCCGCTATGTGAAAACTTGGATCCACACCGGCATGGTGCAGGTAAATAAAGAAAAGATGTCTAAGTCATTAGGCAACTTCTTTACCGTGCGTGAGGTATTAAAAGCCTACGATCGTGAAACCGTGCGTTACTTCCTGATCAATGGTCACTACCGCAGCCAGTTGAACTACTCGCAGGAAAACCTGGAGCAGGCTCGTGCATCCTTGGAGCGTATCTACACCGCCTTACGTGATGTTGAGCCGGTTGAGATTGAGCTTAAAGGCAACAAGTATGCGGCGCGTTTTGAAGCGGCCATGAATGATGACTTCAATACGCCGGAAGCCTTGCCTGTGTTATTCGAGCTGGCAAAAGAAGTGAACCGCCTTAAGGGTGAAGATGCCCCAGCGGCGGGCCAACATGCTTACCTGCTGGTTAAGCTGGCGGAAGTATTAGGTATTGCTCAGCAAGACCCTGCAGCTTTCCTTCAGGGTGAGCAAGACGACGATGAGGCGGCGCACATCGAAGCGCTGATTGAACAGCGTCGTCTGGCCCGTGAGAACAAAGACTGGGCAGCAGCGGATGAAGCCCGTGATGCGCTTACGGCCTTGGGTGTGGTGCTTGAAGACAGTGCCGGTAAAACCACCTGGCGTAAAGCGTAAACGCAAAGGTATAACGCCTTGTTAAAAACGCCGCGCATTTGTTCGCGGCGTTTTTGTTTGTCGTTTCTGTCTTGACCTCAAGCTAATACCAATTCACTTAAATAGCTAATCATTCTAGCGGGCTAAATATCAAGCTCACTGTGTTGGAATTTTTCGATGTAGAATAACTACATAAGAAAAATTCCGCCTTGTGATCCTATCATTTATCCAGCGCTATATCTGATCACATACTTAACAGAATTGGTATAAAGGTCTTAGCCTGGCTGCCGTTATTATCAATCAGGAATCCGAATGAATATTTTTCTTGCCATGATCCCCGCCTTCTTATGGGGAACCACCTATGCGGTCACCAAGTACGCCATGCCCGACTGGCCACCCATTTTACTTGGTGCCTTGCGAGCTTTACCGGCAGGGATTGCGCTGTGGTTTCTTAAACCCTCTTTGCCCAAAGCCGGGCAGTGGCGCCCCTTGCTGCTTTTGGCTGCGGTGAATATCGCTCTGTTTTTTGCCTGTATCTTTGTGATGGCGGTTAATTTGCCAGCGGCCATTGCCGGGGTTGGCATGGTTTCCGTACCTGTGGTGGCACTGCTTTATGCTTGGCTAGTGAAAGGGCAGAGGCCCGCCTTGGTGCAATCCATTTGCGCACTGGCTCTGGTCTTTTTAGCCTGGCTGTTGTTCGACCCTAAAGAAGTGAGTTTAACCCTGATTGGCATGCTGGCGTTATTTGCCTCCTTGCTCTGCATCGTGGTTGGCAGTGCCCTGGTGCAAAAGTTCTCCATGCATATTCATTGGTGGACGGTACTGACCTGGCAACTGATCCTTGGCGGCACCTTGCTTGCAATCGCTGCGCTTATCCAGGCATTTTATCTTGAGCCCGAGGCTTATCAGGCGCTGCAAAATCCCATCGAGCGTCAACAATGGTTGGCAGTAGTGTGGCTGGTGCTGCCCAACACCGCGGTGGCGTACAGCTTATATGTGTGGCTGTTGGGACGCATGTCGGTGGTGGAGTTTACCTTTGGCACCATAGCCAATCCCATCGCCGGTATTATTACGGCGGTGCTGTTATTGGCAGAGACGTATCAAGGTTGGCAATATGCCCTGATGATGGCGATGATAGTATTTTCGGTAACGCCGCAAGGGGTGCAATTACTGCGCTCGCGATGGGAAAACAAAAAGGCCAGCGAATAGTGCTGGCCTTTTTTGAATTTAGCGTATTGCATTAGCTGTGATAGTTTTCACAGGCTTCCAAGGTGTTTTCAATCAGGCTGGCAACCGTCATTGGGCCCACCCCACCCGGAACCGGGGTGATATAGCTGGCGCGTTGACTGGCAACGTCATAGGCCACATCGCCAACCAGGGTGCCGTTGTCCAAACGGTTAATCCCCACATCGATCACCAGGGCGCCTTCTTTAATCCATTCACCGGGAATAAACTCAGGTTTACCCACGGCTACAACTACTAAATCGGCACGGCGTACATGAGCCTCTAAGTCCTGGGTGAACTTGTGGCATACAGTGGTTGTACAACCTGCCAGCAGCAGCTCAAGAGACATAGGACGACCAACAATGTTCGAGGCACCAACAACAACGGCGTGCATACCTTTATAACGAACGCCGGTTGAGTCTAGCAGGGTAATAATGCCTTTTGGCGTACAAGGGCGTAGCGCTGGCATGCGTTGAGCTAGGCGGCCAATATTATAAGGGTGGAAGCCATCCACATCTTTATGTGGAGTAATACGCTCTAACACCTTCTCGGCGTTAAGACCTTCTGGAAGCGGCAATTGTACCAGGATGCCATCTACTTCAGGATCGGCATTAAGCTGGTCAACCAAGTCAAGAAGTTGTTGTTCGCTGGTATCACCAGGTAGATCATAAGACTTAGAAACAAAGCCTACTTCTTCACATGCCTTACGCTTAGAACCTACATAAACCTGGCTTGCCGGATCCTGACCTACCAGTACAACCGCGAGGCCCGGTGCGCGCAGACCTTGCTCTTTACGTTCGGCGACACGCGCTGCCACTTGGGCGCGAACTTGCTTTGCAATTGCCTTACCATCAATGATGTTTGCCGTCATGAGTAACCTTTAATTGGGGTGGTGTGCTTTTTAGGGGGCGCTAAAGAGTCACACGAAATTAGAACGAAATACTTTTATTAGAGCCGTACGGTATAAAAAGGGGTCACCGTAAGGAACCTGTGCAATATTTTCGCAGAAAAGCGCTGCCTAGCCAAGCTAAGAGCCATAGGAAAGCACTGTTTTATGGGCTAAATTGATAAAATATCGAACAAATTCGTTAAAACTTAAACAAAGCGAGTTAAAAATAAGCAAACGCACCGTTGCGGCGAAAAAAATGTTTGACCTCGCCAGGTCAAATCACTATTATGCACCCCGTTGTCAACGAGGGGTCGAGTTCGAAACCTCAGGCAAAACAAGTATCGGCGATTAGCGCAGCTTGGTAGCGCACTTGGTTTGGGTCCAAGGGGTCGCAGGTTCAAATCCTGCATCGCCGACCACTTTTCAAAAGTGAAGTGAGCGTCTTGGTTTGGGTATTTAATCCAAACTATCGCAGAATCTAATTCCGCAGGTCGTTCACTTTCTTTAGGAAGTGTCACTTGATGAGCACGAAGAAGTATTCGTTGCACCGCGCCCGTAGCTCAGTCGGATAGAGCAACGGCCTTCTAAGCCGTCGGTCGAAGGTTCGAATCCTTCCGGGTGCGCCATTATTGTGGCGGCTGTAGCTCAGTTGGTAGAGCCCTGGATTGTGATTCCGGTTGTCGCGAGTTCAAGTCTCGTCAGTCGCCCCATTTTTCTAAATATACGTATATCGGCGTTTAGCGCAGCTTGGTAGCGCACTTGGTTTGGGTCCAAGGGGTCGCAGGTTCAAATCCTGCAACGCCGACCACCTTTTCTTAAGGTGAAAGCGAAAACATATTTAGAAAACACAATTTGAGTATCGGCGATTAGCGCAGCTTGGTAGCGCACTTGGTTTGGGTCCAAGGGGTCGCAGGTTCAAATCCTGCATCGCCGACCACTTTATTTATAAGAAATAAAAAGCAGTTTGTTTGGGTATTGTGCCCATCGCTTGCAGGTTAAAATCCTGTATCGCAACCACGTTCTCCCCCCCCCCCCCTAAAAAATATCTCTTTTTTCTTTTAGATAGCAATAACTCTTAATTTAAGTAGCTCCAGCGTATCATTGTGATCAAGTATTTGACGCGAACTGTATGCAAAGTGCGCTAAGTCATGCCCAATAGCCGCAGATCCGCTAATTTCTCGGCCTGCGCTCTCGACTCTTATAAATATTAGGTTATAATGCCGCGTCTATTGTTAAACATAAGTGCCCATAGGGCAGTGCAGGCATAGGGATCGCCCCCGTCATCACCGCGGCAAAATTGCCATTTTGCGTGAGTGGCCATGATAAACGATCGCCGTGTATGTAACGAAGGCGCAACGCCGCCATATTTGAAGATTGAGGTAAATCATGCAAGTTTCTGTTGAGACGACTCAAGGCCTTGAGCGCCGTCTGACTATCACTGTTCCTTCAGCGAACGTTGAGACCGAAGTTAAAAAACGCTTACAACAATTGTCTAAAACTCAGCGTATCGACGGTTTCCGTCCGGGTAAAGTACCAGTTTCTATCATCCAAAAACGCTTCGGCGCAGCGGTACTTCAAGAAGTAGCTGGCGACCTAATGCAGCGTAACTACATCGATGCCATCATCGCTGAAAAAATCAACCCAGCCGGTGCACCTACTTTCGCTCCTAAAGCGCTTGAAGCAGGTAAAGACCTAGAGTTTGAAGCCACTTTTGAAGTTTACCCAGAAGTTGAGCTTAAAGGCCTAGAGAACATCGAAGTTGAGCAACCAGTTGTTGAAGTAAAAGACGAAGACCTAGCTAACATGCTAGAAACACTTCGTAAGCAACACGCTTCATGGACTGAGTCTGAAGAAGCTGCTGGCGAAAACGCACGCGTTACTATCGACTTCGTTGGTACTATCGACGGCGAAGAGTTCGAAGGCGGTAAAGCTGAGAACTTCCCACTTGAACTTGGTCAAGGTCGTATGATCCCAGGTTTCGAAGACAACATCGTTGGTAAGAAAGCCGGTGAAGAAGTTGTTGCCGATGTAACTTTCCCAGAAGAGTACCACGCTGAAAACCTAAAAGGTAAAGACGCGCAGTTCACTATCACTGTGAAGAAAGTAGAAGTACAAGAGCTTCCAGAACTTAACGAAGAGTTCGCGGCGCTATTCGGTATCACCGAAGGTGGTGTTGACGCACTTAAAGAAGAAGTGAAGAAGAACATGAGCCGTGAGCTTAGCCAAGCTGTTAAAGCTAAGGTTAAAGAGCAAGCGATCGAAGGTCTTCTAGCGCAAAACGAAATCGAAGTACCAAAAGCCCTTGTAGAGCAAGAGATCGACGCACTTCGCAAGCAAGCTGCACAGCGTTTTGGCGGCGACGCTCAAAACATGCCTGAGCTTCCAGCTGAGCTATTCCAAGAGCAAGCTATCAAGCGCGTTAAAACTGGCCTACTACTAGGTGAAGTGATCAAGTCTGGCGAAATCAAGGCTGACGACGCGAAAGTAGAAGAGCTAATCAGCACTATGGCTTCTGCTTACGAAGATCCAAGCGAAGTAGTTGAATACTACAAAGCCAATGAGCAACTAATGCAGCAAATGCGTAACGTTGCCATGGAAGAGCAAGCGATTGAAGCAATCGTTGAGAAAGCTAAAGTAACTGACGTAGAAACTGCGTTCGACGACATCATGAACCCGCAGGCGGCTCAATAAGTCGTTGACTTAAGTTACAAGCAACGTTTAAATGGCTCGTATGCTTTGCTCGCAAAGCACCGAGCCATTTTAGTTTGTGTCGCTCATTAAGGAATCAAGTAATAATGAACAATGGTATGACAGATCCGCTTAACGCATTAGTTCCCATGGTGGTAGAACAAACCGCTAAGGGAGAACGCTCTTATGACATCTACTCGCGCCTTCTTAAAGAGCGAATCATCTTTTTAACGGGTCCGGTTGAAGACCATATGGCCAATCTGATTGTGGCCCAGTTGCTATTCTTGGAATCAGAAAATCCAGAAAAAGACATTCACCTGTATATCAACTCTCCGGGTGGCTCGGTCACCGCAGGTATGTCTATTTACGACACCATGAATTTTATCAAGCCTGACGTCAGCACCTTGTGTGTGGGTCAAGCGGCCAGTATGGGGGCATTTTTGCTTTCTGGTGGTGCCAAGGGTAAGCGTCATTGTCTGCCTAATTCACGTGTGATGATCCACCAACCGCTAGGCGGCTTCCAGGGTCAGGCATCCGATTTTGAAATTCACGCTAAAGAAATCCTGTCTATCAAAGATAAACTAAATAGATTGTTGGCAGAGCACACGGGACAGCCTTTGGATGTGATCTCTCGTGATACCGACCGTGACAACTTTATGAACGCCGATGCAGCGGTTGAATATGGTCTGGTTGACTCTGTTTTTGATCGACGCAGCGCCAAGTAATCTAATTGCTGCGCTTTAACCAATTGGCGGCGCAATGCGCCGCAAAGTTTGGTATATTTGTTTAAGAAGTCCATTTGCTACAATGTAATAAAGCTCGTAGCGTAAAGAATGAGGTAGCTGAATGTCCGATAAACCAACAGACGGCGAAAAGACAAGTAAACTGCTGTACTGCTCGTTTTGTGGTAAATCTCAGCACGAAGTACGAAAGTTGATCGCAGGCCCATCCGTTTATATTTGTGATGAGTGTGTTGACCTGTGTAACGACATCATCAGGGAAGAAATTAAGGATATCGCGCCCAAGGCGAACGCATCTGACAAGTTGCCGGTTCCAAAA
Organism: Pseudoalteromonas sp. BDTF-M6; assembly: GCF_018334135.1. Taxonomy (NCBI): domain Bacteria; kingdom Pseudomonadati; phylum Pseudomonadota; class Gammaproteobacteria; order Alteromonadales; family Pseudoalteromonadaceae; genus Pseudoalteromonas; species Pseudoalteromonas sp. BDTF-M6. The sequence goes on from NZ_JAGXTQ010000001.1 coordinate 312,858, forward strand.
GAGATCCGCTCTCACCTAGATGATTATGTAATTGGCCAAGAACACGCCAAAAAAGTACTGTCGGTTGCGGTTTATAACCACTATAAGCGTCTGCGTAACGCCGGTAATACCGATGGCGTTGAATTAGGCAAGAGTAATATCTTGCTGATCGGTCCAACCGGTAGCGGTAAAACCCTATTGGCCGAGACCATGGCGCGCCTATTGGATGTGCCTTTTACCATGGCCGACGCCACCACCTTAACCGAAGCCGGTTATGTGGGTGAGGATGTTGAAAACATCATCCAAAAACTACTGCAAAAATGTGATTACGACGTTGAGAAAGCGCAGCGTGGTATCGTCTATATCGATGAAATCGACAAGATTTCTCGTAAGTCGGATAACCCGTCTATCACCCGAGATGTATCCGGTGAGGGCGTGCAGCAAGCGCTACTGAAACTGATTGAAGGTACGGTTGCCTCAGTTCCACCGCAAGGCGGCCGTAAGCATCCGCAGCAGGAGTTCTTGCAGGTAGACACCTCTAAGATCCTCTTTATCTGTGGTGGTGCCTTTGCAGGTCTTGATAAGGTTATCGAGCAACGCAGTGCCAAGAACACGGGTATTGGCTTTGGTGCCAATGTGAAATCGAGCAGTGCCGAGCGCAGCCTAAGCGAATCCTTTAAAGACGTGGAGCCGGAAGATCTGGTTAAATATGGTTTGATCCCAGAATTTATTGGTCGTCTTCCCGTGGTAGCAACACTGACAGAGTTAGACGAAGATGCGCTGATTCAGATCTTGAATGAGCCGAAAAACGCCTTAACGAAACAGTTTGCCTCCTTGTTTGCGATGGAAAATGTTGAACTGGAGTTCCGTGAAGACGCACTAAAAGCCATTGCTCATAAAGCGATGGAGCGTAAAACCGGTGCCCGTGGTTTGCGTTCAATTGTTGAGGGTGTCTTGCTTGATACCATGTACGAGTTACCGTCTATGGAAGATGTCAGCAAGGTAGTAATCGACGAAACCGTGATCAAAGGTGAGTCCGACCCCATCCTTATCTATGAAAATAACAGTCAGGATAAGGCTGCATCAGAATAAAAACTAAGCAATTGAATTTAAAAAGGAGCCTAAGGCTCCTTTTTTTATAAATTTGTTGAACTTTGCCCCGCCAATCCCCATATACTTGGGTAATTGTTAAATTTTGAGAAGTCCGAAGAGAGTTAGTATGACGCTTGAAAGAACGGATCGCGTTGAAATTCCAGTACTGGCATTAAGGGACGTGGTGGTCTATCCCCACATGGTGATCCCGCTATTTGTCGGTCGCGAAAAGTCGATTCGCTGTCTTGAGGCAGCGATGGATAAAGACAAACAGATTTTCCTAGTGGCGCAAAAAGACGCCTCGGTAGACGATCCAACCAGTGAAGAAATTTATACCGTTGGTACGGTTGCCAGCGTTTTACAACTATTAAAGCTGCCCGACGGCACGGTTAAGGTGCTCGTTGAAGGCACCCAGCGTGCGCGCATCGAAAAATACACCCAAGAAGATGACTTCTTTGTTGCCGAGGTTGAGTACATTCCCTCTAGCGATATCGACGAGCGTGAGCACGAAATCTTTATTCGCAGTGCGGTGAGCCAATTCGAAGGCTACGTCAAACTGAATAAAAAGATCCCGCCCGAGGTACTGACCTCGGTGTCCGGCATTGAAGAGCCGGCACGTTTGGCCGACACCATGGCAGCACATATGCCGATTAAGGTGCCGGAAAAGCAAAAGGTGCTTGAGATCAGCGATGTGACCGAGCGTCTGGAATACCTGATGGCGATGATGGAAGGTGAAATCGATCTATTACAGGTCGAGAAGAAAATCCGCGCCCGGGTGAAAAAGCAGATGGAAAAATCGCAGCGTGAGTATTATCTCAACGAGCAGATGAAAGCCATTCAGAAAGAGCTCGGTGAGATGGAAGATGTGCCAGACGAGTTCGAAGGGCTGCAAAAGAAAATAGCCGAGTCGGGCATGCCGGCCGAGGCCGAAGAAAAGGCCATGGGCGAGCTGAAAAAGCTGAAAATGATGTCGCCGATGTCGGCCGAAGCCACGGTTGTGCGCTCCTACATCGAGACCATCACCAATGTGCCGTGGAAGAAAAAGTCGAAAGTGAAAAAAGACCTGGCCGGGGCGCAGAAGATCCTCGATTCTGACCATTACGGTTTAGAAAAGGTTAAAGACCGCATCATCGAATACCTCGCGGTGCAGCAGCGTACCAATAAGCTCAAAGGGCCGATTCTGTGTTTAGTAGGGCCACCGGGTGTAGGTAAAACCTCGCTGGGGCAGAGTATTGCCCGCGCTACCGGTCGTAAGTATGTGCGCATGGCCTTAGGTGGCGTTCGTGATGAAGCGGAGATCCGTGGTCACCGCCGTACCTACATAGGTTCTATGCCAGGTAAATTGATTCAGAATATGACCAAGGTCGGCGTACGCAACCCGCTGTTCCTGCTTGATGAAATCGATAAGATGTCATCGGATATGCGTGGCGACCCGTCATCGGCATTGCTTGAGGTATTAGACCCAGAGCAAAACAGCACCTTTGCGGATCATTACCTTGAGGTGGATTACGATCTGTCGGATGTGATGTTCGTGGCGACCTCCAACAGCTTTAATATTCCTGGCCCCTTGTTGGACCGTATGGAAGTGATCCGTCTGTCCGGTTATACCGAAGACGAGAAACTTAATATCGCCAAGCAGCACCTTATTCCTAAGCAGATTAAGCGCAATGGTTTAAAAGAAAAAGAGCTGACCATAGACGACAGCGCCATCATCGGCATTATTCGTTACTACACCCGCGAAGCGGGCGTACGTGGTCTCGAGCGTGAAATTTCTAAACTGTGTCGCAAAGCGGTGAAAAACATTCTGCTTGATAAGAGCCTGGAGCATATCACCATAGACGACAATAACCTGGAGGAATACCTCGGGGTGCAGCGTCATGATTATGGTAAGGCCGAAGGTGATGATCGCATTGGTCAGGTAACCGGTTTGGCGTGGACCGAAGTGGGCGGCGATTTGCTAACCATAGAATCATCTGCGGTACCAGGCAAGGGCAAACTAAGTTACACCGGCTCCTTGGGCGATGTCATGAAAGAGTCGATTCAAGCGGCCATGACGGTAGTACGCTATCGTGCCGAAAAGCTGCGTATTAGTTCGGACTTCCACGAGAAGCGTGATATTCATGTGCACGTGCCTGAAGGGGCAACGCCGAAAGACGGCCCAAGTGCGGGTATCGCTATGGTGACTGCCTTGGTGTCTAGCCTCACTGGGAACCCGGTGCGCTCGGATGTGGCCATGACAGGAGAAATTACACTGCGCGGTGAAGTATTGCCTATCGGCGGCTTAAAAGAGAAGCTGCTGGCGGCACACCGAGGTGGCATTAAGACGGTGATCATTCCGCAAAAGAATGAACGCGATTTAAAAGAAATCCCTGAGAATGTTCGCGAAGGCCTAGCTATTCACCCTGTGCAATGGATTGACGAGGTGTTGGAGCTTGCTTTAGCCCAGCCAATCGAGCGTTTTAGCCTTGATTGCGCAAAAAGTGAGTAAAAATAGTAAAAAAATATCGTAAAGGGCTTTTCAAATCACTAAGGTGTGATAAGTTAGGCACTGGATTTGAGCCTAGGCCTTGTGTGGCCTAGGTTTCAAGACGATTAAGGCGTTTGGAAAGGATGCGTTCTTTTCTAAATTTAATAGCACAGAGATGCTCTCAAGCTGTACACTTTTCACAAGCTGAGTCGCTCTGGATAATAACAATGTAAGGGGATGATATTGTGAATAAGTCTCAATTAATCGATCAAATCGCAGCTGATGCTGATATCTCTAAAGCGGCTGCCGGTCGTGCGTTGGATTCATTCATTGAGTCAGTATCAAATGCACTTAAAGAAGGCGATTCAGTTGCCCTAGTTGGTTTCGGTACTTTTTCTGTACGTGAGCGTGCTGCTCGCACCGGCCGTAACCCACAAACTGGCGAAGAAATTCAAATTGCTGCTGCAACCATTCCTTCGTTCAAAGCAGGCAAAGCGCTTAAAGACGCAGTTAATTAATTTGCGAAGCTTGAATTACTAGCAAACGGAAAACGATTGTTAGCTTCAAGTGAAAAAGCGTATCTGCTAAGATACGCTTTTTTTATATCCTTCACTTTATTGTAAGGTTAAAACCGTACTGGAAAGTGAAGGGGGTACTAAATAAATAGAGATAAAGATAAATGCTAGAAAAAATCAGAGAAGGCTCGCAAGGCTTGGCGGCCAAAATTATTCTAGGGCTAGTGATTTTATCTTTTGCTTTGGCAGGGATCGGGGGCTACTTAGGTCAGACTACCGAGCAATCCGTCGCTGAGGTGAACGGGGTAAAAATCACGCAGCGCGACTTTGCCAGAGCATTCGACAACGAACGCGCTCGTCAAGAGCAGCAATTCGGTGAATACTTTGCGCAATTAGCCAATGACCCAACCTTTATGGCTCAACTTCGCCAGTCCGTTACCAATCGCTTAATCCAACAAGAACTACAATCGCAATTAGCGGCAGAAATGGGTTTACGCGTAAGTGATGCAGAAGTACGTAAAGCAATTATAGACATGCCAGCCTTCCAGTTTGGCGGCAAGTTTAGCAACGACCGTTACCTTCAGGTCATGCGTCAAATGGGTTTCCAAGCCGATGACTTCCGCGAGTTTCTTCGTAAAGAAATGACGCGTTCACAGCTGGTCAGCGCCCTGGCAGGTACCGATTTCACCTTGAGCAACGAGCTAAACCAAGCGGTTGGCTTGCAGCAACAAGAGCGTGCGATTGATTATTTAGTCATTGATAACGACAAGTTTAAAGAAACGGTCACCGTTAGCGATGAAGAAATTCAAAATTACTATGACCTAAACCAAGCCCAGTTCTTAGCGCCTGAGCAGGTTAAGGTGGCGTACGTTGAGCTTAATGCCGACACCCTTGAGTTGGCCGAGCCTATCAGCGCAGAGCAAATCAAAGAGTACTACGAGCAGAACCAGGCCATGTACAGCGAGCCGGAAAAACGCCGGGTTGCGCATATCTTAATTGAGAACAGTGAAGATGACGCCGCAGCACAGCAAAAGGCCGAGGAGCTATTAGCGCAACTGCAGCAGGGTGCCGACTTTGCCGAACTGGCCGAAACTCAGTCGGACGATATCGTCAGTGCTGAACTAGGTGGTGATCTAGATTGGATTGAGCGCGACATGCTTGACCCTGACTTTGAAGATGCGGCGTTCGCACTGAAGGACGTAGGTCAGCTGTCAGAGGTAGTGCAATCTGAGTTTGGTTATCACATCATCAAACTAACCGACTTGCAGCCGGGTGAAATGAAGGCCCTGGCCGATGTTGAGCCTGAGATCCGCAGCGAGCTTGAGAAAGTTGAAAAAGCCGACATCTATTACGAAAAACAAACAGAGCTGGCAGAGCTGGCGTTTGAAGTATCGGATAGCTTGGAAGATGCGGCAGCGGCAATTGGCGCCACGGTGCAAACTACCGACTTATTAGCACGTGTACAACTGCCTGCACCGCTAAATCAGCCCAACGTTGCTAGCGTTATCTTCTCGCCTGAACTGCTTGAAGATCGTGTTAACTCAGAAGTATTAGAGCTGGGTAACGAACATGTAGTAGTGGTACGTGTTGTTGATCACAAACCTGCGGCTACCAAAGAATTGGCACAAGTACGTGAGCAAATTCAAGATATCCTGGTAGCAGAAAAAGCTTCATCGCTTGCTAAAGAGCAGGCCGAGACCTTGTTCGCCGAGCTAGAAGCTGGCACGGCTATCGCTACACTAGCGGAGCAAGCCGGTGTTGAACTGCTAAGCGAAGATAAACTAACGCGTCGTACCTTTAGTGTGCCGCCAGCGTTGACTCAACAGGTGTTCAAGCTGGCTCACCCGGATGCGACTCCTGTGGTTGACCTGGTCGAGCTTAATAACGGTAACGTGGCCCTGGTAGCGCTTAAGTCGGTAAATACGCCGAGCGAAACCGAGGTGGACGATCAGGTTAAGCAAAGTCTAACCATGCAACTTGCTAATAAAAACTACCAGACCTTCGTAGAAGCGCTAGAAGCGCAAGCGGAAGTGGTACGTAAGCCAATGGCACCGCAAGGCGAATAATCATCGCTAAAGCATAAAAGAAAGGCCGCATTTGCGGCCTTTTTTATTGCTGTGCGCGACTCTTCGGTGAGCAAGGGCAGAGTGTTTAATAGGTTAAGTGTGTCCTGAGTCCGTACTTGAACCCTAAGCTTGTTTTATCCAGGGTAACTAGCAGGTCAGCAGCCGCTGACAGGTTTTTGATTGCGGGTTGGTGAAGATTTCCCGGGTGTTACCGTACTCCACAACCTCGCCGTGATCCAACACCATCACCTGATCGCTCATATGCTTTACCAGGCTCAGGTGGTGGGTGATCAATACATAGCTTAGGCCGCTCTCGCGTTGCAACTCCAACAGCAGATTCACCGTCTGTGCCCGTACCGAAGGATCCAAAGAGGATAAGGCTTCATCAAGCACCAACACCTTGGGGTCGAGGATAAGCGCTCTGGCGAGCGCCACTCGCTGCAACTGCCCGCCGGAGAACATATGCGGATAATAGTGGCGGTGCTCAACTAACAAGCCCACTTTGGAGAGGGTCTGCTTAATTTTTTCCAGGCGCTCGGCAGCGCTTAATTTAGTATTAAAACGCAGGCAATCGTCCAAGGTTTCCTCTATGGTCAGGGCCGGATTAAGCGAGGTCGTTGGGTCTTGAAAGATCAGGCGGATAGCACTGCTATCACCCAAATGCTTGGGGCCATCCTTAATCAGCTCGCTTTCAAGAATGATCTGCCCACTACTGACTTCATCGGCACCGGCCAACACCTTGGCGAGCGTGCTTTTCCCCGCGCCGGTTTCGCCTATCACCGCCAGGGTTTCGCCTTGGCCAATACAAAAGGAAATATCTTTGAGCAGGGACACCTTTTTATGGCTGAGCAAACCGGCGCGGACATTGATCATTTTATTCAGTGCTTGCACTTTCAGTAGGGGTTGCATCAGCTTTGCTCCTGCTTATGTTCCTGTAATTCCTGCTCTAGCGTATGTTCTTTCTCCTGCTTATGCAGCGGAAAGTGGCAGGCGTAGCTGTGGCCATGCTCTTTTTCCAGCTTAGGTGTCACCACACAGGCTTTTTGTGCGTTGGGACAGCGGGGACCCAAGCGACAGCCTATTGGCAGGTGCTGCAAGGTCGGAATGGTGCCTTTGAGGGCGTACAGGGGCTGCTTATGGCCCAGGGCCATATCGTAGTCGGGCAGGCTTTGCAGTAATGCCTTGGTGTAAGGATGGCGCGGGTGAGCAAATACCTGCTCGGTGGGCCCGGCTTCTACCATCTGACCGCAATACAGTACATGCATGCCATGGGTCCAGTCTGTGAGCTCTTCGAGTTCGTGGGAGATCATCAAGATGGACATGTTTTTGAGCTGGTTTAAACTCTTTAACAGCCTAAATACCTGGGCGCGCGTGGTACTCTCAAGCGCCGTGGTGGGTTCATCGGCAATAAGCAAGCGCGGTGAGCGGGCGATGGCCATGGCGATCATCACCTTTTGACACACCCCTTCGGAGAGTTCATGAGGGTAGCTGGACAGCACCTTTGAGTGCTCCTTGATACCGACCTTATGCAACAAGGCACGTACGCGTTTTTTCTTGGCACGGCGGCGCTGGAAAATATTACCGCTTTGGTCCGTTTCGGGAATACTTTCTTCAATCTGGTCGCTGATTTTCGCCGTTGGATCCAGGCAGCGGCTTGGCTCCTGATAAATCATCGCCAGGTCTTGGCTCACCAGCTTACGGCGCTTTTCATCGGACAGGCGCATTAGGTCCACACCGCGCCAGTGCATACGATCCGCACGCACCTCCCAGCGTTTATTGAGGGCACCCACCAAGGCTTTGGCAATCAGACTCTTCCCCGAGCCGGACTCGCCGATAAGGGCATGCACTTCACCTTCTTTAAGGCTGAAATTAACACCGTCAACCACGCGAATAATGGAGTCCGAGGTTTTCAACTCTATGGTGAGGTTGCGAATATCAAGTAACTGCATTAGTCCGCCCGTCGCTCTTTAAGTACGTTGCGCAGGCCATCGCCAACCAGGTTGGTGGACAGCACGGCTAAAAATAGCAAGATCCCCGGCAGCGCTACGGTCCAGGGCGCCAGATAAATTAAGCCGAGGTTTTCCGCCAAAATCGCACCCCATTCTGCGGTCGGGGGCTGGGCACCGAGCTTTAAAAAGCCCAGGGCAGCAATATCGAGGATTGCCAGCGACAAGGCCATGGTGAAGATAACCACGATGCGCTCATAAATGTTGGGGAAAATACCGCGCACTAAAATTTGCCAATGGTTAGCGCCGTCCAAACGAAAGGCGCTGATATAGTCCTTGCTCAGCTCTTCCACCACCAGGTTGCGTACCGAGTGAATAAATTGCGGCAGCAGTGCGAAAATAATGGCCCAGACGGTATTCATCAGACCCGGACCGAGTATGGCAATAATAATAATGGCCAGCAGCAACGAGGGGATGGACAGGGTGATATCAAGCAGGTGATTCAAAAAGCTGGCCCGCAGTCCGCGGCTGATCCCAGCAACCGTACCCACCAACACGCCCACGAGCGTGGTCACCAGCGCCGCCACGATAGATAGGCCAAAGGTGTAGGTGGCGCCATTCATTAGCCTGGAGAGCACATCACGGCCCAGATCATCGGTGCCGAGAATAAAGCGCACATCGCCGTCTTCGTGCCAAGATGGCGGGATCAACAGCGCGTCGGCATGTTGCTCATTGATACCATAAGGCGCCAACAGGGGGGCGGTGGCCGCTAACACGGTAAGCGCCAGGAACAACCACAAGCCAACCAGGGAAACGTGGTTGGCCCTAAATTTACGCCACAGCCTGAAAAGCGGCGAGACGTTGGATTGTTCGGTAAATAATTTAAAGTTTGCCATGCGCTTGATTCCGTGAGATCGGGTCGAGCAGGGTATAGAGTAACTCGGTGAAAATAGTCGCAAAAATAATAAACATGGAAATGGCTAACAGGCCACCCTGAATAGCCGGGAAGTCACGCTGATAAATGCTGTCGATAAGCCAACGGCCTATACCCGGCCAGGAGAAAATAACTTCGGTGATCATCGCCAGGGTGATCAAGGCGCTAAACTGCAAACCAATTTGCTTAATGACCGGCAGCAAGGCGTTACGCAGGGCGTGGTGAATAATCAACTGGCGACGACTCAGACCCTTGGCGCGCGCGGTTTTGATGTAATTTTGTTCTAGTACGTTGAGCATGGAATCACGGGTAAAGCGCACCAATACCGTGGTTGGGTAGGTGGCCAGCACTAGGGTCGGCAATGCCAGGTGATGCAGGGCATCGGTAAAGGCCTGACCGCCATAGGGGAAACCGGCAAGCATCACATCAAGGAGAATAAAGTGGGTGCTGGCGGGTATTTCATACAATAAACTGATGCGCCCGGACATGGGGAACAGGCCCAATTGCAGGCAAAACACCATGATCAATAACAGCGCCAGCCAAAATATGGGCACCGAGTAACCCACCAGGGTGATGCCGCTGATCAGCTTATCGGGCCAACGACCCTGCGACAGCGCCGCGAGAATACCGGCGGGAACGCCGACAATCACCGAGACCAACAAGGCATACACGGCGAGCTCGAAGGTGGCCGGTGCCAAGGTAAGCACATGACTAAAAACCGGATCCCCTGAGGCAAAGGATAAGCCCCAGTCCCCTTGGAGAATACGCCCGACAAAGGCCAGATATTGGCTGATATAGCCCTCATCGAGATGGTACTTGGCGCGTAGCTCGGCGCTTTGTGAAAAGCCCGCAGTTTCTATGCCACTGAAATTGGTGAGCGGCTCTCCGGGAAACAGATAGCCCAGGGAAAAGGTAAACAGGCTCAGGGTAAAGAGCATAAACAGCAGCAGCGAGAAGCGGCGAATGGCAAATTCAAACATCATGGCTCTTTACTCGCGTGGGCTAGGGAAATACCGCCAAACGGGCTTAGGGTAATGCCTTGGATATTGGCATCATTGGCCTGTGAGCGTTTACCGTGGGCCAAAGGCAGCAGCGGCAATTGCTCGGCAATCATTTGCTGGGCCTTAACATAAAACTCTTTGCGCTGTGCTTGATCCGTGGTGGCCAGTGCCTGGGTGAGCAAAAAGTCGAATTCCGGGTTACACCAGTTGGCTGGGTTTTTACCGCTAAAGGTAGCGGCACAACTGAGTAAGGGACTAAAGAAGTTATCTGGGTCCGGGGTGTCGGCAGCCCAGCCCAATAACACGCTGTCGTGACGATGTTCATCGACGCGCTGCAAGAAGGTGTTCCACTCGTATTCGACTATGCGCACCTTCACGCCCACCTCGCGTAAGTCGCTCTGCATCAGCTCCGCCATTTTACGCGCGTTGGGGTTGTAAATCCGGCTCACCGGCATGGCCCAAATGCTCATTTCAAAGCCATTTTCATAGCCGGCCTCGGCCAGTAGCTCGCGGGCCTTATCCGGGTTGTATCCGGGTAAGTTATTTTGTTCCTGGTAGGCCCAACTAATGGGCGGCAGCATGGAGGTCGCCTTCACACCTTGGCCGTAATACACCGCCTGCATGATTTTATCCACATTAATGGCGTGGGCGAGGGCACGACGCACCTCGGGGTTGTTAAAGGGCACACGCTCTGTGTTAAAGGCCCAGTAGCCAATATTTAAATTATCCTGCTGCTGTAAGTCTATGTCACTGCGCTGGCGTAATACATCGAGCTGGGTGGCACTGGGGTGCGGGGTGACATCACACTCCTTGGTTAACAGCTTGACGATACGCGTGGTGCCGTTGGGGGTAATATCAAACACCAGCTGGTCGAGGTTGACCTGGTGCTCCCAATAATCCGGGTGGCTGTAATAGCGAATAAAGCGGTCTCGTTGATACTCGCGATAAACGAAGGGTCCGGTGCCCACTGGGTATTGGTCGAACAGCTCCATTTGCTCGTTTTCCATCAGTTTCATGGCGTACTCGCGCGAGGTGATGGCGGCAAAGTCGGTGGCCAGGTTGGCTAAAAAGCTGCTTTCCGCATTAAAGAGCTCAAAGGTCACCTGATATTCCGAGTCCTTGCGAATATTGCGGATCAACTGATCCAAGCCGACACTTTGAAAATACGGGTAATTGGCTTCACCAACAAAGTGATAAGGATTATAGACATCGAACAATCGATTAAAGGAGAAGACTACATCGTCGGCGTTGAAAAGGCGCGTGGGTGAGAAATAGGCGGTGTTATGAAAATGCACGTCTTCACGCAGTTTAAAGGTGATTTCGGTGCCATCTCGGCTTATTTTCCAACTGGTCGCCAGCTCGGGAATAAATTCGCCGCTGACCGGGTCGATACGCAGCAGTCTGTTGTAAAGTTGTTTGGAAATGATGTCTATGGTGGAGCCGGAGGTGGTCACCTGAGGGTTAAACGACACCGGGTTGGCTTCGGCGCAATAAACCATGCCTTCTATGGGCGCATAGTGGGCATCTTCATTTTGGCACCCAGCGAGAACTAACGCCACGGTGCCCAACAACCATTTATACACGGGCTAAGCCTCTTGTTTTTGCTGCGAATCAAGCAAATTGTATTTCTTTAAATATCCTCTCAGTTGATGATACGTTAATCCGAGCATTTGTGCAGTTTTCTTTTGATTAAATTGACTAAATTTAAGCGCTTGGCGTAACAGCTCGGTTTCGTATTCAGCGGATAACTGCTTCAGGTCGCACGGGAAGCTAAAGCTTGGTTCGCTGGTGTTGTTGGCCACCGCGCTAGCGCTACCAGGGTCAATGTTTTGGGCCGAGTCGTGGGCGCCTATGGATGGCGTGGCGATCGGGCGGTTAGTTGATGCCTGTGGTCGAAACGGGCTGGCAAAGGGATCAAGGTTAATGCTGTGCACCGCCAGGTCTTCATTACCATGGCGATAGAGGCTGCGTTCAATTACGTTTTTTAATTCACGCACATTGCCGGGCCAGTGATATTCCAACAGGGCTTGTTTGGCTCGGGTGGTAAAGCCGCTAAAGAGTTCCCAACCGAGATTACGGGCCATGTTTATGGCGAAGTGCTCTGCCAACAGCAATATATCTTCTTGGCGCTCACGCAGTGGCGGCAAGGTGATCACATCAAACGCGAGGCGGTCGAGTAAGTCGTGGCGAAAATGCCCTTGGTCGGCCAGGGCGGGTAAGTCTTCATTGGTGGCACAAATGAGCCGGGTGTCGACCTTAATTGGCGCGCGGCCACCGACGCGCTCAAACTCGCCATATTCTATTACCCGTAACAGTTTTTCCTGTACCGCGGCCGGGGTATTGGCTAATTCATCGAGGAACAGGCTACCGCCATTGGCGCGCTCGAAGCGCCCTTCATGGCGTTTGCTGGCGCCGGTAAAGGCCCCGCTTTCATGGCCAAACAGCTCGCTTTCCAGCAAATTTTCGTTCAACGCCGCACAGTTGAGGCTCACATAGCTTTGATCCCAACGTCGCGAGAGATAGTGTAAACGGGCGGCAATAAGTTCTTTACCCGTACCGCGCTCGCCAATCACCAACACCGGCTTATCCAGTGGCGCCAGTTGAGAAACCTGATCGAGCACGGTTAAAAAGCTGTCGGATTGGCCGAGCAGATTGTCATTTTTACGAAACTGACTCATTTACACTAACTCTTAGTAATTTTTGCTAAAGCTTAGTGTATTTCATTATTTGACGATTAGAAAGGGGTTTGTTAAAAGTGGTGTAACTGAATGAAAAGTATGGCTTTATTAAGTTATTTTAAAGTTGGCAAGCAACTTGATACCACGTAGAGTAGTCAACGAAGACTTCTACATTTGAGGTATAAGATTATGGGAATTTTCTCACGTTTTGCAGATATCGTTAATTCGAATATCAATGCCATTTTAGACAAGGCCGAAGATCCTGAAAAGATGGTACGCCTGATTATTCAGGAAATGGAAGACACCTTGGTTGAGGTGCGTTCTACTTCGGCAAAAACTTTGGCGGAAAAGAAAGATCTTAGCCGTCGCTTGGAAACACTGAACAAGCAGGTTGAGCAGTGGCAGGAAAAAGCCGAGCTGGCGCTGTCGAAAGACCGTGACGACCTGGCTCGAGCGGCGCTTATCGAAAAGAATAAGGCGGCGGAAGCCCAAGTTGCTCTAGAGCGCGAGATGGAGCATGTTGAAGAGCACATCAACAAGCTGCAGCAAGAGATCAGTACCTTGCAGGAAAAGCTGAGCGATGCCAAAGCTCGTCAAAAAGCCATTATTTTGCGTCAACGCTCGGTACAATCGCGCCTTGATGTCAAGAAAACACTTGATGGCAACAAGGTACAGGACGCGCTTGATAAGTTTGAGCGTTACGAAACTAAAATCGACGGTTTAGAAGCCCAGGTTGAATCGTACGAGCTAGGTCAAAAGTCATTGTCTGACGAGATCGAACAGTTGGAAAAAGACGAAAAGATCGACGACGAATTGTCGGCGCTTAAAGCGAAAATGGGTAAAAGTGAAAAAGCAGAATAACAATGATTAGTGGGCGAGCTCGACAAGTTTCACGGCTACGCCCACACTTATAATACGCCGAAGCAACAGGCAGGAGAGGAAGATGTTTGATTTTGATTTATTATTGCCCCCCATCGTAATATTTTTGGTGTTGGTGGCGCCGCTGTGGCTTATTCTGCACTATCGCAGTAAAAAGCAAGTAAGCCAGGGGTTGAGCGAGCACGAGCATCGTCAATTGGTTGAGCTGGCGAACAAGGCCGAGAAGATGGCCGAGCGTATTCATACGCTAGAAACGCTGCTTGATCAGGAATCGCCACAGTGGAGGAATAAGGTATGAGCACCAAGCGCGAACTCTATCGCGACCCCAAACGCGGTAAATTAGCCGGGGTATGTGCGGGGATCAGCGATTACTTTAATATCGAACTGTGGCTGGTACGCATTGTTTTCGTCACCGCCGTTCTACTTGCCGGTGGCCCACTGTTTATCGTTGCCTATATTGCCGCCTGGTTTATTCTGGATACCAAGCCCGCAGACGTGGCTCAAGCAGACGCGCAAAAAGCGGCACATGTGGGTGAGGTTAAAGCCAAGGTCTGGCAAAGGGGTGAGCCGCCACGCAAGGCACTGAAAGATTTAAAAGAGTTTATGACCGATTTAGATGGGCGCATTCAGCGCATGGAAACCCATGTGACCTCGCCAACCTTTACGGTGAGCCGAGAAATAAACAAACTTTAATAATCCCATCCTGCCCAATGGATAAGCTGACCTCGTCGGCTTATCCTTTTATTGTTTTAGGGAAAAAGGAGCTAATTTGTCCTACTCTCGCCTTGATACGCTCAAAGACAAAGCTAAAAAAACACTGCAGCGCACCCTCGATGGTCATATCACTCTGGCGGTGACCGGCTTGTCTGGCAGCGGTAAAACCGCATTTATTACTGCCTTGGTACACCATTTAAGTGAGCAGGCCAACGATAAGAATCTGCCTTTTTTCCGCGTCATGCGCGAAGGGCGCCATATAGCGACCACCCAGGTGCCACAAAAAGCCCTGAACATTCCGACTTTCGGCTATCGCCATGCCATCGAAAGCATTACTCAGGAGCCGCCACAGTGGCCACAATCTACCAAGCGCATTAATACCTTGCGCCTGGCCATGCGCTATCGCCCCCACCGCGGGCTGCGGGCGCAACTTGGCGACACCGCCACCTTGACCATAGATCTAATCGATTACCCCGGCGAATGGTTAATGGACTTGCCGATGCTGAATATGGATTACGCTACCTGGAGCGAACGTCAGCTCACCATGCTTAACTCCAAGGTCCGCCGCGCCCATAGCGAATCCTTTTTAGCGCAACTGGCAGGCTTTGATAGCCAGGCCCCAGTGGATGAAGCACAACTAAAGACCCTGAGTAATGAATATAAACAGGCGTTGATGACCATTAAAGCCAATGCCCATGCCGCCAATTTACAACCAGGGCGCATGCTTATTCCCGGTGAATTGGAAGGGGCACCCTTGTTGGCATTTTTCCCTTGCCCAACGCCGCAGGAATCTGGTGAGAACACCCAGTATACCCAACTGCAAGCGCGTTTCGAGGCCTATAAAAGCCAGGTGGTGAAGCCGTTTTATAAAGACTATTTTTGCCGCTTTGACCGTCAGGTGGTGTTGGTGGATTTACTTCAGGCCTTAAAACTCGGTCCGGAGATCTTTGCCGAGCAGGCCGAAGCCATTACCGAGTTACTGGCGTTTTTTGAATACGGTAAAAGCAACCTGCTGAGACGCTTATTCCGCCCCAACATAGATAAGCTGCTGTTTGTAGCGAACAAGGCCGATCAGGTCGGGGTGAACTACCACCAGGACTTAGCCCTGCTGTTGCATGACTTGGTGAAGGCCAAGGCCAATGAACTCGCTTTTGCCGGGGTCGAAGTCGACACCATGGCTATGGCCGGGGTGTGCGCCACTCAAAGCAAGACGGTCAGTGAGCAAGGCCGTAATTTGCACTGTATATATGGTAAACCCCTAAGCGAGGAAAACTGGCTTACCTATTTACCGCCACAGCCACCACGGCATCGCCTTAACGAAGGGCAGTGGCCAAAACAAGGTTTTGATTATATCGATTTTGCGCCGCTGCCAGGTAATGACGGCAAGCTGCGTCATATGCGCCTCGACCATGCCTTAGAATTTTTATTGGGAGATAAGCTGCGATGAGCGACGAAGTAAAGTTGAGCGCCGGACGCCGCATACAAGAGCAAGGCCCCACACCAGGGGCCGAACAACTGCAAGGCGCGCAGATAGTGGCGCGCTCTGAACAAGCCCCTAGCAGCGAAGAGGAAGCCCTCTTTGGTGATGACTCTGAACTTGAACAAAGCATCGAGAGCACCATCAAGGGTCGCAAGGGCTCGCTGTTAAAGCGGTTATTTGTATTATTGTTACTTAGTTTAATCCTGGTGGAGACCGGATTGAGCATTGTCGCCAGCTTTGCCACCGCATGGTGGTTAGGCGCCTTATACAGCGCCGTGATCGCCTTGGCTGTGCTATTAATGGGGCGCTTGTTATGGCGTGAGTTGGTGAATTTAAAGCGTTTGAAGGTCAATCAACATCATCAGCAGCAGGCCGAGCGTTTGCTTGAGAGCGAGCAAATAGGTCAGGCCTTGCCCTGGTTGCAAAGCGTTAATCAGATACAAACTCATCCTGAATTTGAAACCTTTAAGGCGCGCATTGGCGATCATTTAAGCGACCGTGAGGTGATGATCTTATATCGCGATACCCTGCTGGTCAGTCAGGACCAACAAGCCAAGCAGTTGATCAATCGTTATGCGGTGGAGTCTGCGGTACTGGTGTCGGTGAGTCCACTGGCGGTGGTCGATATGCTGGCGGTGCTGTGGCGTGGCTTAAAGCTGGTGGATGTATTGGCTAATAACTATGGTCTGGCTCTGGGATATATGAGTCGGGTGCGCTTATATCGCAGTCTGCTCAAGCAAATGCTGTTCGTGGGCTCAACCGAATTGCTGGCCGATTTGGCCGCCACCGCCTTTGGTGGCAAGTTGTTAAGCGTGTTGTCGACGCGAGCGGCGCAGGGCCTCAGTGCCGGCGTACTCACCGCGCGCATAGGCTATAAAACCATGGAGCTATGTCGTCCCTTGCCGCGTCTTGAAGCGAAACCTTCGCTGCTTAAGGCCACGGTGAAAAGTCTGGCCAGTCGGTTGGCTCGAGTCGACAAACAAACCAATGAAGAGCAAAAAAACGTCAACTAAGGTTGACGCTTTTTTGGCCCTAAAATAGTGTTTCATGGCCGTCCAAGCGGCTAGCTTGCTTGTTTTTAAAACAATTATGCCCCTATTTTAAAAGAAAAAAGGTGGCAATATGAGCAAACACACATACACAGACGAAACCCTTTGCATCCACAGCGAGCAAGGTCGACAGGATCCCCACAGAGCGCTTGCGGCGCCCTTATATCAAACCTCTACCTTTGTCTTCGACAACGCTGCTCAAGGGGCAGCACGCTTTGCTGGCGAAGAAGCCGGCTATATATATTCTCGCTTAGGCAACCCTACTGTCCGTGAGCTTGAAGAGCGACTGGCGGCACTTGAACAATGTGAAGATGCGGCGGCCTGTGCCACGGGGATGGGAGCGGTTTCGGCGGCGGTCATGAGCTTTTTAAGCGCCGGCGACCATTTGATTGCATCCAAGACCGTTTATGGCTGCACCTATGCCTTATTTAGTCATCTGCTCACTCGCTACGGGGTTGAAGTGACCTTTGTCGACTTTAGCGATCTGGACGCTATTAAGGCGGCGCGCCAGCCCAACACCAAGATGGTCTTTGCGGAAACCCCGGCCAACCCAAATATGAAGGTGTATGATCTTGAGCAGATCTGCGCCTTTGCCAAACTGCATAACCTAATAAGTGTTGTCGATAACACCTTCTTGACGCCGCTGTTGCAAAAACCGGCTACCCTGGGGGCGGATTTAGTGGTGCACAGTGCCACCAAATACCTAAACGGCCACGGTGATGTGGTGGCAGGGCTGGTGTGCGGCAGCGCCGAGCATATACAAACGATTAAGTTTACCGTGCTTAAGGATATAGGCGCGACCATGAGCCCGTTCGACGCCTGGTTGATCCTGCGTGGTTTAAAAACCTTGTCGGTCCGCATGAAGGCGCATTGCCAAGGGGCACATACGGTGGCTGAGTACTTGGCCGCTCACGAAAAAATTGAAAAGGTGTATTACCCAGGTCTGGCAGGGGACCCCGGCCATGCTTTTATTGGCACGCAGATGAAAGACGCAGGCGGTGTTATTGCGTTTGAGCTCAAAGCTTCGTTGAAAAAAACGGAATCCTTTATCAATCGCCTTGAACTGTGCACCCTGGCGGTGAGTTTAGGTGACACCGAAACGCTAATACAACATCCGGCCTCAATGACACACTCCACCTATGAGCCTGAGCAGCGCCGCGCCGCCGGGATAAGCGATGGCCTGGTGCGCATTTCAATTGGCCTCGAAGATGTTAACGAAATTATTGCGGATCTAGAAATGGGATTAGCATCCATTTAGTCAGGTGTAATTAATATTGTACGAATATTTTGATAGACACCCCTTTAATTTTAAGGGGTGTCTATTTTTGTTTATATTGGTGTAATTTTAGGTTTACGAACGATTGTGTTTGCCGATAGCCCTTGTTAGCTCCATCTATTACAAATCTGCGTACTTTTACTTAGTATCTGGTTAACACAGATTAGCTACCAGTTGAGCGTTTAGGTACGTTCATTGGTCGAAGATGTAAAGGTTATTATGGCTAAGTCAAGTAAGTATGTCTCCAAGACCCCCGATGAAAATGGGGTGATCCACTGGAGCGATGAAGAGAACCAAATTTGGTCAGAATTGGTTGAGCGTCAGTTGGCCTGTATTGAAGGCAAGGCCTGTGACGAATACCTGGAAGGGTTAAAGAAAATTAACCTGCCACATGATCGCATTCCGCAATTACACGAACTGAATGAAGTGTTAGAGCGCGAAACCGGCTGGCAGGTTGCCCCTGTGCCGGCGCTTATCGACTTCGATGAGTTTTTCCGTTTATTGGCGAACAAGCAGTTCCCTGTGGCGACCTTTATTCGTACCCGTGAAGAGTTCGATTATCTGCAAGAACCGGATATTTTCCATGAAATCTTTGGTCACTGCGCCATGCTGACCAACCCGGATTTTGCCGAGTTTACTCATAAATACGGTCAGCTAGGCTATGCGGCAGATAAAAAAGACCGCGTCTATCTAGCACGTCTATACTGGTTCACCGTTGAGTTCGGCCTGATGCAAACCGAAAAAGGTCTGCGTATATACGGCGGCGGCATCTTATCGAGCCCGGGCGAAACCCAGTACGTGTATGGTGATGAGCCAGAAATTAATCCAATGAATGTACTGAATGTGCTGCGCACACCGTACAGAATCGATATTATGCAACCGGTGTACTACACCATTAACTCCATCCATGATTTATTTGATATTTCACAGATGGATCTGATGGCATTGGTAGCCGAGGCAAAAGAATTAGGCTTGTTTGAGCCCAAATTTCCCCCTAAAGAAAAGATAGCAAGTTAAGGAATTAGTAATGTCTGAATTAAGCGCACAAAAATGTGAAGCGTGTCGTGCGGATGCGCCTAAGGTGTCAGATGATGAATTGGCAGTATTGATCAGAGATATCCCTGAGTGGGTGCCTGAAGTACGTGATGGCATTATGCAGCTTGAGCGAGTATTTAAGTTCAAAAACTTCAAGCAAGCACTGGAGTTCACCAACCTAGTAGGCGCCATGGCCGAAGAAGAAGGTCATCACCCGGGTCTTCTGACCGAATGGGGCAAAGTGACCGTGACTTGGTGGTCGCACTCTATCAAGGGTCTGCACAAGAATGATTTCATTTGTGCTGCCAAAACAGACGCGGTTTTTGCTGCTCTGTAATTAAATACTTCCGTGTTTGAGCCACCTCGCTATTCTCTAGCCGGGTGGCTTTTTTGTTTTTCACAACTTGCTATAATGCAGCGCTAAACAAAACAAAATATGAAATGAAATATGAGCGCTGCTGATCTTGATTACATCAAGCAATCCATTGCTACGGTTGCCGATTATCCTAAACCGGGCATTATGTTCCGTGACGTTACCAGCCTATTAGCCGACCCTAAGGCATTACAACTGACCATAGATCATATGGTTAATAAGTATAAAGACCTTGGTTTTACCAAGATCATTGGTACCGAATCGCGCGGCTTTATCTTTGCCGCACCTTTGGCTTATGTATTAGGTGTGCCTTTTATTCCGGTGCGTAAGCCGGGCAAATTACCTCGTGCGGTCATTGCACAAAGCTACCAGTTAGAATATGGTGAAGATACCCTGGAGCTGCACCAAGACGCCATAGTGGCCGGCGATAAGGTATTGTTAGTTGATGACTTATTGGCAACTGGCGGCACCATTGAAGCCACCGCGAAACTGGTTGCCAAGCTCGGTGGCGAAGCAACTCATGCCGCCTTTGTGGTTTCCTTACCGGATTTAGGCGGTGAGCAACGTGTGCGCCAACAGGGAATTGACGTATTTAAACTAGTCGAATTCGAAGGCGATTAAGCATGAGCTATCAGGTTCTTG
The DNA here is from genome assembly GCF_018334135.1 of Pseudoalteromonas sp. BDTF-M6. Taxonomy (NCBI): domain Bacteria; kingdom Pseudomonadati; phylum Pseudomonadota; class Gammaproteobacteria; order Alteromonadales; family Pseudoalteromonadaceae; genus Pseudoalteromonas; species Pseudoalteromonas sp. BDTF-M6. Next base: position 332,984 of record NZ_JAGXTQ010000001.1, read on the forward strand.
CCAGGAAATGGCGACCGCAAACCTTTCACCAACTTGTTGGTCAAGACCATGTAAAACAGGCACTGGTAAACGCCCTGAATGAACAGCGTTTACACCATGCTTATTTGTTTACAGGGACGCGAGGCGTGGGTAAAACCACCATCGCCCGAATCTTTGCCAAGAGCCTGAACTGTGAGCAGGGCATTTCAGCTCAGCCCTGCGGCCAATGTAGCACCTGCTTAGATATCGAAGCGGGTAAGTACATAGATCTTATCGAAATCGACGCGGCCTCACGTACCAAGGTTGAAGACACCCGGGAAATCCTCGATAACGTGCAATATGCACCGACACGAGGACAATTCAAGGTGTACCTTATTGATGAGGTGCACATGCTTTCCAAACACAGCTTTAACGCGCTGTTAAAAACCTTGGAAGAGCCCCCCGAACATGTGAAATTCTTGCTGGCGACCACAGATCCGCAAAAATTGCCGGTGACCATCTTATCTCGCTGTTTGCAGTTTAATCTCAGCGCCTTATCGGTTCCGCAGATCAGCACCCAGTTGCAGCACATTCTCGGCCAGGAACAAATCCATTACGAAGACTCGGCCCTGGCTGTACTGGCCAAGGCAGCCGACGGCAGTATGCGTGATGCCTTGAGCCTGACCGATCAAGCCATAGCTCAAACCAATGGGCAGCTGGTGGAAGAGGCGGTCAAAGACATGCTCGGCCTAATGGATGTACGTTTTGCCCAGCAACTACTGAGTGCCGTACTCCTGCACGATGGCGCCGAGCTGATGCAACAAACCCGAGCCTTAGCGCAGCGTAACCCTAATTATGTTGCGGTGTTAGATGATTTACTTAACCTGATGCATGGCATCCAGCTGACTCAGCTGGTGCCCAGCGCCGCGGCGCTTAGCGAGCGCGATGCCCAATACGTCAGTGCGGCGGCCAGCAGCGCCGATCCTCAGCATATTCATACTCTGTACCAATTGCTGTTAAGCGGCAAACGTGACTTGCAATGGAGCAGCTCACCACAGGTGGGCTTTGAAATGCTGATGTTACGCCTACTTGCCTTTGAACCGGCGGCCTTGGCATCCATGCCAACAGCGCAAACCAGTGTGAGCGAGATGGCCAGCCCTAAGGCCTCGGGCCAAGAGCAAGCGGCTAACCTGCGCGCCATGCTGGCCCGCAATAATAATGATCTGGCTTCAGCGCCAAAAGCTGCTAGGCCAGAGCCTGTGTCCGCACCTGCGGCTACACCCGCGACAACGCCTGTCGCTGCACCTGAAGTGCCTTCTGAATCCTCTGCACTAGCTGTAGAAATGGATGAGGAAGTGGCGCAGGAGCAAGAAGCAGCGGCGCAATTTGATGCCGTGTTACAACAGGCTCAAGAGTTAGGTTATCAGGGCAGCGAGCCAGTGCAGCCTAATATAGCAGAGCCTGTATTCCAGCACCAAGCCGCACCAGAGCAAGTACCTCAGGGCGCCGTTCAAGAACAAGACCAAGTGCAAGCGCAACCCCGCATTGAGCAAATGCAGTCAGTAAGTCCAGAGCCGGACAATCAAGCTCAGGCGGCACCGGCCGAGCAGCTTCATGCCTTGGAAGAGCAAACTCAATCGGCCATCGCCCGTATTCTGCAAAACCGTAAGTTGGCAACGCCTGCAGCCGCACCTGGCCAAAGGGCGCAAAGCGGCAATGAAGTGACCCAAGGTGGCGGTGACGTAAAAAAGGCAGCGGCCCGGGGTGAGCGGGCCGAACTAAGCGCATCACCAGGTTATTTTGATACCGCTGTTGCAACTGCAGTTGCCATGCCTGAGCCTGCTCAGCAACAGCAACAGCAACAGCAACAGCAACAGCAACAGCAACAGCAACAGCAGCAGCAACAGCAACAGCAGCTAGAAGCGGCCAAGCGTAAGCAAACGCCGGCGCAGCGCCTGCTCGACAGGCACCAGCCGGACCCGCAAAAGCTGGCCCCCGAGTTGCTGCAACAGTTGCAGGCACCGGTGACAAATACCGAGGCACAAGAGCAGCCCTTGGTGATCCCCGTGCCCGAAGGCTTTACCAGCAGCATTAGTGACATCAAATTTGCCCATCAGCAAGATGCTTGGGCGGCCTTGATAGACGAGATGAATTTAGGTGGGCGTACCCGTCAGTTTGCCCTGCAAAGCTGTTACCGTAAGGAACGAAACCAGGTGTTTTTGCAGGTCGATGCCAGTCAGCAACATCTTGATGGACCGGCGTTGCGCGAACGCTTGGCGCAATGTTTTAGCGAGCAACTGGGCGAGCCTATCGAATTGCATATAGCGTTTAGCCCAGAGGTAGCGGGTACGCCAAAACTGATCCAAGAAACGCTCGACGCTCAGCGTTTGCAACAGGCGGTGGCGGCGATGCACGGTGATAACAATGTGCAGCGTTTAATGACGCAATTTTCGGCGATCCTTGATGAAAACTCGGTGCAGCCATTGTAATTTTTCCTCGCTGGCCTTATCTTTGCCAGCATAGATTTAAATGAAGAGAGAACACTATGTTTAAAGGTGGAATGGGCAACATGATGAAGCAAGCGCAGCAAATGCAAGAGCGCATGCAAAAAGCCCAAGAAGAAATCGCAAACTTAGAAGTAACCGGTGAAGCCGGTGCTGGTCTGGTTAAAGTAACCATGCTGGGTAGCCACAATGTGCGTCGTGTTGAGCTGGATGAGAGCTTGATGGAAGACGACAAGGACATGATTGAAGACCTACTGGCCGCGGCCTGTAACGACGCCGTACGTCGTGTAGCCGAAGAAAGTCAGAAGCGCATGGCCGAAGTAACCGGTGGTATGAACTTACCTCCTGGCTTTAAAATGCCGTTCTAATTAAGAACATCATAAAAATTAGCGCCTTAGGGCGCTATTTTTTTGCCTGTTAGTACCTATGACCAATACCCACATCTACCCTGATGTTTTATCATTGGCACCACAATAAGAACCCCCCAAAAAAACCAAGAGAAAGGACACTCTGTTATGAAGTACAAACTCACCGCTATGGTATTGGCCGTTAAATTGTTAGCGCTTGGTTCGAATCACGTCCAGGCCGGCGACCGAGGCTTTAATACGCTCCAGGCTATCGACGAATATAAAGTACCCTCTATACGGATGATTGAGGACGGTGGTGAATTTTTTTGCCCGGATGCGGATACACAGGGAAGCCTAAGAAAATATGCCAGTTGCGATGAGTATTCGGCTTTGATCAAGCGCGGTTGCTATGGTAAATCACGAGAGGAATTTGGCCGGGAGCTCGTCTACGGTGCAGCGTGCGCCGAGTTTACCCTGCTTGATCAGGTCAAGGTGGCCAAGGAAAATCATTTTGATATGGACTCTGCCAATTGGTGGCACCATATTCCCGCCAGCATCATTCCATTACCAGGTGGGATTGAGAGCGACGAAATGAAGCAGCAAGCACAAGGTGAGCTTGAAACCCTGGTTAAAGGCAAGACCCTAGGTGAGCTCTCGCTTGTTAATAACAAAAGTAACCCACGCTTGTTTGAGACCGTGCTTGGCTCACATACGCGAGAGTGTGGCGTGGTCAAGGATACGTTTAAATTGTTTGTGCAATTAATCGCCGACTTTAACGGCGATGGCAAGGCCGACTTGTTGCTGAGCGGCACTCGCGATAACCTTTCCGATGATTGCCCTTTAAATGCCTACAAAGAGGGCGGCGGCTCGACCACTTTCTTGTACGAGAAACACAGTGCTCAGTCAGAACTTAAAGTTACGCCATATCGAGAGCTAATCGAGTCGGCCTCAAAGTAGGGCTAACAACTCCCTTATACTTTTGCGCTTGGTTTTGATACCTTAACGCCACATAATAGAGCGCTGAATTACACAGTGTCGCAGCTTAATCGGAATTTACATGCAGCTTTCGCCAAAATTAACTCAACTTGTTGATGCTTTGCGTTGTTTACCGGGCATAGGCCCGAAATCGGCTCAGCGGATTGCCTTTCACTTATTGGAGCGTGACCGTGAGGGCGGCAGCCAATTGGGGGCTGCGTTAAGCCAGGCCATGGTGGATATTGGTCATTGCAACAGTTGTCGTACTTTTACCGAGCAAGAGCAGTGCGAGCTGTGTGGCAATATTAAACGCCAGGATTCCGGCTTGCTGTGTGTGGTGGAATCGCCCAGCGACGTATTAGCGGTGGAGCAAACCGGGCATTATCAGGGCCTATACTTTGTCTTAATGGGTCACTTGTCGCCCCTTGATGGCATTGGCCCAAAAGAAATTGGCCTGGATGTGCTCGAGCAGAAGCTGGCCGCGGGAGACATTAACGAGGTGATCCTGGCGACTAACCCGACGGTAGAGGGCGAAACCACGGCCCATTATATTGCCGAGCTGTGCAAGCAATACCAGGTGGGTGCCTCACGCATCGCCCATGGCGTGCCTGTCGGTGGCGAGCTGGACCTGGTTGATGGCATGACCTTATCCCATGCCTTTAACGGCCGTAAGCAGGTCACCTTCGACGATTGATTTGCTCTAAAATCCAGCAAAAAGGCGCCTTTTGGCGCTTTTTTCGTTTTTTATCTCTTGAATCCCAACCGCATCACCCCATATACAAGAGCATATCTGGTTATCAACCTACTCAGTTGAACCTGTTTGCTAACGGAGAGAGAAATGACAGCAACATCAGAAAAAGAAACGCTTGGCTTTCAGACTGAAGTAAAGCAACTGCTTAACTTAATGATCCACTCTTTGTATTCAAACAAAGAGATCTTCCTGCGTGAGCTGGTATCGAATGCTTCTGATGCCGCAGATAAACTGCGCTTTCTAGCCCTCGAAAATGGCGATCTGTACGAAGGCGATGCAGAACTCAAGGTGCGTATTAGCGCCGATAAGGACAAGGGCACGGTAACCATTGCCGATAATGGTATCGGTATGACCCGTGATGAAGTGATCAGCGCCTTAGGCACCATTGCTAAATCAGGCACCGCAGAATTTTTCAAAAACCTGACCGGCGACCAAGCCAAAGACTCTCAGTTGATCGGTCAATTCGGTGTGGGTTTCTACTCGGCCTTTATTGTGGCCGACAAAGTAACCGTGCGCACGCGCAAAGCCGGTGAAACGCATGCTATCGAGTGGGAATCAAAAGGTGAGGGTGACTACACCCTGGCCGAGATCGACAAAGACAGCCGTGGTACCGAAATCATCCTGCACCTGCGCGACGATGAAAAAGAGTTCCTGGACGATTTCCGCCTGCGCGGCATCGTCAATAAATACTCGGATCATATCGCCATTCCGGTAGAGATGTACCGTGAGCCGGTGCCAGAATCAGAAGGCCCAGACGGCGAGAAAATCGAGGCGCAACCGGGTCACTGGGAAGCCATCAATAAGGCAGAGGCGTTGTGGACTCGTGATAAGTCTGAGATCAGCGATGAAGAATACCAGGAGTTTTACAAGCACGTAGGTCACGACTGGGAAGAGCCGCTGACCTGGGCACACAACAAGGTGGAAGGTAAAACCGAATACACCAGCTTGCTGTACATTCCTAAGCGCGCACCCTTTGATATGTATAACCGCGAGCGTCAAAGCGGCTTAAAGCTGTATGTACAACGCGTATTTATCATGGATGACGCCGAGCAGTTTATGCCAAGCTACCTGCGTTTCGTAAAAGGTCTGTTGGACTCAAACGATCTGCCGCTAAACGTATCCCGTGAGATTCTACAAGATAACAAGATCACCCAAACAATTCGTAAGGGCTGTACGTCTCGCGTGTTGAAAATGCTGGATCGCATGGGTAAGAACAAACCGCAAGAGTATCAAACATTCTGGGATGAGTTCGGCAGCGTGATCAAAGAAGGTCCGGCGGAAGACATGGCGAACAAAGAAGCCATTGCCAAGCTGCTGCGCTTTGCTTCAACGCATACGGACGAAGCCACGCAGAATGTGTCACTCGAGCAGTACATCGAGCGTATGAGCGAAGGCCAGGACAAGATTTATTACGTGGTGGCCGACAGCTTTGAAGCAGCGAAGAACTCGCCACACCTAGAGATCTTCCGCAAGAAGGGCATCGAAGTCTTGCTACTGAGCGACCGTGTTGACGAGTGGATGATGAGCCACCTCACCGAGTTCCAGGACAAGCAGTTCCAGTCGATCACCCGCGGTGATTTAGACTTAGGCGATTTGGACGACGAAGAGAGCAAAAAGGCCCAAGAAGAGTCTGAGAAGGAAGTGGAAGGCTTGCTTGAGCGCATTAAAACGGCACTGGGCGATAAGGTCAAAGAAGTACGCTTTACTCACCGTCTAACGGACTCACCTGCCTGTGTGGTAGCCGATGAGCACGATATGAGCTCACAGATGATCAAGCTTATGGAGTCCGTCGGTCAAAAGGCACCGGAAACCAAGCCGGTCTTTGAGCTTAACCCTGAGCACCAGCTGGTTAAGCACTTAAACGACGAGCAGGACGAAGACAAGTTTACTCAGTGGTCAGAGGTACTGCTGGACCAGGCTCTGCTTGCCGAGCGCGGCAGCTTAAAAGACCCGGCCGGGTTTGTAACCCGCCTGAATAAGCTGATGCTGGATTTAAGCAAGTAACAAGTAAAAAACCCCAACTTTGAGCCCGAGCTAACCACTCGGGCTTTTTTTATGAGATATCGAGTGATTTCCATAAATTACATAAGATAGACTAGGGGAGTTCTTTTCTAACTAAATGATTTCAAGGATGAAAAATGCAAGACTTTTTGTTAGTTATGATTTTTATAATCTCAGCGCTCATCTATCCAGTTTTTTTTGTTTTTATGATGATGTTTTCGCAGCACTTAGACAAACAGGTGTTTAAAGAGAAAACTCCGGCTTTCTTTAGGTATCTAGCCTTACCACTATGGAGTGATAAATATAATAAGTTTGAAGAACGTTCCCACAAAAAAATTTTATTCTTTTTTATTCCGGGCATCTTGTTAGCGTGTTGTTTTGGTTATGCGCAAAAAGCGATTAAAGACAAAACAGCTTCTTTTTTTGCGACCTTTCTTGCGGTATTAATAGTGCTTGATATCACTCTTATAATAATTAGATAAGCTTCCAAAAGTGCCCATTGGTTGTTGTGGTTTTACTTTGGTTACGTGCCAGAGTGATGAAATAACAGTGACACCTAGATGCCTGTCAAAACAAGGAAGGGCGGATGACAACCACAGAGAAAAGTCGCTATTACGACTTAACCGAGCACAGCGCCGTGAGAGATGACTTGCGCTTCGCTGTGACGTGCGTGGCTAAACATGGGGTGGTTATCGATTGTGGTTGTGGTGCGGGTGCCGACATTGCCTATTTACGCGCACAGGGTTTTACCGTGCATGCCTTTGATATAGAGCCCGAAGCCATTGCGCGTTGCCAAACGCGTTTTAGTCATGACCCGCAGGTTCACCTTAGCCAAGCGAGCTTTTCCAGTTTTGCCTATCCTCAGGCCGACCTCATTGTTGCCGATGCCAGCTTATTTTTTTGCCCGGTAGCTGAGTTCGATCGGGTTTGGGAGAGACTCACTGGCGCCCTGTTGCCGGACGGTCTATTTTGTGGCTCCTTTGTCGGCCCCGAAGACACCATGGCCTCCGAGCACTACAGCAGGGATGCCTATTGGCCCGAGGTTTTGGTGTTGGATGAAAGGCAAATCAAACATAAGTTGCTAGGGTTTGACATACTGCGTTGGCAAGAACACAGGGTATCCGGTGAAACCGCCAATGGCGAGCCGCATCACTGGCATATATTCTCCATGGTGGCGAGAAAATCAAACTAAAGGCGTTGCCAGCGGCGTTGAAACATACACGGCCCATCGCAAGCACTTGCGCACAACATGAACATTGCGCATAGTGGAATTCTATTATCCCCATCATTAAGGCAAGGTATGAATTCGTCTTTACTCGGTGCGTTAGCACTTCTTAGCATGTCTTCTTTTTCGTTATTCGCAGAGACTTCTGCAAACCCAATCGCCATCGCCATTCACGGCGGTGCCGGCACCATTGAAAAGGCACGCTTTACGCCGGAGCAAGAAAAGGCGTATCGCGCTAAATTAAGCGAAGCGGTGGAAGCAGGCTATGCGGTGTTAGACCAAGGGGGTGCCAGCCTTGATGCCATCAATGCGGCCATTAATGTGCTGGAGAACTCGCCTTACTTTAACGCCGGTAAGGGTGCTGTGTACACCTATGAGGGGGAGCATGAACTCGATGCCTCGATTATGGATGGCCGTACCCGTGAAGCCGGTGCCGTTGCCGGGGTGAAGCATATTGAAAACCCTATCGATTTAGCCCGTCTGGTGATGACCAATTCCGTGCATGTGATGCTCAGCGGCGCTGGGGCTGAAGAATTTGCTCAGCAGCAGGGCATGAAGCTGGTGGAAAACAGTGTGTTTGATACCGAAAATCGTTATAAAGCTTTGCTTAAGGCCAAGGAAAAGCTGGATAAGGCCAAGCCGGCCACAAAAGATTACCAGGCCCTGCATCAGGCGCTGCCAACATCATACAAGATGGGCACGGTGGGCGCGGTGGCACTCGATAGCCACGGCAATATCGCCGCTGGCACTTCGACCGGCGGCATGACGGCCAAGCGCTTTGGCCGTATCGGCGATTCACCTGTGATAGGCGCGGGTACCTTTGCCGATAATGCCTCCTGTGCGGTTTCTGCCACGGGGCATGGTGAATACTTCATTCGTTACCAGGTAGCGAGCGATATTTGCGCCCGGGTGCAATACCAAGGAAAGAGCATTGAGCAGGCGGGTAATGAGGTTATTTTTGGACCCATGTTTGAAGCCGGTGGCACAGGTGGGGTGATCATCGTCGATGCCAAGGGAAACATCAGCATGCCGTTTAATACAGCGGGCATGTATCGTGCCAGTAAGAGTAGCAATACCCCAACCTATGTAGCTATTTTTAAAGATGAATAATAACGACGAATTACACTAAAGTAGCTACGCAAAATCCCTGGCGCCAACTATATTTACAATGTTGGCGCTAATAATTTTGGGGGTGCGTATGCAATCTATCAAAGTCGCTGATTACTATAACCACAGACCTGTGACTTTCAAAGCCAATATGTCCATTGAAAGCGCGGTGGAAAAACTACTTCAAAGCTGTCAAACCGGTGGTCCGGTGGTCGACGATCTCGGCACCGTCATAGGTTTTGTCTCAGAGCAAGACTGCTTGCAACAAATGCTTAATTCAACTTATCAAAACGAAGCCCATTGTGTCATTGGTGATGTGATGACCAAGGATCCCTTGTGTGTTTCGCCTGAGCACAGCGTGATGACGCTCGCCGAAAACATGAAGATAGATAAGCCGAAAATGTATCCGGTGTGCGACGAGCAAGGCAGGTTGCTTGGCATAATCACTCGGGCTCATATTTTGTTGGCGCTGGATAAGCACTTACATGACAATTATGCACCTGGGAAACGCTTTGTCTAACGATACACTTTAGAGCAATATTTTGCTAAGCTGGCCGACCATTTTATGCCGTTAATTAGGGGCCTGCGTGTCTGCCAGCAAATCCTTGTATGCCAAGCTCAATGAGTGTTTGAAAAAAGATCAGTTTATACTCAAAAAACGCCTACAAGGGGCGCAAAAAATAACCGACGCCCACAAGCAGCAGGGTGTAATAGCCAAAATAGCCGCCGCTATTGATGCCAGTATTGCCGCTCGCGCCAAACGCCAGGCCGAGCTGCCCAAGCCCAGCTTCCCAGCGGCCTTACCCGTTAGTGAAAAACGCGAAGACATTAAAGCGGCCATCGCTAACCACCAGGTGGTGATTGTTGCAGGTGAAACCGGCTCGGGTAAAACCACCCAGCTACCAAAAATCTGCCTGGAATTAGGCCGGGGTGTCGAAGGTTTAATCGGTCATACTCAGCCACGGCGTCTCGCGGCACGCAGCGTGGCCGCCCGTATTGCTGAAGAGCTAGACAGTGAAATTGGCCAAACCGTCGGTTTTAAAATTCGTTTTAGCGATCAGGTGAGCGAGCGCAGCTATATTAAGCTGATGACCGACGGTATCTTGCTCGCCGAGATCCAAAACGACCGCTATCTCAACCAGTACGACACCATCATTATCGATGAGGCCCACGAGCGCAGCCTGAATATCGATTTTATTCTCGGCTATCTGAAGAATCTCCTGCCCAAGCGCCCAGACCTCAAAGTCATTATTACCTCGGCCACCATAGATCCGGAGCGTTTTTCTCGTCACTTTAACGACGCGCCTATTATCGAGGTGTCTGGGCGTACCTATCCGGTTGAAGTGCGCTACAGGCCGATTACAGAGCTTAGCGGCAGCGACGAGGAACAGGATGAAAACGATCAGTTGCAAGGGATATTCGATGCCGTAGATGAGCTCTACGACGAAGGCCCGGGCGATATCCTGATCTTTATGAATGGTGAGCGGGAGATTCGCGACACCGCCGATGCCCTTAGCAAGCGTAACCTCAAGCATACCGAGATACTGCCTTTGTATGCCCGGTTATCCAATGCCGAGCAAAACCGTATTTTCCACCCCGGTAATAAGCGCCGTATCGTCCTGGCCACCAATGTGGCGGAAACTTCGTTAACCGTGCCGGGCATTCGCTACGTTATCGACCCGGGCACCGCCCGCATTAGCCGGTACAGCTATCGTACCAAGGTACAGCGCCTGCCTATTGAAGCCGTGTCCCAGGCCAGTGCCAATCAACGTAAGGGCCGTTGTGGACGTGTGGAGGCGGGTATTTGTATTCGCCTTTATTCAGAAGAAGACTTTTTAGGGCGCCCCGAGTTTACCGATCCGGAGATCCTGCGCACGAATCTGGCCTCGGTTATTTTGCAGATGCTTGGCCTTGGACTGGGTGATATCAGCCGTTTCCCCTTTGTGCAGCCGCCGGATAGCCGCAATATTAATGACGGTGTACGTTTACTCGAAGAGTTAGAAGCGGTTAAACCGGCAAAGCAACGTAATCAAATCGAGCTCACCAGAATGGGCCGTGATTTGGCGCGCATTCCGCTTGATCCTCGTCTTGCGAAAATGGTGCTGGCCAGTGTGCCGCTTGGCGCCATGCGTGAGGTGATCATCATCACCGCCGCCTTAGCTATCCAGGATCCGCGCGAGCGCCCGCAAGATAAAAAGGGCAAGGCGGACGAGTTACACGGTCGTTTTAACGACGATGATTCGGACTTTATCGCCTTTTTAAATGTGTGGAACTACCTTGAAGAGCAACAAAAAGCGCTGACCAATAATCAATTCCGTAAGCTTTGTAAGCAGGAATTCTTTGCCTATATGCGCATTCGCGAATGGCAGGACATCGTTTATCAGGTATCGACCATCTGCGATGAAATGGGCTTAAAGGATGCGACCAATGAGCCCAGTTTTGAGACCCTGCATCAGGCCCTGCTCAGTGGCCTGCTGAGTCATGTGGGGCAAAAGGACGATAAAAACGCCTTCTATCAGGGCGCGCGCAACAGTCAGTTTCATATCTTCCCAGGCTCTAACCTATTTAAAAAGCGGCCTAAATGGCTGATGTCGGCGGAGCTGGTGGAAACCTCCAAGCTCTACGCCCGTATCAATGCCAAAATCGATGTTGCCTGGCTGGCGTCTCTGGCACAGCATTTGGTCAAGCGCAGCTACAGCGAACCCCATTGGCAGAAAAAAGCCGGGGCGGTCATCGCCTTTGAGCAGCAAACCCTGTATGGCCTCACCATAGTGGCGAAAAAGCGCAGCCAGTATGACAAAATTGACCCGGTAGTCAGCCGTGAAATCTTTATTCGCACCGCCTTGGTGGAGCAGGAGTTAGGCGCCAACGAGTCCTTCTTACAGGTGAAGCGTAAACTCATTGAAGAGGTGCAGGACTTAGAGAACAAGGCGCGTCGTCGCGATATTTTGGTCGACGAGCATACCCTGTACGAGTTCTACGATAAGCACATTCCGGCGGATGTCTGTAACCGCGTCAGTTTCTTGAAATGGTATAAGGAACAAAAGCGCAAAGATAAACGCTTTTTGCATATGAGCAAAGAGGCGCTGATGCGCCACGGCGCCGATGATATTACCGCCGATAATTACCCGGATGTGTGGATGCAGGGCAACCTGGTTTTGCCGCTGCGCTACAGCTTTGAACCGGGACAGGATATCGATGGTGTGGCGGTGCAAATACCCTTGGCACTGCTTAACCAGGTGCAAAGTGAGGGCTTTGACTGGCATATTCCCGCCTTCAGGCATGAGCTTATTTGTGCGCTGATTAAGTCTTTACCAAAGGCCCAGCGCCGAAACTTTGTACCTGCGCCTAACTATGCCGATGCGGTATTGAGTTCGGTGCAGCCGCTGCAGGGTAAGCTGGTGGATGCCCTGGCACTGCGCCTATTCCGTATGACCGGCGCCAAGGTTGAGGCCGAACAGTTCGACTTGCTGAGTGTCGATGAGCACTTACGCATGGCCTTTGAGGTGCGTGACGATAAAAACAAATTGGTTGCCCGTGGTTATGATTTGGATGCCCTCAAAGCCAAGCTGGCAGATCAGGTGAGTGATACCCTGTCTCAGGTGGCCGATGAGGGTATAGAGCGTCAGGGCTTAACCGAGTGGCAATTCGACGCGCTGCCCGAGTCGTACGTGAAGAAACAGGGGCAGTATGAGGTTAAAGCCTATGTTGCCCTGGTGGATAAAAAAGACAGTACCGCCATCGAGTTGTTCGACTCGCCAACCAAGGCGCAAGTGGCCCATCAACAGGGTTTGCGCCGTATGGTACTGCTGAATATTCCTTCGCCGATAAAATACCTGCAGCAAAACCTGCCGAATAAGGCCAAGCTGGGTCTGTACTTTAATCCCTTTGGCAAGGTGCAGTTACTGATTGATGACTGTATTGCCGCCGCCGTCGATAAGCTCTTGGCGGACTTTGGCGATATTCGAGACGCCGAGCAATTCAATGGCGCAAAAGAACACATCCGCGGTGAACTTGGCGACACTGTAGTGGCCATCGCCTTGCAGGTGGAGCAGGTACTCAGTCGCGCCCATGCCATTCATAAGCGTATGCGCGGCAAGGTGGATCTCAGCATGATCACCGCCCATGGCGACATCAAAGCGCAGCTTGAAAGTTTGATTTTTAAAGGCTTTGTCAGCCACCATGGTGCCGATAAAATGGCCGATCTAAGCCGTTATATGCAGGCCATTGAGCGCCGTTTGGAAAAACTCCCAGTGGATCCGAATCGTGACCGTTTGTGTACCTTGGAGCTGGATAAGGTCGCCGAGGCCTATAAAAAATGCCTGGCCAAGCACCCTAAAGGGGAGCCGCAACCCGAGGCGTTAAAAGAAATATTTTGGATGCAGCAGGAGCTGCGCGTCTCTTTATTTGCGCAAACCCTGGGCACGCCTTATCCGGTGTCAGCCAAACGCGTCCTTAATGTTATAAATGAATACCTTAGCAATGGCTAAGCGGCTGTGAGCTTGGCCTAAGGTGAGTTATAATTACAATTATGAGAGCGCATAGACAAGGAGTGAGATAGCGTTGCGTACACAAGATAAAGCTAGGCTACTGGTCGTTGATGATGAGTATTTTAACTTTACCTTCTACACTCATGTATTAGGTGAGCAGTTTGAGTTGAAATACGCAAAGTCAGGTGAGCAATGCTTAAAAGAGGCGCTTATATTTCGTCCCGATGCCATCATGCTGGATGTGTGCATGCCCGGGCTGGACGGCTTCGATACCTGTCGCATATTGAAAAACACGCCAGAAACCAAAGACATCCCTATATTGATGGTGTCTGGACTGGAGTCTGAGGCAGCTAAAAAACACGCCTATGAGGTTGGTTGTGATGCGTTTTTTGTTAAACCTCTGGCGCTGAATGAGCTAATGGAGAGCTTGCAGACACTGATTTAAAGCAGCTTGAGGAGATCCTTATGCTTTATCATCAAGAGCAACGCAACTTCCGGCGCATGTTGGTGGACGCCCACGCCACCGTTGAAGTCAATCAAGGCCACGAGGTGTTTAGCCGAACGGCTATTTGCCACGATTTGAGCGCTTCCGGCATGCAATTATTTCTCGATACCGCCGTCGACCCCGGCGCAACCATCAAGGTCCGTATTCAATCCGCCACCGCCAGCGTGGCTCCCTTAAATGCCCTCACTCGAGTGGTACGCTGTACCCGCGAGGACGATGGTCAATACAGTGTCGGCGTGCAAATGTTGGAAATTAATTAAGTGAGTGCAGGGCTGCACTCACTCAGAGGTGACTAGGATTAGTAAACCTTACACACCAGGCCTTTAAGGTAAAAGCCTTCCGGGTAGGGGCCTGAAATAGGGTGATCGGCGGCCTGATTGAGACGTTCGACAATCAAGAGATCACGGTGCGCGTCCAGCGCCGCATCGGCCACCACTTTTTGGAATAAATTCTGCTCCATCAAGCCCGAGCACGAGAAGGTTAACAAGGTGCCGCCGGGCTTCAGCAATTGCATTGCCAGCATATTGATGTCCTTATAGCCACGACAGGCGCCGGTTAGCTGTGCCTTGGAGTCGGCAAACTTTGGCGGATCCATGACGATAGTGTCAAAGGTACGACCTTGCTCACGATACTCACGTAGCAGCTTAAATACGTCCTGCTTTACAAAATGCGCTTTAGTCATATCCAGCTTATTATGCTCGACGTTGCGTTTTGCTATATCCAGGGCATTTTGTGATACATCGACATTGGTGACTTCCTTACAGCCGCCACGCAGGGCATACAGACCAAAGGTGCCTGTGTAGCAGAAGCAGTTCAGTACTTCCTTGTCTTTGACAAAGCGCTCAAGTGCGGCGCGGCTGTCACGTTGATCCAGGTAAAAGCCGGTTTTATGGCCACCTATGATATCCACTTCACAGGTGAGGCCGTTTTCTTCAATCAGTACCGGGGTCGTTGGAGCGTCGCCTACTAAAGGACCCGTGGTCGGAGCCAGGCCTTCTTTTTTGCGCACATCCACATCTGAGCGCTCGTAAATGGCACAATCAGGGAAGATGCGCTGCAAGGCGGCAACAAGATCGCCTTTATGGCGCTCGGCGCCGGCACTGAGAAGCTGACACACCAGGTAATTGGCGAACTTGTCTATGGTAATACCGGGCAGTCCGTCGGACTCGGCCGCACACAAACGAAAACCGGTTAGACCGCCTTCGGCTATGGTATGTTGACGTGCGTCGAGTGCACGCAGTAGGCGCTGATGGAAAAAATCCACATCGATTTGTTCGCGCTCGTCAAAGCTCCAAACACGGGCGCGGATCTGCGACTCAGGGCTGTACGCTGCGGTGGCGAGGAATTTGCCTTGGCTGTCGTAGACAGTAACTGTATCGCCAAGGGCTAGATTGCCTTTCACTTTCTTTACGGCCTTGGAAAAAATCCAAGGGTGTTTGCGCTTAAGTGATTTTTCGCGCCCAGGTTGAAGATAAATTGCGCCGGCCATAGCAGCTCCTGATAGTAAATTGAGGCGCTATTCTAGGTAGTCGAGGGCCGATACTCAAATTAATTTTGCCAATTGGCTATCATACCAATTCACTTAAGTAGCTAATCATTATAGCGGGCTAAATATCATGCTAACTTTGTTGGAATTTTTCTATGTAGAATAACTACATAAGAAAAAATCCGCCTTGTTATCACATCATTTATCCAGCGCTATCTCTGATCACACACTTAACAGAATTGGTATCAGTCCTTTATTGTCGGTTACAATGACCCTGGCGCTGATTTTATTAGGTGCCTAGTAAGCGTATAGTTAAGCGTAAACCCAGCCAAGCATAGAGCGAGAAACTGTGAATTATCAGGCCCCACTGCTGAGCGAAGCGATGCAGCAATTAGAACTACAATGCCGAGACTTTATCCTTGAATGCGGCAGTGCCGATTCGGCCCATGATATTACCCATATTGAGCGCGTGGTGCAGGTGGCCAAACACCTGTGTGTGCAAGAGCAGGCAGACATGGCAGTGGTGTTGCCGGCGGCCTGGCTGCATGACTGTGTGGCGGTGGCAAAAAACCATCCGGATCGTGCCAAGGCGTCTTTGCTTGCCGCCGATAAGGCGCTCACGTTTTTGCACAGCATCGGCTATGAACAACAATATTTAGAAGGCATTCATCATGCCATTGTGGCTCACAGTTTTAGTGCCAATATCACCCCGGTGACCTTGGAAGCACAAATCGTTCAAGATGCCGATCGCATGGATGCCCTAGGCGCGGTAGGTATAAGCCGTTGCATGAAGGTGGGCGGCGCTATTTGTCGTGGCCTGTATCATCCGAGCGACCCGTTTTGCCAAGCGCGTGAGGCCGATGACGGCAAGTACACCTTAGATCATTTTTTCGTAAAGTTACTTGGCTTGGCCAAGACTATGAATACCCACAGCGCGCGCGTTGAAGCGCAGCAGCGTACCGCGTATATGCAGGACTTTCTACGTCAGCTGGGGAAAGAGATAGGAATGAGCTATGACTAAGGCGCCGCTGTTGCGAGGAGTGCACCATTGTCACCTACAGGTAAAAGACATGGAGCAGGCGTTAGCCTTCTATCGCACTGTGATGGGCTTTGAAATTGTGCCCGAGCTGGAGTTTTGGTATCACCATCAGGACGATGGTCCATTGATGTTGCAAGATCAGGCTAAAACGATTTGCCTGGCATTGTTTATGGGCAACCGCAGCAGCAATGGCATTGCCTTTGCCGCCGATGCTCTGGCCTTTGTTCACTGGGTTCGTCATCTTGAAGAGCAGGGCGTTAAGACTACCTTGGCGGATCATCAGGTTTCTCACTCCCTTTATTTTCGCGATCCCAGTGCCAATATGCACGAGATCACCTGCTTTGAATACGAGGCCGTGCAGAAACTGCTTTAACCTAAGGCAAAGCCTAAGGCGACTCAGGCTTAGCCCATTCACCTAATCGAACTACCCAAGCAACGAAATAAGGCGTTATTGTGCATCAACAAGTGGCAGCCGATGTGCCGATGGACTATCAAATTACTTACAGTGCGAAGCGCTCCACTGTGGCCATTATCATCAAAGCGCAGCAACTGCAGGTCAAGGCGCCAACGGGCACCTGTGAGCGTTTTATTGCCGAGTTTGTCGCCAGTAAACGGGATTGGATTGCCAAACAGCTAGTGCGCCAGGGAGCGCTGCGAAGCTTTAAAAGTCGCCCCCTTGTGGATGGCGCCCTAAGCTTATTCGGTCAGCCTGTGCCCCTGGCGCTTAAAAGCGCCAGGAACAGCTCGGTTAGACAGTTCGATAACCGCATTGAGGTGAGCCTGGGCACTCGGGTTCAACACCAACAGGAAAAAGCCAAGGAGCTGTTATTGGCTTTTATGGCCGATAAGCTAGGGCGCTTTATTGAGTCTCGCTTGGACTATTGGCAGCCGCGTTTGGGCGTACAGGCACAGGGTGTAAAGGTACGTGTCTATAAACGCCGTTGGGGCAGCTGTGATCGTCGGCAAAGATTGACCTTTAATACACTGCTGGCGGGAGCGCCACACTGGGTGATTGATTATGTTGTGGTACATGAACTGGCGCACATTTGTCATATGGATCATGGTCCAATGTTTTGGCACCTGGTTAATCAGCATTACGAGCATACACACAAAGCTAAGGCGTGGCTGCGAGAGCAAGGAGCGAGTTTAGAATTGGAATTTTAATACCAAGCCATGCCATGGTTCGATGCGTTATAGCAGGTTACCGATGAGCTGGGTTTTATTTACTGGAAACAAGTAAGAAAGAAGTGGTGGAGGGAGCTGGATTCGAACCAGCGAAGGCAGTGCCGTCAGATTTACAGTCTGATCCCTTTGGCCGCTCGGGAACCCCTCCACTAAAAATGGATGCGTGCTTATGAAACTTTATAAAAGTGGTGGAGGGGGCTGGATTCGAACCAGCGAAGGCAATGCCGTCAGATTTACAGTCTGATCCCTTTGGCCGCTCGGGAACCCCTCCTAAGCAACGGCGGCGATAATAGCAAACTGAGCATTCAAGTAAAGAAAAAAACTAAAGAAATACTAAATTTTGCCGATAACAGCATAGATATAAATCAGCTTGTCGAAAGTTTATGCAAATCGAGTCGGTGCTCATCAATGAGGCACAATTAGGAACAGCACTTAATAGCAGTCTTACGCAAAGACGTCGTAATGACTTTGCCTTGCTGTTGGCTTCGCTCTCTTATGACGCCCTGGATTTTGCTCAGTTTCAACTGCCTAAGACTCGCAATCAATCTCCCGTTGTTGGCGAGCAGCAGTTGCGTCGTGAGCTTGGGGCAGCAAAGCACAGGCCCTGCGCGCCCCCTCATTATGATGTTGTTTTAACTCAGGGGCAGCGCCAAACCCTGGCGTTGAGTTCCTTAACCAGCCTGCGTCTACAGGACTGCTTGGCGCCCACCCCCCTTGCCATACGTGATGATGCCACCCATATACCCTTGCCCGTTATCACCAATTGTGCGCCCAACGTGCAAGCAAAGCACGGTCAGCAGAGCATGTCGCTTAGTGAAGCACAAATGGATGCCGCCGCATTCTACGACCAACTTAGCGAGATAAAAGCACAAAAGCTGTTTGCCAGCGCATAACACCACGGCATAGGCCATAAATACTGGGCACAGGGCCCAGGGCGTCTATACTCTTTAAGGCAGTATTTAAGGTAGTAAAACTCACCTGAGGATAGTGTTATGAACAAAACAACCGCTCTAGTGCTGAGTGCTTCACTGGCCGCAGTGGCCGGCTCAGCCACTGCTAATGAAGATACACAGGCCCTACTAGAGGATGCCCTGAGCGCCGCGCCGCCGACGTTAAGAGATAAGGTCACGGTGATGGACTGGCAACAAAATGTGTTGCAAGAAGGCACCAGTAATTACACCTGTTTCCCCACACCGCCGAGCCTAAGCGGTACCGCCCCCATGTGTATGGACGGGCCTTGGATGGAGTGGGCCGATGCCTGGACCAATAAAAAACCATTTCAAGCCAAGGCGGTAGGGATTTCCTATATGTTGGCCGGTGACGGTGGCGCCAGTAATACCGACCCGTACGCCGAAGGGGAGACGGAAGATAATCAATGGATTGTTGAAGGTCCGCATTTAATGATTATTATGCCGGACAATGCCTTACTGGATAGTTTGCCCACAGACCCTTATGCAGGTGGCCCCTATGTTATGTGGAAAGGAACCCCCTATGCGCATATCATGGTGCCGGTCGGCCCGAGAGAATAAGTGCTCTTATCAACGCCCAGGCAATACTTGCACGGGCGTTTTTTATTCTAGCTTCCACAGCACTTTTTATATTTTTTACCACTGTCACAGGGGCAAGCGTCGTTGCGGCTGAGTTTGTGCTCCGGCGTCGGCATCAGGGTGCCCGAGTCATAAAGCCACTGACCGTTTTGCTCAATAAAGGTTGAGCGCTCATGAATACAGCACAGGGTATTGGCAAATAGATAGAAGGCTTTAAATTCCACTTCGCCGGGGTAAGTGTTGAGATTGGTGTCGACTATCTCAAGCTTAATAAATTTAGCTGCTTTGGCAAATTCGGCTACCTCGTCGGCCTGATTGTTCTGCAGTGCAGATGCCGAGCAAGTGGCGACCAGATACTCTGTGGCTTGGGTACAAAAAGCGCTGTAGCGCGATTTCATCAGGGTGAGGGGATCGCCAGCGTGTAACCCCCCATCGATATACCGACCACAACAATCGGCATACTGCTTTTCAGACCCACAATAACACATACATGCACTCACAAAGGCAAAAGCAGCATTTTATACCAATTCACTTAAATAGCTAATCGTTCTAGCGGGCTAAATATCATGCTTACGGCGCTCTACCGGAGCACATAGTTAACAGAATTAGTATTAGCAAATTTGCATGGCTTGGGGCAGCGTCGCCTGCTCATCATAGGTGTCGGAGGCAAAACAATATAATTGTGCCTTGGCCTGATGGGTATTGAGTTGCATGGTGTCGAGTTGTGCCAAGGTAACAATATCCGTCCAGGTAACAATGGCGGCAAAACGGCCATTTTGCAGTGCGCAATTGAGCATATATTCGCAATCAACAATGTGTTTACGGCGGATCACTAACAGCTTGCTGGTGTCGATAGAGCAAGAATCTAGCAAGTCGCGGCTGGGGATATGATCCGGTGCAACCAGCAGGGTCCAACCATTACTGCTGTTGTAGCGGTGAATGATTTTTAGCAACTCAAACGATGCCGAGATCTCATCGTCTGTGTGCACCAGGTTGATGGCCGTGGGGTTGTCTTGCTGATAGCTTTTTACGCGTCGAACCGTTGCTGTATGTAACATAATTGCCTCGCTGGGGGTAAAGTGAACGATATACAGTGTTTTATACAGTGTTAATATACAGTAGTTTATACAGTTGTTGGGTGCAAGCTTTTTTTGCCTCTTTTTTAAACTGCGCCTTTTTGTTGGCATTAAAATTTTGCATGGAAATATGAGTGAAAGCCGCTATTTATGCGGTCATTTGTCCGTATTTGTGCTAGCATTGCCGGCTTGTTTGTTAGCTCGAAAAAGACCAATGCTAGAGAGTGTTTTTAAGATCAAAGCGCATGGAAGCTCTGTGAAACGTGAGGTGATTGCCGGTATCACTACCTTTATCACCATGGTGTACATTGTTTTTGTTAACCCAGCGATGCTGGCGGAAGCGGGTATGGATCAAGGCGCAGCCTTTGTTGCTACCTGTATTGCTGCGGCCATCGGCTGTTTTATTATGGGTTTTTGGGCCAATTATCCGCTGGCCTTGGCACCGGGAATGGGGTTGAACGCCTTTTTCACTTATGGTGTGGTATTAGGCATGGGCTATACCTGGCAAGCGGCTCTGGGTGCGGTCTTTATGTCAGGCAGCATCTTTTTACTGCTGAGCCTGTTTAAGGTGCGGGAATGGATTATTAACGCCATTCCCCTGGTGCTTAAAAGAGCCATCGCCACGGGTATCGGTGCATTTTTAGCCTTGATCGCCTTAAAAAATGCCGGCATTGTCGTTGCCAGCCCGGCGACCTTGGTGCAGATGGGCGATATCACCAGCAGCGGTCCGCTGTTGGCTATTTTGAGCTTTTTTATCATTGCCGCGCTGCTGTATCGCGATATCAAAAGTGGTGTCTTGATCAGCATTATGTTGGTTACCCTTGTAGCCCTAGGCCTTGAATTGGTCGAATATCAGGGCATTGTTTCCGCACCACCGTCAATTATGCCGACCTTTATGCAACTGGATTTTGCCGGCGCCTTGGAGCTGTCAATGCTCAGCGTGGTCTTTGCATTTTTGTTCGTTGATTTATTTGATACCTCAGGCACTTTAGTTGCGGTAACGCAAAAAGCGGGTTTAGCCGATGATGAAGGTCGCATGCCACGCCTGGGTCGAGCGCTGAGCGCCGACAGTAGTGCTACTATTGCAGGATCCATGCTGGGTACATCAACCACCACATCTTATATTGAGTCGGTGGCCGGTGTTTCCGTCGGCGGACGCACGGGTTTAACCGCCGTTGTGGTCGGTGTGTGTTTCTTATTGATGATGTTCTTCGCGCCCTTGGCAGCCATGGTGCCTGCCTATGCCACCGCTGGAGCAATTTTGTATGTTTCCATTTTGATGCTGCAAAACCTGAAGCTGGTTGACTGGGACGATATGACAGACGCCATTCCGGTCGCCGTGGTGTTACTGATGACGCCGCTGACCTTCTCGATTGCTCACGGTATTGCCCTTGGCTTTATCGCCTACACTGCGGTCAAGGTGGTCTGCCATAAGGCCAACGAGGTAAGTATCAGTGTGTGGATACTCAGTAGCCTGTTTGTGCTGAAGTTTATCTTCTTATCCTAATTCAGAAAGCCGCTGTTAAGCGGCTTTTTTGTATCTCCGGTGCTGTCCCTTGCTTATTGATGTTGCGCTCGCTGTGCTAGTTTAATAGAACTCACAGAAAGATAGGTGCTTAACTGGCGGCATGAAGTCACAAAACCTGGCTTTATACCACCAAGTGACTGAGCTGCGCGAAACAAACAGGCAGTTAATAAAGTCAATCAACCTCTCAACTAAGAAACACGGCATATCATTGTATTAGCCAAATAATATAGGAAGACAGAGCTACAAAGCGGTTCTCTTAAAACAGTCCTAACTGAGGCTCGCTGAGTTGCTTAAAGTCGTATCCCACAAAAGGTAAGATGGCGTCAGCAACCGGCTTTAGTTGCTTTTCAATGTAATGCTGGTAGTCAATCGCACTTTCCAAGTACTCTTTAGGCTCTGGGCCTTTGACCGTAATTAAATACTCTATGCGGCCACGGTTTTGGTACTGCTGCGGTCGTCCCAGACTGGCGTTTTTCTCATCGGCTATACGCGCAGCTCGAACTTGAGGGGGAATATTTTTTTCGTATTCGTGGAGTCGTCGACGCAATCGCTTTTGATAGGTCAGCATGTCATCAAACTCACCCGCTTGAGTGCGTTCAACCATGTTTCTCACATACCCAGATGGGTCCTGGCCGCGAAATACCATCATATAAAGTTTTTGCTGAAATTCTTGAGCGAGTGGGGTCCAGTCGGACCGCGCACTTTCAAGACCTTTAAATACGATTTTCTCCTCGCTGTCTTTGACCACCAGTCCTGCATAGCGTTTCTTTGACCCTGTCTCTGAACCACGAATGGTCGGCATCAAAAATTTGCGGTAGTGGGTTTCGTATTCCAGCTCCAAGAAAGAGTCGATCCCGAAACCTTGTTTTAGTTCATGCTTCCACCACGCATTTATTTCCTTAACGAGCTTCTTGCCAATTTCATCGGCTTGTTGCTCTGAATAAGTACTATTAAGTGACACAAAAGTAGAATCGGTATCACCATAGATGACTTGAAAACCTTGTTCCTCTATCAGTTGTTTAGTGGTTTTCATGATTTCATGTCCACGCATCGTGATACTCGAAGCCAAACGGGTGTCGAAGAAACGACAGCCAGAAGACCCCAGTACCCCATAGAAGGAGTTCATAATGATTTTTAGGGCTTGAGAAAAGGCGGGCTCATTGTTTTTCTTAGCTAGATCGCGTGCTTGCCAAATATCCTCAACCATTTTCGGTAAGAAGTGTTTTTCTCGATGGAATTGTCCACCTCGGAACCCTTCGATAGCACTACCCGGTGTATTACCCGTTGGCAAGCGCAGTCCTTCTATAAGCCCAAGCGGGTCTATCAGAAATGAGCGAATGATCGCCGGATAAAGGCTCTTGTAGTCAAGGACAAGGACCGAATCATAGAGGCCAGGGAGGGAGTCCATTACATAGCCACCAGGGGAGGCTATCCAGTTTTCAGAGTGCAGGTTGGGTGCCACATAACCTGCACGGTGTAACTGGGGCAGGTAAAGGTTAGTGAAAGCCGCAACAGAACCACCGACGCGGTCTAGCTCAAGCCCGGTTAGGCATGAGCGTTCAATGGCAAAATCGAGTAGATGGGTTTTAGCGAAGATTCGATTAACCAAAACGCAGTCTTGCAAGTTGTACTTAGCCAAAGAGGGCTTATCCGAGCGGAACATGTGATTGATTTCTTCCATTCGGTCGTGAACGTTGTGAATGATCTTACCTTCACCTAACAGCTCTTGTGAGACAGACTCAAGCGACCAAGAGCGGAATTGGTAGGTCGCTGTTTTGAGCATATCAATGCCATCAATCACGACTCGCCCTGGAATGGAAATAAAGCCTTGTTGGTTGTTGTTCGAGCGAAAGAATGCACTGCGCTTATTACGACCAATAGCGAGGGAAATGTTATTCCACTGAGCGCGCGTATCCAATAAGCGGAAATCGAAATCGATAATATTCCAGCCTATGATGACATCAGGATCGAATTGTTGAAACCACTGATTGAGCGCAAGCAGGAGGGCTTTTTCATCGGCAACCCATTGAATTGGTGTTTCCGCGGGGGTTGGTTGGCCAATCATAATCACACGGCTATCTCGCTCGCAATCAAGGCTGATAGAATACAGCACGCCTTTTTCCGAGCATTCAATATCGAGTGAGACTACACACAAACTTGGCTTGAATTGCCCAGGGCGACATTTAGCCGCAGACATATAGTAGTGATTACGACGTGCGACTTGATGCCCGGTAAACTCGATACTGCCTTTAATGAAACGCTCCATCAAATAGCGGTCAGCGAGGCGAATATCACTTTCGTAAGCGACAACGTCATTTTGTTCTAGTAGCTTGATTGCCGTATTGGCATCTGCAAGCGTAGCGAAGTAACAGGCTGCTATCTTGTAATCTTGGAAAGTCTTGAGTGGCAGAGGCTTGAGTTCAAATTTAAGCCCTTGGCTAATGAACAAGGCCCTGGCTTTCTCGGCACTGCTGACTTCGATGAAAAACGTTGGACGCTCACCCTCAATATCCAGCTGCACCGGCCCTTGAGGGGTTGATACCCAGAGTTCGATAATGGTTTTGTTACCTCTGTCTCTTGCTTGTCGGGTTAAAACAAACCCCTGATTGATGTTCAATCGACTTCCTACATTATGTTGCTACTCACCATTATCTTAATCATGGTATCAAAAATCGTTGAACGAAATGGATATTATTTGGATGTGAGCAGGAGATGCGATTAGTCGTTCCGGTGGACCTGCGGCAAATCGCGTTGAAGCAGCTTTGTTTGTATATCAGCTGCTTGCGTCGAATAACCCATTGGTTGTACCTTGCATATTCTCAATAGCCTAAGGGATTAGCCAAGTTAGTTATGAATTATTTGATAGTATTCTTGTGTGCGTTTGTTACTAGCAGCATTCACGCCAAAGAGGGGCCTACCGCTGATGCGGCCTTGCCTCCGGCTTCTTCTTCGCAATTAATCTATGTGCCTCTGAATAAGATAAAAGACCATTCGCCCCTGATCATTGGCGAGACACATGGCACCCAGGAAGTGCTTCTCTTTCTAACCAAGCTCATCAAGAGTGAACAAAGACCCGCCGAATCCACGGCCGTATTATTAGAGCTACCGGCGGACTTAAATCCACTCATTGAGCTGTATCTCAAAGGAGAGTCAGCGCAAGATGCGCTTGTGCGGCATCCATTTTGGCATCGAAAAGTGCAGGATGGGCGAAGTAGTCAGGCCATTGTGGACTTTCTGGAAAGTGTCAAAGTGGCCCGTGATAACGGCGCCGTTGTAGAGGTTTACGGCTACGATAGAAAACGGGATGGTTCACAGCGGCCCTCGCAACAGGGCTTAGAGCGTGAAAACATCATGGTCAATAACGTCAGTGCTTATCTTAAAGCAAATAAAGCGGACACCACCTTTATTGTGACCGGCAGAGTGCATGCCAAAAAAAACTTTGTGTATGTTGGCGATATCCCAAGCCTGGCGAACCAGCTAAGTGATGTACATCGGGTGACCAGCGTAAACATGGTGGCCAACAAAGGAAGCTATTGGGCCTGTTTTGCCCACCCGGTAAAAACCTTTGATTGCGGCGTTAAGGAAATTCAAACTAAAAGCGAATTAGCGGCGCAATACCTCCAGGGGGAGGGGGTGTATTTATTTCCTAAAGCGAGCTCAGACTTTGATGGTGAACTTTATTTTGAGCGCGTGCAATTTTCCCCACCCGTTATCACTTCGCAGCAACAATAAGGGTGATTTTGCTATAGAAAAAGTGCCATTTATTTAGACTAGCTCGTCTTGGCTAATGCCATCACCACTTTTTCTTAGGTGCAAATAACACGTCTAAGTCGTCTTTTTCCTGCTCTTCGCGCTTTTTCCGTGCCGAGGCATTGGATGCCTTTAGATGTGTACTGATCTCATTGAGCAGTTGCTCCAGCTGTTGTTTCTTGGCGTTGACATAGTCATCCTTGTAGCTCAGGGCGCAAATGGTGGCGTAAGCCTTTTCGAAATACTGACGCGCCGAGCCCACCATATTGGCATGACGAGCGGCGTTACCGCGTTTGATCAGGCTTTCAATATTAATCTTCAGTTGCAGGTGCTCAAACAGCTTGTCTTCTTTGGTGAAGGTGGGCGTGTCTATTTTACCCTTACTGTGCTCCGAGCGCAGAATACTGCGCAACTTTTTAATCCCCTGAATAAGGCTGATCAGTTGTTTATCATGCTCGGGTAAGACAAAGGTGTCGCCATTATTAACCTTATCGTCGCTGCCATTGATAAGGCGCTGTTTGGCATCATGAAGGCGGGTTTTTAATTCTTTTGACTGGGGCGACATTTCCACCATGACCGCCAGGGCATTGTAGATACGGCGATACAAAATGGTCAGCAAACTGTTGGAGAGGGGAATATTTACACTGTTAACCAAAGCCTCTTCGGTGTCTTCGATGATTTTCTTTTGCTTGCTCAACTCCTGGCGTCGCAAGGCTTCTTGTTTTTCTCTATGTTGCTGTACGGCGCTGACCCACACCGCAATAACGATTAGCGCAACAATCAACATGATTATGATAGAGGCAATCATGCACAGGCTCTCTTAGTGGTTATTATTCTTTGTTGTGGACCCATGTTACCTAAAGAACCGGGGACGCGGTAGTAATTCAGGTTAAATTCAATAAATAACCTTGCCCCGTTTAACACCCTAATTGAGCGCAATGGTAAGACCTCTAGGGGGTGGAGCTAAATCAACAGTACCGAGCACCAATTAAATATGCTAGCCTAACCCTCCGCAATAGTTGGCTCATTTTTGGCGTTTATCGACTTGTCGTTTTGGCGACCTGGTTTTGTGCATACGCCTAGCGGCGCTTTGAGCGCTGTCCCTAGTGGCCGCTGCTTGTGTTTGTTTTTTAAGTAAAATAATAAAAGAAAGTAAATATCATGAAATTACAGCAGCTAAAGTACATAGTTGAGGTGCTTAATCACAACCTCAATGTGTCCGCCACCGCAGAGAGCCTCTATACCTCTCAGCCGGGGATTTCTAAGCAAGTACGCATGCTTGAAGACGAGCTCGGTGTGCAGATATTTGGCCGCAGTGGTAAGCATTTGACTCATGTTACCAGCGCCGGTAACGACATCATCAACATTGCTCGAGAAATTCTTTCCAAGGTCGAGGGCATTAAAGCCGTGGCCAACGAGCATACCTTGCCGGATCAGGGCAAGCTCAACATTGCTACTACCCATACTCAAGCCCGTTACGCCTTACCCGGTGTGATCCAAGGCTTTATGAACAAGTATCCGGCGGTGTCCCTGCATATGCATCAAGGCACACCACAGCAAATCTCCGATGCCGCCGCTCGCGGTGATGCCGACTTCGCCATTGCTACCGAGGCGCTGCACCTGTATTCGGATTTGGTGATGTTGCCTTGCTATCACTGGAATCGCAGTATTGTGGTAGCCAAAGATCACCCCTTGGCAAAAAAGGCCCATAACCTTACCATCGCCGATGTGGCTCAGTATCCTCTGATCACCTATGTATTTGGTTTTACCGGTCGCTCCGAGTTGGATAAGGCCTTTAACGCCCAGGGTCACGAACCTCATATAGTCTTTACCGCTACCGATGCAGATGTGATTAAGACCTATGTGCGTTTAGGATTAGGAGTCGGTGTGGTGGCTTCTATGGCCATAGATCAGGTGAGCGACACAGATCTGGTCTGTATCGACGCCAGTCACCTATTTGAAGCCAGCACCACTAAGATTGGCTTTAGAAAGGGCACCTTCTTGCGCGGTTATATGTACGACTTTATAGAGCGTTTTGCTCCGCACCTGACTAAGGACAGGGTTGAAAAGGCCTGCTTATTGCGCAACCAGGATGATGTGGATGCCATGTTTGCCAATATTGAACTGCCCATACGCTAAGCGCTCGCGCTATCTTTGGCGCTTTAATGACGCAATAAAAAAGGCGACCTGGGTCGCCTTTTTTATTTGTAACTCGAAGCCGAATTAACACTCGATAATATTAACCGCTAGGCCGCCGCGGGCGGTTTCCTTGTATTTGGTTTTCATATCGTTGCCCGTATCCCACATGGTTTTAATCACCTTATCCAGTGAGACCTTTTGTTCGCCGCTGCCACGCATGGCCAGGCGAGAGGCATTAATGGCTTTTACCGCGCCCATGGCGTTACGCTCGATGCAGGGTACTTGCACCAGACCACCAACCGGATCGCAGGTTAGGCCCAGGTTGTGTTCCATACCGATTTCCGCGGCATTCTCAACCTGAGTTGCGTTGCCGCCCATGATTTCGGTGAGTGCACCGGCGGCCATGGAGCAGGCCACGCCCACTTCACCCTGACAGCCAACTTCGGCGCCAGAGATAGAAGCGTTCTTCTTGTACAAGATGCCGATAGCCGCCGCGGTTAGCAGGTAACGGGTGGCAATTTCCTTATCCACTTCCTTGATAAAGGTGTGGTAGTACATCAGTACCGCAGGCAAAATACCGGCCGCACCATTGGTCGGCGCCGTCACCACGCGGCCGCCGGCGGCGTTTTCTTCATTTACGGCCAGAGCGAATAAATCAACCCAGTCCATGGCGCGCAGCGGGTCGTTATTGCTCTCAACATTGAGCTTTAAGTACAGGCTAGGGGCGCGACGGCGTACCTTAAGGCCACCAGGCAAAATGCCTTCCGTGCGCATGCCGCGCTCGGTGCAGGCCTTCATGACTTCCCAGATATGGAAAAGCTCATCGCGAATCTCGCTTTCATTGCGCAGCGTTTTTTCATTGGCCATCATCAGGCTGGAGACGCTGAGCCCCGATTCCTTACACAGCTCAAGCAGCTCTTGTGCGCTATCAAAGGGATAAGGGGCCGGGTTTTGCTCGCGAATATCCAGTGCCGCCTGCTTTTCTTTGTCGAAGTCTTCATCGCTGACGATAAAGCCGCCGCCGATGGAGTAGTACACCTGAGAGGCGATAATTTCTTTGTCTTTAAAGGCGATCAGCTCCATGGCATTAGAATGCTTAGGCAAGGTTTTACGGCGGTGGAAAACAATCGCCCCTTGTTTGGGAAATTTGACCTGATGCTTTTTATCGAGGTGAATGATTTGCTCTTGCTCAATCTTGTCTAAGATATCCGGTACCGCGTCGGCATCAACGGTTTCTGGATCATAGCCGGCCAGGCCTAAGATCACCGCCTTACCCGAGCCGTGACCGACGCCCGTTTGGCCTAACGAACCAAACAGCTCGGCTTTGACTTCGGTAACGTCCTTAAGCTTACCTTGCTGCTCAAGAGATTGGACAAACAGTCGCGAGGCGCGCATTGGGCCTACTGTGTGCGACGATGAGGGTCCAATACCAATGCTGAACATATCGAATGCACTGATCATATAACCTATTACTCACATAACCTTTGAACGGTCGGCCATGATAACGTTAAATAATTATAGATGTAATCCCAGGGATCGGTTTTTTAGCTGATCAGACCAAGTTGTTTTACGAATTGGTTGATGATGCGCTCGGTGGCGCCCCACAACACCCCATAGGGCGTGTTGAGCAGCGGAAATTCCAAGGGTTGGCCATGGCGCTCGACGACCAGCGGGTACCAGTTTTCCTGTACCGCCAAGGTGGCAAATGGAATAAAAAAGGCGGCATCCACTTCATTGCGGTCCAGCTGCCAATGGGCACCGGGGTGCAAATAGGCCAGATAGGGGGTAATGACCATGCCACCCAGGGTTTCGATCTCCCCGAGGTGGCCGACAATATCCACCTCGCGGGCGGCAATATTGAGCTCTTCGTGCAACTCGCGCAGTGCGGTGTGTTTTAAGCTGGCGTCCTGGCGCTCTTGTTTGCCACCAGGGAAACACAACTGACTGGGGTGGCTGCGTAAATGGCGCGGGCGTTTACACAGCAGTACTTGGGCGCCCTGGGGCGAGTCGCTAAGCAGCATAACCACGGCGCTGCGCCGTTTTGGGTGGCGCTTGGGCTGCGGGTCTTTAACCACAGAGAGGTTAAAGCGGCTGATCAACTGGGCACAGGTACTGGCTGGCAAAAGGCGATACTCACTCTAATACGGGTAAGATTTTATTTACCTTATGGTAGGTTTCCTGGTATTCCAAATCAACGTTTGAGTCGGCCACTATGCCGCCGCCGGCCCAACAATAGAGTTGCTGGTTGTGGGCCACCAAGGTGCGAATGGTGATGCTGGTATCCATATCGCCGCAGGCGCTCAAGTAACCGATGGAGCCGCAATAGGCGCTGCGTCTGTGTGGCTCCAGCTCTTCGATGATCTCCATGGCGCGGATTTTCGGCGCGCCGGTGATAGAGCCACCGGGGAAGGCGGCGCGCAATTGATCAATGGCGGTTTTACCTTCCGCCAGTTGGGATTGCACCGTGCTAACCAAATGATGCACCGCCGGGAAGCTCTCGATAGCAAACAGCGAGGGTACGGTGACGCTGCCGGGCTTGGCTACTTTACCTAAATCGTTGCGCAGCAAATCCACTATCATGACGTTCTCGGCGCGATCCTTTGGCGAGCTCGCAAGTTGCTCGGCCAGGGCCTTGTCTTCTTGCGCGTCTTTACTGCGTGGCAGTGTGCCCTTAATGGGCTTGGTTTCCACTTGCTTGTCTTTTACCTCGATAAAACGCTCCGGCGAGATGGACAGGATGGCGCCTTGGGTTAGACGAATAAAGGCGGAGAAAGGTGCTCGGTTATGCTCGCGCAGACGCTGATACGCTTGCCATTCGCAGCCTTGATATCGGGCGCAGAAGCGTTGCGCCAGATTGATTTGGTAACAATCGCCGCTGCGCAAATAGTCCTGGATCTTAGCAAATTGCTGCGCATAAAAGGCATAGCTCATATTCGATTGCCATGTTGAGCTCAGGGCAAATTCTTCGCTCTTAGCGGGAGTATTAAGCCGATCGAGGTATTTTTGTAATCCGGCTTCGGCGTCGATACTAGGCTGCGCCAGGTAATACCATTGGTTGGCAGCCTTATCGAAGATCAGCGCATCGAGATACAAACCGATTTGCATCTCGGGCAGGTTAATATCTTTTTCGGCGGTTTCGGGCAGGCGCTCCAATAAGCGACCCAGGTCGTAGCCAAAATAGCCAAGCCAACCGCCGTTAAAGGGCAGGCCATAAGGGGCTTTGTCCTGACAAAGTTCGTTGAGCTCGGCCTGCATCTGCACAAAGACGTCTTGCTCTAGGGGCTGGTCGTCCAACATGGCTTTGCCATCTTCGACACTGAGCCATTTGCTAGGGGCAAAGGCGATGATGTCATAGCGACTATTGACATGGTTATCGCTTGCCGAGTCGAGGAAAATGGCGCCCGGCAAATGGTGAAAATGGGTAAAAACATCACAGGGTTGTGCCTGTATTGGCGCCTTGATGCAGTGCAATTGCGATTTTGTCATTATCTTCAACTCGAAGAACTAGCCCGAAACGGGCTGGGAGGGTATCATAAGTTACACTTTTTCAGAAGTCGCGGTCTCTCACCGTGCGCACGTCACCGAGTTGTCGTGCTTGCCATCACTTTATTTTGGCACCACGACCCAGTATGAAGGAAGAATTATGAGCACTATTCGTCAGCAAGACTTCATCGACAGCATTGCCGATGCGTTGCAGTACATTTCGTTTTATCACCCATTGGATTTTGTTCAGGCGCTTGAAAAGGCATATAACAAAGAGCAAAACAAAGCGGCAAAAGATGCCATTGCACAAATCCTAATTAACTCACGCATGTCTGCTGAAGGTAAACGTCCACTGTGTCAGGACACGGGTATCGTAACCTGTTTCGTTAAAGTCGGTATGGACGTGAAGTGGGACAAAACGGACATGACGGTGCAGCAAATGGTTGATGAAGGTACCCGTCGCGCCTACCTAAATCCGGATAATCCACTGCGTGCCTCTATCGTTGCCGATCCGGCCGGTTCACGTAAGAACACCAAGGACAATACGCCATCTGTTGTGCACATCGACTTGGTACCAGGCGCGGAAGTGGAAGTGATGATCGCGGCCAAGGGCGGCGGCTCTGAAAACAAAACCAAGATGGTGATGTTGAACCCGTCGGATGATGTCGCCGAGTGGGTTGAAAAAACCTTGCCAACCATGGGCGCTGGCTGGTGTCCGCCGGGCATGCTGGGTATAGGTATCGGCGGTACCGCTGAAAAAGCCGCGGTACTGGCAAAAGAATCCCTGATGGACCCGGTTGATATTCACGAGCTAATGGAGCGTGGCGCCGAGACTACAGAAGAAAAACTGCGTCTGGAAATCTTCGAGCGCGCTAATAAAACAGGTATTGGCGCACAAGGTCTGGGCGGTTTAACCACGGTTGTTGATATCAAGGTTAAAACTGCGCCAACGCACGCGGCCTCTAAGCCGGTGGTGATGATCCCTAACTGTGCGGCGACCCGTCACGTACACTTCACGCTAGATGGCAGCGGTCCGGCCGACCTTAAAGCGCCAAAGCTTGAAGACTGGCCAGAAGTGACCTGGGAAGTGGGTGCCGACACCCGTCGCGTAAACCTTGATACCTTGACCAAAGAAGATATCAAAGAGTGGAAGATGGGTGAGACCGTGCTGCTAAGCGGTAAAATCCTCACTGGCCGTGATGCCGCCCACAAACGTCTGCAAGGTATGATCGAAAGCGGCGAAGGCATGCCAGAGGGCGTGGACTTCACTAACAAATTTATCTACTACGTGGGCCCGGTTGATGCGGTTGGCGATGAAGTGGTAGGCCCTGCAGGCCCAACAACTTCTACCCGTATGGATAAGTTCACCGACCTGATGCTGGAAAAAACAGGCCTTATCGGCATGATAGGTAAAGCAGAGCGTGGCCCGGCAACCGTTGAGTCAATCAAAGAAAATAAAGCGGTTTACCTGATGGCCGTCGGCGGCGCCGCTTACCTGGTTGCTAAAGCAATCAAGAAAGCCCGTGTCGTGGCGTTTGAAGACCTAGGTATGGAAGCTATCTACGAATTTGAAGTAGAAGACATGCCGGTAACCGTAGCGGTGGACAGCGAAGGTGCCAATGCGCACACCCAGGGTCCGGCTATTTGGAAAGCAAAAATCGAAGAATTAGACGGCGCTTTAAAGTAATGTCTAAACCTTAGAAAAAGAGCGCTTTGGCGCTCTTTTTTATGGAGTAAAAAATGATAACAACAACTCGTATCGCCGCCGCATTGGCGCTAAGTGGTCTCAGTCTAAGCGCTCAAGCCGATGTATTGACAGTAGATAAGCTTAACAGCCTAAACAAAATTCACAGCGTGGCGCTGTCACCGGATGGCAACACCCTGGTCTACGCCATTAAAACGCCAAAGGGCAGCGAGCTTTATGCGCAGGCGTTAAATGCCGCTGGCGCAGCAGGGCAGGCGCAGCCAATCACACAATTAACCTACAGCGCCGGTACCGAGTCGGATGTAAGCTTTAGCGCCGACGGCAAGGGTATCTATTTTCTATCGCCGCGCTCGGGTTCGCAGCAGCTTTGGTATTTGCCATTAGCCGGCGGTGAAGCCAAACCCATCAGCCAATTTCCACTGGATATTGAAGGCTACCGTCTAAGCCCGGACAACCGCTCTTTGGTGGTGACGTTTGACGTCTATCCCGAGTGCGACTCGCTCGCCTGCACCGTGGAAAAAGACAAGCAGCAGCAAGAGGTGGCCCATAACGCCCAGGTCTACGATAGCCTGATGGTGCGTCACTGGGATCACTGGAATGACGATAAGGTCAGACATTTGTTTGTTGCTGGCATGGGCAAGGATCTTATTAAAGATGCCAAGGACCTGACCCCACAATGGCAAACCGATGTTCCGGCGAAGCCTTTTTCCGGGATGGAAGAGGTGGCGATCAGCCCAGACGGGCAAAAGGTGGTGTTTAGCGCCAAGGTGAAAGCCAAGGATAATGCCTGGAGCACCAACTTTGACCTGTTTGAAGTAGCCATTGACGGCGGTGAGGTTCGTAACCTTACCGAGGATAATAAAGCCTGGGACTCGAGCCCGCAATTTTCCAGCGATGGTCGTTATCTGGCCTACAAGGCCATGAGTAAGCCGGGCTTCGAGTCGGATAAATTCACTCTGCAATTGATTGACCTGCGCAGCGGCGAGCGCCAGGCCTTGGCATCGCAGTGGGACAGAAGCGTCGGCAGCTTTAGCTTTGGCGCCAATGGCCGTGCCATCTATGCTACCGCTAAAGATCTAGGGCAAACCAGCTTATTTGAGGTGAGCACCGCCTTTGGTGATGTGCGCAGCCTGTTCTCCGACGGTTACGTCGGCGATGTGCTGGTGCAGGGGCAGCAGATCATCTTCTCGCGTCACGCCCTTAATTCACCCAAAGAGCTGTATCGCATTAACCGCGATGGCGCCGGCCTAAGCCAGCTTACCGAGGTGAACAAGTCTAGCCTTGATACCCTGCAACTGGGTGAGGTGGAGCAGTTTACCTTTACCGGCGCCAATGATGATCCCGTGTATGGTTATCTGGTTAAACCGGCCTTATTCGATCCCCAGCAGCGTTATCCGCTGGCGTTTTTAGTGCACGGTGGCCCACAGGGCTCATTC
Source organism: Pseudoalteromonas sp. BDTF-M6 (assembly GCF_018334135.1). Classification (NCBI taxonomy): domain Bacteria; kingdom Pseudomonadati; phylum Pseudomonadota; class Gammaproteobacteria; order Alteromonadales; family Pseudoalteromonadaceae; genus Pseudoalteromonas; species Pseudoalteromonas sp. BDTF-M6. The sequence continues at coordinate 367,221 of NZ_JAGXTQ010000001.1, forward strand.
GGTAATATGTTCCATAGCCGTTGGAATGCGCAGCTGTGGGCGGCACAAGGTTATGGCGTGGTGATGATCGATTTCCACGGCTCGGTTGGCTATGGCCAGGAATTCACCGACTCTATCTCCCGGGATTGGGGCGGAAAACCACTGGAAGACTTACAAAAAGGTCTGGCGTATGTGAAGAGCAGCTACAAGTGGCTTGATACCGATAACGGTTGTGCACTGGGTGCTTCGTACGGCGGTTATATGATGAACTGGATCGCCGGCAACTGGCCAACGGGCTTTAACTGCCTGGTAAACCACGCCGGTTTGTTCGATATGCCGAGTTTCCATCAAAGCACCGAAGAGCTGTGGTTCGCCGAGCATGAAATGGGTGGGCCGTTCTGGGCCAAAGACGCGGATTATAGCCGTTATAACCCAGCGAACTTCGTTGAAAACTGGCAAACGCCCATGTTAGTAACTCAGGGTCTGAAGGACTATCGCGTCCCTTATGCGCAAAGCCTGGGTGCCTTTACTACCTTGCAGCGCAAGGGCATCGACTCGCGCCTGGTGGTTTACCCGGATGAAAACCATTGGATCCGCAATCCAGACAACTTGAAGCACTGGTATGAGCAAGTATTTACCTGGATGGCGAAATACACTGGCAGCTCTGACCAGTAACCCTTGGCTGGCGCTTTTTCGGCGCCAGCTCCCACCATCACTGGATTCGACATTTTCCCCACGCGTATTAAAATATTTACATAATTGTTGCCGTTGACGTAAACGTCACAAGGTGAGGGTTAGATGTTATAATTTAGCAGGCATGAAGTGGTTCCAGAATCTGCTTCAAGAGACTTTGATGAATATATTTTTCTAAATAAAGTTTGCATGGGGATATAATATCCACATTGTTAACCAGCTACGACTTTATCATCTCATTATGTGGCAAGGGACGCGACTTAGTGATAGAGTCAGCGGCAATTTCAGCACACCCGTATCTCGGGTATAAAGTTCGGAGAATAATAGTGGCTGTATTTAATCAAGTTGACTTCGATAACCACGAACAAGTGGTATTTTGCAGTGATAAAGAATCAGGCCTTAAGGCAATTATCGCCGTTCACAACACCAAGCTAGGTCCAGCGGTAGGTGGTTGTCGCCTTTGGAACTACGCCAGTGACGAAGACGCAATAACCGACGTTCTGCGCCTATCTAAGGGCATGACTTATAAAAACGCGGTAGCGCGTTTACCGTTCGGCGGTGGTAAGTCAGTGATCATCGGTGATGCGAAAACGATTAAGTCAGAAGCATTGTTCCGTGCTTTTGGTAAACAACTAGAGCGTTTAGGCGGTAGCTACTACTCGGCCGAAGACGTAAACATCACCACGGGTGACGTGATGATGATGCACAAAGAGACCAACTATGTAATGGGTCTTGAAGGCAAAAGTGGTAACCCATCGCCATTTACCGCACTAGGTACTTTCCTGGGCATTAAAGCGGCGTTCCAGCATAAGCATGGTCACCAAAACCTTGAAGGCGTTAAGGTAGCGGTTCAGGGTCTAGGCGCGGTTGCTTATGATCTGTGTAAACACCTACACAATGCCGGTGCTGAGCTATTCGTAACAGATATCAACGAAGAGTCGGTTACCCGTGTGGTTAACGATTTCAATGCCACTGCCGTGGGCATCGATGAAATCTACGACCTGGACGTGGACGTATACGCACCTTGTGCCCTAGGCGCAACGGTTAACGACAACACCATCCCTCGTCTTAAGGCAAGCATCATTGCCGGTTGTGCTAACAACCAGCTAGCCGAACCTCGTCATGGTGAAATTCTACGTGAGAAGGGCGTACTTTACGCACCAGATTACGTGATCAACGCCGGTGGTATCATCAACGTATACTACGAGACTAAGCCAGAAGGTTACAGTGCCGAAGCGGCTACCAAGCACGTGGAAGGCATTTACGATACGCTTATCGAAATCTTCCAGCGCTCGGATGTTGAACAGGTATCTACACACGTAGTTGCCGACGAACTGGCAGAAGAAATTATTGCCAAAGGGCTTTAATCTCTTCCTACTTGCGCGTAATTGATTGCGTCGCAATGATGAATAAGGCATGCTCCAGAGCGTGCCTTTTTTATAAGTAATTACCTTATGTCCGCATCCTACACCAACGTCGATTTAGATAACTGGGAAAGGCAGCAGCATTTCGCCTTTTTTAAAGATTTTCAACAGCCTTACTTTAATGTGTGCGTCAGCCTCAGGGCCGAACCCCTGTATGATTATTGTCGTGCCCAGCAAAAGTCGTTTTTCTTGGCCTATCTTTATTTGGCGCATATTAGCGCCGCCGAGTATTGGCCCATGGGCCTGCGGATTGTCGATGGCCGTCCGGTGCATTGTGCCGACCCCAGTATTAGCGTGGTGCAATTAGCACAAGATGACACCTTCCGTTTTAGTTATTTGCCTTCGGCCCAAGGTTTTAGTGAGTATTGCGAGCAGCACCGCCAGGCCAGGACCAAAGCCTTGCAGCAACCCTTGTTTAGTGAGGGCTTTGCCGAGAGTGAAGGGCGCTGCGACTTAATTCATGTGTCCGTGCTGCCCTGGCTTAATTTTTCCGCATTTTCTCATGCTACCCATGAGGGCAATGCCAGTGGTGTGCCTAAGCTGGTCTTTGGCCAATACGACAAGGGGACGGGCAGCATGACACTGTCTCTCGATGTGCATCATGCGCTGATGGATGGTTTACACAGCGGCCAGTTTATTGGGCAACTGCAACAGAAATTTCGCGACCCACAACGCTACCTGAGTGGCGACCTGGCCGACTAGCAGGCCGCTAAGCCAGTAAATATGCGGGGATGAACGTTAAATAATAAGGTAATCCTTTGTAATTGAGCCGCAAGCGTGTAAAGTTATACGTTCATACTGTGTTAAGAATAATTATAACTAAGAGTTCAGATGGGCAAGGTGCGGCTTTTAAATATTCCCATGGCGCTGATGGTCAGCCTGGTTTGCTATGCGTTATTGCTCATACCCCGTGCGAGCATGGCCAATGCAGCCACCGATTATGCCTTATCTGCGCTTGTTCCCTTGGTCGAATCCGAGGCTTCACCGGGAGTTGCCCTCGCAGCGACTTCAGCGGCTGCACCCGCAGTTGCACCCGCATCTGCAGTGAAACCTCTTCCTGAGAACGTCCCCCTTAGCCATTACTTTGCCGAAACCTGGGACACCCGAGACGGACTCCCCCACAATAGTATTAATGCCCTTGCTCAAACCTCATACGGCTATATTTGGGCCGGTACCTGGGAAGGGGTTGCACGCTTTAATGGTCGTAAGTTCTCCTTGTTTACCCGTGGTGATGAGACGGGGTTACCGGACTCCGGCATACGCAGCCTGAGCCTGGATAGCCAGACGAACGAGTTGTATGTCGCCGGCTCCCGCGGCGGCGTCAGCATAGTCAACGGCAGCCCTTGGCAGACATTACCCGCCGCCGCTTACATGATCAACTTTGCCCAGCGCGTAAGCGGTGGGGCATTATGGCTGGCTCTTGAGGACGGCGGCGTGGTACGCCGTCACCAAGGGCAAGAGCAGCTTTTCCTCAGCGGTACCAGTACCTACCATGTGCTTGAACAAGGCGACCGGGTGTGGGTGGCCAGCAGTGATGGCCTATATGTTTATGAAAATGGGCAAATGCAGCGCCCTGACGGGGTTAACGGCGCGCTCAAGGGTATGACCTTTAAGCTGGCACTGGATCATCAGCAGCGTCTGTTGGTGGGCGCCGAGCAGGGTATTTGGCGTGAAGACAACGAAGGCTTTAATCTTCTCGATAAAACTCTGGCGTATGAGTCCGTGTCGGCGGTGTTGGTCGATTACCGGGGCGATATCTGGTTTGGCACCATCAACCATGGCTTGTTCCGCTACAGTGAATTTGGCCTGGAAAAACTCGATGCCAATGTCGGTCTGCCCAGCAATCGTATTCTTTCTTTATTAGAAGACCAGGAACGCAGCATCTGGATTGGCACCAATGCCGGGTTATTTCGTCTGCGTCAGGCACCCTTTACCACCCTAAGCCAATCGCGTGGGTTGTCCGGTGACTATGTGCGTACCTTGCTAAGTCATAGCGACGGAGTATTGTATTTAGGCACCAGTAACGGCCTTAATCGCTATCAAAATGGCCGGGCAACGCCTTTAGCCCAACGCCCGGGCGCGCCCATTTCTGTACTCAGCCTAACCTCCGCAAATAAGGGGGGGATTTTTGTCGGCACTTACACCGATGGCCTGATGTATTTCGACGGCCACAAACTAACCCCGTATTTAAACCGTGACACCGGCCTGCCCAGTAATGAGGTGCGCGCCATATTAGAGCAGGATGATGGTGGGGTGTGGGTCGGTACCGCCGCCGGGTTGGTACACCGTGATAAGCACGGGCAATTGCAGTTCTTCACCGATGAAGATGGCTTGCCCGGCAACTTTATTATGGCGTTAACCCAAGATGATAGAGAACGTATCTGGGTTGGTACCGGAGTGGGGGTGGGCTATTTTGAACAGGGTCAATTTTACCAGGTGCCCTTAACCGATCAATTCGATGCCGAATATGCCTTTGGCTTCTTAATGGAGCCGGGTCTGGTCTGGATGGCCACCGACAGGGGCTTGGTACGCTTCAACAGCGAGACCGGGCAAATGAATAAGGTAGGGAAGGAGCAGGGTTTACCCGTGGATAAGCTGTTTGCCGTGGTGGTGGATGAATTCGATCACTTCTGGCTCAGCAGTAACCGTGGGGTTATTCGGGTCAGTCGTAAAAGTCTCGTTGCCAGCTTAGAGCAACCGCAACGACAAATGGAATACACCCTGTTTGATCAGGGCGATGGCATGCTGAGCTCACAAGCCAATGGCGGCTCGCAATACCCTGCGATTTTGCATAATGACAATAATGTCTGGGTGGCCACCGCCCGTGGTGCCGTGATGGTGGACCCCAATAAATTGACGCGCATGGCCAACGTCGCGCTGCCGGTGAGTATTGAGGCGGTGCAGTTTGACAACCATCCGCAGCAGGCCTATCAAAATACCGTGGTAAAGGTGCCGCCTGAGAACAATCGTATCTCTTTTACCTACGCCGGGCTGGGCTATGTGATGACCGAGCGTATTGAATACCAGACACGCTTATTAGGTTATGAAAAGCACTGGGTCGATCGTGGCAATCTGCATATCACCGAATACACCAACCTGCCGCCGGGCAGTTATCGTTTTGAGGTGCGCGCCCGCTATCCTTATGGTGCCTGGCAACCCAGTGGCGCCGCCGTTGACATTAAAGTGGCTCCCAAGGCCTGGCAGACTCTGGGCTTTAAAGTTGCTGTGGTGGTCATGCTGGTGCTGCTTCTGTTACTGGTGTACCGGTTGCGTTTCTATCACCTGAAACGCTCCGAAGCACAGTTGAAGAAACGGGTGAAGGAGCAAACTCAGGTGCTGGCAAAACAGGCGCAGGCATTTGAGCACCAGGCTACCCACGACCAACTCACCGGCATAGCCAACCGTCGTGCTTTCGACCAATGGCTGGTGGCGCATTTTGCCGAGGCCCAACGAGAGGAGCAAGCGCTCAGCCTGCTGTTGATCGACATCGACCACTTTAAGCAAATTAACGATCACTACTCTCATTTGGTTGGCGATCAGGTCATCGCGACCGTGGTGCAAATTATTGCCCGGTGTTTACCGCCACAAGCCTTGTTTGCGCGTTGGGGCGGTGAAGAGTTTACCATTTTACTCCCCGGTCTTGATGAGGAGGGGGCGCTGCGCTGGGCACAACGTATTCGCCACCAGGTCGCCAGCTATGATTACTCGGTATTGGCCAATGGGCTGCATGTGAGTATCAGTATTGGCGCCGCCGATATCGACTGTGCGGTCAATGCCGATAGGCTGTTATCCCATGCCGATAAAGCCCTGTATCTGGCCAAAGAGCAGGGTCGTAACCGCAGTCTGGGGCATCGTAGGGATTATCTCTTGTGCGAAGAGTTGCCCTAGCGAATATCCACTACCTTGCTGGCTTTTTTATAGCGAATATTCAGGCCACTCCAACTGGGTAATTCCCAGCGTTTCGGCGGATCCTTGCGTTCGCCGCTGTGATAATGGGCTATGACTCGCTTGGCCTTAAATAAATATTCGATGGCCAGGGTCATTCCCGGTAACTCAACGTGCAGTGGAAAGCGCTCCATAAATTCCTTGCCTTGCCAAGGCTCAAGTCCTTGGTAATGCAGATCTTCCGCCTCAATCAGCATTAAATCTTCCTGGCTTTGCACGCCAAGCTCAACGAGTCGGTTGTGCAGATGCTCGCTTGGAGAGGGAACAACCTGTTGCTGCTGGTGATACTGCAGATACAGAGCATGGTAGGCCAGGGCATCGCTGATTTCCTCTGCCAGCCCGGGAAAGAGTGCCCCGGCGAGGATAAGCTCGTTCAGCGCCGGCAGTAAAAGTTCATCGGCTACCCGGGTATCGATATTTGCAAGTGGAACCCCCGCATAGCTGTAGGTCAGCGTGGCTCTTATTTCGCCCTTTAATGCCTCTGTCGTCGTGTCATCTTGAGGATGCCAATAACAGCCGTTTAGCGTTTGGGTTGTTGGCGCATAGTCCAACACCTGTTTTAAAGTCAAAGGCGTGCACAGGGTTGCCAGGGTATCGGCATGCTTTTTACCTTTGCCCGCCAGCGAAAAGGTCGCCAAAACCAGAGCAGCATCCTGGTGCTCGCCGAGCAAGGAGCTTTTGGCGGGGCGAATTTCCTGCTCGCCGTTGCCAAAGCCGCCGCGGCGATTGCTGCGTTTTACAAAAATGCAATCCGGGCGCGCCGTGGCTATGGCCTGTATCAGCGCCTGGTAGTCGAAACGGGCGCTGCGTGATAGTTCCGGGAGCTGATAGGCCGCGCGCAAATAATTGCTGTAGGTTTGTGCTTCCGTTAGGGCGAGGTCATCCAGGTGCAGATAGTCACCGCATTGACCGCGCAGTGCGGTAATACACAGGGCAATATCGCTGTGCTCCAGGTGCTCGCCCATTGCCTTGGCCAAGTTGCTGAGCGTGTCCGGGTTTGGCAGGGTATAAAGCTGTGCCGGTGTGGCAATCACGGCGGCTAGGTCTATCATGGCCTGACGCAGCGTGGAGCTGGGCATTTTTTCTATCAGGTAGCCAAGCTCTGCATCCACGGGCAGGGGATAAATGCGCCGCCCCAGGTCGGTGGCCATCCCTTGTTCATCAATGGCGCCCAAGTTCGTAAGAGCCTGCTTGGCTCGGGCCAGGCTGGAAGGCGCAGGTGGTGTCAGCAGCGCTAGGTTGTCTATGGCGATATTGGCGCAGGCACTGGCTAATACCAGTTCATCGAGGGCTTCTCGTTCTATTTCCACCGGTGTGTGCGCCAACAAGGGCGCATGCTCGCCAAAAAGCGCAATATACAGACCTGGTGCGGTGCGCCCGCACCGCCCTTTTCGTTGCTGTTGTGAGTCTTTGGCAATGGCATCGAGGCCGAGCACGGTTTTGCCTTTACGCAAATGGGTGCGCCGTTCAAGGCCGGAATCTATTACGCACTCGATACCCGGTACCGTCAGTGAGGTTTCGGCGACATTAGTGGCGAAAATAATGCGCCTTTGCTTGCTTTCTTGCATGGCGCGGCGCTGCTCGGAAACCGGGCTGGCACCATGTAAGGCAACGCCTTCGGCGGGTAAATCACGACAGGCACTGAGGCAGCTGGCTATCTCGGCGCGCCCGGGTAAAAATACCAGGATATCTCTCTTACTGTGCGCTAGTGCATAGGCACAGGCCTCGCGCACCCGCGGGGCCAAGTCCAAACGCGAGGGCATACTTTGGCGGTCGTCCGCCAGATATTCACTGTCAATAGGGAAGAGTCTTCCTTCGCTGTACAGGGTTTTGGCGTCTATATAGGCAGCCAGCCGCTCATCATTGAGGGTGGCCGAGGTGACGATAAGGCGATGACCGTTGTGGTGCTCGAGCAGCCCTAATAACAGATCGGTATCCCAGCGGCGCTCATGAAATTCATCCAGCATCACCACATCATAATCGCTCAGCTTGCTCTCAAAAAACCATCGCAAGGCTACGCCTGGAGTGGCGAAGACCACCTGGGTCTGCTCACTGAGCTGGGCTTCGAAGCGAATGGCGAAGCCAATGTCTTCCCCAGGCTTTTGCTGTCTTTGTTCTGCCAGGTAGTCCGCCAAAGAAGTGGCGGCGATGCGCCTTGGCTGGATCACCAGCACGCGGCCAGAGGTAGCGGCCCAAAGGGGTAAGCAGGTCGATTTACCACTGCCAGTGGGGGCATGAACAATAACATTGTGCTGCTTAAAGGCGGCCAAAAAAGCCTGCTCTAAAGCCAAAATCGGAAGCGTCATGATGCGATTTTATTCGTAAATATGTGTCGTTGAGATTGAATTAGCGCGCTAAGGGTCATATTTACAAGTAACTATGTCAAGGAATTAACAGATGATAAATGTTGCATTGATAAGCCTGTTGGTGGCTTTTGTGATCGTATATTGGCAGCAGGACGCGCTGCGTTTGGGTTATTGGCGGCGTAAATACCAAAGCGCCGCGCTAAGTGCGCCGCAAAAGCAAATCTTGCTCAGGGCCATGCCCATATACCGCGCCATGACGGATGCAGACAGGGCCAAGCTTGAGCGCCATATCTGTTGGTTTTTAGGGGAAAAACGTTTTTTAGGTCGCGATGGCCTTAGGGTTAATGAGGCCATGAAGTTGGTGGTGGCGGCCAATGCTAGCCTACTGATGCTCAATAAACCCTGGCCGCTGTATCCCAATGTCAAAGAGATCTTGCTGTACCCCAGTGCCTATTATGCCGATGTGACCGAGCGGGATATGGCGGGCCTGGTGAGTTATCACCAGGTGGTGCGCGAGGGCGAATCCTGGCCCGGCGGCACCTTAGTATTAAGCTGGCATGACGTGCTTGAGGGTAACCGCTTGCCTGGTGATGGCCACAACCTAGTGTTTCATGAATTTGCCCATCAACTCGACCAGGTGACCGGGCAAACCAATGGCACCCCCTTATTGGCAGACAGGCAAAGCTATCGACGTTGGGGTGAGGTGTGTTCGCGTGCTTACAACAAGCTTAAAAGCCATATCGCCTACAATATGCCGCACGTGATGCACGGTTATGGTGCCACCAATGAGGCGGAGTTCTTTGCCGTGGCCACCGAAACCTTTATCGAGAAGCCCGCCGCCATGCGCCAATTTGATGCCGAGCTTTTTAATGTCCTTAAAGACTACTATCAGTTTGATCCCAGTGACTGGCAGCGCTAGGGTCACCCTTGCCAAGCAAAGCTTACATTTTGCCCGATTAAGGATGAGTGTTAATTAATGTGATTATTGTAATTTAATTGTTATTAACATACCGTATCTTACTTCGCCATAACGAGTAATAAACCAAGGAGGGGCGCGATGATAATAAGGATTGTGGCATTAATTACGGTATTTTTGCTGAGCGGTTGTGACATGGCCGCCACCTTTGCCGACATGAACAATAAAACCGAGGCCGTACAGGCCAGTTTGCGCTCCGAGCTAGGAATTGATGCTCAGTTAAGCTGGAATATCCATAATGGGGTGCTGACACAAGTCTCGGTGCACATTGCCGCCGATACTGCTCCCGATGTCCAAGTACAGCAGCTCCAACAACAAATCTATCCCATAGTGCTTAGGCACTTCGACGAAAACCCCCAGGTATTTCAAATTGTATTGCAGTACGAGGAGATGCAGTAGCACTCACCTCGCACATTAAACCCAAGTGAAACAAAACATAAAAGGAAATAATAATGCTTAAAAAGACCTTACTAGCCGTTGTTTTGGCTGGCACATCATTCGCATCGCAAGCTAACTGGCAAGCGGGCGCGGGCTATATGAACCTATCGGATGACGACGCGGGCATCGATATCAGCTTAGATGGTATCTATGGCTCTATCGGTTACAAGTTTGACTCGGGTAACGACTTTTACTTTATGCCTGAGCTGCGTATTGGTACGGGTATTGGCGATGACAAGGTTAATGTCTTCGGCACGAACGTTAAAATTGAAATGGACAGCTTCATTGCTTTATCGGTACGCGGTCAATATGACTTTAATAACGGCTTCTATTTATATGCCGCGCCTTCTTATGCCAACCTAGAAGTAACCGCTTCCGCTGGTGGCGTTTCCGAGTCTGGTGATGATTGGGAATTCGGCTTTGGTGGTGGCGCGGGCTATCAGTTTAGCAAAACCATGGCTGCTGAGCTGTCATACGAGCAGTTTGACGGCACCGATGCAGTGAGCGTGGCCCTTAAATTTGATTTTTAAGGCCTCTTAAGCATCCCTGCGTTTGGTTGCGCTCAACGGCAGCCAAACGTAAAGCGGGCGCAAAACGCGACCCGCACTATACCGGCCACTCACTCATCAGCTTATTTCCTATCACTAGCCTTTGGCTCCGCAATTTTCATCCATCCCTCATTTTTGCCCATTAACCCCAACTGACTTTCCCTTTATCGCACATTTTGCTTTAGTAGGGGGTGATAATAACTAAATCCGATGAGAACTCTATGAAGACTCCATTATACAGTGCGCTCGCACTGGCTATTTCTCTGGCGCAGCCTAGTGCGTTTGCCGAGGAAGCCGCAAAAGAAGAACAAAAATGGCAAGTAGATAGTCCGCAAGGCGAATTCCTGGATGCCAAGATCAGTGTTAACCAGGGCACCTGGATGAACGTGGATATCAGCCCCGACGGCAAAACCCTGGTATTTGACCTGCTAGGTGATATTTACACCATGCCGATTAGTGGCGGCAAGGCCACTCAGTTAACGTCGGATATCGGCTGGCAAATGCAGCCGCGCTTTAGCCCGGATGGCCAACATATTGCCTTTACCTCAGATCAAGGCGGTGGCGACAATATTTGGGTGATGAAGGTCGACGGCTCAGAGCAAACTCAAGTGACCAAAGAATCTTTCCGCCTGTTGAACAGCCCGGCCTGGAGCCCGGACGGTGACTTTATCGTTGCCCGTAAACACTTTACCGCCAGTCGCTCACTGGGTGCCGGTGAGGTGTGGATGTACCACAAGGCCGGTGGCTCGGGTGTGCAGTTAACCGAGCGTCCAAACGACCAAAAAGATCTAGGCGAGCCGGCGTTTTCACCGGATGGCCGTTATGTGTATTTTTCTCAGGATGACACCCCCGGAAAAACTTTCCACTATTCCAAAGACTCGGTGCAGGGCATCTACAAAATTAAGCGCTATGACCGCGAAACCGGTGAAATCGACACCATCCTAAGCGGCACCGGTGGCGCCATTCGCCCAACGCCGTCGCCCGATGGTAAGACCCTGGCTTATATCAAGCGTGACGACTTCCAAAGCACGTTGTATCTGTATGATTTAGAGTCTGGTAAAGAAACCAAGCTGTACGATAAGCTTGAGCGTGATATGCAGGAAACCTGGGCCATTCACGGCGTCTATCCGACCATGGCTTGGACCCCGGATAACGAGTCCTTGGTGTTTTGGGCCGGCGGTAAAATCCATAAGCTGGACGTAGACAATGGCGAGAGCGAAGAAATCGCTTTTGAGGTTGAAACCACCAAGTCGATTCAAAAGGCGCTGCGCTTTGAGCAAAACCTGGATACCGATGAATTTGACGTAAAAATGCTGCGCAACGTACAGGTATCGCCGGACGGTGAAACCGCCATTTTTGAAGCCATGGGCCATATCTACAAGCGCGACCTTGAGTCGGGCAAGATCAAACGCCTGACCAAGCAAGACGATCATTTTGAATTTTTCCCGACCTTCTCACGTGATGGCAAGCAAATCGCCTATGTCACCTGGGACGACGAGAAGCAGGGCAGTGTGCGTGTTGTTTCTGCACGCTCGGGCCGCGGTGATACCCTAACCACAGAGCCGGGCAAATACGTTGAGCCGGCCTTTAGTCCAGATGGTGAAACCCTGGTCTTTAGAAAGTCATCCGGCAGCAGCTTGTTGGCGCCGGAGTGGTCGTTGAAACCGGGTATCTACGCGGTGAACATAGACGATCCCGAAAAGCCTGAGCTTGTTACCCAGCACGGTTATCAGCCGCAATTCGGTAAAGACAATGACCGCGTGTATATCATGAGCCCTTGGCCTAAGCCGACCTTCAGCGTGGTTGAACTTGAAAGTAAGAAAATTCGCAAGTTGTACGAGTCTAAGCATGCCACCGAATTCCGCATCTCGCCCGATGGCCAGTACCTGGCATTTGCCGAGCGCTTTAAGGTGTTTGTGACGCCTTTTGTTGAGCGTGGCAAAACCATCAGCATAGGCCCGAAAGACAGTCAGTTTCCGGTTGAACAGCTTTCTGTACGCGCCGGCGAGAACATTAGTTGGAGCGGTGCCAGCGATCGCCTGTATTGGAGCCTGGGTCCTGAGTTGTACCATGCCTCTCTCGACGGTATGTTCAATATTAAAGGCGATGCCGATGCCGACTTTAAGGTGAAAAGCGGCGAAAATATTGGTTTCAAAAAAGCCATGGCCGAGCCTAAGGGCATGATTGCCCTGGTTGGCGCCAAGGTGATCACCATGAAGGGCGAGCAGGTTATCGACAATGGGGTCGTGCTAACCGACGGTAAGCATATTAAAGCCGTGGGTGCGCAGGCCGATGTGCAGATCCCTGAAGACGCCGAAGTGATTGATGTCAGTGGCAAAACCATTATGCCAGGGATCATCGACGCCCACGCCCACGGTGGTCAGGGTAGCGATGAAATTATTCCCGAGCAGAACTGGAAAAACCTGGCTGGTTTATCCTTAGGTGTCACTACGATTCACGACCCAAGTAACGACACCACGGAAATATTCGCCGCCAGCGAAATGCAAAAAGCGGGCGAGATCCTCGGTCCGCGTATCTTCTCCACCGGGACTATCCTTTATGGTGCCAATATGCCGGGCTATACCTCGCACGTTGACTCCCTGGATGATGCTAAATTCCACCTTGAACGCCTGCAAAAGGTGGGTGCCTTTAGTGTTAAGTCTTACAACCAGCCGCGCCGCGATCAGCGTCAGCAGGTGGTGGAAGCCGGCCGTGAACTCGGCATGATGGTAGTGCCAGAAGGGGGCTCTTTATTGCAGCATAACCTCACCATGGTGATCGATGGCCACACCACCATAGAGCACTCGATTCCGGTGGCCAATATCTATGATGATATTCGCCAGCTGTGGTCGCAAAGTGACGTGGCTTATACGCCGACGCTTGGCGTGGCCTACGGTGGTATCTGGGGTGAGAACTACTGGTACGATAAAACCGAGGTGTGGAACCACCCGCGTCTAAGTAAATTTGTCCCTAAAAACCAGTTGTTGCCGCGCTCTATGCGTCGCACCAAGGCGCCTGAACATCACTACAACCACTTCAACAACGCCCGTGTTGCCGGCGAGTTGCAAGATCAGGGTGTGTTAGTGAATGTCGGTGCGCACGGTCAACGTGAAGGTCTGGCTGCGCATTGGGAAATGTGGATGTTTGCCCAAGGCGGCATGACGCCCCTTGAGGTGATCCGCACCGCCACCCTAGATCCCGCTAAGACCCTAGGCTTAGATAAAAATCTCGGCTCATTGGAAGAGGGAAAACTGGCGGACTTAATTGTGATTGACGGCGATATCCTCAGCGACATTCGTCAGTCCGATAAGGTGCAATACACCATGATAAACGGTCGTTTATTTGACGCCGAAACCATGACGGAAGTGGGTAAAAAAGCACGTACCAAGCTGTTTTTTGAATAAGCTCGGCAACGTTTAAATCAGCAATTAGGCCCGTATTTTACGGGCCTTTTTTATGCCTAAAAACTGGGCAGTTAGGGCGCGCAATATCCCGAATTGCTTGCCTTAGCCCAGGGCTAAGGTACACTGCCGCCAGTATTTATTTTTAAGGATAACCATGAAAAATCTGGTAATTATGCTAACGCTATTGAGCGTATTATTTACCGCCAGCTTCGATGCCCAGGCGCGTAAAAAGTTTGGTTCGAAACGCACGACGGGTAAGACCGAACAAACACAGACCACACAAAAGCAGCAAACTACGGACACCAATACCGTGACGGCGAAGAAAAATTCAAGCAAAAAAGGCATCATGGCCGGTGTGCTTGGCGGCCTGCTCGCCGGTGGTTTAATTGCTGCCATGATGGGCGATGATTTTGAAGGCGTGCAACTGCTGGAAATCTTATTGCTGGCGGGGCTTGGCTTCTTACTCTTCAAGTTTATTCGCTCGGCAATGCGCAAAAACCAGCCCCGGCCCATGATGGCAACGGCGCAAGGCCAGGCCTATGCGGGCCAGGGTCAGTGGCAGCAAAGCAGCGCCTCGGCTCAATCTCGGCCGCAACCGAGCTCTGTGCCCATGCAACTGCCGCCGAACTTTGATCAGGTTGGCTTTATACGTGCGGCCAAAGAGCATTATGTCACCATCCAACAGGCCTGGAATGACAATAACTTGGACCTGGTGTCGGAGTATTTAGCTCCCGAGCTGATCGATGAATTTAAGGCGCTGCGCGCCGAGCAGGGCGAGGTACTCACCGAGGTGTTGTTTGTTGATGCCAATATTGTTCGCGCCAGCTGCGACAATAATGTGTGGGCTATCAGCATCCACTTTAGCGGTCAGTATCAGGACCGCATTGCTCATGCGAAAGAGCGTATCGATGAAATTTGGCACATGGAGCGTCAAAACGCTGATTCGGCGCCTTGGTTGATTGTTGGCACCGAAGACTTGGTTGACTAAGCCAAGCGCTATTTTTCACTCACAAGGCCGCATATGCGGCCTTTGTTCTATTGTTCTTTTAATTCATCCCTTGTTGGCAATACCCTCGTGGCGATACCCCAAAATGGCCCTTAAAGCTGCGGCTAAAATGGCTGACGCTGTTAAAGCCGGTTTCAAAACAGGCATTGGTCACCGACTTGCCCTGATTGAGCAACAGCTGCGCCCGCTCGAGGCGGCGCTTAAGAATATAGGCCTGGGGACTGAGACCAAAGCGATGGCGAAAGGCGCTAAAGAACTTGCTGCGGCACATGCAGGCGAGGCTGCACAGGGTATCGACATCAATCAGGTTGCCAAGATTGTGTTCGATATGCGTGACCACCGCGTGCCACAGGGTCGCTTGCGGGTCTTGCTGGGCGCAGCTAAGCAACTGCTTATGCTCTTGTTCGCGCAGTAAGCGCACCAGTAATTCGGTGCTGGCAAGCTCGATCAGTAAGCCTCGGTCTTTTTCATTTTCACTGAATGCCTCAATCAAACGCCGATACACGCCTTCGGTGCTGGCGCTGTGGTTGAGTTGCAAGGTGGCCGTCTGCGCAGGGGCGTCACTATCGCTATGCAAACGCATTTGCCGGGCTACCCGATGCAGCTTTTGGGTGTCTATTTCTATGGTCAAACATCGGGTCGGTGTGCTCAAGGTGGCATCGGGGAAATCGATGGCCACATGCTCTTGGGGCGCAATCACAAAACTTTGCCCAGGGATGAAATCCTGCCCCTGCTCCAAGCTTGGATGATGCATCACCTTACGCCCTTGGATCATGGCACAAAACATGATTTCGTCGGCCTTAAAGGGTATGCCGTCGCTGTGCTCATAGGTGTCGTATAAACACAATTGCACGCCGTCGGCGTTAAACACCGAGCGGTGATCGACTAGGGTATCGAGGCGCTCGAGTGCATCTGGGTGGGTTGCTGCTTGCATCGCTAGGCTCCTTTGCTGTGACCAAAGCTTGTTCAAGGCTTGCTCTAGCATGGCCAAAAAGTGTACGTGGAGTCAAGCAAGATGGAATGCCAATCAAGTTTTTATCACCAAACTGGTCTAGCGTTAAAGGGATTGCAGCAAAGAAGGACAATAACAATGATCTATGCAAAGCCTAATTCAACCGACGCGGTGGTGTCTTTTGCCGCCCAGTATGAAAACTATATTGGAGGGGCCTGGGTGCCGCCGGTCGATGGCGCCTATTTTGACAATACCACGCCGGTGACCGGCGAAGTCTTTTGCCGGGTGCCACGCTCAAACGACAAAGACATCGAGTTGGCGTTGGATGCGGCGCATCAGGCCAGAGTAGCCTGGGGTAAAACCTCGGTCACCGAGCGCAGTAATCTGCTGCTGAAAATTGCCGACCGCATCGAGGCTAATTTAGAGCAATTGGCGGTGGCGGAAACCTGGGATAACGGCAAGGCGGTGCGTGAGACCCTCAATGCGGATATTCCTTTGGTGGTGGATCACTTCCGCTATTTTGCCGGCTGTATTCGCGCCCAGGAGGGCAGCATCGGTGATATCGATGAAAACACCGTGGCCTATCATTTCTATGAGCCCCTGGGCGTAGTAGGGCAAATCATTCCCTGGAACTTTCCGCTGCTGATGGCGGCCTGGAAGCTGGCTCCGGCCCTGGCTGCCGGTAACTGTGTGGTGTTAAAGCCCGCCGAGCAAACCCCGGCGTCGATTTTAAAGCTGGTTGAGGTGATTGGCGACTTGTTACCTCCCGGCGTGCTTAACGTGGTTAACGGTTATGGTGCCGAGGCGGGGCAAGCCCTGGCCACCAGTACCCGCATCGCCAAAATCGCCTTCACCGGCTCCACCCCGGTGGGGGCTCATATCTTAAAGTGCGCCGCCGAAAACATTATTCCGTCAACGGTGGAGCTCGGTGGTAAATCTCCCAATATCTACTTTGAGGATGTGCTTGGGCAATCGGATGAGTTTATCGATAAGTGTGTGGAGGGCGCTGTGCTGGCGTTTTTCAACCAGGGCGAGGTCTGTACCTGCCCATCCCGCTTGTTAGTGCAGGAGAGCATCTATGATGAGTTTATCGCCAAGGTGATCGATCGCACCAAGCAAATTAAGCGCGGTAACCCGCTCGATACCGAGACCATGGTCGGTGCCCAGGCATCGCAGCAGCAGTTCGATAAGATCATGAGCTACTTCACCATAGGCCGCGACGAGGGTGCCGAGGTACTCATTGGCGGCGATGCCGAGCGTTTCGATAACGAGCTTAATCAAGGCTACTATATTCAACCAACCCTGTTTAAGGGTAATAACCAGATGCGGGTGTTCCGCGAGGAAATCTTCGGTCCCGTGGTCAGTGTGACCACCTTTAAGGATGAGGCCGAGGCCATTGCCATCGCCAACGACACCGAGTTTGGCTTGGGGGCCGGTTTGTGGACGCGGGATATGAACCGCGCTTATCGCATGGGCCGCGCCATCGAAGCCGGGCGCGTCTGGACCAACTGCTATCACCATTATCCGGCTCATGCGGCCTTTGGTGGCTATAAAAAATCTGGGGTAGGGCGAGAAACCCATAAGATGATGCTGGAACATTATCAGCAGACCAAGAACCTCTTGGTGAGTTACTCGGACAATGCCCTCGGCTTTTTCTAACCCAAGTATTCCGAGTTAGATTTTCCAACCAACAAAAAAGGTGGCCTAGGCCACCTTTTTCATCTGTGCGCTTATTTGGTTTTTAAAATCCATTCGCTCAGCAGGCGCACACCATAACCTGTACCACCTACATTCACTTCACCTTTGGCCTTGCTGGCCAGGGCATTACCGGCGATATCGATATGCACCCAGCGGGTGTCTCCGGCAAAGTGCTGCAAGAAAGAAGCGGCCGTGGTTGCACCCGGGCCACCAGAACCTATGTTTTGCAGATCGGCGATATCCGACTTCAGCATGTCTTTATAGCCCAGTGGCAGGCGCCATACCTGCTCATTCACTACCTTACCGGCGGCGGTCAGCTCGCTAACCAGTTGGTCGTCTTCAGAGAAAATGGCGCTGTAGCGGTTACCCACGGCACGCACCTTAGAGCCGGTTAATGTGGCCACGTCCACCATGATCTCTGGTTTAAAGTACTCGCGGGCATACCACATGGCATCGCTCAGTACCAAACGGCCTTCGGCATCGGTGTTCACCACTTCCACGCTTAAGCCTTCGGCGGTGCGCAGTACATCACCCGGGGCAATGGCGTATTGGGACACCATGTTGGCGGCCATGCCCATCACGGCAACGACATTAACATCGGCCTTGCTCAGCGCCATGGCCTTAACCGTGCCCAGTACCGCAGCAGCGCCGGCCATATCCGATTTCATGCGGGCAATGGAAGGGCCGCTTTTAATGCTGTAGCCACCGGAATCAAAGGTAATGCCTTTACCCACCAGGGCGATTGGCGCATTGTCGGAACCCTTGTAGTGTGCAACAACAAGGCGGGCGCCATGCTCACTGCCGCGGCCAACGCCTTCTAAGGCACCCATACCCAGCTTTTTAAGCTCTTTGGGACCCAGCACGGTGACTTCAACACCGTATTGCTCAAGCTCTTTGGCGGCCTTGGCAAATTCGACCGGGGTCATTTCTGTGGCCACTTCCGAGGTTAGGTCGCGGGCTAAAAACACCCCTTTTTCGATATGAGCCAGGGCTTGGTAAGCCGCTTCGGCGCGCTCGCCGTTAGCGACATTGAAGTGATAGCTGACACTGGTTTTCTCGGCGTCTTTTTTGTAGACATCGAAGCTGTGGTCGCGAAGACTGGCGCCGTGGGCAAACTGAGCTGCCAGTTGGGCATTGCTTAACTGGCCTTGTACCTCGGCAAAAGCTAGGTCAACATCGGTGATTTTATTGGCTTTTAGCTGGCCATGAACGTTGCCACCGAGCTTCGCCAGGTTGGCGGCGTTTAACTCATCCTTGTCACCCAAACCCACAACCAAAATGCGCTCATAGTCGGAGTCAACAGGAGCTAGGAGCTCGAAGGTGCTGCCTTGGCTGGCATCAAATTGAGCAGCGTCCGCAGCCTTTTTCAATTGCGCCTGAGTCGCTGTAGATAATTGACCTGCAGGTAAGTCTTGCCCTTTGGTTTGCATAACCACCAGGGTTTTTGCGCCGTTTAGGCCAGTAAAATTAAAATCTGCTGCATAAACATGAGCACTCAAGAGTGTGGCGGCAACCGCACTAAGACTAAAAATACGCGACATATTGCTCTCCTAGATTCGCAAAGTTGCGCCTTTTTACCTTATTTCACTACTAATATTAACCAAATGTCGGTGAATGAACGAGAATTACGGTTTAACGTCGGTACTGGGTGTGTGAGCGGGGCGACACATGGCTATGCCATCTTGTGTCGCCACCTAGTTTGGCAAATAAAGTATTATGCTGTTTTGAGGGAGGTTTTACGCATGTTGCATAGCAGCATGGCGGCAAGTAAGGTAATAGGTAGTGGTGTTAGCACCTTTATAAATTGCGCCCAAACAGCGTGTTGTGGGTGCAAATACACTCCCAAAACACCGTACAGGGTGAGAAAAATGCCGCACACCAGGGTGTTTTTATATCCTAACTCCTTACCGAAACGCACGCTCATCGCACCAACCAGCAGACATCCAATGAGCCCTGCGAACATACTCTGAATTTGCAAGCCTAAGTCCTGCTCTGCCAGTATCATGGCTTGCTCTGTTGCTATACCATCGGGGAGCCATAATTGGACCAATACTATGCCTGCAATAAGCACGTATATGAAAAAGGCGGCGATGGTTACGCTAATAAGTTTAATATCTAATTTATTGCTAAACATGGGTTTTCTCCTTTGGTTAAAATGGAGTTAGCAAGGAGAACCCCGATGCTTTGGTTAAGTGACTATTACTTAAAGATACCTTCTTTATAGCCCTTGTAGGCCAGCAGACCCACCGAAGAGAGCAGCGCCAGCGACACCAGGTTTTTGAGTAAACTCATGGTCTCGTGATCGATGCGCCCGCCATGATAAGCATCAAAAATGCCCCAAAAGCCAAAGCCATTGGCGGCGATGACCAGTAGCATACTCCACAGGTAGCTGTGCTTATTGGCTTTAGGTTTAGCGGCCGCTTGCTCCTGTGGAGCCTGTGCTGAGGCGGTCTCTGAGTCAGTCTTTGTGGCAGGGGTCTGAATGTGTTCAGACACAGCCGCCGCTGAGGCGCTGCCTTGTACATGAACACTGTGATCCAGAGCCAATAATTGCTGACAATCGATATCCAGTGCCGCGGCGATACTTTTAATCGACTCCAATGAGGCAACGCCCTTGGCTTCGATTCTTTGTACCGTGCGCAAACTTAACCCCGACATCTCTGCCAGCTGCTCTTGTGAGTAACAGCGGCTATCGCGCAGGGTCTTAATGACCTGAACATTTACTTTCATTTTCATCTTGCGGGTCTCCTTGCTAACTGGATTTTAAATTAGCAATAGACCCTCTCCAGCAATACGTTAGGGCTGCGACACGCACCCGAAATCATTACGTAACCAATACGACACTATAGGTGATGAATGTTGTTTTACAAAGGTTTTTTAAATTTCAGTTCCACCAAATAAAGGCTCTGGACAGCGACTTAAATCAGTACTTGGTATCCACTTGACCGGCCTTAAACATTACTCTTGTTCTTTTTTCTGTGTCAGTTTTTGCTTCATCCAACGTCGTCGGGCATAGCGACGCATGTTTGCTATTTGATCGGTCTCATCCAAAATCGAACGGCCGATAATGGTTTCTATAATGTCTTCCATGGTGATTAAGCCTTGCCACGAGCCGTACTCGTCATACACCAAACACATGTGGTTTTGCTCTTCGATGAGCTGGGTAAGCAAATGCTCCAAGCTGGTGTTGTTAGAAACGACTTTAGCCGGGCGAGCAAACTCAATCGCGTATTTTTTGTCGCCCACCATAATCAAATCCGACTTAAAAATGATGCCGTGGGGAGCCTCGTCCTCATCTATGATGGGAAACCGGGTAAACTGACTTTTGACGACTTTGGTACGAATGTCGTCCAGCGGTAAGTCTGGTTTTAGCGTTTCACACACAATACGGGGCGTCATCACATCGCGCACCTTAATAGTATGTAAATCGAGAATATTGCTGATCGCTCTGTACTCGGTCTCATCAACACAAGCAAGCTCGGTACCAAGGGAGGCCAAGGCTTTAATTTCTGAGCGCAGGTCCTCTTCGCTGGTGCTGCCACCGAGTAAACGGGTAATTTTGTCCGAGATCCAAATAAAGGGTTTGAGTATCCAGATCAAGACGTTAAGTATTGGCGGTAAGACCACGGCAAGCTGGCGCCAAAACTGAGCGCCTATGGTTTTGGGGATTATTTCTGATAGCACGAGAATAAGAATGGTCATGACCGCCGAGGCGATACCCAGATAGCCATTACCGAAAACGACCGTGACCTGAGCGCCAACCCCGGCAGCCCCCACGGTATGGGCCACTGTATTAAGCGTGAGAATCGCCGCCAGCGGTTGATCAATCCTTTCTTTGAGATTTTTTAGTGCCTGATAGCGAACCGGGTTCTCCAATTTTTGTTTGGCAATATAGCTAGGTGTAATGGAGAGTAAGGCCGCTTCTAAAATGGAGCACATAAATGACACGGCAATAGAAAGTACGGCGAATGCAATGAGCAATAGCATAGTGGATTGTGTGGCCTCGCTGGCAAAGTGACTTACTGTTAGTTTAGTTAGCTATCTTTGGGTTAAAACGAATAAATAAAGGGTGCTACCCAATAAACTCATCAGTGCACCCCATTAACTGATGTTGTCGGTGTTTTAATAGGGTATAGAGCTCGCCCATCAGCAGTTTAATTCTGGGGACTTCAATGAGTGTGGGGTGTGTCAGCACCCAAAACTGTGCAAATTCCTGCGGCTCAGCATCACCGATTGGCATCAGCTGCTCCATGGTATCGGCGATATAACAGGCGCCGCGAATAAGGCCCAAGCCCTTATGTGCGGCCTCATGGCGTACCATCAAATCATCAATCACTAAGCCCGCGGGGGCGTGTGGGTAGGGGCTTTGTTTGATCCATTCGCTGTGGGCGGCATCGGCTGAACTAACGAGCCAGGTGTATTGCTCACTGGCTGTATGCGTGAAGTAGTGCTTTTGGGCATAGTAATTCACGGACACAACGCCGGCGCGGTGGCCAACCAGGTGCTCGGATGGCGCGTTGGCGACGCGAATGACAATATCCGCCTCGCAGTTGTCGATATCGGCGATGTGATAACTACACTGCATAACCAAGCGAATGTTTGGGTAGCGTTTAACAAAGGCAGCTAAGTCATCCAGAAGCAGATAGTGCGCAATGGCAGGGGGCACTGAAAGGGTGATTTGACCGCATTGATCCAGGTTATCAGCGCGCTGCGCATGCCTGTCTGCCAGTACCAGCGCTTCAACTTGCTGCGCTGTGTGCAATAAGGTATGGCCCGCCACGGTGAGTGCGTACCCTGAGGGGGTGGACTCCACCAGGGTATGGCCGTGGCTGTGATTGAGCTGTGCTAATCGCCTTGCCACCGTGCTGTGGTTCACGGCCATTATTTTTGCCGCGTTGCGCAGTGTTTTCCCCCTGTGAATTGCCAATATCAGGCGATATGCATCCCAATCTTCCATAATCACGTGTTACGTTAAAGAGTTTGCACTCCAGTATGCTCGTGTACCGCGAAACTAGCAATACGCCAGTTTTTCCCTGTTTTATACAAGAAGTAGGTTGCCCCAACTTTATTAAACACTTCGCCATTATCGCGATAGCGAACAGCAAGGTTGGTGGCTATGGCAATGTTTGTATCTATCAGGCGCACATTAACCTGTTGCCAGTTGACCGAGGCCACCCCCTTGGACTTTAAACCATCGAGAAAGACCACCACCTGTTTGCCAAACTCGTCGGCACTCATGGCCACCGGTGGGTTGGCACTGGACATCAGCATGACCCGGGGCATATATAACTGCTCCACATGTTCCAGCGACTTGCCTTGTATATAGCCATTGTACTTATTCATGTAGCTGGAGAAGAGGGCTTTAATAGCGGCCTCGTCCTCTGCTTGCTGCGCTGAGCCAGTGGCCAAAGCCTGCGAGCAAAACAGCGGCGCTAAAAATAGCGTTAAGAGTAGAAACAGTAAGTTAGGTAAACGCATCATGATCCCCTTGGAGCAAAATTGACCGTTTAAGCGTACCAACTTAATGATGCAAGGGCGTGGATTGTTTTGTCGTTACCCTGGTGTGGATTTGCAACACACGGGCATAACGTCGGAATAAGGCTAAACGGAAGCACAGACTAGGACGTAAGGTCTTCGCTAAGAAAAATGGTTTTGTGGTCTTTGAACAAAGTTTATTTAGGAGGTTAAGGGCACGTTAGGTGCGAGAACGAATTAAGATTTGAATGGGGAGAGAAAAGAATGGTCGGCATAGCAGGATTTGAACCTGCGACCCCTGACACCCCATGACAGTGCGCTACCAAGCTGCGCTATATGCCGACTAGGACTGCAATAGTACGGATAATTTTTTCAAATGCAAGCCTGCTTTGATTCGTTTGCCTATAAATTATTCATATCGATGAAGTTTCTTATTTTTTCTAAAAAAGCGCTGCACTGACAGCGCCTTTTGCGTCTTATTTAGCCGTGTTAGTTGCGCTTAATTGCGGAGCGGCCAACCAGGCTTCGATCTGCTCGGCCATAATATCGCGCAGCAGTGGTTGGGCCTCAGCATTGGGATGAATATTGTCGTTTTGCATCAAGGAGCCGTCGGTGGCGACTTGCTCGACGAAAAATGGCAGTAGGTGAGCGCCCTGTTGTTCGGCCACGGTGGCAAAGCTGGCCTCAAACATTTGTGTGTAGCGGGGGCCATAATTGGGTGGGATGCGAATGGCCATCACCGCCACTTCGGCGCCGGCCGCTTGGCTTTGCTTTATCAAGGCGCTGAGGTTTTGCTGCATCTTGGAAATAGGGAATCCACGCAGGCCGTCGTTGCCGCCCAGTTCAATCAGCACGTGGCTGGGCTGGTGGCTGGCTAAAATGCCTTCTAGGCGTCGCAGTGCGCCGCCGGTGGTTTCGCCACTGATACTGGCATTGATTAATTTAATGGGCTTTTTTTGCTCTTCATACGTATCTTGTAACAATTGCACCCAACCTTGGTGTTGTTTTAGACCGTAGGCAGCGCTTAAGCTGTCTCCTAGGATCAGGATTTGGTTGTCAGCCCAAGCCATTAATGGTTTAGTGACAACTAATAGGACGAGCAAAATACGTAGGATTAAAGCATTCATATGTCAGCGTTATCTCAATTAAACATTATTCAAGTCAAAGAATTAACCAAATCCGTTAATACGCTTGACGGCGATTTAACGATCCTCAGCGACATCAGCTTTAATGTCAAGCCGGGTGAGTCGGTGGCCATAGTGGGTGCGTCCGGCTCGGGTAAATCAACCCTGCTGAGCCTGTTGGCGGGGCTTGATAGAGCCACTTCCGGCAGCATTATCGTTGATGGCGATGCCTTAGAGACCTTGGATGAAGAAGGCCGCGCCGCACTGCGGGCTAAAAAGGTCGGTTTCGTGTTTCAATCTTTTATGCTGGTGCAAAGTCTGAGCGCTCTTGAAAACGTAATGCTGCCGGCGGAGCTGGCCAATCAGCCGGATGCCAAAGAGCAGGCTCTGGCGCTGTTAGAAAAAGTGGGCTTAAGCCATCGTATCGAGCACTACCCGTCGCAACTGAGCGGTGGTGAGCAGCAAAGGGTGGCTATTGCCCGCGCCTTTGTCGGCACCCCAAAAATTCTGTTCGCCGATGAGCCTTCGGCCAACCTCGACAGCAAAAACGGCAAGTTGATCGAAGAATTGTTATTCGAGCTAAACCAACAGCAGGGTACTACCCTGGTGCTGGTAACCCATGACGAAGCCTTGGCTCAGCGCTGTGAGCGAATCTTACATATCGAGGGCGGTGAGCTCACCCAATTACGTGAGCCACAGGAGCGCGCGCATGTGGGCTAAGTTAGCGATACGATTATTTTTTAGAGAATTGCGCCGCGGAGAACTAACGGTGATCTGTGCCGCCATTGCCCTGGCGGTGATGACGGTGTTAACCCTGTCATCGGTGACCGACCGTATCGGCCAGGCCATTTTACAAAAGTCCAATGCCTTTATCGCCGCCGACCGCGCCCTGGCCAGTAACCATGCGTTGCCTGACAACTACTTAGAGCAAGCGCAAAACATGGGGCTACAAACCGCCCAGCTGACCTTTTTCGATACCATGCTGTTTGCCAATGAACGTATGCAATTGGCGGCCATCAAGGCGGCATCAGTAAACTATCCTCTCAAGGGCGAGCTGTTGATCAAGCGTGATTTCGACGCCCAGGAGCAGGTGGCCAAAGGTGGCCCAGAGCCAGGCAGCGTGTGGTTGAATGAGTCGGTGATGTATTCGCTGGATTTGGCGGTGGGTGACAGCGTGGAGCTTGGCGCCGCGACCTTTAAGGTCAGTGCCATTTTAAGTGAAGAGCCGGACGCGCCCTTTAATATTTTCTCCGGCAGTCGCCGAGTGCTGCTCAACGAAGCGGACATTGAAAAAACCAAGGTTATTCAGCCGGGCAGCCGGGTGTTTTATCGCCAGCTATATGCCGGGGAGGGCGACAAGGTTGAGGCTTTTTATCAGTGGTTAAAACCCAAACTGGCCGAGAATCAACGCTGGTATGGGGTTAAAGACAGGCAGTCGCCTATTTCCAATTCTTTGGAACGCTCGGAGCGGTTTTTGCTGCTGGCCGGCCTGCTTGGCATTATTCTCGCTGCGGTGGCCATTGCGGTTTCGGCGAAGCGCTATTGTGAGCGCCAGTACGACCCGGTGGCGATGATGAAAACCTTGGGTGGAGCGCGCTCGCAAATTCGCAATATCTACCTGCTGCATCTGGCTTTGGTGTGTGGCTTTTCTCTGTTGCTTGGTTTAGCGGTAGGTTATGGGCTGCAATATGCGGCGGGCAATTACATGGCCGCCAATATGGATGTGCAATTGCCGCCCGCGTCGCTGCGCCCCTGGTTGAGTGCGGTGTTTATCGGCGTGGTGTGTGCGGTGATGTTCTCCATCAAGCCGCTGCTCGATCTATTCGATATTCCACCCCTTAGGGTCTTGCGTCGTAACCTGGGTGACCGTTTACTGGTGAGCAAGATTCACCTAGCGCTTTCAGCATTCACCGTGTTTGCCCTGATGTGGCTGTTCAGTGGCAAGATTATGATCACCCTTATCTTGTTCCTATCCTCGGCGGCCGTGGTCTTAGTGCTCTTTATCCTGTCAAAATTGATCTTCGGCGGCGGCCGTAAACTAGGTCTAAGTCCTGGTAACAGTTGGTCTTTGGCCATAGCCTCCATTCAAAAGCGGGCCAACGCCAATGCGGTGCAATTGATCAGCTTTGCGTTGGCCATTAAGCTGCTGCTGTTTTTAATCGTGCTTAAGAACGACATGATCAATGACTGGCAATCTCAGCTGCCAGCGGATGCACCAAATGCGTTTTTGGTGAACATCACCGAGCAGGAGAAACAGCCGGTTAGCGACTATTTAGCGGCCAAAGACATCGAGGTGTCGCGTTTTTACCCTACCATTCGCGGTCGTGTTAACGCCATTAATGGCGAGCTGGTAGCCCGTGAGGTGTCGTTAGAAGACAATGAGAAAAAAGATGAGGAAGCGCGCTCGGGGGTGGGCCGCGAGCTCAATCTTACCTGGGTTAGTGATATGCCCAGCCACAACACCTTGAGTGCCGGGCAGTGGTTTAGCGCCGATAGCCAGGGCGAAGTGTCGGTAGAGCAGTCTATGGCCGAGCGTTTGGACATCAAGCTGGGCGATACCCTGAGCTTTTTAATTGGTGCGCAAAGCTTTGAGGCCAAGGTAACCAGCTTCCGAGAGGTTAACTGGTCAACCTTAAAGCCGAACTTCTTTATGATTTTAAGCCCGGATGTACTGGCGGATTTCCCCGCTACCTATATTGCCGCGGCGCGCATCGACGACGGTGAGAGCAAGGCCTTTACCCAGCTGCTGCGCCAGTATCCGACCATCACCGCCATTGATGTCGATAATTTTGTCGACCAAATTCGCTCGACCATAGAACAGGTTTCCTTGGCAATCGGCTTTGTGCTTGCCATCGTTGTCGTGTGTGGTGCCCTGGTGCTTATTTCCCAGGTGCAAGCGAGTCTAGGCGAGCGCATGCAGGAGGTGGTGATATTGCGTACCCTGGGCGCGCGTGGGCAGCTAATTCGCCATGCGACCCTGTATGAGTTCTTACTTCTGGGCCTGGTTGCCGGTGTGGTGGCGGCGCTCTCCAGCGATCTAGCCTTGTTTGTAGTGCAGCGTACCCTGTTTGAATTGCCGGGCAAACTGCACCCGGATATCTGGCTGATAGGGCCCTTAGCGGGCGCTCTATTTGTGGCGGTCCTTGGCTACACCATGATTGCGCGCACACTCAACAAGAACACCAGTGGGTTGCTGCGCAAAATAATGTAGGGGTTAGCAGACTGAGCCGCTAATAGCGGCTGAGGATCTGCGAAAGCGCCGGTTTCAGGTCGGGATGGCGAAAACGAAAGCCTTCTTTGAGCATGCGTTTTGGTTGCACATTTTGCCCGTACAACATGAGATCGGCCATTTCTCCCATTAACAGGCGCAGCACGGCTTTAGGCATACGCATAAATGCCGGACGGCGCAGGACCTGCGCCAGGGTTTTGCTGAATTCTTCATTGCTCACCGGGTGTGGGGCGGTGGCATTAATGGGGCCGCTGATATGGTCGTATTTGATCAGATACATGATCACCTGCACCATGTCATCGAGGTGGATCCAGGACATGTATTGGCGGCCATCGCCCAAGGGACCGCCCATGCCAAAGCGAAAGGCTGGCAGCATTTTCGTTAACGCTCCACCCCGGGCGGAGAGCACTATACCGGTACGCAGTAGACACACTCGGGTTTGCGCTTTTTGCGCCGCCTGCTCCCAATCCTTACACAACTGATGGCTAAACTCGTCATAACAATGTTCGTAGTCTTCGCCAATCACCTGATCACCTTGGCGTCCGTAATAGCCGATGGCACTGCCGGAGATCAGGGTTTTTGGTTTTTTTTCAGCGTGGTTTATACGCTCGGCTATTTCCTCGGTGAGGGTGATACGGGAGTCATAGACCCGCTGCTTTTGCTCCGGCGACCAGCGCTTGTTGACGATGGGCTCTCCGGCGAGGTTAATCACCACATCGGTGTCGTTGAAATTAACCTTGTCTAAGCTACGCACCGCCTCGATACGGTGGCCGAGTTTTAGATAGGCTCTGGCGGGCGTGCGCGTGAGCACAGTCACGCTGTGATGATTTAAAAGGTGTTTGTAAAGCTCAGAGCCAATCAATCCGGTGGCTCCGGTAATAAGAATATTCATGTTGCTATTTAATGCCAAGCCGCTCTATACAAGTGTAGGACATTTCTGGCGCTGTGCCGATTGCGTCTATTTTCTAACCCATATCAAGAGTTTATTTTCGCCAGCAAGTCGCCTAAACTAGGGTCGTTGACCTTGGTAGAGCGTTATTTAAAAGAATAACCATACGCGCTTAGCTGGCGTTGCGATCAACATCCGTTTAAATCGAAGCAACCTATACCGCAAAGATAAACAGACCCTAATATTAGAACAACAAAAAGGAATGAAGTGTGCCAAGCTTTATTGGAGCAAGTAAAAGTTTAATGGTGATGGCGTCTTTGGTCATAGTTTTGGCCGGGATAAAAATTGCCAGCCCTTTGGTGGTGCCGTTTATTCTCTCGGTGTTTATTGCGGTGATCTGTAGCCCCTTGATCAATGCGTTAGGGCGCTACCGAATTCCCAAGGGTGTTGCCATTACCCTGGTGATTATGCTGGTTTTTGGCTTGATTTTGAGCCTAGCCGGGCTGGTCGGGCAGTCGGTGAATGATTTTTCGGCGCAATTACCCCAATATAAAGAACAGCTAAAAAGCGAGTTTGAGTGGCTGGTCAACACCCTGGCCAAATACAATATCTTCCTCGATAAGTCGCAAATTATAGCCATGTTTGACCCGGCTAAAATGATAGACGTGGCCACCAATATGCTTACCGGTTTTGGTGGGGTGATGGCCAATCTGTTTTTAATCATAGTCACCGTGGTGTTTATGCTTTTTGAGGGCCCGAGCATAGGCAACAAAATACACCTAGCCATGGATGATCCGGACATGAAAATGGCACAAATTGACCGTTTTCTTGCCTCTATTAATTCCTATCTGGCGATAAAAACACTCGTCAGCCTCGCCACCGGTGTCTTGGTTACGCTGATGTTATGGCTGCTTGATATTGACTACTTCCTGCTATGGGGCGTGGTTGCCTTTATGTTCAATTATATTCCCAACATTGGCTCTATTATCGCCGCCATTCCTGCGGTGCTTTTGGCGCTGATAACTCATAGTCCGATTACTGCGGCGCTGGTCGGTGGCGGTTATATGCTGGTCAATATGGTGATGGGTAATATGATAGAACCGCGCTTTATGGGCCGGGGCTTGGGGTTGTCGGCGCTGGTGGTATTCTTATCGTTGATTTTTTGGGGCTGGCTACTCGGTAGCGTTGGCATGCTGTTGTCGGTGCCGCTGACCATGGTGGTAAAAATTGCCCTTGAAGAGAGTGAAGAGGGGCGGTGGATCGCCACCTTACTGGGTAGCGAGGCCGAAGATATCAATAAGCCTAGCTGAAGGTCAGCTGGCGTCAGTTGGCGCTAAGGTTTAATCCAGCGCCAGTTTATGGCTGGCCATGCGTTGTTCAAACATATGGAGTTTACATCGCTTGTAGACGCCGGCGGCTTTTTGGCTGTCCGGCAACAGGCGAACGTAACGCCAACGACAGCTGTCTTCCAGGTAGGTCTCAAAGCTTTGCTCGGAACGCAGAAAAATATCCAGTGCCTGAGTCAGCCCCGAGTGCTTGGCTTCCGTTTCCAATTGCAAGCGACGTTTATTAGACCAGGCTTGTAATTGACGCTCGGCTCCTTGCAGGGCGGAGTCCAAACATTGTAGGTAATCACGGTGTGCTGCAGGCGTTGTGTCTGCGAGCTCGCACGCGGTTTCTTGCGCTTGAACTGCATCGGTGGCAAAGGCGCTGCCAAGCAGAACCAATGCCACAAAGCGCTGTTTATAGATTGTTATCACGCTTAAGTGGTTTCCTGATAATCAAATTCTAACTCGAATAGGGCGCCGCCAAGAGGGCTGTCGCCTATGGTCAAGTGGCCATGGTAACCTTTTACCAAATCGGCAACAATGGCCATACCTACACCGTGCCCGCTTTCATAGCTGTCGAGGCGGGTACCACGTTGTAATAGTAATTCGCGTTTCTGCTCGGGAACGCCTGGGCCATCGTCTTCAATAATCAAGCGCAGGCGTTTTTTCATCTGTACAACCTTGAGGCTTACTTGCGACTCGCAGGCCTTACAGGCGTTATCCACTAGGTTGCCAAGCAACTCCATTAAGTCGGTTTTATCGCCAAGGAAAAAGTGCTTATCATTAACCTCGACGTTAAATTGGATATTTTTGTCGCGATACACCTTACTCATGGCGTTAAAGATGGAGTCGGCCACGGGCTTGATTAGGGTTTGCTTTTTCCAGGTATCCGAGGCGCCGGTGGCGGCCCGTTTTAATTGGTGCTCGATCATCACATTAATGCGGTCGAGTTGTTCCTGGGCATCTCTATCTTGGGCTAAAGGGCTCGACTTTAATACCGCCAAAGGGGTTTTTAAGGCATGAGCCAGGTCGCTTAAGGAAGCGCGATAACGTTCTTTTTGGCGCTGTTGAGATTCCAACAACAGATTAAGATCTGCCTTGATGGTTTGCAGCTCCACCGGGTAATGACCCTTGATACTCATGCTGTCGCCGCTTTCGATTGCCTTAATTTCCTTATCGAGACGATGCAGAGGCCGAGAACTCCAAAAAAAGCCGATAATCATCAGCACGGTGATTACCACGCCCATGATCAGCATCCAATTGATGGATGTTTCTTTAAAGCCTTCCATCAGGCGTAAAATACCGTCATTGCTCTTAACTAGAATAAAGCGGGCTTCTATGTCCTGGTCGAGGTTGCCAAGTATACCGGTAAGCGACAGCTGCCAATATTTCTTACCCTTATGGGTGACCATGCGAAAATCGGACTTGCCGGTTTCGGCGATAAAAAGATCCGGTTTAAAGTCGATATTGAGTGCCGACTCACTTTGCCATAGCTGTTGATCGCCATTGTAGATCATCGCATAGGTGTCTGAAGTGACTCGGTTGAGCTCTGGAGCGAGGATACTGCGCGGCATTTCCACTCCTTGCTCCGAGTATTCGACTTCGGAGATCAGCGAGTAAAGGTGTGCTTCGAGGGTTTTTTCGGTGGCCTCGATTAAGGAGGCGCGATAGGCATTTCCAATGGAAACGAACAGCGTGGGCATGGCCACGATCAACAAAAAGACAAGGATAAATCCTTGTCTTATTTTCAGTGAAACCTGATTGCCTACCACTGCGAACGTAACCTGTATCCTCGACCACGCAGGGTCTCAACAGGGTTTAGCGTGCCCTCGGGGTCAAGCTTTTTCCGTAATCGCAGGACGAAAACCTCGATGACGTTAGAGTCCAGGTCAAAGTCCTGGTCATAAATGTGCTCAGTCAATTCCGATTTTGAGATCACCTTTTGCGGGTTAACCATCAGGTATTCCAGTACCTTGTATTCGTAAGCGGTTAGGTTCAGCTCGCGATCTTCAACCCATACTTGCTGAGAGCGAGTATGAATACGGATTGGACCATTTTTAATTTCTGGGTTGGCCTGACCGGCGCTGCGACGAATAAGGGCGTTACAACGTGCGATCAGCTCTTCCACGTGGAAAGGCTTGGTCAGGTAATCGTCGGCACCGGCATCCAGGCCTTCTACCTTGTCCTGCCAGCGGTCGCGAGCGGTCAAAATAAGAATAGGAATATCAACGCCGTTTTTACGGGCTTGTTTAATGACCTCAATACCGTCAATTTTTGGTAAGCCTAAGTCTACCACCGCCATGTCCAGCGGGTATTCGCAAATGTGGAACAAACCGGCTTCGCCGTCGTTACATAGGTCCACGCTATAACGCTCTTTTTCCAGAGCGCTACGTAAGTTATCTGCTAAATGCAAATCGTCTTCGATGACTAAAATACGCATTAATTATTTTCCTTCTCAACTTGCCCCGTGCGTTTAGAGACAATAATGTCGATAACTCGGCCCTTGGGCTTTAGGATTCGAACAACAAATTTATCCTTTTGTTCCGAAATTTTTAAAACTTTACCGTTTTCGGCTTCTTTCGCAATGGTCACTGCCTGTTTCTTATCGATCACCTTAGCGGGTGCCGGTGCGGCATAGGCCGCGGAGATAGACAGTGTAAATGTGATTAAGATGGCTGCGATTAGTCTTAACATGATTCAAAGAGCTCCCGGTGAATCCTCGGTAACCTTATATGGGTTAACCTCTGGTTTACCCCTTGGATTAATACTTAGACTAATCTGTGGGCATACCCATAGGCAGTGACATATGGTTAGCATACGGAACACCAATTAACCTTTACTGAACTTAGGCCCCTAGTACTTTCTTAAATGGCTTTACGATGGAATTGTCGTAAACGCCGGCAGCAATATAAGGGTCTTCGGCAGCCCATTCCCGTGCTTGTTGCAGCGATTCAAACTCGGCGATAACCAGCGAACCGGTAAAGCCGGCTTCACCTGGGTCATTGCTATCGACGGCGGGAAGCGGTCCGGCTACAAGCAAGCGGCCTTGGCTCTCAAGCTCTTGTAAGCGGGCTAAATGAGCGGGGCGGGCGGCTAGGCGTTTTTCCAGCGAGTTTTCGACATCGCTTGAGTAAATCATGTACAACATAAATAAAACCAAGTATTTGGTATCAATTACTTTTATGATAGCCAGCATTGAGGGCGCTTGTAAATTTTTATCGTGCAATGACATAGTCGCTTGACGAATAAAAGGGCATGTATTAATACGAATGCACGTAATTTACGCTGTAAACAAATGCACACCGATTTACTCGGGCAAATACGTCTATAAAGCTTGAAAAGGCCGGTTTAACACTGCTAGAGTCGGGTTAAAACAATAACAAGGTTTTTCTATGAGCGAAAAACGTGAACACTTTAGCTCGCGCCTGGGCTTTATTCTCGCAGCCGCCGGTTCGGCGGTCGGTATCGGTAACCTGGTTGGTTTCCCTGTTTCGGCTACCAAAAATGGTGGTGGTGCCTTCTTACTTGTCTATGCTCTTTTTGTAGCCTTTATTTGTCTGCCGGTGATGATGGCGGAAATGGCCATGGGTCGTAAGGCTCAAAAAGACCCTTACGGCGCGTATCGCATGTTATCGGAAAACTCGCCCCGTTGGTGTGGTGCCGGTGCGCTGGCGGTAATGACCCCCTTTATGATTGCGGTTTTCTACATGGTGATCACCGTGTGGATCTTCGGCTATCTGGCGCAAACCGCCTTTGGTAACCTAGAAGCCTTGGCCGATCCGGGCAACTTTGGTCGCTTTATCAATGAATACAGTGTCTTTGCCTATATGCTGGTGGTGGCCGTGGTGGTCAACCTGATCCTAGTCGGTGGGGTCAAGGACGGCATTGAAAAGGCGGCGAAGTTTTTAATGCCTGCGCTATTTGTGTTGCTGATTGCCCTGGTAGCGTATGTATTGACCTTGGACAATGCCATGGCTGGGGTGCGTTACTATGTGGTACCCGATTTCTCTAAGATGAATGCCAGTGTGCTAAACGGGGCGCTATCGCAGGCGTTTTTCTCCTTGTCCCTGGGCATGGGTATCCTGATGACCTACGCATCCTATATCTCGAAAAAAGACGATATCGTTAGCGGCGCCAAAATGGTGGCGATCACCGACTCCTTGGTGGCCTTTACCGCCGGTCTTATGGTGTTACCGGCTATCTTTAGCTTTAACCCAAGCACCGACCCAAGCGAGTTATCCGAGTCCTCGGTGTCCATGATTTTCGTATACCTGCCGAAAATCCTGCTCGCCCTGCAAACGGACATCGGCTATGTCGGTGCGTCCATCGTCGCCTTTATCTTCTTCTTATTGGTGTTCTTCGCCGCTATCACTTCTTTGGTGTCTATTGTCGAAGTACCGACCGCCACCCTAATCGAAGAGCGTGGCTACAGCCGTAAAAAGGCCCTGCTCGTCTTAGCCGGTGCCATTGGTATTTTGACCGTGGGCTGTACCTTGTCATTCGGCATGGTTGATTGGCTTACGCAATTAACCCATTACGGTGGCAGCGATAAGAGCATGTTCGATGTGGTTTATGATGTTTTCTATGACACCATATTGCCGCTGAACGGTTTGATGGTCTGTTTATTTGTGATGTACCGTTGGAAAAAAGCCAAGCTAAGCGCCGAGCTTTCGCAAGGCTGTGAAGGCTACGCCGGCAGCTTTATGGAGAAGTACGTGAACTTTTCGCTGTCGACCTTTATCCCAGCCATCTTATTGCTGATCTTTATCAATACCGTGGCGACCAAGTTCTTCGCCGTGAGTATCTTTGGTTTCTAAACCAAGCGCGGGAGCCTAAATGGCTCCCGCATCCAAATAACTGCCTGCCCCAATCGTAAACATCCACAACCCCCACAAACTGTGTTCAAGCACACAAGCTATGGTCGAGCGCGAATGCGCATAGGTGTAAGAAAACAATAAGCCGCCAAAGAACGCCAACAGTACGGCCACCACATTGCCGTAGACCACATGGGCCAGGGCAAATACGGCTGCGCTCAGCCACACGCGTTTGGTCTTGTTGGGAATAATCGGTTTATAGCGATGAAAGAAATAGGTGCGAAAGATTAATTCCTGGGGTAACACCGAGAGCAAGGGGTAGAGAATGAGCAGCATCAGCCAGCTCGCCGGTGATTGCAGCGGGTAGCTAAACCAGTTCTCCTGGTTAATGATGCCGTACAAGACGCCGGAGAGCAGGGCGCCGGTGAGAAAAAATGTGGCCATGCGCTTTTTCACCACGGGAAACTGGCCCATGGAGGTAATGCGAAAGCGTTTAAAATGGGGGTCGGTTAACAGAATAAAGCAGCACACGGCGGTGAGGATGATCAGCGCCGGGATCAGCCAGTTTTGTAAATGCTCACGCAGGCCTAAGCCGGCCAGGGGCAGGAGTATAAAAACGCAGAAAAGCTCAAGCCAGCGATACTGGGTATTAGTCAAGGAGACGCTCCATTGCTACACCGCGATGCATTAAGTGTAGCAATGGATTAAGGCAGGGTTATGACTGTTCGTCAGGAAAATAAGGGTAGACGCGTGCTATGGTGAAAATGATGGCAACAAAGGTGATCCCCATCAGACCGAAGACCTTAAAATTCACCCAAAAATCAAGAGAGAAATTATAGGCCACATAGATATTGAGCGCGGCAATGGCGCTAAACATTACCACCCAAAATATATTCAATTGCTCCCACACCTTTTTGGGTACCAATATGCTCTCGGCGCTAGTGCCAGCCTCGCCCTCATTTTGCTTTTCGGCAACCGAGTTTAAAAGTCCAAGCAGGGCTTTTTGCACCAGGTTTTTATCAAAAAACCATCTTGAAATAATCAAGGTCAGCGCCAGTATGGCGTAGACAAAGGTCGCCTTCCACTGAATAAAATGCTCGTCGCGAAACAAGATGGTCATGGTGCCGAGCACCAGGGCGATGGCGAAAAACACCCAGTGACGGGTGCCTATTTTACCTTCCTTAAAATAGGCGTAGGCCATTTGTATGGCGCTGGCAGCGACCAACACCCCAGTGGCCCAATAGATATCGACCATTTTATAAACGGCAAAAAATAAAATTAGCGGGATATATTCGATTAGTGTGCTCATAGCCACATCCATTACTTCTGGTAGCTGGTGTTTTACCAGTAACGGCGCCTAAGCTCAAGGATAAAGGCTGTGTTTGACATTTACAGCCGGCGCTTTTAGGCTGCGCGCCTTTAAAGTTTTTAGTAGGGATTCAAGTGAATAAAAAACAGCTTATTGATGCCATGGGGCAACACAGCGGTTTAACAAAAAAGCAATGCGGCGCGGCGCTAACGGCCATGGTCAAGGCCATCAGCCGGTCACTGCATGAAGGGGATGCGGTGTTTATTCCCAAGTTTGGCAACTTTTCTTTGAGCTATCATCCGACCAAGATGGGCCGTAACCCGCAAACCGGCGAACAAATCGAAATTACCGGGCAAAACAAGGTGGCCTTTAAGTGCGCCAAGGCACTTAAAGACCGATTACAAGCTTAACGGGTCGCGGCCTTCATTTCACGACAAAACTCACGCAGTGCCTGGCACATGGCCGCTTCATCATCTAGGTGCTGGGCAATGATTTTAACCACGGCCGAGCCACTAATAGCACCGCTAGCACCACTTTGCAGTGCTTGCCTTACATCCTCAGGGGTGCTGATCCCAAAGCCCAGCAAGGCTGGAGCGGCGTGATACTCGCTCAACTTAGTGACTAACTCCTGGGGCGGCATCTGCGCTTTGGTTTCTGTGCCTGTGACCCCGGCGCGAGAGAGCAAATAGGTGTAGCCGCGGCCATAGGAGGCACATTGGCGCAAGGTGTCATCATCGGCATTGGGCGTGGCGATAAAAATAGGCGCTATGCCCTGGCTCATCGCCGCACGGCGAAAGACCTTGGACTCATGCAAAGGCACATCCGCAACCAAAATGGAGTCCACACCCGCGTCCTTGGCCAACTGGTAGAAGTTTTCTATGCCCTTGGCAAACACCAGGTTTGAGTAAAGCAGCAGGCCGATGGGAATCTCAGCGTTGTATTCGCGCACTTGCTTGATGATATCGAAGCAGGCATCGGTATCGATATTCGCCGCCAAGGCACGAATATTGGCCTGTTGTATCACCGGACCATCGGCAATAGGGTCGGAGAAGGGAATGCCCAGCTCCAGCGCATCGGCGCCGCCATCGATCAGACTTTTAATAATCGCCAGGCTTTGCTCCTTGTTGGGATCGCCTATGGTGACAAAGGGTACAAAGGCACCTTCGTTGTTGGCACTTAGATTGGCGAAGGTGGTGCTATAGCGATTCATTACTGCTCTCCTTTTGCTTGTAACACACTGTGGACATGGGTTAGATCCTTATCCCCGCGACCACTGAGGTTCACCACTAAAATGGTGTCCTGCTCTTGCTGCTCGGCGTATTTTAAGGCGTAGGCCAGGGCGTGACTGGACTCGAGCGCGGGAATAATCCCTTCGTTGCGGGCCAATGCCTTAAAGGCATCCAGGGCTTCGTCATCGGTTATTCCCACATACTGGGCGCGCCCGGTTTCATGTAAATAGGCGTGCTGCGGTCCCACAGCAGGGTAATCCAGGCCTGCGGATACCGAGTAGGACTCTTCAATTTGCCCCTGCTCGGTTTGCATAATATAGGTGTAGGCACCGTGCAGCACACCCTTGGTGCCCTTACACAAGGTGGCACCGTGCTCGCCGCTGTCCAATCCCTTACCCGCAGGCTCAACGCCAATCAATTTGACGCTAGGCTCATCGATAAAGTCGTTAAACATGCCAATGGCATTAGAGCCACCGCCAACACAGGCGATCACCGCATCCGGCAAACGACCTTCTGCGGCCAGCACCTGTTGCTTGGCTTCTTCGCCGATCATTTTTTGGAATTCGCGCACCAGCGTCGGGAAGGGGTGTGGTCCCGCCGCCGTGCCCAACAGGTAGTGAGCGGTTTTATAGTTGGCAGACCAGTCGCGCAGCGCCTCATTGACTGCATCCTTCAAGGTGCCGGAGCCAGCGGTGACGGGGATCACTTCGGCGCCCATTAAGCGCATGCGAAACACATTGGGCTGTTGGCGCTCAACGTCCTTGGCACCCATATAAATACGGCATTTAAGGCCCAGTAAGGCACAGGCGAGGGCCGTGGCCACGCCGTGCTGACCGGCACCTGTTTCCGCTATCACTTCTTTTTTGCCCATACGCTTGGTCAGCAGGGCCTGGCCAAGCACCTGGTTGGTTTTATGGGCGCCGCCATGGAGCAGATCTTCTCGCTTAAGGTAGAGCTTTACCTTAGGGTTTTTGACCAGGTTGCGGGTCAGGGTTAGTGGCGTTGGCCTGCCGGCATATTCGTTCAGCAATGAGCAAAACTCTTCCTGGAAGCTGGCATCCTGTTGCGCCTTGTTAAATTCATCTTCTAGCTGCTTAAGCGCCGGGACCAAAAGTTGCGGCACATACATGCCGCCAAAGTCGCCAAAATAGGCTGGATTTTTCATAACCACCTCAGTAATTCCGTATTGCCGCAAAGGCAGCGTTAATCTTATTAATACATTTTTTCCCGGGTGAGGACTCCACCCCGGAATTTAAATCTAAGCCCAGAGCGCGGCTTTGCTGGGCGCTTTGGATATTGTCGGCCTGAATACCGCCGGCGAGCATATAGGGCGCAGTGGCGCCCCCGAGTAAGCTCCAATCAAATTGCACGCCGGTGCCCCCCTTGGCCGTTTTGCTATAGGTGTCGTACAGCACTCGGTCCACCCCTTGAATACCCACGGGGAGGGTGTCGGCCACCGCCTGGGCCTTCCAGATCTGGCAGGTCAGGGGCAGGGTGTTACGCAGGGTGCGAATATAAGCCTCATCTTCATGACCATGTAACTGCACCGCAGCTAATTTAAGGCGATTGGCGTACTCGCTGACCTGCGCAATATCGGCATCGACAAACACCCCAACATAGCGCAGCGGCGCGCTGTCGACGATGGCCGAGGCACAGTCTATATCAACATAACGGGGCGAGCCCGGGTAGAAAATAAGGCCACCATAATAGGCACCGGCCTGGTACACGGCCTCGGCATCCTGGGTGCGGGTCAGGCCGCAGACCTTGTTCTCACCAAAAATCAGACTGCGACAGGCGCCTTCTAAATCCGCCTGGGCCATCAGCGAGCTGCCCACCAGGAAGCCATCGACCAGTGGGCTTAGGCGCTTAACATCCTGATGACTGTAGATGCCGGACTCGGAGATCACCAGGGTAGCTTCAGGAATAAGTGCCCGTAGGCGCTCCGTGGTGGCCAAGTCCGTGCTCAAGTCCCTGAGGTTGCGGTTGTTGATGCCGATAATCTTGGCATCTAGCGCCAGGGCGCGAGTCACTTCTTTTTCGTTACTGACCTCGGTTAGCACCGCCATATTCAGCGAGTGCGCCAGTGCGGCCAACTCTTGATAGGTATCGTCATCGAGTACCGACAGCATGAGTAAAATGGCATCGCCGCCGTACAGGCGCGCCAGATAAACCTGGTAGGGGTCGATAAAGAAGTCCTTACAGATCAGGGGTTGTTCTACCAGAGATCGCACCTTGGCAAGGTAGTCATAGCTGCCTTGAAAATACTTTTCATCGGTCAGTACGCTGATGCAACTGGCATAGTGCTTGTACACAGAGGTGATGGCCTCTAAGTCGAACACCTCACGGATCAAGCCCTTTGAGGGCGAGGCTTTTTTGCACTCGAGAATAAAATTGGTCGGCGCCGTGCTTAGGGCGCCATAAAAATCACGGCGACTTGGCTCGATTTGCGCGCTAAAAGTTGCCAGCGGGCGCGCCTGTTTACGCGCTTCCACCTCGATGCGCTTGTCGGCGACGATTTTCTCTAAAACATTAGCCATGGCTCACCTCGATAATGGCGTTAAGTGTGTGTTGTGCCTGGCCGCTAGCCAGGACTTGGCGCACCTGCTCGGCGGCGTCCTTAAAGTTTTCCGCCTTATTATTGATAACCAGCAGGGCGGCGACATTGGCAATGATGGCGGCGTTATGGGCATCACTTCCTTGTCCGGCGAAAATGGCACGGGCCGCCTGGGCATTATATTCTGGACCCTGACCGCTTAGCTCATCCAGGCTAAAGTGGGGGAGACCAAAGTCATTTGCGGTCAGGGTATATTCGCGTAACTGACCATCATTTAGCTCTACGACTTTAGTGTCGCCGTGCAGGGCAATTTCATCGGTACCACTGCCGTGCACTACCATGGCGCGCTGGCAACCGAGTTGCATCAAGGTTTTCGCCATGGGTAGGCACAAGGCCGGGTCGTACACGCCAAGCAGTTGCGCTTGAGGCTTAGCCGGGTTAGCCAAGGGGCCAAGCAGGTTAAACAGGGTGCGGGTTTTCAAGGTGGTGCGCACCGCCATGGCGTGTTTTACACCACTGTGATACAGAGGGGCAAATAAAAATGTAAAACCGGTTTGTTCCAGCAAGTTGGCGGCCTGCTCTGGGGTCATACTAATATTGACGCCCAGACTTGTAAGTAAGTCGGACGAGCCGCTGTTGCTGGAGACACTGCGATTGCCATGCTTGACCACATTTAGGCCGCAGGCAGCCGCCACTAATGAGGCGGTGGTACTGATATTGATGGTATTGGCGCCATCGCCACCGGTACCGCAGCTGTCGATTAAGTCCGTGGCTTGGGTGTGAAAGGGCACCGCATTGGCGCGCATGGCAGCCGCCGCACCGGCGATTTCTTCGCTGCTTTCACCTTTGATTTTGAGCGCGGTAAGCAGGGCTGCCAGGGTAATATCATCCATACGCCCTTGCATAATGTCGTTAAAGAGCGCCTGGGTTTGTGCAAAGCTCAGGTCCTGTTGTTGGTAAAGTTGGGTTAGTGCGTCCATGGCTCACTCCTTAGCGGTTAAATAGTCTAGGCTTTGGCGCAGCAACTGGGCGCCATTGGGCGTGAGGATCGACTCCGGATGGAATTGATACCCGAGCACCTTATCCTGCCCCTGGCAAATGGCCATGGTCATACCGTCATAGTCGGCGATCACCTCAAGTTCAGCCGGTACGCTGGTTGCTACCAAGGAGTGGTATCGGGCCACCACTAAAGTATCGCCAAAACCGCTAAACGCCAGATGTGGAGCCAAGGAAATAGCCGATGACTTACCGTGCACCGTTTCCTTGGCGTGACCGATAGTGCCGCCATAGGCCTGAGTCAGGGCCTGCTGGCCAAGGCAAATGCCCAGCATGGGAAATTGGCCGCGACACAACTCAATTAACGCCATCAGGCAACCGGCATCGTTTGGCGCGCCCGGGCCGGGGGAGAGCACCAGCACTACCGGCTGGGTTTCGGCGCACATGCGCTGATAAATGCTCTCGGCATCGACCGTATTGCGATAGACCACCAGGTCTTGTCCTAGCTGGGCAAACTCATCTACCAGGTTGTAACTGAATGAGTCGACATTATCTAAGAAGTAAATCTTATATTTCATGCCCTTGTCTCCTGGTTACCTGCCACTTGGTTGGCCGATTGGCTAGCCGCGATGGCGCTGAGCACAGCGCCGGCCTTGGCTCGGGTTTCATCCGCTTCGCTTTGCGGGTTGGAGTCATAAACCACGCCTGCGCCCGCTTGCACATGGGCATAACCGTCTTTAACAAAGGCACTGCGGATCACAATACAGGAGTCCATGGAGCCATCGCCGGTAAGATAACCCACGGCGCCGCCGTAGCTGCCGCGGCGCTTTTGCTCCACCTCACGAATTAGGCGGGCGGCACTGACCTTGGGGGCGCCGACCAGGGTGCCCATATTCATGCAGGCCTGATAGGCGTGCAGGGCATCCAAGTCTTCCTTCAATTGACCGACCACGCGAGATACCAGGTGCATCACATGGGAGTAGCGGTCGACCTTAAGCAACTCCTTAACATAGCGGGTGCCGGCTTGGCTGATACGGGCCACGTCGTTACGAGCCAAGTCGACCAGCATAATATGCTCGGCGCGCTCTTTGGTATCATTACGTAAGTCCAGCTCGATGCGTGAGTCGAGGTCGAGATTGATACTGCCATCGGTATTTTTGCCGCGCGGCCGAGTGCCGGCAATGGGGTAGACTTCAACCTGATTACTGCTGGCGCAATATTTAAGCGCCGACTCCGGCGAAGCGCCAAACAGGCTGAAATCTTGATCACGCAGATAGAACATGTAAGGGCTGGGGTTTTGCTCCTTCAACTTGGCATAGGCGGCCAAAGGATCGGTGCAGGGCAGGGTAAAGGTGCGCGATGGCACGACCTGGAAAATATCGCCATCGATAATGTGTTGCTGCAATTGACTGACCTGGGCCATAAAGTGGGCATCGTCGATATCGACCTGAGCCTGGCTTGGCGCTACTGGATTGGGTGTGCTCGCTAGCGTGAATTGGTTCAGGTCGTCACACAGTGCATTAAGGCGCTCAACCTGCTGTCCTACTTCGAAACAATTGGCGTGAACCTCGGGGCCATTAAAGACATTGCCGATGATTTCAGTGCTTTGTTGTTGATGGTCTATGACCACTAAGGTTTCTCCAAGGTAAAAAACATAGTCGGGACAGGTATTTTCCTTGCTTGGAACGCTGGGTAAATCCTCCGCATTGGCGACCATGTCATAGCCCATGACACCGCCAAGAAAGATCGAGAAGGGATTATCGCCGTTGCTGTGGATACCTTTGATACATTGTCTTAGCGCATCAAATGCATTGGCAGCTTTGAGCTTGGCATACTCATCCAGGTTTTGGTCAACGCCCGGGTAATCTATGTTCAAGGTATCTTGGTGTAACTCGGTCTGGGCGTCGCGCAGTTGTTGCTGCAGATAAGGCAGCAACTGGGCGCCATTGTTGGACAGTGCCTTGACTTGTACCTGGTTGCCGTTGCACTCGATACGCAGCGCCGCATCGACGAGCACCAGGCTTTTCAAGTTGGCTTTGGAGTCGATTTCCGCCGACTCCAGCAACAGCGCATTGTGCTTGTCCAGTTTGGCGAACAGGCTTAGCGCGGACGGAATATAATCCCGCCGCTGACTAATGCTGGTCACTTGCCCGGCGTTTGTCGAGATGTGACTAAATATCATAAAAAGGTCCTCATTCCCTAGTATTTTCAGAGGCTTAAAACGCGATGTTTTGGTTTTAAACGCTCCATAATAAAAAACCCGCTAACTTAAGAATAAGCAGCGGGTTTGAAAATTGCTCAGCCACGATTAGGCCCACCCGCTATCTCGAGTGCCACCACCAAATGTTAATATGCTTAGACTGAGTAAAAATCATTGTTAGTTACCAAATTTAGTTACAAAAAAACCCGCTGCATGGGCGGGTTTGTTATCAGTTCTTTGCTGGCCACAGCCACGACTAATCCCACCCGCTAGTTCGAGTGCCACCACCAAGTGATATGAATTAGTTTTGCTGAGCGCATAATCTATTACTTATTAGAACCGATTAATTGTGCCGATTAGTAAAACTTACCTCGGCATTGGTGTCAACCCCGAAGGGCATAAAAGTACAAAGAAAACTTTGTTGCCCCAAGGTCCGGCATAAAATGGTACACTGGCCTGGAGTTAACAGTATGACCGAATGGGATAACCGCGTTGAAGTATGATCTCCACAGCCACAGTCAATTTTCCGATGGCAAGCTTAGCGTTACTGAGTTGGTACAGCGCGCCGCAGACAA
Organism: Pseudoalteromonas sp. BDTF-M6; assembly: GCF_018334135.1. Taxonomy (NCBI): domain Bacteria; kingdom Pseudomonadati; phylum Pseudomonadota; class Gammaproteobacteria; order Alteromonadales; family Pseudoalteromonadaceae; genus Pseudoalteromonas; species Pseudoalteromonas sp. BDTF-M6. Next base: position 410,312 of record NZ_JAGXTQ010000001.1, read on the forward strand.
GGGCGTGGATGTATTGGCCCTGACCGATCATGACACCCTGGCCGGCATCGCTCCGGCGCAGGCGGCCATTCGCGAGTTGGACCTGCCCCTGGCCTTAGTGCCTGGGGTTGAAATCTCCACCCGCTGGCATAGTTTTGAAATTCATATCGTTGGTTTGCAGGTCGACACAGAAACAGAACAACTCAATGAGTTGCTCGGTCAACAGCAGCAAAAACGCAGAGAACGTGCCGCTAAAATAGGTGAGCGTCTCGATAAGGCCGGTTTTGAAAATACCCATGAAGAGGCCCTGGCGCTGGCCGAAAAAGCTCAGGTAACCCGTGCCCATTTTGCCCGGGTGCTGATGGCACAGGGGGCGGCGAAAACCATGCAGGGGGTGTTTAAAAAATACCTCAGCCGCGGTAACACAGGTTATGTACCAAGCACCTGGTGCGATATGGGCACGGCTATCGACGCCATTCACAGCGCCGGCGGTCAGGCGGTATTGGCTCATCCCGGGCGCTACAAGATGTCAAACAAGTGGTTGCGTAAGCTCATTGGCGAGTTTAGCGCCCTTGGCGGTGATGCCATGGAAGTGGCACAAACCCAGCAGGCGCCTTGCGAGCGGCAGTTTTTGGGCCAGTTGGCGCGCGAGCATGGGCTCTTAGGTTCACAGGGTTCTGATTTCCATTTCCCTTTACCTTACATAGAATTAGGAAAGAACCTATACTTACCAAAAGACTGTGAAGGCGTATGGCAACGCTGGCAGTCACACGCTTAAATTAATACCAAGGATAGCAATGAGTCAGTTTTTCCATATCCATCCGCAAAACCCGCAGCGTCGCCTTGTTCAACAGGCGGTGGACATTATTCGCCAAGGTGGGGTGGTGGTCTACCCAACCGACTCTGGTTATGCCATTGGCTGTCAGCTCGGTGAAAAACAAGCGCAGGAGCGCATTACCCGCATTCGCGGCATCGAAAAGCACCATAACTTTACCCTGATGTGCCGCGATTTATCCGAGCTTGCCACCTATGCCCGAGTCGACAACCAGATGTTCCGCCTCATTAAAAACAATACCCCAGGGCCCTATACCTTTATTTTAAAAGGCACCAAAGAGGTTCCGCGCCGAGTCCTAAATGAAAAAAAGAAAACCATAGGTATTCGCGTCAGCAACCATCCTATCAGCCAGGCCATATTAGAAGAGCTCGGCGCGCCCTTGATGAGCTGCTCGCTGATCTTACCCGGTGAGCAATTTACCGAGTCGGACCCGGATGAGATTCGCCTGCGTTTGGAAAAACAGGTGGATGTGATTATTCACGGCGGCTATTTAAGCGAGCAGGCCACCACTGTGGTGGATATGTCTGAGGATGAGATCGAGGTGTTGCGCGTCGGCTGTGGCGACCCAAGTCCATTTCAATGACAGAGCAACTCGCCCCCCAGCAACAAAAATTACCTCTGGCCTTTATTCGCGGTGAAGCCGTAATAGAAAAGCCGGAGGACTTGTATATTCCCCCGGATGCCTTAGAGGTGGTGTTGGAGACCTTTGAAGGCCCGCTCGACTTGCTGTTGTATCTGATCAAAAAGCACAAGCTCGATGTGCTGGAACTCTCGGTGTTTAGCATCACAGAGCAATACATGAAGTATGTGGAGATGATGCGCGAGTTTCAGCTTGAGTTGGCGGGAGAATACCTGGTGATGGCGGCGCTGCTGGCGCAAATTAAGTCACGGCTGTTGCTGCCGGTGCACCAGGAGCTGGGGGAGGACGAGGAAGATCCCCGTGCCGAGCTGGTGCGTCGTTTGCAAGAATACGAACAATTTAAAAAGGCCGCCGAGCGCCTTGACGAAATCCCCCGGCTGGAGCGGGATATTTTTACCGCCCATGCCTTGGTCGACGAGCAGGCAAAACCCGAGCCGCTGTTCCCCGATGTCGCCATGCAGGACCTTATGTTGGCCCTGAGCGATGTTATGGCGCGAGCAAAAACCTTTGAGCATCATCATATTAGTCCTGAGCACTTGTCTACTCGTCAGCGCATGAGCGATATCCTAGCGCGACTGCAACAGGCGCCGGGCTACCTTGACTTTCATGCCTTATTTACCGTCTCCGAGGGCCGCGCCGGCGTTGTCGTCACCTTTATCGCGATTTTAGAGCTGACCAAAGAGGGGCTGATTTTATGCCAGCAGGCTACTAGCGATGCGCTTATTCATGTGCGCCTAAAACCTCAAGACGCGGCATCTTCTCCTTTGCCTTCGGCCGAGGCTCTGCCATAATAGCCGCTGCGACGGAGGTGCAGTCATGAGCAGCAGACGTATTAGTGATGAGCAACTGGTCGAGCTTGTAGAAGCGGCTATTTTTGTATCACCACAACCACTGACAAAAAAACAATTAAAAGAAACCGTACTCAGTGATATCAGCGTGACGCCCAAGCGGCTAAACCAGGCACTGGAAAGCATCGAAAACCATTATCAAACCCGCGGTATTCGTCTGGTTCAGGTGGGTTCCGGCTATCGTTTTCAGGCTTGTAGCAGCCTTAGCCCCTGGCTTAGTCAGCTGTTTGTGGAGCGCGCTCCTAAGTATTCGCGGGCGTTACTTGAAACCCTGTCGCTTATCGCTTATCGCCAGCCCATTACCCGGGGTGAGATAGAGCAGGTACGGGGTGTCACCGTGGCCAGTAATATCATCAAAACCCTGCAGGAGCGGGGCTGGGTAAAAGTAGTGGGGCATAAAGAAGTACCGGGTAGGCCGGCTCTGTATGCGACCACCAATGAATTTTTAGACTATTTTTCTTTATCTGGCCTGGAGCAATTGCCGCCCTTACCGGCGCAACAGCAAAGCCAGATTGAAAAGCTATTACATGATCCTTCTGTGAGAGAACCATCTTAATGAATGAAAAGTTACAAAAAGTGTTAGCCCGTGCCGGTGTTGGCTCCCGTCGTGAGATGGAAAAGTACATCGAAGCCAATCGCGTCAGCGTTGACGGCAAGGTGGCGCGCTTGGGCGATAGGGTTGAAGCGACCCAGGTGATCCGTGTTGACGGTCATATCGTCAAGATTGAGCAACCGGCTGAGCGTATTTGCCGCGTGCTCATGTACCATAAGCCCGAGGGTGAGTTGTGTACCCGTAAAGACCCGGAAGGCCGTCGCACCGTATTTGACCGCCTGCCACGTGTAGAGGGTGATCGCTGGATTGCCATCGGTCGCTTGGACATCAATACCTCGGGCCTGTTGTTGTTCACCAACGACGGTGAATTGGCCAACCGCCTGATGCACCCAAGTTATGAAATTGAACGTGAATACTCGGTACGTGTGTTTGGTGATGTCACCAATGACACCTTGCGTACCCTGACCAAGGGTGTCGAGCTTGATGACGGCCCGGCGCGCTTTCACAGCATTCAACCCATGGGTGGCGAGGGAATCAACAAATGGTTTAACGTCACCCTGAGCGAAGGTCGTAACCGTGAGGTGCGTCGCATGTGGCAATCACAGGGCGTGGAAGTATCCCGTCTTATTCGCGTACGTTACGGTGAGCTGGATTTGGATAAGCGTTTGCCGCAAGGCGGCTGGGTAGAGCTGGAGTTAGGCCGAGTAAACTATTTGCGTAAGAGTGTTGGCCTGCGTCCAGAGAAGCAAACCAAGCTGACCGTTGAGCAGATGCAGCCCAAGCGTAAGGACAAGCGCGCCCAGGTGAACCGTATTCGCAAAGCGGTGAAAAAGCACAATCAACGAGTGCAGCAGCAAAAGAAACGCAGATAAGCTGCATGCAACCGCAAAGAATAAAAAACGCCGTGTAATACGGCGTTTTTTATGTCTAAGCCAAATTAAATTGTGGCTTACTTTTTTGTTTGCGCATCCAGCGATTGACCATTTACTCCGATTGAGTCGTCGCTCATCAGGTAAAGGTAAGTCGGCATAAGATCTTCAGGGGTGGCCAATTTATCTCTGTCTTCACCCGGGAAGGCGCTGGCACGCATGCTGGTGCGCGTTGCGCCCGGGTTAATGCAGTTGATGCGGATATTGGTTTTAGCCACTTCCTTAGACCAGGTCTGCATCATGCCTTCGGTGGCGAATTTCGAGATAGAGTAGGCACCCCAAAACTCACGGCCCTCGCGGCCTACGCCCGATGAGGTAAAGATAATCGACGCATGTGGCGCCTTACGCAGAACCGGGAACATGGCTTTGGTCAACATTGCCTGAGCGGTGACATTGACCTTCATAATGCTTTCAAAGGTCGATGAACAGAAATGCTCAAGGGGACCCAGAGAGCCTAAAATACCGGCGTTGTTTAACAGGCCATCAAGCTTGCCAAATTGCTGTTCTATGGTGGCAGCCAGGTCGCGATAGTTTTGTTTGGTTGCACCTTTTAAATCAAGAGGTACAATCGCCGGCTGCGGGTAACCGGCTTCGACGATTTCGTCGTACACGGCTTCCAGCTTTTTGGTGGTTTTACCCAGCAGGATCACGGTGGCACCGTGTTTAGCGTAAGATAGGGCGGCGACACGGCCAATGCCATCACCTGCACCCGTAACAAGGATTACTTTTTGGTCTAATGCATTCGCACTTGCATTGTAGTTTTGCATAACTGTAGCACCCAGTGCATGATTTTTGCGGGATTTTACCACAGTCAATAAACAAGTAAGTGATTTATTACAAATTTAAGTAGCGAAACGTACCTGTTTACGATAAGTTAAACTGGTCTAATGTGTCATTAACGATTTTCTATCCTTTTGATTAACATTATTTGCGCAGAACAATAAGAATAGGTTTGGAGCCAACACAATGAAAAAAATGCTACTTTCTCTCGCTGTAGCTTCTGCTCTCGCTGGCTGTGGCAGCGAAGACACGCTCGAAGAAATCAAAACTGAGACCCCGACTGTAATCCCGCAATCCACCGTGGTTTTTGACCCCAGTAACGGCAAGGTGTCGGTTCCTAACGACCTGCTTTTTGGCGGCACTCAAGATGGTACGTTAGCGATTCCTGGCGAGGGAGATGATTACAGCAGCCCTCAGCTGGCCTTAGGTGCCCTGGACGGTTGGTCAACGCAAACCCCCTTTAAAATCGATTTAAGCTTCGCAGACGGTGTAAGTCTGGACGCAACCTCGGCGGCTACCCCAGGAAGCGTGCGTATTTTTGAAGTGGTGATGGGCGCAGATCAAAGCTCGCAAACCTGTGCTGCCGTGCCTGCTGGCATTGCCTGTGAGTTTGTTAAAGAATTAAGTTTTGGCGTAGATTTTATTACTCAGGGCAGCGGCGATGCGGTTGCCGTGGTGCCGTTGAAACCTTTTACTCAAGGTCGCTCTTACATCACCGTATTGACGACGGGTCTTAAAGACAGCGAAGGTCGCTCTATCGCGCCATCGTCAACCTATGCTCTAGCAAGCGGTGAAGAGCCGCTGGTGACTCCCGAGCAAAAATCTCTGCAAGCCGTGCTGAACAGCTATGAGAATGTCATTGTCGGCAGCACCGATTTAAATAAAGACGATATTATCTATTCGGCGGCCATGACCATGCAATCGGCTGGTGAGATCCTCAATACCATTAAGGGTATCCTGGCGGCCTCATTGCAAGAGCCAAGCCTGCCGACGCCTGCGGTGCAAATTCCGGAACAGCCGCTGATCACCGTGGGTCAGGTGTTCGCGTCACAAGGGATGCAGAATGTTCCGGTGATGTTTAACGCGGTCAGTTATGAAAAGGGGAGTGTGGTACTTCCTAATTATATTAAGACGCCACAAGGTACCGAGCTTAGCGATTTAAAAGACATATACTGGCAGGGCGCCTGTGACAATGCCGTAGCGGTCATGGCTTACAAAGCTGAAGTAGGTGAAGCCTTCCCAGAACAGCCATTAACTGTCGAAGACGGATTTTGTCACACCTTAAGTGGCGGCCTGCTGCGCGATCTTGGTCTTGATGATAAGCGTCACCTCACCAAATACAACAAGATCCCTAAAGTACAAAGTTACGCCAATATCCCGGTGCAAATCACCAAGCCGAGCGATTTGGCTACCCTTAATGCCATTCGTGGTCAGTTAGGGTTGCCAGCGATGAGCATGCCTGAAGGCGGCTGGCCTGTGGTTATCTTACAACACGGCATTACCCGTCAAAAAGAAGATATGCTGGCGCTGTCTGGTGCGCTTAGCCTACAAGGCTTGGCAACCGTGGCCATCGATTTACCGGCGCACGGTGAGCGCGGTATTGACGTTGACCATGATGGTAAAGACGACTTCAATGCTACCACTGGCTCTATTCTGGCCTATATGAACCTGCAATCATTATTAGTAGGCCGTGATAATGTACGCCAGTCAACGGCGGACCTATTAGGTCTGCGTTTGGCTTTAAACTTCAGTGGCGACCCTGAGCTAAACGCCCAAGACGTGAGTCTGGGGGCTATTTCCATGGGCTCCATCGTGTCACCTTCGTTCTTGGCAACAACTAATACGCCGCTGGCACCTCAGGTAGACCCGTTATTCAAGGTTCATACCGCAGCGCTAAGCAGTGGCGGTGGCGGAGCAGTCAGCATCTTGCTTAACTCCGACACCTTCGGACCCTTTATCCAGGGCTCGGTATTGCTAGGTGCAGGAACGGCAGAATCGGCCACCTTTAATGCTTTCTTGCAAGACGGTGCCCTGGCCAGCTGTGCTCAGTATGTAGAAAATCAAGAAGCCTATGTAACCTGTAGTTATCAGGCCTTCCTGGCTTCGCTACAAGCCATGGGCGACAGCGCCAGCCTGGCGAGCATTCAAGGATTGGTAGGTGAATTTTCATTTGCGGCGCAGACCATTATCGACGCAGGTGATCCGACCAACTATGCAATGCGTGTCAATGCCCAGGGCACACCTGTGCTAACAACTGCGGTTGTTGGGGATGGCACAACAACAAAACCCGATACCGTGGTTCCTGTGCAGGTGGCAACAAACCCGATTGCCGGTACTATACCACTGTCATTATTGATGGGTGCCACTGTGGCTACCGACATGCAAATGACACCGGAGCCGGCGAGCTATCTGGTGCGCTTTGCCAAAGGTCATCATGGTTCGTTATTAACGCCAGCACCTGATCCGTCGGCCAGTTTGAGCTCTTCGGCTGAGGAAAATGCGCAAAGCAGTGCTGCTGCAAACGCTGAAATGCAGCGTCAGTTTGCTACTTATTTGGCAACCAAGGGCACGGTGTTGCCTATCACAGATACCTCTGTGATTGCTCAATAAGGCTACTTAGTAAAGAGATAAGCCGTACCCTAGGGTGCGGCTTTTTTTATGCCTGTGCGCTGTGTTACATTGCCTGCATACCTAATTTAAGAGGAATTTCAGTGGAATACTTATTCGAATACGGCCTTTTTTTGGCTAAAGCCCTGACCATAGTGTTAGCCATAGGCGTGGTGATTGCGCTTATTGTTGGCGCCGCGGCAAAGCCAAAAAGTAAACCTGGCTTTTTAGAAGTTGATGATTTATCAAAGGAAATGAAACAGATAAAGGATGACTTCCTAGACAATACTTTGGATAAAAAGGCGCTGAAGATACTTAATAAAGAGCGTAAACAGGCGGCCAAGGAAGAGGCGGATAAAGAGCCTAAAGGCAGGCTCTATGTGATTGACTTTAAAGGCTCAATGGATGCCCATGAGGTGGAGTGCCTACGCCAGGAAGTGAGCGCCATTATTAGTTTGGCGGATAAAGAAAAGGATCAGGTGTTGGTGCGCTTGGAAAGCGGCGGCGGCGTGGTACACGGCTATGGCCTAGGCGCATCGCAACTACAGCGCCTGAAAGATGCAGGTATTAAACTGACCGTGGCCATAGATAAGGTTGCCGCTAGCGGCGGCTATATGATGGCCTGTGTGGCCGATGAGATTATTGCCGCGCCTTTTGCCATCGTTGGTTCCATTGGCGTGATCGCGCAAATCCCCAACTTTAATAAGGTATTGAAGAAGCACGATATTGATTTTGAACAGATCACCGCGGGTCAATATAAACGCACCCTCACTCTGTTTGGTGAGAATACCGATGCGGGTCGAGAAAAATTTCGCGAAGAAATCGAACAAACCCATGTCTTGTTTAAACAGTTTGTTGCCCACCATCGTCCCACCCTGGATATGGAGCAAGTGGCCACCGGTGAGCATTGGTTCGCTTTGGATGCTCAAAACAAGGGTTTGGTGGATAGGATCAGGACCAGCGATGACGAGCTTTTGAGTTTGGTGAAGGACTATCAGACCTACAAGGTAACCTATAAACAGAAAAAAGGTTTGGCCGAGAAGGTGGCGAAAAACTTTGCCATCACCATAGAGCACCTGGGCCTGCGTCTTTGGAGTAAAAGCAAAGGGTTAAGACCTTAATTTTAAAACCTGCATAAAAAAAGCCTCGCGGATAGCGAGGCTTTTTTACGGGCGAGAGTCATTAGCCAGCGGCGTTAACTCTGTGCCTTAGGCTTGTATTCTTCGAGCTCTTTCGCCGACTCTAAATCGTTAAACACGGCTTCATCGAGCTGGCCTTCTGATTTGGCTACTACACAGGTCACCATACAGTCTCCGGTGACGTTCACCGCGGTACGGGTCATATCTAACAGGCGGTCAACGCCTATGATCAAGGCAATCCCTTCTACCGGCAGACCCACCTGGTTCAGTACCATGGCCAGCATAATAAGGCCGACACCGGGCACACCCGCGGTGCCTACCGAAGCCAGGGTCGCGGTAAGAATAACCATTAGGTAGTCTGAAATGCTGAGATCAACGGCGAACACCTGGGCAATAAATACGGTAGCCACACCTTGCATAATGGCGGTGCCATCCATATTGATGGTCGCGCCCAATGGTACGGTGAAAGAAGCCACCGAGTTGCTGGCACCGAGCTTTTTGGTTGCCGTTTCAAGGGTCACCGGCATGGTTGCGCTAGAGCTTGAGGTACTAAATGCAAACAAACAGGTGTCTTTCATTTGCGCCAGGAACCTAACCGGGCTCAGACCGGTAAAGAGTTTGAATATAATCGAATAGTTTACCAAAGCATGAATAAGCAGTGCGGCAATAACGATGCCAAAGTACTTTGCCAGGCTCCAAATTAGACCGATTTCAATGGTGGTAAATAATTTCGCCATCAAACAGAACACCCCGTATGGGGCGATATTCATAAGCAGAGTTACCAGCTTAAGAATGACATTATTTAGGTCTTCGAAAATCGCGCTAAGGCGCTGTCCTGCTTCGCCGCTCAGTGCCATAGCGACACCAAAAAGCAATGAAAACACGATGACCTGCAGCATGTTACCGTTGGCCATGGCATCGATTGGATTGGTCGGGAACATACCGATAATCACCTGCGCCAGGGTCGGAGCCTGCTTGGCATCGAAGTTAGCATCATGGGGCAGGGCAATGCCTTCACCTGGGTTAAACAGCAGAGCCAGGGTAATGGCGACAGTAATGGCGATGGCGGTGGTGGCAAGATACATGACGATGGATTTGCCGCCTAGGCGCCCCAGGGTCTTTGGATCGCTGAGATTACAGGTACCGCAAACCAATGACACAAACACCAAGGGCACTACCAGCATTTTTAAGCTGGCGATAAAGATTTGCCCGCCTATATGGAGCAATCCATCGACGAAAAATGCTTTTACCGGCAGGGAGAAAAGCCCTAAATTAAGCAGTAACTCTTGTTCACCGCCGAGTATGAATTTGAACAGGAAGCCAACAAATACTCCCAGTCCCATACCCAGCATAATGCGTGTGGTGAGGCTTAATGAACCTTGTGAAGACATAAGTAACATTCAACTTCATTATAATAATTTTGCTATAGCCTATCAGCGAACCGGCTTTAATGCAGCGAAAAACGATAACTTTTTATCAATATGCGCGCTAATTAAGCAGGCTGTCAGAAACGTTTTGTTAGGCGGTGAACAGCCAATAAACAGGCCTTTTTTCACCTTTAGTGGTAAATGGAGGGGTCGCGGTTGGCAATTTTGTTTTTATTCCTATATATTTGCCCCGAATTTGCCAGCGGCCGCTATTTTACATAATTCGCCCCTGGTTAAAAGCGCAGCAAGCGCTGGTTAAAAAATCACTGATTGGATAAAAGTTTAGTCTTAAAGCTTGTAACAATGGGTGATAGTAGATATACCTATATTTATTCGTGCCCAGGACAAGGGCAGTCATTACATACAAGAGATGGGTCAACTTAGGCTATTATGGGCAAATCGCTAGTCATTGTAGAGTCTCCTGCAAAAGCAAAAACAATCAATAAATACCTGGGTAAGGACTACATCGTTAAGTCCAGCGTTGGTCACGTCCGTGACTTGCCAACGTCTGGCTCGGGTAAAGCCAAAGCACCTGCAGGTAAGTCTCCGGCAGAAGTACGAAAAATGGCGCCGGAGGAAAAGGCGGCATATAAAAAGAAGCGAGACTACCAAAACCTAGTTGCGCGCATGGGCATCGACCCGGAAAAAGGCTGGCAGCCCCATTATGAAATCCTTCCCGGAAAAGAGAAGGTGGTTCAGGAGCTGAAAAAGCTAGCGCAAGATGCCGATGAAATCTATCTCGCAACCGATTTGGATAGAGAAGGGGAAGCCATCGCCTGGCACCTGGAAGAGATCATCGGTGGCGATAAAGACAAATATAAGCGTGTGGTGTTTAACGAAATCACCAAAAACGCCATTCAACAAGCCTTCTCTGCTCCCGGCGAGCTAAACACCGACATGGTACAAGCGCAGCAAGCGCGTCGTTTCCTTGACCGTGTGGTGGGCTTTATGGTGTCGCCTCTGCTTTGGCAAAAGGTCGCCCGTGGCTTGTCTGCCGGTCGTGTGCAGTCCGTTGCGGTACGCTTGTTAGTTGAGCGCGAGCGTGAAATTAAGGCCTTTATCCCGCAAGAGTTCTGGGATATCCATGCCGATGTAAGTGCCAAAGAAGAAGCGTTGCGTTTGTTGGTTAGCAAACAACAAGGTCAGGCATTCAAACCTGTTAATAAAGAACAGGCCGATGCCGCTACGGCATTGCTACAAGACGCGCGTTATGTGGTCAGCGAAGTAGAAGAAAAACCGAGCAAAAGCCGCCCAAGTGCACCCTTTATTACCTCGACCATGCAACAGGCCGCCAGTACGCGCCTAGGCTATGGCGTAAAGAAAACCATGATGTTGGCGCAGCGTCTGTACGAAGCCGGTTACATCACCTATATGCGTACCGACTCGACCAATTTGTCGCAAGACGCCATCAACATGTGTCGCGATTATGTTAATGACAACTTCGGTGCCAATTACTTACCGGAAAAAGCCAATATCTACAGCGCCAAGGGCAATGCCCAGGAAGCGCACGAAGCGATTCGTCCTTCCGATGTTAAGGTGCTTTCAGGACACGTTGAAGGCGTCGATGCCGATGCCAAGAAGCTCTATGAGCTGATCTGGCGCCAGTTTGTAGCCTGTCAGATGGTGCCAGCACAGTACGACTTAACCACCATTCGCGTTGAGGCCGGCGACTTTGAGCTTAAAGCCAAGGGCCGAGTAATGCGCTTTGACGGTTGGACACGGGTGCAACCCGCGGTACGCAAAAAGAACGAAGAAGAGCAGGCGCTACCGGCATTGACAGTCGGTGATGAGCTGTCGCTAGTCGAGCTCGATCCACAGCAGCATTTTACCAAACCGCCGGCGCGCTTTAGCGAAGCCAGTCTGGTTAAAGAGCTTGAAAAGCGTGGTATTGGCCGTCCTTCGACCTATGCCGCCATTATCAGTACCATTCAGGACCGCGGCTATGTGCGCGTTGAAAACCGTCGCTTCTTCGCCGAAAAAATGGGTGAAATCGTCACCGATCGTCTGCTTGAGAACTTCACCGAGCTGATGAATTACGATTTTACTGCGAAGATGGAAGAGCGCCTCGATGATATCGCCGAGGGCGAACGTCAGTGGACTCAGGTGCTGGATAATTTCTACGAGGACTTTCGCAGTCAGTTAAGCATTGCCAGTGGCGATGAAGCCGAAGGCGGGATGCGTCAAAACCAGATGGTGGAAACCGATATCGATTGTCCGACCTGTGGTCGTAAAATGGGTATTCGCACCGCCTCGACAGGGGTGTTCTTAGGCTGTACCGGTTACAACCTGCCGCCGAAGGAGCGTTGTACCACCACCATGAACCTGACCCCAGGTGAGGAAGCGGTAAACGCCGACGAGGTCGAAGACGTAGAAACATCAACCCTGATGCAGATGAAACGTTGTCCTAAGTGCGAAACCGCGATGGACTCCTACCTGATCGATGAAAACCGCAAACTCCATGTTTGTGGTAATAACCCGGCCTGTAGTGGTTATATCATTGAGCAAGGCCAGTTTAAGCTTAAGGGCTATGACGGCCCCATTATCGAATGTGATAAATGCGGCAGCGATATGGAGCTGAAAAACGGTCGTTTCGGCAAATATTTTGGCTGTACCAATGAAGAGTGTAAAAACACTCGTAAGCTGTTGAAAAACGGCGAGCCAGCGCCACCAAAAGAGGATCCTGTGCACTTGCCGGAATTACCTTGCGAGAAATCGGACGCTTACTTTGTGTTGCGTGATGGTGCCGCCGGAATATTCCTGGCCGCCTCGACCTTCCCGAAATCAAGGGAAACACGAGCACCTAAGGTGGAAGAGCTGCAACGTTTCCGCGACCGAATTTCGCCTAAGTTTTATTACCTGGCCGATGCGCCTGCAGAAGACTCGGACGGTAATCCGGCGATTGTACGCTTTAGCCGTAAAACCAAGTCTCAGTATGTGATGACCGAGGTCGATGGTAAGGCAACGGGCTGGAAGGCAACCTACGAGCATGGCAAGTGGGTGGTTGAAGAAAAGAAAAAAGCCGCTGCTAAAAAAGCCAAATAAGATTTAAGCATATAAAAAAGCCGCCCAACTAAGTTGAGGCGGCTTTTTATTTTCCCCTAGGCTTATAGCAAGCGTTTGAAAGCGCTTGCTATGAATAAGCTAAGTGGTTATTTGATATCCACTTTCTCTACCGTTTGGTAGCCGGCAGAGGTCAACTCGTCGTTGACGCAGTCCAAAACGTACTGATACAAGCCTTGCTCGTCGATGTCATCTTCCTTGGCCCAGTCTAGGCACATCTGCGTGTACTCCTTGAGAGTCTCCGCGGGGGCGACTGGTAAATCATCACTGGCGTAAGCATTGCTTAAGCTAATAGCAAATAACACACTTAAAAGTTGGCATTTCATATTCTTATCCTCTAGGAATTAATATAGTTGCCTTGGCAGCTCTGAGCTGAACCATTCAACATGGCTGTATTTTTAGCCCAGTGTTGGCACTTAGAGAAGTGAGTTATTTTTATCGTCAGGATAAATTAAATCGCCGTAACTGCGGTTGCTGTTAGGAAGGCAAAAAAAAAGAGCACCGCATGGTGCTCTTTAACAAGGAACGCTTGTAACTGTGAATTTTATAAGCGTACTTAAAGCGCGGCAAACCAGCAGCCGAAGCCGGGCAGGGTAAGGGTGCTTCCCTCAAGGGAGCCGGTGTGATGGCTTAACTCACTAAACTCTTTTGCCGGTTGTGTCTCCACGGTGATCTGTGCGCTATGTGCTGCCAGATTGAAGTAACACAGCAGAGTTTCGCCCTGGTGCTCTCGTTGAAACGCTAAAATTGGCTCATTGCTGTCAATAAAGGTGATATCACCTTCAAGCAGCACGCTTTGGCTACGGCGCCAGTGCATAAACTCTTGGTATGCATTTAACATGGAGTCTTGATCTTGCTGCTGCGTGGCCACATTGCTTGCCAGGTGTGCAGGACTCAACGGCAACCAGGGTTTAGTGCTACTAAAACCGCCTTGCTCGCCGTCCTGCCAAGGCATCGGTGTACGGCAACCATCACGACCCTTAAAATTCGGCCAGAAGGTAATGCCATAAGGGTCTTGCAGGTCCTCGAACGCCACGCTGGCTTCACCCAGCCCCAGCTCCTCACCTTGATACATGCACACGCTACCGCGTAAGGACGCGAGCATAGCGGTGAGCATTTTCACCTGCTGCGGCTGCACTTCGCCGGTTGCAGACCAACGGCTTGCAACCCGCTCCACATCGTGGTTGCTAAAGGCCCAACAAGGCCAGCCTTCAAGCATACGAGCCTCTAAGGTCTCTACTGTGGTGCGTATGTATTCGCTGCTGTAGTCATTGGTCAGCAGCTCAAAGCTATAACCCATATGCAGTTTGTCGCCACCGGCGGTGTATTCGGCCATGGTCGCTAACGAGTCTTCCGAAGAGATCTCGCCGAGCGCTACTGTACCCGGGTACTTATCCAGCAGGGCACGGATGTCGCGCATAAACTCAAGGTTTTCTGGCTGGGTGTTGTTGTAATAGTGATATTGGAAGGCATAAGGGTTATCTTCGCTAAAGCCGCGACCTTGACGCTTTTCCTTCGGTTTAGCCGGGTTATCCCTTAGTTGGGCATCATGATAACAGAAATTAATGGCATCCAAACGGAAGCCGTCTACTCCCTTTTTCAGCCAAAACTCGACATTATCAAGCACCGCCTTACGTACGTCCGGATTGTGGAAGTTAAGATCCGGCTGCTCGGTTAAGAAGTTATGTAGGTAATACTGGCCGCGACGGGGCTCCCATTGCCAGGCCGGACCACCGAAAATAGATAACCAGTTGTTCGGTTGGGTGCCATCTTCTTTGGCATCGGCCCACACATACCAATCCGCTAAGTCAGCGTCTTTGCTTTCGCGGCTTTCTATAAACCAAGGATGTTGGTCCGAGGTATGACTGAGCACCTGATCGATAATAATCTTGATATCACGTTTATGAGCTTCTTCTATCAACTCATCGAAGTCGGCAAGGTTGCCAAACAGTGGGTCGATATCGCGGTAGTCGCTAATATCGTAACCAAAGTCTTTCATGGGGGACTTAAAAAACGGCGAGATCCACACGGCATCCACGCCTAAGTCATTAATATAGTCTAAGCGGTTGATAATACCGCGAAGATCGCCAATTCCATCGCCATTGGTGTCTTGAAAGCTACGGGGATAAATTTGGTAAATAACCGCACCTTTCCACCACTGTGGGTTTGCCATATCGCACTCCAGATGAAAACCTAATTAGTTAAACTGGGAAAAGAATACGGCAAGCCGCAAAGACTTGTAAAAGAACTGCATACGTATGCATGCTGGATACGTATGCATAGAGTAAG
The DNA here is from genome assembly GCF_018334135.1 of Pseudoalteromonas sp. BDTF-M6. Classification (NCBI taxonomy): domain Bacteria; kingdom Pseudomonadati; phylum Pseudomonadota; class Gammaproteobacteria; order Alteromonadales; family Pseudoalteromonadaceae; genus Pseudoalteromonas; species Pseudoalteromonas sp. BDTF-M6. Next base: position 425,398 of record NZ_JAGXTQ010000001.1, read on the forward strand.
GCGGTGGAGTTCTCTTGGACTCCGCTTGGGGCGGGTCATCAATCCAAGGGTAAGCTTACCAATGCTAATCGTGCACGGCTTAGTTGCTTTTTGGGCAACAATAAGAATGCACTGGATTAGGGCGTTACGGCTGGGTTTTGCACCACCATGGTGTTATTATATTTTGGTCTGACCAATTAACACTGTGCTTGATGCGCAAATTGCCGTTTGACCGGGGGTCGACCTGAACGGTGATAGAGGCCCTACTTTTGTTAACATTTACTCCGTTTGGGCAGTCGCGTGGCTATCACTTAACACTTTTATAAATGCGTCCCTGCTGTACACTGCGACAACTGGCGCCGTGCCTATATCGGTGTTATTTTTTGTGTAAGCCAAATGTTAACAAAGTACCTGTTGTAGCCTCTGAATACGTATGCATAAATTTGTTATTAATTTAACACGGGAGTTAGTATTTTTTGCGACAACAACATGAGCCAACTTGGTGCAGCGCTAACTACCACCTCGTTCGGCCACAAATTATGGTTAATTGGGGTAAAACAGTATGTCTATGTTCAAACCAAGTATGCTAACTCTTGCGTTGATCAGCGCCGGAGTTGTCAGTAGCAATGTTGCATTGGCACAAGAAAATGATGCGGCAAGCGCCGAAGAACAACAAAAGGTTGAAGTAATTGAAGTGCGCGGCTTCCGCCGTAGCGTTGCCGAGTCAATCAATACCAAGCGCTTCGCCAGTGAAGTAGTAGAGTCTATTTCTGCCGAAGACATTGGTAAGCTACCGGATTCATCGATTGCCGAGTCAATCGCGCGCTTACCCGGCCTAACCGCCCAGCGTCTTGACGGTCGTGCATCGCGTGTGAGCGTACGTGGTTTTAGCGAAAACGAAAGCGCCACTACTTTTAATGGTCGTGAGCAGGTATCCATCAGCGATAACCGCGGTGTTGAATTCGACCTGTATCCGTCTGAGATCATGAGCGGTGTAACCGTATATAAAACACCGAGTGCCTCGATTGAAGCCGAAGGCATTGCCGGTGTAATCGACATGCAAACTGTTCGCCCCTTAAGTAAAGGTGAGCAGGTTATTCAGTTTAATGGTCAATACGAGCAAACCAGCTTCGATAAGCTAAACCCGGACGGCGACGATAAAGGTTTCCGTGGCACTCTTTCTTATATTGATCAATTTGCCGATGACACCTTCGGCGTGGCCTTTGCTTACACCACGATGAGCTCACCTAACCAGGAGAAGCGTTGGAACTCGTGGGGCTACCCCGACCTTGAAGCCCCGGATGGCAACACCTATTCGGTACTAGGCGGTGCTAAACCTTTCGTTCGCTCTTCTACGTTAGAGCGTGATTCGGCTATGTTGGTGCTTGAATATGCTCCGACCAGCGAACTAAATATGACGTTCGATGCCCTCTATGTTGATTTTTCGGATGAAAAGATCCTCCGTGGTATCGAGGTGCCTTTTGCCTGGGGTCAAGGTTCAATCGATCCAGACAGTGTTGAAGTCGATGCGCAATCGGGTTTTATCACCAGTGCCATCACCGAAGGTCAGCGTGTCGTTGTACGTAACGACTTTGAAGAGCGTAACGCCGAGCTGACTCAGTTTGGTTTTAATGTTGAATACCTCATCAGCGACGAATGGTCGGTCGAGTTTGACGCCAGCCGTTCTGAAGTAGAGCGCCAGGTATGGAGTATCGAAAGCTACTCAGGTACAGGCCGTGGCGATAATAATGGTGTGGCCGATGACCTGGGTTATAGCTTTAACGGCGGTAACACGGGTGCGCAATTTACCCATGGTCTGGATTACAGCGACTTTAACCTGATCCAATTGGGCGGCCCATTGACCTGGGGTTACAGCCAACCACTCAATGAGAAATACGGCCTTATCGGTTCGGCGTATGAAAATGCCGCGCAGGATGGCTTTATTAACGCCCCTGAGATTGAAGACGAGTTAAGCACCTTAAAGCTTGCCGCCAGCAAACTGTTAGACAATGCCTACTTCAACAAGGTGAGCTTTGGTATTTCTTACCGTGACCGCGAAAAGAGCAAGCTGTCTGAAGGCTACTTTATGACGCTTTCAAGCTTCTCATTGGATAACCCGGGTATGATGATGGTGCCTGAGCAGTACCGTGTGGGCTCGGCTAACCTCGACTTTATTGGTATGGGCGACATGATTGCCTATGATACCCGGGCCCTGATTGACGATGGCTACTACGATCTGTTGCAAGAAAGCTTGAACGACTCTAAGCACAAGACCCGTTCTTGGACCGTACAAGAAGAAGTGACGGCGATGTTTGTGCAGGCCGATATCAACGCCGAGCTAGGTGACATGCCGGTAACCGGTAATATTGGCGCCCGCTATGTTAAAACCGAGCAATCATCGCAGGGCTTTGAAGCAGCAACAGTTGATGGCCAGGTGGTGGCGACGCCAATCGATGTAAGCCATGATTACTCGCACTTCCTACCAAGCGTGAACCTGAATGTGGCGATCACCGATGACCAAACCATCCGTTTTGGCGCGGCTAAGACCATCTCTCGTGCCCGTTTGGATGAGATGAACTCATCGGTAGCGATCAGCTACAACGCCACAGACAAACCAGATGAAAATGGTAACTTCTGGTCTGTTTCAGGCGGTAACACCAAGCTTGAGCCGAAAGAGGCGGTGGGTTTTGATCTCAGTTATGAAAACTACTTTAGCGCCGAGGGTTATTTCTCAACGGCTATTTTCTACAAAGATCTAAAAGAGTGGACATTCGACGAGACTTACTTTGTCGACATGGGTGACAGACCTGATCCGGCCACCGGTATCGTTCCTCCGGCGGACAGACAAACGGCTTCACGCAGCAGTAAGATCAACGGCGGTGGCGGTGACCTTTGGGGTTATGAGCTATCGGTAGCACTGCCATTTAATCTGTTCGCCGATGAGCTTGAAGGCTTTGGTTTGCTTGCCAGTCACACTGGGGTTGAGCAGGACATCGAAGACCAAAATGGTAACGAATATGAACTGCCGGGCCTTTCTGATAGCATTCAAAGCCTGACCCTATATTATGACCGTTATGGTTTCAGTGCCCGTACCAGCATGCGTAAGCGTAGCGACTTTAAAGGCGATGTGTACGGACCGGGTTTTGCAACCAACCAGGTTGCTATCCAAGGTGAGACCATCTGGGATGCACAAATCGGCTATGACTTTGGTGAGTCGGGTATTGCCGGCCTAGAAGGCCTGGAAATGACCTTCCAGGTGCAGAACATCACCGAAGAGCCATTTGTGTCTCTACAAGGTGATAACTCACTGCAAGTACGCGACTACCAGGATTATGGTCGTACTTACTTGCTGGGTTTCAAGTATGAGCTATAACTCTTAAATGAAGTTAAAAAAGCCCTTGAATTTTCAAGGGCTTTTTCACAGGAGTAGAAATATGGCGGAAGTAAAAAAGGTGCTGATCCTTGGCGGCGGTACCGCCGGTTGGCTAAGCGCGGCCTTGTTGGCGAAATTGATGGGGTCGCGTGTTGATATCACCTTGGTGGAGTCGACGCACATTGGCACCATCGGGGTAGGCGAGGCGACCATACCGCCCATAGTCGCTTTTAATCAGGCTCTCGGTATCGATGAGCAAACCCTTTTGGCGCGCACCAGTGCCACCATTAAACTGGGTATCCAGTTCGAGAACTGGGGTCAAGTAGGCGACAGCTATATGCACGCCTTCGGCTCGCTCGGTAAGGCCTTTCCATTTTGTGACTTCCATCATATTTTTCATGCCGCCAAAGAGCAGGGCCACAGTGGCTCGCTTTGGGATTACTCGTTAAATTACCAAGCCGCCAAAGCGGAGCGTTTTACGCCTATGGCGCACATTCCGGGCACGCAATTGCCTGGCACTCAACACGCTTATCATTTCGATGCCTCACTGTATGCCCAACTGCTTCGCGAGCGTGCCGAAGCGTTAGGAGTGACACGTATCGATGCCAAGGTGACCTATGTTAGCCAGCATCAAAATGGCGATATTCGCGCTCTGACCTTGGATAACGGCACAGAGGTGGAAGCCGACCTCTTTATCGACTGCAGTGGTCTGCGCGCCTTGCTTATTGAACAAACTCTGGGGGTGGGTTTTGAGGATTGGAGTCATTGGCTGCCGTGCGATCGCGCCATTGCCGTGCAAAGCGAATTATCCGGGGGGCACAGCCCTAAGCCTTATACCCGGGCTATTGCTCGAGAGTCTGGCTGGCAATGGCAAATTCCCCTGCAACACCGCATGGGCAATGGATTGGTTTATTGCTCGCGCTACATGGATGAAGCGCAGGCGATGGCCCAACTGAATGAGCATCTGCCGGGTAAGGCTATCACCGAGCCCAGAGTCATAAAATTCCGCACTGGTCAGCGACGCAAACAATGGCAAAACAATGTGGTGGCCATTGGCCTCAGCAGTGGCTTTTTGGAGCCTCTGGAGTCCACCAGTATCCACCTTATTCAAACCGCCATTATTCGCCTGATTAAGCATTTTCCCCATCAGCAAATAAGCAGCGCGGCGCGGGACTCGTATAATCAGCAATTTAGCACCGAGATGGCGCAAATTCGCGATTTTATCATCCTCCACTACGCCTTGAATCAGCGCCAGGACACTGCATTCTGGCGCCATTGCCAAAGCATGGAGTTACCCAAGTCGTTAACGCAAAAGCTGGCCTTGTTTGCGCAAACGGGCACGGTATTTCGCCACCAGGACGAGTTATTCTCCGAAGTGGCTTGGCAGCAGGTGTTGTTGGGGCAAAATTGTTGGCCGCAGCAGCATCATCCCTTGGCCGAGCAGTTCAGTGCCGAGCAGCGCAGCGAATTACTTGCCAGTTTACGCACCCTGATAGAGCGCACCGTAGTGCAAATGCCGAGCCATCAGGAATATATTGATACCCTGGTAGCGAGCGCCAAATAAAGGTGCTGATCTGCGCCTGAACGACCGGGTATTCTGGCTTGAATACGTATGCACGCCATACCCAAGTTGGTGCAGAGCACGTAATATTTTTGTCATAACAATAGATAAACAAAGTAAGCGAATGATAAATAGCAAGTTGAAAACGCCGTTATTGGCATTGTCGCTAAGCGCGGCGCTGGTTGCTTGTGGCCAGGAGCCGCAGCAGCAAGACGTAGACGCCGATAGCAGCATAGAGCAGGGCCAGCAGCTGGTACAAAAGCCCGTGGTTTACCAGGTTTTTACCCGCTTATTTGGTAACGCCAACACCACCAATGAACCCTGGGGAACACTCAAGCAAAATGGCGTCGGTAAATTTGCAGATTTCAACGATGCGGCCCTTAGAGGCATTAAAGAGTTGGGAGTCACCCATATCTGGTATACCGGAGTTTTGCATCATGCCATGGTGACCGATTACAGCGATTTTGGCCTGCACGGCGACGATCCGGACGTGGTGAAAGGCCGTGCTGGCTCACCCTATGCCATTAAAGATTATTACAACGTAAACCCGGATCTGGCATCCAAGCCGGCCGACCGCCTGCGCGAGTTTGAAGCTCTGATCGCACGCACCCACGAGCATGGCATGAAGGTGATCATCGACATAGTGCCCAATCATGTGGCCCGCGATTACCACTCCGTCAGCAAGCCGCAGGGCGTTGAAGACTTTGGCGCCAACGACGACACCAGCTTTGCCTATAAGCGCGACAACAACTTCTATTATGTGGTGGGTGAGGACTTTATTGTTCCCCAAGATGCCAATTACCAGGTGCTGGGCGGCCAAAGTCACCCGCTAGCGGATGGCAAATTTACCGAAAGTCCGGCGAAGTGGACCGGCAACGGCGCGCGCAAAGCCCAGCCGGATATTAACGATTGGTATGAAACGGTGAAGATAAACTACGGTGTTAAGCCCGATGGCAGTTACGACTTCCCTCGGCTGCCGGATAACTACGCCGAGCTGGATTACCGCGCTCATTACGCCTTTTGGCGGGAACAGGAGCTGCCGGACAGCTGGTATAAGTTCCGCGATATCACCCAATACTGGCTCGAAAAGGGCGTAGATGGCTTCCGCTACGATATGGCGGAAATGGTGCCGGTGGAATTTTGGAGCTTTTTAAACTCCTCCATCAAGATGAGCAACCCGGATGCCTTTTTGCTGGCCGAGGTTTATAACCCCGAGCTGTACCGCCCTTATATTCATTTAGGCAAGATGGATTACCTGTACGACAAGGTCGGCTTCTACGACAGCCTTAAGGCCATTATTCAAGGTAAAGCAGAGGCCAGCGAGCTGCTGGCGACGCACCAAGAGGTGGCAGATATTGAACAGCATATGCTGCACTTTTTGGAAAACCATGATGAGCAGCGCCTGGCGAGCCCGGACTTCGCCGGCGATATGAACTGGGGCAAGCCGGCGATGACGGTCTCAACCCTGATTGGGCGCTCACCGAGCATGCTGTATTTCGGTCAAACCGTGGGCGAAGATGGCTCCGAAGAGCCGGGATTCGGCGACCCAACACGCACCAGTATTTTTGATTATATCGGCGTACCTGCCCACCAAGCCTGGATGAACGGCGGTAAGTTCGACGGCGGCGCGCTTAACGATGAGCAGCGTGCGCTGCGTCAGTTTTATGTCGATCTGATGGCGCTTAATTCTCTTCCTGCGATTGTCGCCGGTGAGCTGATCCCGGTGCCAAACTCGGCGCCCGATTCAGTGATCAGTTTTGAGCGCAGGCTCGGTGAGCAGCGTATTGTCGTGGTTGCCAACCTTGGTAAGCATGCGGTGTTTGTGGATATTGAGCCGGAGCAAGCCATGGTCGGGAAAACCCTTTTGGGCACGCGTCCTCTGTATTTAGAAAAGCAAATTCCAATCAAGTTGCCATATCAGGGCGTTACCGTGTTGCAACTGGGGGTCCAAGTAGATGAATAATGAAAGACCTAGCCTGAGTTTCTGGCAAATTTGGAACATGTGCCTGGGCTTTATGGGTATACAGTTCGGTTTTGCCCTGCAAAATGCCAATGTCAGCCGTATTTTCCAAACCCTGGGTGCCGATATCGATGATATTCCCATTCTTTGGGTCGCGGCGCCGCTAACCGGTTTAATTGTACAGCCGATCATCGGCTATATGAGCGATAAAACCTGGGGCCGTTTAGGCCGTCGCCGTCCTTACTTTTTCTACGGCGCCATCGTCACCACTGCGGCGCTGTTGGTGATGCCAAACTCGCCAACCCTGTGGGTTGCCGCCGGCATGCTGTGGATTATGGATGCTTCCATTAACGTCACCATGGAACCGTTTCGGGCCCTGGTCGGCGATAACCTGCCGAATAAACAGCGCGCCCTGGGTTATTCGCTGCAAAGCTTTTTTATCGGTGTTGGTGCGGTGGTGGCCTCGAGTCTGCCTTGGATACTGAGCAACTGGTTCGATGTCAGCAATACCGCCGCTGCCGGGGTGATCCCGGAGTCGGTGCAATATGCCTTCTATATCGGCGGTGCCTTCTTACTGGTGTGCGTCATGTGGACCGTATTTACCACCAAGGAGTACAGCCCGGAACAGTTGGCAGCGTTTGAACAAAGCGAGTCGACGCTGATACCCGAAACGCAAAAACAAGAGATTAAATTTGGCCGCACCATGACGGTGAGTGGCGTGATTGGCGCGGCGATTATCGCCTTGGTCACCCTGATGAGCCTGGAAAAAGAGCTGTACCTGCTCGGCGCTGGTCTAGTGGCCTTTGCCTTGCTGCAAGGCATTGCCCTGTGGCAACAAACCAAGCAATACACAGAGAACGGCTTTTTCGCCGTGGTGTACGATGTTTTCACCATGCCGACGGCGATGCGCCAATTGGCTTGGGTGCAGTTTTTCAGCTGGTTTTCACTCTTTGCCATGTGGATTTATACCACAGCAGCGGTGACCAGTTATCACTATGACACCCTGGATGTGACTTCCAAGGCCTATAACGATGGCGCCGATTGGGTGGGGGTGCTGTTTGCCGCCTACAATGGTTTTGCAGCACTTGCTGCATTAGTGATCCCGGTTATGGTTAAACGAATAGGTATTCGTATGACCCATGGGGTGAATCTTATCGCCGGTGCCATTGCATTAATCAGCTTTATGTTTATAGACGACCCCAGCTGGCTTATGTTGCCCATGCTTGGCATCGGCTTTGCCTGGGCATCCATATTATCTTTACCTTACGCCATGCTATCAACCACCTTGCCAAGCGCAAAAATGGGCGTGTACATGGGTATTTTTAACTTCTTTATCGTAATTCCACAATTGCTCGCGGCCAGCGTCCTGGGTCTTATCCTCAAGCATGGGTTCGCCAATCAGCCGATTTACGCCTTAGTGATTGGCGGCATTTCCTTTGTCCTAGGCGCCATCGCGGTTAGTCGAGTCAAATTAGTAAAATAATAAGGGGACACTCAGTGAAAGTTTTAAACTCAATTATGGCGGCCATGTTGGTCGCAGGGCTGACGGGCTGTAACAGCGCCGAGCAACAAACAACTGCGGTTGTGGCTTCCTCCGAGGCTGCGCCGGGCGCCCCTGGCGATACGCCTTATTGGGCCTATTCGGGTAAAACCGGCATAGGCACCTCGTTTGAGGCCTATCATAACGGCCAATACAGCGATCAGGCTGCGACCGGCCCCGTGTCTAAGGTGTGGTTCTCCCTGGCCAAGGGCATGATCACCGAAACCATGTTTGGCCTTATTCATCAGGCGCAAATTCGCGATATGCAGTTTATCGTCACCGGTGCTGACTTTGTGGTCAGCGAACAAGATGGCTTAAAAAATACCGTTGAATACCTGGACACCGACGAGCAAGGGCGCCCGCGCTCCTTGGCGTATCGAGTGACCAGTGAAGATGAGCAGGGACGTTTTCGTATTATCAAGGATATTTTTACCGATCCGGATGCCCAGTCGTTGCTGGTGCGGGCGCGCTTTGAAGCCAACCAGCCCGGCCTAACGGCGCATGTGCAGGTGAATCCCTATGTAAACAATGATGGCTTAAACGACAGCGCCAAGGTTGCTGGCGGTGCTCTGCTTGCCTATAGCGACGGCAAACATTTCCTCAGCCTGCAAAGCAAACAAGGTCTGAGCGATGCTTCGGTAGGCTTTTTCGGTCAAAGTGATCGCCTAACCCAGCTAAATAAGGAAAATACCTTTTCGCGTTACACCAGCACCGGTGAGCAAACAGGTAATGTCACCATGAGTGCAACCCTGGGGAAGATCAACAAGAGCAGCGAGTTTGATCTGGTATTGAGCTATGGTAATACGGAACAAAGTGCTATTGATGAGGGACAGAAAACCCTAAAGCGCGGCTATGATACGGTGCTTGCCCATTATAATGGCGAAGGCGACTTTATTGGCTGGCAGGACTATCTACAAAGCCTGACTATCACGGACTTATACCCATCCACAGAGGATGGCGGCAAGCTGCTTAACACCAGTGCCTTGGTACTCAAAGCGCAGGAAGATAAGACGCACGCCGGTGCACTGATTGCGTCATTGTCGAACCCCTGGGGCGATACGGTGAAAGCGGAGCAGGGCCACACAGGTTATAAGGCGGTGTGGGTGCGTGATTTCTATCAGGTTGCCATGGCGTTTTTAGCCATGGGCGATAGCGATACCGCCAAGGCTGCATTCAACTACTTGCCTAAGGTTCAGGTGCGTGAGAACACGCCCGACAATCAGGGCGACAGTGGTTGGTTCTTACAAAAGACCCATGTTGATGGTGAGTTGGAATGGGTGGGGGTCCAGCTGGATCAAACCGCCATGCCTATTATGCTGGCGTGGAAACTTTACCAGGGTGAGGTACTCACCAAGGAAGAATTGAGCACCTGGTATACCCAGATGCTTAAACCCGCCGCCGATTTCCTTGTCGACGGTGGTTTGGCCAAAATTCTTTGGAATGATACCCAGATCACTCCTCCGCTGACGCAGCAAGAGCGCTGGGAAGAGCAGGCTGGATACTCGCCTTCGACCACGGCGGCGGTGATTGCCGGCCTTATCAGTGCCGCCGAAATCGCCAAGCTAAGCGGCGATGAGAAGAATGCCGCACGTTATCTGGCGACGGCCAAGCAATATAACCAGGATGTTGAAGCCCTGATGTTTACGACTAAAGGGACACTTGAAGGCGACGGCGTCGATGGCCGTTATTTTGTCCGTATTGCCCAGGACCTGGATGCCAACGCCGACACTAAACTGGCCGCCAACAATGGCCGTCAGGGCATGGATAAAAAGCAGATCCTCGATGGCGGTTTCCTGGAGCTGGTGCGTTATGGCGTACGTGCCGCAAGCAGCGACTCGGTACTCGAATCACTGCCGGAGTACGATGACCAAACTCTAGCGGAAAACCTGCGCGTTAAATACACCTTTACCGATGCCCAGGGCGAAGCCTTCCCGGGCTGGCGTCGCTATGGCAATGACGGCTATGGTGAAGATGAAAAACGCGGTACCAACTATGCCGAGGGTGGAGTGAATACCGACGGTCAGCGCGGTCGCGTGTGGCCTTTCTTTACCGGCGAGCGCGGTCATTATGAAATTGCCGCGGCACAATCGCTAACAGGTGATGCGGCAGCGCAGAAGTACGCCGATATCCAACACACATACGTGCGTGGCATGGAAGGTTTTGCTAATAAGGGCATGATGCTACCCGAGCAGGTGTGGGATGGCGTGGGCGTCAACCCGTTTGGCTATGAATTAGGGCAGGGCACTAACTCGGCTACACCACTGGCCTGGACTCACGCCGAATATGTGAAACTGCTGCGCTCGCTAAGCGATAAACGGGTGTGGGATCACTATCCGCTGGTGGAGCAGAAACTTAAGCAAGATTAATAGGGCTGCGACCAATTAGGCTAAAAAAAGCCGCCTATATTTTTAGGCGGCTTTTTAGTGTGGAGTCGTTTAAAACTGTGTTGGTATTAGGTTAGACAAGGCTGATTGTGAGTAATTAAGATCATTTACTGTCAATTGAACTGTCTTTGTTTTAGCTCGCGCATATTCAGGGTCATTAAAGGTACTGAGTTGTCTAGTCGGACGTCGCCTCATATAATCTTCGTAGCCGGCTATGCCACCCCAATCTCGAGCAGTTACGGACAAACTTAGTGAATTCACTTTAGACTCAAGTGCTGACTCATCTATAAACTCAGCAAGGTTTAAATTTTCGATATTTATACTTGTGCCGCTTGGAGGCGCAAAAATACTCCACGCAAGAAGTGGACGATTATTGTAAGAAGCTTCCATGCCAATGAAAATGAAAGCGTAGTCTACTCCGCTTTCGGCTATATCATAATCTTGACCGTCAAGCGTCAGTACAGAGGCCAGGTCATCTACACTCAGAGCTATGGGAGGTAAATCAAATGTTTGATTTACCTCTTTTGTTCTGACAGTTGATGAGGTGAATATGTATCCATCACCGGTTGGATTGTCTAAATTCTCATATTCGTAAGCAGTAATGCTGTGATTTTCGATGCTCTCATGGGTGAAAGCGTAGACATCGTTTGAGCCGTTAAATGCATAATTGTACAAGTGGTTTCCGTTATCCACGATAGCAGAGACTTGTTTGTAGGACATATAAGAATTGATGACAACAGGGGTGCCGATAAGCTCCGCTGCAACCTCTGTTGTGCCACCGTCATTGAGGTCGGCGAATAAAGCGCCATACGCTTGCTCAGGCGAGCTAAACTGGTTAACCACAGAAAGCTGCGGCCATTGCTCGGAACCACTTTGTTTACACTGAGTAACTGCTTGATACGTGACTGAACCAGTCCCTTTCTGGTAGGTGTCGAACATTGCACCACGCAACATGCTTCTTTCTACATAGCTGTTAACGCGTGCGGGGACGTCTACTTGTACATTGCTTGTCCTACATTCACATGCGCTGCTGTCACCCGTTTGGAAAGCGTTTTTTCCTAGATCAATCACAGGGTGATCAACGAAGGTAAGCAAATCTACGGGCGTAATACCATCGATTTTCTCTTGTACTAGCCTGACTAAAGAAAATGTTTCAGAGCCATTCGTGGTTGGGTAGCTAATGACGCCATTATCATCGGCATAAACCGTGGCTTTATTGGAATAATCGGCATTATGTATGATCAGGGCTGCATCCCTGTCCGGGGTTTCGTTGCCACACGCGTCCCTGTACACAGCGGTAATGGTTAACGTTTTACCGCTGGGCTCAGGGGTTGTTGTTGTTGTTGGATCAGAGTCGCCTGAACCACCACAACCGGATAACACGGCAACGCTTAATGCACTTAGGATAAAGCTGCGATACATAGGACAAGTTCCTTCTTTTGTTGTTATGACTAGGAGGGTCATTTTCATAATAGCCCTTGATTTATTATTGTAAATAAAACAAGTAGTTATTTAACACCTGTATCAAAGTGTGCGTTGTAATCCTGCTAGTATTCTTCGTTATTTACTCTTTAGCTCTTAAGTCGCGGTCTTTAAACTAGGCGCAATGAATTTACCTGGTGTAAGCTGGCGTAGATATAAACGAGAGAAACCAGGTTTACTCGAGGTAAAAGTGTGGAAATAAGAAATGGGACCTATACCCTGTATAATAATACCCATATGCTGGTCAGGGAGTATTACGGGCATGGCATATCAGACCCTGATATAGATAACATGAGAGAAATCTCTTATGCAAAAAAGTTAGGTTATATCAAGGGGTTTACACTGGATGAGAAGGAAGGCCGTTATTGTAAAAGCATCAAGATTGCAGATATGAGCAATGCTTATGAAGTAGAAACCAGAGGGCGTTACAAGGGGCAAGAGTTTATCATATTCGGATATCGCGCCCGCTCTAATGTGTTTGGCATAATGACCCGTGATGAAAAGCTCGCATCGAGACTCGGATTTATAAGCCTATCAGATGGCTTTATACTAGAGGTCGATGCCGCCGATGTGGATGAGATATGGGAGGTAAGAGGCAAAAGTAAACTCGGTTTACCCTTGCCGCAAGGGCTAAAAGAAAAGGTTATTATCCTTTAACTATGCGTTTTTTTTAGACAAAACCGCATAACCTACTTGCTTGACTGCCTGACGATTAATTGCGGCGGCAGCACGCTGCTGGCAACATCTACCTCTTGATCGGCAATCAGGTTAAGTAAATTAGCCACCAACATTTGTCCTGCCAAGGTGGTGTTTTGCTGAATTGTAGACAGTGGCGGGGTGCAAAAACGAGCCACCGCCAGGTCGTCAAAACCGACCACAGAAACATCGTGAGGCACCCTGAGTCCCGCTTCTTGCAGCGCACGAATGGCACCAATGGCGATTAAATCGCTGGCGCCGAACAGGGCAGTGAATTTAATGTTATTGGCCAGCAAAGACTTGGTTGCCTGATAGCCGGATTCCTCGGTGGAAATGGCGGTGGCAATTTTGCGCTCACTCACATGCACGCCATGAGCTTTCAGGCGCTCGGCAAAGCCATTAAAGCGGGCGCTGAACTCCGGGCTATGATGCGATGTATCGCCAATAAAGGCGCAATCGGTCCGCCCTAATTCAATAAAGTGTTCGGCCACCAGGGTTCCGCCTCGACTGTTATCGCAACTCACGGTTAATTCCGGACGCCCCTCAACATTGGCACCCCAGCAGACAAATTTGGTATTGCTCTCAAGTAGGCGGTCAAACTTGCTTTGGTAATCAATATAGTCGCCGTAGCCGAGCAGGATAATGCCATCGGCGCGGTGACTTTCGGCATAATCGGCATGCCAATCGTTGCTACTGGATTGAAATGAAACCAACAGGTCATAGCCAGCCTTGGCGCAGGCGCGCGTAATGGAGCCGAGCATGGACAAGAAGAAGGGGTTGATCTGCGATTCGTCTGATGTCGGGTCTTCGAACAGCAGCACGGCCAGGGTTGAGCTTTGTTGCGCCCTTAGGTTGCTGGCGTTTTTGTCGACCTTGTAGTTGAGCTTACGCGCCACCTCGACCACCCGGCGGCGGGTTTCTTCATTGACCAAGGGACTGCCGCGCAGTGCCCGTGATACCGTTGATTGCGATACCCCAGCATAGTGGGCGATATCGAAAGAGGTGGCTTTACCTTTCATGTACTTCCTCATGGGTTGATAACCAACCCAGTTAAAACTGATAGTTGTGCGTTCAGCACGCAGCCTACGGATTTAATAGGGGCGCATTTTGCATTATTTTTAGCGCGAACTGAAAATTTTTATTGATCCCCATCTGACACCGGTGTCATAATGTTGGCGTTTTATCATTTTGTTGTCACAAAACGGTTTGGCTGCCCGCTGCCCGGGCAGCACTTTTTTCAGTAGCGCGAAAAAAGAACTGCTAACATAAACTTAATAAGTTTATACCAAGTAAGTCAATGGTGGGTACAAGCTATGTCACTGGATAACCCAAGACGACCCTAAGACTTGGTATAAATTAAAAAAGAGAAACGACAATGAGTTCATCAGGTCCACAGGCAGGTAGCAAGGTGGCTTTTGCACCTATTTTAGTCGCCGACATTGGCGGCACGAACGCCCGTTTTGCGTTAATTACCGATTATTGCAGTCGCAGTAACTCTTTCGCTATCGATCACCAGCACACCTTTCCAAGCTGCGAATTCAAGTCTTTCGAAGATGCGGTCGATGCGTATTTATCTCAGGTTAACGCCATCAGCATTACTCGAGCCTGTCTTGCCGTTGCCGGTCCGGTTAAGGGCGAGGAGGTGACACTCACAAACCTGGGTTGGCAATTTAACGTCAATCAGCTCAAGGCGCGTTTTGGTTTCGCCAATTTACAGGTGATCAATGATTTCGCCGCTTTTGCTTATGCCGCCCCTTACTTGAATGAACGCGATAATATCTGCGTGAAACAGGGCATTGCCCAGGCGCATGCCAATATTGCCGTGTTCGGCCCGGGCACCGGTTTTGGCGCCGCTTGCCTGGTGCGCTCGCAAGGTCAACAGGCGGTGATGAGTTGTGAAGCGGGGCACATCAGTTTAGCTCCAGTCACCGAACTGGATCGTCAGCTCCATAATGTACTGCGTGAAGACCTGCAGCATGTGTCGGTAGAAAATGTCTTTGCCGGCCCGGGTATTGCCCGTTTATACCGTGCCATGGCTAAGGTGCATGGAAAGCAGGTGGAAGATATCGATGCGGCGCAGATAGCGGCATTGGCAGAAAATAAACAATGCATGATTGCCGATCGCACCTTGAATCATTTTTGCGATTGGCTCGGCAGCGTTGCCGGCGATATTGCTTTGAGTTTTGGTGCCCTAGGCGGTGTCTTTATCGGCGGTGGCATTTTACCTCGGATGCAACAGCGCCTGTTAAATAGCAGATTTAATGAACGATTTATTGCTAAAGGGGTGATGTCGCAGTATAACAGTCAAATCCCTGTCACCTTGGTATGCCAAGAACATATCCCCTTTATTGGCGCCGCAGCCTGTATTCATATGGGTTCCCAATCGGCTGGCCCGACGGGCTTCCCAACCGGGCAAGGCGATTAAGGAAGATACTAGTCAACGATGAAAAAGATAACCATAAACAGTGTTGCTAGCTATGCTGGTGTATCGAAAAAGACCGTTTCCCGGGTGCTCAATAATGAGCCCAACGTCAGCGACGTGACGCGGGAGAAGGTGCTTAAGGCGTTTAAAGAGCTGGACTACACACCGAACCCCATTGCCCGAGGGTTGGCCCGTAATCGCAGCTTTATTATTGCCTGTCTATACGATAACCCCTCGAAGAGCTATATCACCCGTTTGCAAAGCGGTGCCTTAGCCGCCTGCCATCAACATGGCTTTAACTTGTTGATCCACCCCTGTGAGCTGCGTGGTCAGGCGTTGCTCGATAATATTGAACAGTTATTGCAAACCTCACGCCTTGATGGCTTGGTATTAACGCCGCCGTTTTCCGATCATGGTGAGCTGGTGGCCTTTTTGCGCCAGAAAAAAGTGCCCTTTGCCCGAGTGGCCTCGGTGAAACTCGACGATGAGTCGATTTCCGTACGCAGCAATGACGAGCAGGGCGCCTTTGAAATCACCGAGCTGCTTATAAAGCTGGGCCATAAAGACATCGCCTTTATCAAGGGTCACCCGGACCACAGTGCCACCGAGCAGCGTTTTAACGGTTATCGCCGGGCCCTGGCTCAGCATGGTATCGAGTATCAGGAGCGGCTCGTGGAAGAGGGGAATTTCTCCTACCATTCCGGTGCCGACAGTGCGGAAACCATACTGCATTTAGACCCCAGGCCCACCGCCGTGTTTGCGTCAAACGACTACATGGCGGCGGCGGTGCTCAAAGCCGCCACCCAGATGGATTTAAAGGTGCCCGACGACATTGCCATTGCCGGTTTTGACAATGCCCCCATTGCCCGTCATATCTGGCCGGGGCTGACCACCATAGCCCAGCCGGTAGAAGAAATGACACGCTTGGCGGTTGAGCACCTTATTGAGCAGATCAATCAGGGTGACAATGGTGATGAGGAGCAGCCAAAAGAACCGTTGCAGATCACCTTGGAAGCCAAACTGATTTGTCGTGAGTCCACCGCGGCGCCGAAATCCTAACGATTTAATCCCAATTGCACGGAAATTAAAAACCAACACCCGGGTTAACCCAGGTGTTGGTTTTTTGTTTTCTGCGTTCAATTACTCGCAACATAGATTTTTTAGACTAAATTTACAAGGAGGGTTGACACCGGTGTCAGGGTTGTGAGTTAATGCTCTGACACCGGTGTCAGCTTGGTTGTGAGAGACAAGTTGGCAGCGTACCTTTGAACGGGTAATCAAAGCTGCTCAGTACCTCAGTGCGGGGAGTCTGTACTCAAGTGCTGAGCCTTTTATACCAATTCTGTTAAGTATGTGAGCAGATATTTGGCTATTTAAGAGAATTGGTATTCATCCCCTATAACTGGTAAGAAAGAGCAGAACTATGTTGCATCCGCGTATTAAAGAAGTCACCGAACGGGTAATTGAACGCAGTAAAGCGAGCCGTGCCGCCTATTTGGCCCGT
This sequence comes from Pseudoalteromonas sp. BDTF-M6, assembly GCF_018334135.1. NCBI lineage: Bacteria > Pseudomonadati > Pseudomonadota > Gammaproteobacteria > Alteromonadales > Pseudoalteromonadaceae > Pseudoalteromonas > Pseudoalteromonas sp. BDTF-M6. The sequence continues at coordinate 442,299 of NZ_JAGXTQ010000001.1, forward strand.
ATGCAAGCGGCTAAATCACAAACGCGCGTACGTGCCGGTATCGGATGTGGCAACCTTGCCCATGTTATGGCGGCTTGTACAAGCGATGACAAGGCGCGTCTAAGCGGTGATGAAAAGCCAAATTTAGCCATTATCAATTCTTACAACGACATGTTGTCGGCCCATGTGCCGTATAAGGAATACCCGGATTTAATTAAGCAAATCGCTACCAAATTCGATGCCACTGCTCAGGTTGCCGGCGGCGTGCCGGCCATGTGCGATGGCGTGACCCAGGGGCGTGATGGCATGGACCTGTCGCTGTTTTCCCGCGATGTGATTGCCATGTCGACGGCTATCGCCTTATCCCACGATGTTTTCGACGGCGTATTCTGTTTGGGTGTGTGTGACAAAATCGTCCCTGGACTGGTTATTGGCGCCTTATCATTTGGCCATTTACCGGTATTTTTCCTGCCTGCCGGCCCCATGCCTTCAGGCATTCCCAACAAAGAAAAAGCCCGCGTAAGACAAAAATTTGCCCAGGGCCTTGTCAGCCGTGAAGAGCTGTTAAAGGCCGAAAGCGAGTCATATCATAGCGCCGGTACCTGCACCTTCTACGGTACTGCGAACTCAAATCAAATGCTGATGGAGATCATGGGCCTGCACCTGCCGGGCAGCTCATTTGTGAACCCTTATACCGAGCTGCGCGATGGTTTGACCGCACACGCGGTAGAGACCATGCTTAAACAGCTAGTCACAAGTAAGGATGCGGTGCCCATGGCCGAGGTGATGAGTGAAAAAACCATTATCAATGGTCTGGTTGGCTTATTGGCCACCGGTGGCTCAACCAACCATGCCATTCATTTGGTGGCCATGGCCAAGGCCGCAGGCGTGGAGCTGACCTGGAAAGACATGGCTGATCTCTCGGAAGTGGTGCCCTTATTAACCCGTATTTACCCTAACGGCTCGGCCGATGTGAACCATTTCCAAGCCGCCGGCGGCATGGGCTATTTGATGAAGCAACTGCTGGCTAAGGGCCTGTTGCACAATGACGTCAAAACCATCTTGGGTGAGGGCCTTGAGGCTTATACCACTGAGCCGCGCCTGGACAAAGACGTGAACTTAATCGTCTCCGACAACACCGGCCCGGCCAAGGTGAAATGGGTACCGTGCGCCGAGCAGTCTCACGATCAAGAGGTCTTGCGCCCTGCAGACAACCCATTTAACCGCAGCGGCGGCTTGCAACTGCTGACCGGTAACCTCGGCAAGGCGGTGATCAAGGTCTCCGCGGTGCAAGAACAGCATCAGGTGGTGAGTGCCCCGGCCAAGGTGTTTGCCGATCAGGGCTCGCTACAAAGCGCCTTCGCCCGCGGCGAACTCAACCAGGATTTTATCGCCGTGATTAAAGAGCAGGGCCCCAAAGCCAAGGGCATGCCGGAGCTGCATAAGCTCACTCCGGTTATGGCCAGCTTGCAGGACCAAGGCTTTAAGGTGGCCATTGTCACCGATGGGCGTATGTCCGGTGCCTCCGGTAAGGTGCCCGCGGCCATCCACCTGGCGCCAGAAGCGGTTGAAGGGGGCATGATAGCCAAGGTCAAAGATGGCGATTTACTGACCCTAGATGCGCCAAACGGAATACTCAAACTGCATGTTAGCGATGAAGAGTTGGCGGCGCGCCATATCGAATTGGTGCACAGCGGCGCCACCTTTGGCACCGGCCGTGAGCTGTTTGCCGGATTTAGGAATATTGTCAGCAGTGCTGATTTAGGGGCCAGTGCCTTCGCTCCGGCCTACGAACAAGAATAACCGTCACTGGGAATGAGGATTTAACATGACAATAGAAAAGATTTTAACATCGGCCCCCGTGGTTCCTGTGGTGGTGATAGAGCGCCTTGAAGACGCCGCACCGCTGGCACAAGCCCTCTACAATGGTGGCTTGCGCGCCTTAGAAATTACGCTGCGCACACCGGTGGCGGCAGAGGCGGTCAAAATCATGAAGGAAACAGTCCCTGAGGCTTACGTGGGCACAGGGACGGTGATCGATAAGGCCACCTTTGAAGCCTCAATCGACGCTGGCGCCGATTTTATGGTGAGCCCGGGCGTTAACGATGAATTATTGGCTTTGGCCAGCCAAAGCGATACCCCTTTCTTGCCCGGAGCGGCCACGCCAAGCGAAGTAATGAGGCTCGCCGAACGTGGCTTCTCTTTTTTAAAGTTTTTCCCAGCGGCCGCAGCCGGTGGTCCGGCCATGCTTAAGTCCATCGGTGGCCCTTTACCCGGTGTTAAATTTTGCCCCACCGGCGGTATCAGCCTGGCGAGTGCGCCCGAGTACCTAGCATTAGACAACGTGGTCTGTGTCGGTGGAACCTGGATGCTGGATAAAACATTAATCGCAAATAAGGACTGGCAAGCGATCGAAGAACTTGCACGCCAAGCCAGCCAACTAAATAATTAATGGGGAGAGTGAAGATGATTAAAGTAGCTATCAATGGTTATGGTCGTATCGGTCGTAACACCCTACGTGCGCTCTATGAATCTGGTCGCAATGAATCCATCGCCATCGTCGCCATCAATGATTTGGCGCCGGCCCATGTTAATGCGCACCTGACTCAATTTGATTCTGTGCACGGCCAATTCTCCCAAAAGGTGAGCCTGCAAGATGATGTGATGCTGATTGGCAATGATGAAATCAAGCTGGTGCAGGAGCGCGATCCGGCAAACTTGCCGTGGGCGCAACTAGGCGTCGACATTGTGTTGGAATGTACCGGCCTGTTTACCAGTCGCGAAGCGGCGGCCAAGCATATCGAAGCGGGTGCCAAGAAGGTGATAGTCTCCGCTCCGGGCACCGACATGGATGCCACCGTGGTGCACGGCGTGAACGATCAAGTGTTGAACGCCCAATGTGCCATTATTTCCAATGCGTCCTGCACCACTAACTGTTTGGCTCCAGTTGCCAAGGCCTTAAACGATGCCATCGGCATAGAGCAGGGCAGTATGACCACCATTCATGCCTATACCAATGATCAAAATCTGTCAGACGTTTATCACCCGGATCTATATCGGGCGCGCAGTGCCACGCAGTCGATGATCCCGACCAAAACCGGCGCCGCTAAGGCGGTGGGCTTGGTGTTGCCGGAATTGGCCGGTAAGCTCGACGGCATGGCGGTGCGGGTGCCCACCATTAATGTCTCCTTGGTTGATTTGACTTTTATTGCCAAGCGCGAAACCAGTATCGACGAGGTCAATGCCGCGGTGAAGGCCGCCTCTGAAGGCGCCATGGCCGAGGTGTTGGCGTATAACGAGCTGCCGCTGGTGTCTATCGACTTCAACCACAACCCGGCCTCATCGGTATTCGATGCCACTCAAACCCGAGTGGATGGCAAATTGGTTAAGGTCATGGCCTGGTACGATAACGAGTGGGGTTTTTCTAACCGCATGTTGGATCAGGTGCAAAACCTCGCCAAGTTTTTATAATTCCATTGTTGTTATGTCAAAGCCGCCTCGAGCGGCTTTTTTTTTATGCCCGGGTTTTGAATAGCTTATGTATATACGTTATTGCGTATATACAAAACCTGGGCTAGTATTCGCTATATACGAATTTTCATATATACACGATGGCCGTTAACTTTTTTAAAGCCCTAAGCGACGATACCCGCCTACTTATCTGCTTGTTGATCCTCCACGAGCAGGAGCTGTGTGTGTGCGAACTGGTCAGTGCCTTAGCCCTGAGCCAGCCCAAAATATCCCGTCATTTGGCGCTGTTAAAAGAGGCGCAGATGTTGCGTACACGCAAACATAAACAGTGGGTGTATTACCGTATCAATGAGCATATGCCTGCGTGGCAACGTCAGGTATTAGACACTACATTAAGCGAGAATCCACACCTGTTGGCGGCGGCCTTAACCGGTTTAGACAATATGGGAGCCAGGCCTGAACGCCAGGCTTCATGCTGCAATTAGGGTTAATACACCCAAAGGAGACAGAGATGACAATCAAAGTAGGGATCAACGGTTTTGGTCGCATGGGGCGGCTGATTATGCGCGCCGCCTTCGACTGGCCCGAGCTCGAGTTTGTACAGATCAACGACCCCGCCGGCGATGCGGCTACTCTGGCGCACTTATTAGAATTTGATTCCGTGCACGGGCGTTGGCATCACGCTCCAAGCGCCAGCGATGGGCAGATGCAGGTTAATGGCCAAAGTCTAAGCTGCTCAAAATATAAAACCATCGCCGAGGTCGACTGGTCAGGGTGCGATATTGTGATTGAGGCCTCGGGTAAAATGAAAACCCGAGCTCTGTTACAGCAATACCTGGATCAAGGGGTTAAAAAAGTAGTAGTAACGGCGCCGGTTAAAGAAGAGGGCGTGCTCAATATCGTGATGGGGGTGAACGATCACCTCTATAAGGGCGATGAGCATGATATTGTGACCGCCGCTTCTTGCACCACAAACTGTTTAGCGCCTGTGGTTAAGGTGCTACAAGAAAAAATAGGCATTAAACACGGCTCAATGACCACGGTGCACGATATCACCAATACGCAAACCATTTTGGATGCACCGCACAAGGATCTGCGCCGCGCCCGCGCCTGCGGCATGAGCCTGATCCCCACCACGACCGGGTCGGCGACCGCCATTACCCATATTTTCCCCGAGCTTAAGGGCAAGCTTAATGGTCACGCCATTCGTGTGCCCCTGGCCAATGCCTCAATCACGGATTGTGTGTTCGAGCTTAATCGCGAAACCACGGAGCAGGAGCTAAATGCCTGGTTTAAGGCAGCCGCAGAAGGCGAGCTAAAAGGCATTTTGGGTTACGAGGAAAAGCCACTGGTGTCCATCGACTACCGCACCGATCCTCGCTCGAGCATCGTTGATGCGCTCTCAACCATGGTGGTGAACGGCACCCAGGCGAAAATGTACCTGTGGTACGACAATGAGTGGGGTTATGCCAACCGCAGCGCCGAGTTGGTGCACAAGGTGGCGGCCAGTCTGTAATTAGGGCCCTATGATGATGAAATCAACGCCCTTGCAGCAGTACGGGGTGATCACCGCCAACTACTGGGCCTTTACCTTGAGTGACGGCGCCCTGCGTATGTTGGTGGTGCTTTACTTCTATCAGCTTGGTTATACGCCCTTGGCGATAGCCATGCTGTTTTTGTTTTATGAGTTCTTTGGCGTCGTCACCAATTTGGTCGGCGGCTGGCTGGGTGCCCGCATCGGGCTTAACCGTACCATGCAGCTGGGAATGGCACTGCAAATTGGCGCCCTGGCCATGCTCTTGGTGGATAAGAGCATGTTGACCGTGCCCTGGGTGATGGCGGCACAGGCGCTCAGCGGTATCGCCAAGGACCTCAATAAAATGAGTGCTAAAAGCGCCATCAAGCTGGTGGTCAAGGAGCAGCAGCAAGGGCGTTTATATCAATGGGTGGCATTGCTGACCGGCTCGAAAAATGCGCTTAAGGGTTTAGGCTACTTTCTTGGCGGCCTGTTGTTATCCCTGTTGTCGTTTCAAGGCGCGGTATGGTCGTTAGTTGCCTTGGTAACACTCGGATTTATAATGAGCTCCTTGCTGCTCGGTGAAGACCTGGGGCGCAGCAAGTTTAAGCCTAAATTTAGGGATGTGTTTTCTAAAAGCGCCGCCTTAAATCGCTTGTCTGTAGCCCGTTTACTCCTGTTTGCCTCTCGAGATGTGTGGTTTGTGGTGGCCTTACCGGTGTTTTTTATTAGCCAGTTGGGTTGGCAGCATCAGCAGGTGGGCGGCTTTATGGCGCTGTGGATCATTGCCTATGGCGTGGTACAAAGCATGGCGCCTAAGTTTACCCGTAGCGCCGCGCACTCGGTGTTTGTGCAGGCGAAACGATACAGTGGTTTGCTGGCTGCGGTCACCGCCTTATTGCTGTTGGCCCTGACCCTGCTGGCAGACAGCATCAGTGCACAAACCTGGGTTTTGGTCGTGGGCTTGCTGCTGTTTGGCGCCGTATTTGCCATTAACTCGTCGCTGCACAGTTATCTGGTGGTGAAGCTGGCCGACCGTGACGCCGTGTCTTTGGATGTGGGCTTCTATTATATGGCTAACGCCAGTGGTCGTTTGCTTGGCACCTTGCTGTCGGGTTGGCTCTATCAGGTGAGTGGCTTGCTGGCCTGCCTAGTCTGTGCCCTGGTATTTCAGTTGGCAACCTGGTGGGTGTCGCGGCATTTGTCTGAAGGATAATGTGACGACTATATAAGTTGTTACATTTGCGGCTAAACTTTTCTTATATGGGGCGCTCTAACCAGGAATATAAAATCCTAATTGGAGCGCACCATGGCAAAAAAAGAAGCGACCAAAACATCATCCCTAACCCTTTCTAACGTATCTCTTATTTCGCACAAGGCCCTTAAAAATAACTGGGGCTTGATCCTTTTTCTTGCGTGTTTATTTACCATGCGCAGCTCCTTTGCTGATTGGTATAGGGTGCCGAGCGGCTCCATGTTGCCGACCATAGAAATAGGGGATCAGATAACGGTCAATAAGATGGCTTATGACTTACGTATTCCCTTTACCGAATACTCGCTGATGCGCACCGGTGAGCCAAAGCGCGGCGATATTGTGGTGTTTCAGTCCGCCGCCGCCGATGAGTTGTTGATCAAGCGGGTTATCGGTTTACCCGGAGACACCATCACCATGGAAAATGAAATACTGACGATCAATGGTGAGCCGCTGAGCTACAGCGTCACCTCTGATAATACCAACGCGCTGTTGGCTATAGAACAACTCGGTGAAGTGAAGCATGCTATTCGTATTGATAAAACACGCTCAGGCGCTAGCGGCAACTTTGCTTCTGTGCTTATTCCCGCGGACTATTACCTGATGATGGGGGATAATCGTCGCAATAGCGCCGACTCGCGCTTTTATGGTTTAGTGCCCCGAAGCGAGCTCAAGGGCAAGGCGCACCATGTGGCTTATTCGCTGGACTATGACGACCATTATTTACCCAGGTCTGAGCGTTTCGGCAAAAGCCTTTATCGATAAAAAAGACTACACTGGATACACGGGTTTTAAAGGCAGCAGGCCTATGCCAATGTCGGTGGGTTCCTATGGATACACAAGCCAAGCTAAGAAGCTATTACTTCACTGCCGTGATCAGCCTCGTTTTTGCCGTTATTGGCTTTACGTATAATGCCTGGCGGTTAGAGGTTTCAGAGGATAATAACATAGTTCGCACCGCTTCCTTCGAGGTGCTCAAGGAATTGTGGGAGCTAGAGCGCATCATTTATGCAGCCCATTATGACGAGGATGAAGTCGAAGGTAACCCAAGAAAGGGCTGGATTCAGGTCGGACTTATCACCGATTTAAGTGTTTTGATCAGCGGTGATATTGAACGCCAAACTCAGCAATTAAAACGCCTTTGGGCCGCACATTGGCAGGACCTGGGTCGTGATGATAAAAAGGCCGATGAGCTAATTGAGACCTTACATGGTGTGCGCCAGGACATAAAGCAGGTGCTTATCGAGCTCGATTAATAGCGGCTGCTGCTTAACTTGCATCAGCCGGGGCAACACTCCACTTTTTAACCGCCTGCATGCCCAATTCAAAACCAAGGCGGTAATCATCTTGCAGGTTTTTAGCATCTGAACCCAAGGTCATGGAATGCAATGGCCGGGTGGGGGCTATTTGCACTATGTTGACGCCCTCTGGCGGTGCCTTCATAAAGTCTACCGCATCGGCATAACGATGCTGATAGTGATGATACATGGCAAACATGCGCGGCGATTGATTGATGCGGCTCATAATGGGTTTTAAGCGCTCGAGTATGGGCATTTTTCCATCGTCATGGGCTTCCACCGTGCGGATCACCCAGATGGTCTTAGCACCTTGTTCGTGAGCCCAGCGCACCGGGATGGGATCGGCTACGCCACCGTCCATCAAGCCATGCCCCTTCACTTCAACGCCGGGTCGATATAAAAACGGAATGGCACTGGAAGCCTTAAGATGATCGAATATATTATCGTGCCAGGTATGTAAATAGTGGGGGGCAAATGAGTCAAAATGACTGGCCACCGCGTAAAAGTTGCTCTGCGGGGTTAAATTGGAGGGCGTGGTCGGAAAGCGCACCCTGCCTTCTTGCTGTATCTGACGAAAATACCAGTCTAGATCGATCACATTACCACCGGTAAAAAACCGGGCGGGGCGAAAAAAGTTTTGTTCTGTAGTAAGTTGGGAGATTGCCGTGTGTGCGTATTGGTGGGCTCTGGCACAGTAGGCAGCGAGGTTTTGAGCGCCGGCTGAGACGCCGACTTTCAAATCAAAGGGGGTGAATTTCTGTTCTAAAAATGCATCTAACACACCGGCGGTAAAAATACCTTTTTGACCACCACCTTCGGCAACCAATGCAGAATTTATCATGCGTTTCATCCTCTACTGTTGTTATTAACGTCACTGTGAAGAGGCTTCCGATCGCCTTTATGGGGAATCGGGTGGGGCGCCGAGCAAGGTCGGCGCTTGATTAAGTGAATAGCCTTGGAGTTGACTCCGTGGATATGCGCTTACCCCTTAGTATAGCAATAAGGGCGCATCACGCTGATATCAAGTCAGTGTTTTTGAATGGCTCTCAGTAGCTGAGCCGACATCTGCTCTAAAATGTTTTGATCGGCGTTGGTAAAGGCATAGGTGCGCATACCGTAAATACCCATGGTGATAAAGCGCGCCAGGGCTAAGGGTGCTTCGTCGCTAATGGCCTCACCTTGACGCTGTGCGCGGGCAATTTGCTCGCCAAGGCTGTGCTCAATTTGTTGCAAGTTAGTGGCGAGCAATTGCGCGATTTCTGGGTCTTGCCCTTCAATCTCATTAAGCGAGCGGGTTAACAGGCACACCTTGGCACAGGTGTTTTGCACACATTCCTGCACCGTATTAGCGAGTAATTGTTTTAGGCTCGACAGCACCGCTTGGTCATCACTAAAAAGAGCTTCAAAGGCCAGCAATTTTTGCTGGTGGTAATAGCTGACCGCCTCGATAAACAACCCTTTTTTACTACCAAAGGCGCAGTAAATAGAGCCCGGGTGTAATCCGGTTGCCTGGGTTAATTTCTGCATACTCGCTTTGGCGTAGCCATGCTCCATAAAGGTATGCATGGCTTGCTCTAAGACATGGGAGCGGTCGAACTCGGCACTGCGCATGGGTGTTGAGGTCCCTTATTTTTATGATGCATAAGATAGTATCATTTATTTTTTGGATATACTTGAATGTTCATTCAAGAGTCCTTATCTTGATTGCACATTCAAAGTTAAATTGAGTATTTTATGACGGACTTATTGTTGCAACCCTATGCCTTATCTTCAGGCACCATCCTTAATAATCGTGTCTTGATGGCACCGCTTACGCGTTGTATGGCTGATGCCGACCTGGTTCCTACTCAGGCGATGGCTGAGTATTATGGGCGCCGTGCCGATGCGGGATTGATCATCAGTGAAGCCACCATTATTCGTCCCGATGGTCAGGGTTATCCGAATGTACCGGGAATATTCAGTGAGGCGCAAATAGCAGGGTGGCGCAAGGTCACCGACAAGGTGCATGCCAAGGGCGGCAAGATCTTCTGTCAATTATGGCATGTTGGCCGCGTTGCCCACCCGCACTTTTTTGATGGCGAGGTGTTAAGTGCCAGCGCCATCGGGATTGAAGGCACGGTACCAAGAATGCGCGAGCTTAGCTACCAGACTCCGAAAGCGGCTACCCTGGAGCAAATAGCGGAACTTGTTAACGACTACGCCCAAGCCGCAGAAAACGCCATTGCCGCAGGTTTCGACGGTGTCGAGATCCATGGCGCCAACGGCTATCTGATCGATCAGTTTTTGCATCACAGCGTCAACCAACGCGACGACCGCTACGGCGGCAGCGCCGAAAATCGCGCTCGCTTTGCCTTAGAAGTGGTTGATGCCATTAGCGCCCGTATTGGTGGCGAGCGTGTTGGTTTGCGCCTTTCTCCCGGTGCCTACTTCCTGCTTGAGCCGGGCGACAGCGAAGACACCAAGACCTTTGATCATCTGTTGCAGGAGCTCAATCAACGGGAGCTGGCCTTTTTGCATCTGGGTATTTTCGATGATGCCATGGAATTTGATTATCTCGGTGGTCGTGCATCGGATTATTTACGCAAACGCTATAAAGGCACCTTGGTGGGCGTCGGTAGTTATACCCCGGAGCAGGGGGCCGAGGCCATTGCCAATGAACGCTTTGACTTGTTGGCCATAGGCCGCCCCTTTATCGCCAATCCGGATTTGATCGCCAAGGTCAAGGGTCAGCAGGCGCTGACCCCATACAGCGAAGACATGCTTGCTGAACTAATCTAACCCCCACTGGCAACGCCTGAGCGTTAAGGCGTTGCCATAAAATCGTCATCCTCCTTTCATGGCGATGCCATTGTATTGTCACCTTGCGACTATTTACTTAACCCTTTCCATTTCTTACAACAATTGAGACAGGGTTATGAAAAAAACATTAATAGCGTTAACTTTGGCCAGCGTGTTGGCCGGCTGTTCACTCGATGGTGATGATGGCAGCGTGGGGGCAACCGGGCCGCAAGGGCCACAGGGTGAGCAGGGCGAGTCAGGCGTGAGCATTAGCGGTGATATAGAGTTAACCCTGGTGGGTCGTGCGGTTTTGAACGCCGAGTCGCCGGAAGGGGCTGCGGAGATCGTCGCTTATCATGCACGGACTCAGCATATTTACGCTATCAACAGCTCGGGCGATACCGCTACAGTGGAAATCATCGCCGCCGATAACTTCGATACCGCTGCCTTGGTGGCCGATAACGAAGGGGTGATCAGTAACACCAATTTGGACATCACCACCACCTTGGATGTCTCGGCGAATACACCGGGTGATGCTAACAGCATTGCTATTGACGCCAACAACGATTTACTGGCGGTGGCCATGGCCGGCGAGACCGGGGTAAAGGGTCAGGTGGCCTTTTATGATATCAGCGGTGACGCGCCGCAGTTTTTGCACAATGTGGAGGTGGGTTACCTGCCGGACATGGTGACCTTTACGCCGGACGGCACCAAGGTCGTGGTAGCCAACGAAGGGGAGCCTGCGGGTGATTATAGCGTCGACCCTGAGGGCTCCATCTCAGTGATCGTCATTGAAGGCGGTAAACCTGCCGAGCAGGCCAGCATGTTAGGCTTTAGTCAGTTCAATGACCAACAAGCGGAACTTGAAGCCCAAGGTGTGGTGTTTGCCAACCCAACCGGACGTACCATCAAGGGACAATTGATCAATACCACTGTGGCCATGGATCTGGAGCCCGAGTATGTGACCGTCAGTGCCGACAGTAAAACCGCTTATGTATCCTTGCAGGAAAACAATGCCTTGGCCGTGGTTGACCTTGAAAATATGACCCTGGAAGTACGTGCGCTAGGCTTTAAGGACTGGGGTAATTTGCTAATTGATGCCTCGGATAAAGACGGCGGCATTAACTTCCAACAATATCCGGGTTTGTTTGGCATGTACCAGCCCGATACCATTGCCACCTACCAATGGCAGGGCGCGGATTTTGTGGTATCGGCAAACGAGGGTGATGGTCGCGAATATTTCTTTGACTCTGCCGACGAAGCCAGCTGTTTGGCCGAAGGCGGTTTGGAGTTTGATGAAGACGATGGCTGTTTGGCTTATATCGATGAGTCCCGTGTTGAAGACTTAGATCTGGCGGATAATTTTGCCTATGTAAATAACGATGATGACGACATTGGTCGTTTGCTTGTGACCACGGTGCGCGGCGATGCCGACATGGATGGCCGCTACGAGCAACTGTATGCCTATGGTGCGCGTTCATTCTCTATCTGGGATGCCAATACCGGCCTGGTGTATGACTCAGGTGACGATGTCGGTCGTATTACTGCGGCGATTCACGGCAGTGCCTTTAACAACAATGAAGACGAAAACGAAGGGGATACGCGCTCAGACGCCAAAGGCGCGGAGCCCGAAGCCCTGGCCGTGGGTCAAGTGCAGGGTCGTACCTATGCCTTTGTCGGCCTGGAGCGCATGAGTGGCATTATGGTGTATGACATCACCAACCCATTCGACGTAAAGTTTAAAAACTACGTCAGCAACCGCGGCCTGGTTGAAGGCGCCGATATCACCGGTGATCTGGCCCCGGAGGGTATGCGTTTTATCAGCGCCGAGCACAGCCCTAATGGTATGCCGCTATTGGTGGTGGGCAATGAAATTTCCGGTTCGGTAAGCGTGTGGCAAATCGATCTTAAGTAACGGGTATAAAGCGGTGGTGATTTAAGTCTCATTTTTATGACGGATGTCATTAAACTGCAATATCAATTACTTAAGCTACTCGGCAAGTAATGACCTGCTTGTTGCTTGAATTCTGATTAGACAACCCTGACTTAGCCGCTCAAATGAGCGGCTTTTTTTGTACCTGCTCCGGCGCTAAGTCGCAGATAGAATACACATTGACCGGCAAACCTAGGCGGCGCTTGTCATTAATGCTGAACTCATCCTCTCCCCACAACAGGTTGCAATCAAGCTGTGACAGGGTTTCTTGAACAACAAAATTATCCATTTCATGGTCGATGGCGGTGTACCAGAGCACATATTGCTGGCCCTGATAATAAAGACTAATGTCCTGCCACAGTCTGTCTGTTGAGCGCCCTAAAAGGGGTTCATCCGAAGTGAGGGCGGCAAAACTAAACTGGCCTTGCTCGTCGGTGATCGCCTGGCTGACAAAATGCTGCTCGCCTATGGATAAGGTCCGGGTGACTTTTACATTGGCAAGGCGGGTATCGCCCATGGCAATTCGCCCTTGGATTTGCGGTGATAGGGTCTGTGCCTGGAGCAGGAGTTGCGACAACGGCGTGCGACTGGAGTTGGCTTGCGTAAAAAATAAAACGGCGCAGGCCAAGATGCCGGCACACAGTAAACTGGAGACGATTAAACGCATATTCACACCCTGTGAAAATTTCATCCGAGAAAGCTTGAAAGGTACTGCATAATCGCGTTTTTTGCAAACCTAAGGGGCTAATTCACCTTATGTTACAGTGGCCTAGAGTATCGATAAAAAATTGCGTACACTGGGCCTTTATCCCTTAACCGCCGTTACGCATGCTGCATATCATTCAGTCTAATCGCATGGAGATCCTCAGCGCGCAATTATGTGCGTTGCTCGCAACCCCCAGTAGCGAGGATATTTTCGCTCGGGAGCTGGTGTTGGTGCACTCCCCAGGTATGTCGCAGTGGCTCAAGCTCGAGCTTACCAAGCAACTGGGTGTCTGCGCTCAGGTCGACTTTCCCTTACCCTCAAGCTTTATCTGGTCTTTGTACCAGCAGGTGCTGCCGGGGGTGCCAGAAGAGTCCGCCTTTAATAAGGCCAATATGGCCTGGAAACTCTATGAATTGCTGGAGCAAAAGCTGTCTCAGCCTCTTTATCAGGCACTCGCCAGCTACTTAGAGGATGATAGCGATGGCAGTAAACGCCATGCCTTGTGTGAAAAAATTGCCGACGTCTTTGACCATTATTTGATGTATCGGCCCCAGTGGCTGCAAATATGGGAGCAGGGCGAGGATGAGCTGGAGGAAGTGGACATCGCCCATGCCCCCTGGCAGCCGGATTTATGGCGCAGCCTGGTTGCGGCCGTGGCCGAGCGTCAGCAAAGTCCTTATCATCGCGCCAATATGCATGATGCCTTGATGACTGCGCTAGAAGGCGGCAAAGTGCAATTGCCACCGCGTATCTGTTTATTTGGCATCTCGGCTTTGGCTCAGTCGCAGTTAGAGGTGTTTAACGCCCTGGCGCAACACACCCAGGTGCTGATCTTTCTTTTTAACCCAAGCGAGCATTATTGGGGCGATCTGGTTGATGAGAAAACCCTGGCCAAGATCAACAGCCGCTATCAGGTCAAGCCACAACTCGACGCCGCCGCCGAGGGCGCCCATTACTATATTGTTGGCAATCCTTTATTAGCGTCCTGGGGCAAGCTGGGACGGGATTATCTGGAGCAGTTAATCCAACTGGATGGCAAATGGTTAGACGGTTTCGACGATGAATTTGCCCCGCATTTGCTTGGTCAGTTACAAAAAGAAGTGTATGAGCTGGCCTTTAAGGGCCAAAGCCTGGCAGACGACAACCAGTGGTTTGTCAGCGATGACGGCAAGATGCCGGTGCGCGATGATGACACCTCGGTGCAGCTGGCCAATTGTCATACGCAACTAAGGGAAGTGGAATGTTTGCATGACCATTTGTTGCGGGAATTTGCCAAGGACCCGAGCCTCACGCCCAAAGACATTATCGTGATGATGCCGGATGTTGGCCAGTACAGCCCCTTTATCGAAGCGGTTTTTGGCGGTGCCAAGGGCGCCCGTCATATTCCCTATGCCATCGCCGATTTATCCATCGCCCAGGAGCGTCCCTTACTCAATGCCATTTTGGTGCTGGCGAACTTACCCTTTAGCCGGTTTGGCGTCAGCGAACTGATGGACCTGCTGCAAATTGGTGCCATCAGCAAGCGTTTTGCCTTGTCCGAGCAGGAATTACAGCAATGCCATGTCTGGCTTGAGCAGGTCGGCGTTAAATGGGGCATAGACGGCGAGCATAAAAGTGAATTTGCGCTGCCTACGCTGGCTTTGAACACCTGGCAGTTGGGCTTACAGCGTTTGTTACTCGGAATGGCAACCCGAAGTGAACCCTATTTGGGCTTGTATCCCGCCGATGCGGTGGAGGGCATGAACAGCGAAATCCTGAGCAAGCTGCTGAGCTTTATCAATGCTTTGCTTGACGCCAAATCCTTGCTTAGCCCGGACGCCGACTTGGCGCAAAAGGTCACGGCCATGCGCCAGGTGCTGGAGCAAATGTTTGCCGGCGACAGCCTTAGCGCCGTGGATTTGGCGACCATGGACAGCCTGTTTACCAGCATAGATAAACATTATTACAACGGTGACTATCTTGGCGCTATTTCGCAGCGGGTGTTTGTGAACCTGCTGCAACAGGGCATTGACGATAAGGGCGTGGGCCAGCGTTTCTTAATGGGGCAGGTGAACTTTTGTACCCTGATGCCAATGCGGGCTGTGCCCTTTAAAAAGGTCTGCATTCTTGGTTTAAACGATGCCGATTATCCTCGCAACGTCCAGCCTATTGGCTTCGACCTGGTGCCCTTTAGCAAACGCCGAAAGGGCGATCGCTCGCGGCGCCTGGATGACAGATACCTGTTTTTAGAGGCGCTTCTGAGTGCCCGTGACAGCGTGTACCTTAGCTATATTGGCCGTTCAAGCCGCGATAACAGCGAGCGCATGCCCTCTATTTTGTTAAGTGAGTTATGCGAATATATCGACCGTTGCTTTTATTATCCGGACAAGGCCATGCCAGTGAGCGCCGTGCTTACCGCGGTGCATCATTTGCAGCCATTTCACAGCGATTACTATCAAAGTGAAGGAAGCTGGCAAAGTTTTAACCCCATCTGGGCTTTGACCTATGAAGATGGGCAAGAGCAAGGCGAACAACCTGCCTTAGAGGCGCACCCAGAGGCAATTATTGAGCTTGATGCCTTGTTACACTGCGCCACTCGCGCCCAGCAATTTTTCTATCAACAGGTGTTGGCGGTGCGCATCGCCGATATCGATGAAGGTAGCGATGATAACGAACATTTTACCCTTGAGGCGCTGGCCCGTTATCAATTGCTTGATGAGCTGCTCGAATGTGCCGTTAATGATAAAGAAGTAGATGATGCCGAGCTAATTCAACGCGGCGTGTTACCTCAGGGGATCATGGCTGAGGTGACCCTGGGGCAATTAAAAACCCGCATCACAGCGTTAGCGCAGCAAGTGCGCATGCGCCTCGGCGAACAATCACCGCTGCTGGTGGAAGTGGATGTCAACGTCGGCGGTCACCAGATACAGGGCTGGCTGAGTCATATCTATGCCAACGAGCAGGTCTTTTATCGCAGCGCCAGTATTAAGCCTAAAGACCGCATCAAGGGCTTTATTTATCACCTACTGGCGCAATTAAGTGGCCATGCCGTTAGCACGGTTGTGATGGGTCTGGACGAGCAGGTGCGTTTTGCCCCGCTCACTGCAGATCATGCCGAACAACTGCTATTGCCCTGGCTGGCGCTATACCGCGAGGCACACACACGCAGCCCAGCGTTTTTTCCGATCAGCGCCTGGGAATGGTTGCAACAGGGTGAAATAAGCAAGGCCAATACAAAATTTGTCGGAGCCTATATCGGCGTGCCAGAGCGCGCCGATCCCTATATCAGCGCCGACTACCGGGATTTATATCAATGCGAGCAGGAATTTTGCGACTGGGCGCAGCAGTTATTAGCCCCCATCAATGAATTGGCTGAGGAAGAAAAATATGCAGATTCTTGATCCCCTCAGTTTGTCCTTGGTCGGGCAGCAGCTGATTGAAGCCAGCGCCGGGACGGGTAAGACCTACACCATTACCGGCTTATACCTGCGTTACTTGTTGGGTATGTACCAGCAGACAGACGGTAGTCAAGGCGAGCCCTTAAGCGTTGAACAAATCCTAGTGGTGACCTTTACAGAGGCGGCCACCAGTGAGATAAAAGACAGGGTGCGTGCGCGCATCACCGAGGCTAAGGAAGTGCTGCTAGGCAAAGCAAGTAGCGATGAGCTGGTACAGCAATTATTGGCTCAGGTAGAGCAGAAGCAGCAGGCCTATAACCTTTTGGATGCGGCGGCAAAATCCCTGGATGACAGCGCCATTTTCACCATTCATGGCTTTTGTCAGCGGATGTTAAAACAGCACGCCTTTGCCTCCAATATGGCCTTTAACCTGCATTTCGTCTTGGATGAAAGTGAGCTGCAACAACAAGCGGTGTTCGACTTTTGGCGTCAATTCGTTTATCCCTTATCGGCGCAGCAGGTACAGGCGGTGTTGGCGCATTACCCTTCGCCTTACACCCTGCTAAAAACCCTGAGCCCGCTGATCAACCGCGAGCAACTGGTATTGGAGCCCGCCTTTGACGACCCGCAGCAGGCATTAGCGCAGGTTTGGCAGCAGCAAGCGCAATACCTTGAGGCCCTGGAGCCGTTTAAGCACGAGCTGCGCAATGGCGATTTCTTCAGTGCCCTGGCCGCCAGCGATATCAAGGGTAATGCCAAACCCAAACACAAGGCCAATGTCGCCGGTCTGCAGGCCTTTGCCCACAGCGACGACCTTGATCTGGCGCTGGGTAAGGCCAAGCAGTCCTTTGAGATCTGGTCGGGCGAGTCGTTACAAGACCCGGGAATTTATAAGAAAAATGGCACGGTTTTCAGCCATGAGTTGGTGAGCGAGTTTGAGCGCTTGAGCGAGCTCAGTGCCGGCTTTGGCAGGTCCTTGGCCCAGCTATTGTGTGTTTATGCCTTGGATTATGTCCGTACGCATGTGCAAACGGCGAAAAAACGCCAGCAATTATTGGCTCCGGACGACCTGCTTAGCGGTCTCTATCAGGCCCTGGGCAACGATAGCGAAGGGGAGCTGGCCCGGCAAATTCGCAGCCAGTATCCGGTGGCGATGATCGATGAGTTCCAGGACACCGACCCCGTCCAATACGGGATTTTTGATACCCTCTATCGCCCCCTGACTTCGGCGGTGAACGGCCTGACCATGATAGGCGATCCCAAGCAGGCCATTTATGGTTTCCGTGGCGCCGATATCTTTACCTATATCGAAGCCAAGCGACAACTCGATAAGCAGCGTTTGTATACCCTGGCGGTCAATCACAGATCCAGCACAGAGCTGGTGGGCTGTGTGAACGACCTTTTCAGCGGTCATCCCCAGAGCTTTATTTACAACGATGAAATTCCTTTTTTCAAGGTTAAAGCCAAGGGCAAGAAAGAGCAGTTATGCCTTGATGGCAAGCCATTGGCGGCGATGGAATTTATCTGGCATGGCGGCGGCGCTGAGATCCTCTCTAAGGAGCAGGGGCAGGGAGCCTTGGCGGAAAGTTTTGCCACGCGTATCCATTATCTGCTGGCCGAGGCGCAGCAGGGGCGTTTGACCCTGGGTGAGACTTCCCCCTGTGCCGGTGACTTTTGCATTCTGGTGCGCGACCGTCGTGAGGCGGCGCTGATGAAAAAAGCCCTGGCCGAGGCGGGGGTGGCCAGTGTTTATCTGGCGCGTGAGAGTGTCTTTAAGCAGCCCTTGGCGCAGCACTTGTATCGCCTGTTAAGCGTGTTGCATGGCCCTTACGATGAACGCTTGCTACGCGGTATGTTGAGCGGACCTTTTTATAACTTTTCGGCGGCAGAGATCTACGCCCTGGGTGATGATCAGCAGCGCTGGAGCGAATTATTAAACGAATTTGCCGAGCTAAGACGGCGCTGGTATGCCGACGGCGCCCTGGCCATGCTTGAGCAGCTGTTATGGCAAAATAACCTCCCTCAGCGCTGGCACGACCAGGGTTGGGATGTGCAACGGGCGTTAACGGATTTTCGTCATCTCGGCGAAATTCTTCAACATAAGCAAATCGAACTTGATGGCACCACGCGCCTGCTCAGTTACTTTCATCAGCAACTGAGCAGCGAAAACGGTGAGGGCGACAGCGCCCAGCTGCGCCTGGAAACCGATGCAGAGCTGGTGCAAATTGTTACCATGCACGCCTCTAAGGGCCTGCAATACCCCATTGTTTTTATGCCTTTTGCACAAAGCTATCGCAGTGCCGCCTTGGCCTATTATCATAGCGACGGTCAATTGCGCTTGGATCTGGCCCAGGGCGAGCAGGCCATGATAGCCGCCGAACGTGAGCGTTTGGCCGAAGACCTGCGTTTGCTGTATGTGGCGCTGACCCGTGCCATCTATCATTGCGCTTTGGGAATGTACGGCATAGGCCAGTGGGGACGCTCGCAGATGCATGGCTGCGCCTTGGGTTATTTGCTATTTAGTGAGGCCGAGCCGCAGGCGGACTTCTACGCCTTATTGGCCGATAAGGTCGCCACTAACGCCGATATGGCCTTGATAAACACCGAGCAGGTACCCGAGTCCAGTGTCGTACTGGCGCACAGTAATGAGCTTGCCTTGGAGGTTGCTACGCCACCAGCGGGCATAGAGCGGCATTGGCGGGCGACCAGCTTTAGTGCCTTAAGCTATAAACGCCATGAAGCGCCGAGTTTTGGCGCCGGAGGTGGCGACGACGATGAAGACCATCGCATGGAGCAGTATTTATACCCAAGCAGTAGTGGTGATGAGGCTGGGCTCAGCAGTTATGAATTCCCCAAAGGCCCGGGGCCGGGCAGTTGTTTGCACGATATTCTCGAGCAAATTTCCTTCGCTGGAGTCGCCAATGGCGAGATATCGGCGCTAGCTCAGCTGGAGCAGGTGTGTGAGCAGAGCTTGCACAAGTACGCCCTGGATGAACGCTGGTTACCCCTGGTGCAGCGGTGGATGGTGGATATAGTACGCTGCCCCCTTAATGACAGCGGCCTTAGCCTGGGGGCGCTTCAAGACGGGCACTGTCTGGTGGAAATGGAATTTCATTTACCCCTTGTTGAGCTGGAGCCAACGGCCTTTAACCACACCATGTTAAGTCTGTTCGGCTATGATTTCGATTTTGATTTTGACCGCGTGAAGGGCGTCTTAAAGGGTTTTATCGACCTTATTTTTTGCTATGAAGGTCGTTATTATGTACTGGATTATAAATCAAATTACCTGGGTGACAGCGCCCTTGATTATGATCAGAATGCGCTTACCCATGCCATGAATGCACACAGCTATCATGTTCAAGGAGCCATTTATATGGTGGCCCTGCATCGTCTGTTGCAACAACGTTTGCCAGATTATGATCCAGAGCGTCACTTAGGTGGGATGCTCTACACCTTTATGCGCGCCATGCCCGAGCAACAAGGGGTGTACGGCAAAGCCTTTAGCATCGATGAAATTAAGCAACTGGATGCCTTATTCGCCCAAGGAGAGCGTGGTGATTGAGTTATTACAAGCGCAGGATAAAGTGCGTACCGTAGATATCGAGCTGGCCAAGCTGTTGGTTGGCGAGCCCCTGCACGGCGGCAATGAAATGGGCTTCTATGTGATTTTATTATTGCTTAAGGCCATGAACGAGCAACACTCTTGTCTGGACTTAAGCAGAGTCGATGCCGTCAATCCTTTCGCTCTTGATGTTAGATCTCTTGAGCCGCATCTTGACCTCTGCGTGAACATAGAGCTGGGGCTGTCGCAATTACGCTGTATTGGCGAGCAAATGCCCCTGCGTCTGCGTGACAACGCCCTGTATCTGGCTCGTTATGATGAGTATGAGGCCTTGCTGGCACAGCGTTTTAGTAGCTTGGCCGCTGCGCCACTGGCGTTAGATACTGCGCGTCTGGCGGAGCTGATCGCGCTGTATTTTGGCGCCGATGACGAGCAAAGCCCAAATTGGCAGAAGGTGGCCTGTGCCACCGCGGCGATGCGCAAGTTTTGTGTGATCAGCGGCGGTCCGGGCACAGGTAAAACAACCACAGTGACCCGGCTTTTGGCCATTTTACAATCCCTGTATCGTGAGGCACCCTTGCATATTGAGCTGGTGGCGCCCACGGGTAAGGCCGCAGCGCGCTTAAGCGAGTCCATTCAGGGGGCTAAATTGGACTTACCTCAGGTGGGTGAGGATGTGGCCGCGCTTATCCCCGAGCAGGCACAAACCCTGCACCGATTGCTCGGTACCTTGCCATACTCCAATCAATTCCGTCATAACCGCGCCAACCCGGTGCATGCGGACTTGGTCGTAGTCGATGAGGCCTCCATGATAGATATCAGCTTGATGGCCAAGCTGGTCGATGCCTTGGCGCCACACACCCGGCTGATCTTGCTTGGCGATAAAGATCAATTAAGCTCGGTGGACAGTGGTAATATCATGGCCGACCTGTGCTGCCAGTGTCAGCTTGGTCAGTTACCCAATTACAGCGCCACCTGGGCGCAGCACTTGGCGAGTCTGTGCGGGGAGCACCAGTACCACAGCCAGCAGCAAACCTCCTATCTGCTGCGCGACAATATTGCCTTTTTGCAGCACAGTTACCGCTTTGCCCAGGGCAGTGGCATTGGCCGTCTGGCCTATGCGGTCAATCGCGCCGAGCAAAGCACCGCCAAACAACTGTTGCAAAGCGATGCCAACGACATCAGCTATTTCGATTTGCACGAGGGTTTTTATTCTCAGCTTATCGACCGAGCCGCCCAGCATTATAGCGCCTATTTAACCTTGGCCGGCGAGGGGATGGATGCCAAAACCGTGCATCAGGCCTTTGCTCAGTATCAATTGCTGGCGGCGCTGCGCGAGGGGCCCTTTGGCGTGGAACAGCTTAATCAACGCATTGAGCAGCGTTTGGCGCAGCAAGGGTTGATCGATCTCAGGCAGCGTTTTTATCTTGGTATGCCCTTGATGATCAGCCAAAACGACTACCAATTGCGTCTCTTTAACGGCGATATCGGCATTGTCTTACCGGGCGAGGACGGCACCCTTAAGGCCATGTTTATCGGCAGCGATGGTACTATACGGGCCATTGATCCGGGACGCCTGCCCGGATTCGATAAGGTCTTTGCCATGACCATACATAAGTCGCAAGGCTCTGAATTTGCCCATACCGCCATGGTGTTACCACCTTTGGGTCGTGGCGGGCAGCGCCTTAACCGACAACTGGTGTATACCGGCATTACCCGGGCAAAGCAGCATATTGAGCTCATATGCGATATGCGCACCTTGTCTTTTTCCATTAACCAGCCCATTAGTCGTGCCTCCGGGCTTTACCAGCGGCTGCAAGGATAAAGCGCATGTGGCCATACATTATTTTATGCCTGATCCTGGTAAAAACGTCACTGTTGGGGTTGGGTATGCTTTCAATCGTGCTGGCATTGCTGGGTTTATTACTGCTGCGTTTAGGTCTGGGTCAACCTCGGCCCTGGGCGCACCGGCGGGCGGCGAAAATATTTAAGCTGGCACTTGGGCTGCATTGCCTTGTGTACTCCTTGCTGCTGGTTAAACTCCTGCTGCTGGAGTCCTGGGAGGAGGTCCCCATGTTTATTGCCAGCCACCTGGTCTTGCATCATATGATGGCGGCCTTTATTGGCGCGACACTTATCTTTATGCTGATAAGAAGCTATTTTACCTTTAAATATCAGGTGAATAGCGGCCAGGCGGAAAAGGCGTAGGCAGATTAGATTTTTTACTCTAAACTGGTTTTTACCTATAGAAATATACGTAAAGCAGGTTAGAGACGATGAAAACACTTGTCAGCCAACTGGCTAACTACGCCCACTATCATAGGGATAAGCGCAATATTTACACTCACTTTATTGGCATCCCGTTGATAGTGTATGCCTTGGCGGTGTTGTTATCGCGCCCTAGCTTTACGATCACGCCCGAGCTCACACTCACTCCAGCAGCGCTCGTCGTTGCCATTAGCTGTGTTTATTATTTGTTTCTATCCCTGTCTTTGGGGTTAGTCATGGCGGTACTGATGGCCGCCGCCTTGGTGGGCGCGGCACCCTTGGCCGCCTTACCCTGGCCACAATGGCTGGGGTGGGGCGGTGGGCTCTTCCTGCTCGGCTGGCTATTTCAATTTATCGGCCACTATTTTGAAGGCAAGAAGCCGGCGTTTGTCGACGACCTTATCGGCCTGGTGATCGGCCCGCTGTTTGTGGTGGTGGAGCTGTTGTTTATGCTCGGCCTATACAAGGGACTGAAGCAGAACATTGAACAGATTGTCGGTAAAGTCCGTTAGCAGGTATTGAACTTGGTAACCTGCGGGAAAGCTGCTTACCTGCCTAACCGAACTAGTTCTTTTTTGCGCACCTTGGCACAGGACTTGATTGCCTGTTCTTTATCGCGCCGATACGTTTTACACCTGATTCGCTTTGCTCGCTTAGTGTAAGAGAGCAGGGGGGATGGGCTGGTGAACAGCGGGCGACAACGCGGGAACAATCAAAACCAAAATAGTGCATCACGCACCAAAAGGGGGCAGCAGTGAGTTATTACGAGGTTAATTTTGATGGCCTGGTAGGGCCTACCCACAATTATGCAGGCTTGTCGTACGGTAATATTGCATCTAAATCCAATGCCAATAAGGTCGCTAATCCCAGGCAAGCGGCGCTGCAGGGCCTGGAAAAAATGTGGTCTTTAGTACAACTGGGGCTGTACCAAGGAGTGCTGGCGCCCAATGCCCGCCCTGACTTAGCGACGCTAAGAGCCCTGGGCTTCAGCGGCTCGGATGCGGCGGTGATCGACAAGGCAGCGAAAACCGAGCCCATGCTGTTGAAGGCCTGCTATTCGGCATCATCCATGTGGGCAGCCAACGCCGCTACCGTCTCGCCCGGGTGTGATACGCAAGACGCTAAAGTGCACTTTACGCCGGCCAACCTGAATAACAAGCTGCACCGAGCGATAGAGGCTAAAACCACGGGGCAAATTTTGCGTGCCACCTTTAATGATGATACGCATTTTGTGCATCATCCGCCTTTGCCCCAGCACTCACTCTTTGGTGATGAGGGGGCGGCAAACTACACCAGGCTGGTCGACAGTTATGGTCACCATGGACTTGCCTTGTTTGTCTATGGCGAGGACATGAATGCTAATGTTAGGCCCTCCGCGTTTCCCGCCAGACAAACCCGCCAGGCGAGTGAAGCGATAGCACGTAGTCATCAGCTCGACCCGAAGCGCACCTTGTTTATTCAGCAAAACCCCGACGTTATCGATCAGGGGGTGTTTCACAACGATGTCATAGCCATTGGCAATGAGAACGTGTTTTTGTTTCATGAGCAGGCGTTTTATCAACAGCAGGCGGTGATAGAGCAGATCCGCAACGGATATTCAGGCTCTCGCCCTTTGCACCTGATAGAAGTAAAAACAACAGACGTGACCCTGGAAGATGCGATTAAAAGCTATATATTTAACAGCCAATTGGTTAGCCTGCCAAGTGGGGGGATGGCCATTATCGCCCCAAGCGAGTGCCAGACCATAGGCAGGGTAGAACGCTATCTGTCACTGCTTTGCAAGGCCAGTAACCCGATTAATGAGGTGATCTATATGGACCTGAAGCAAAGTATGCAAAATGGTGGCGGACCGGCTTGTCTGCGTTTGCGTGTCGCACTGTCACAGCAGGAGCTGGCCGCGGTGAACCCCTCCTGCCTGTTGGATGACAGGCTTTACGCCGTTTTATCCGCCTGGGTGAAAAAACACTACCGTGACAGACTCTCAGAGAAGGACTTGGCCGACCCCAGTCTGATGATTGAAGGCCAAACGGCGCTCGATGAGCTGACTCAGATACTGTCCATTGGCTCCGTGTATCCCTTCCAGCAAAATTAAGCTTAGCAATATAAAAAGAGCAGCCACCGGCTGCTCTTTTTTTACCTGAATTTAGCTCTATTCTCGAAGAGAAAGAATGTGTCACAGCGACACGGTGGGTGGGGTGGTCTGACGGTTGACCAGTGCCAATCACACAGCCGCTTAAAAAAACGGATAAGTAAAAACCTGTTAATTATGGGTGTCTTGGCTCGCTATGTAATACTGAAAACCGGCTCGGTTATGTGATGATTAAGGCTAACTTTTTGATGTTGAATGAGAAAATAATTTACATAGCGAGCCACACAAGGCTCGAATAAGTGAAGGCACGTTTTTTATGACTCGTTTCTTGATTGCGCATGAGAAAAACACCTGATAACTTAATGTTATTATTAAGTAAAAATTTTATTGGTGGGAAAAGTTAGGGGTGTGGATAACTTCCTTAACCGGGAATTCGCACTAATAAGCTGTTCTGTCCACACGTAAATGAAACTATGATCGAGATAATTAAATCCATCGACGGCAAAGTTTTAGCAGCTTTAATAAGTGCTATCACTACTATTATTGTTTTGATTTTATCGGCGGTAGGAAAATGGTTCTATTCCAAAAAGTCTTTACATTATAAATTAAAGACTGAATACACCTTTGAGCAGCAAAAATCTATCAAGGAAGAAATTTCAAAAACAAAGGTACCATTGCTACAAGCTGCCGAAACACTTAATTATAGATTGTGGAATCTAGTTGCTCATGCGGATGAGAAATGGTTAGAAATACCCCAAGAAAAATGGAAAGAAGAAAAACATCACTATATTAGAAGCTCGGCATATCGCATATTGTTACTTTGGCACTGGATATTGAAGGCCGAAGTATCCGTAAGCGCTTATGATTCAACACTTTCACCGAAAGAAGATCTCCTTTATTTGAAATATATTAAGGCTATAAAATATTGCCTATGCGATCGGTTGCTTCTTAAGGAACTTGGATACGAGTCCGCAGCTACAGATAATCATTTCTATATTGATGATCTACCAGAGTTTACGTCGTTAATCATTGAGAATGGAGAAGTAATAGATTTTCATGTTTTCGATAAAAAGGTAATCGATGGCACAGTTCAACTAGATAAGGTTCTAGCTTTTCTTTCAGCCTACAGAAAGGAGTGGAATAACTTCACTAGAAATCAGCTGTCAGTTCTACACTTGCTAATAGTTGGTTTTCTCAATGAGTTCGGTCATGAATACCAGAACACAGACAAGAAAAAAGTCAAAGAGCTAGTGCTAGATAAATATGATGGTGTAATGATTACAAGAGAATATAAAAAATTCTTAGAGCGTCATAAGTTACAAAAAGATCAGGCGTTCATTACTAAGAAAATGACAGAACAAGTAGCTGCATCGGACTCGCCAAAGCGTCACGCCTTTTGTTCCAAAAGCCGCGCCACTTTGACGAGCCGATGAGCTAGGCGTTATGCACTGAAAGGATTCGACATCGTGCAAATAAATAGTCATAGAACTCCCTACTATAAAAAAGGTAAGCATGTCGAAAAAGTATTCTAGATCAGACTTCATGAAATTAGCTATAGAAGAACATCTCAAGTGCAGTGAGTATCCCAGAGTTGGTGTCGTAATTGCCAAAAGTGGTGAAGTACTTTCCACAGGGTATAGAGGTGAAACTAGAGGCGTTCATGCTGAAAGAGTAGCGATAAGGAAGATCTCTGATGAAGAGGTGCAAGGATCGACGGTTTTTACTACGTTAGAGCCATGTGTCGAATTACACGATGAGCAAGAAATTAAATCTTGTGCACAATTATTAATTGATTCTGGAGTTCAAGAAGTTGTAATTGGAGTTTTAGATCCAAATGGAACAATTTATTCTCAAGGCTATAGGAAACTGTTGGAGAACAATATAAATGTGGGCTTTTTTAATAGAAGACTGAGGGAAGCAGTTGAAGAAGAAACATTTGAATTTGGTGACATTCATAAAGTTTATGCTAGTGGAAAAAGAAGAATACCCGTAGTGCACAGTGGCACTGATATTGAGGTTCAGTTTAGTAAGAGTGACGAGAGAATAATAAACATAAAGTGGGCAACTCTTCAGCATAATCATGGATGTGTTGATCTTTCAAGTAGCAATGGTTCTGTTAGGGTGGCTGCTGGAGCTAGAGATTTTGGAGATATTAGTGATCCAATGGTGTTTCGGTTTCCAAGTCATTTCGCCAGAATGAAAAAAGGAATGATCGCTATCGTTAAACCAGCAAATACGACATTTTTTGTACTTATTCAGCTGCTTGATATTTTTGAAAACGATATAATTTTTAAGTGGGCTGTTCGAAATGATAGATGAACTCCCGTTTTAAAAAATGCATAACAAGCGCCTGCAATCTGACCTCCGGCCACTGTCACCTTTTGTGCAAAAAGCCGCACAAAAGGTGACAGTGGCCTCCGGCAGTTGAGGCGGGCGGTATATGCACAGAGAGAATCACAGATGATTCGTAATTTTTTAGAAACGGAAAAACAAATACAACATTCTGCTCATGATGGTATTGGGTCCGTCGAGTTATATGAGATTTGGGGGAAATCAGATTTTTTTAGCAACTGTGACTTCATAGACAGACAAATTATCCCACCTAATTCTACGGTTGGTTACCATAAACATGGTAATAATGAAGAAATGTATATAATTCTTGAAGGCTCTGGAACAATGACCATTGATAACCAAATCGTTAAGGTTAAAAAAGGCGATATGATAAAAAATAAGCCTTATGGGGAGCATGGCTTAATAAATGACTCAGATTCAAACATTGATCTTTTAATTATTCAGTTTAGTTTGGATTAATGCGCATATAACAAGCCACTGAAGCAGGACTCGTAATAGCTGGCTCGGTTTCGCTTCGCTACACATTTTAGCCAACTATTACTCGCTCCTTAGTGGAGCGTTATGTTTTCAAGATGTTTTACTCACGTATTTTGTCGCAGGTCTGAGTATTACTGGAAGCCACATATAGCAACCTTCTTTGAGGAATGTCATGTTCAAAAACCTATGCTTACTAAACGTCTTTCTTGTTTTGATTGTTTTTTCGAGTAGATTACATTCCTTAGAGTTCAGTGTGGAAGAGCAAAGCTTCAGTAAGCAGTATTTGTCGAGCGCGAAGGAAAGCAGTAGCTCAAACAAAGTTTTGGTTGCCATCTTAATTGCAAGTCAATTATCTCAATCAGAAGCACTTGATAAATTTTATACCCAAGGACGCACGTTAGCATTCGACAATATTCTCTGGGTTGACCAAGCGACTAAAAGGTGTTTATTCTCAGAGAAAAGAATGATTTGTAATCCTACTGAGTCAATTGAAGAGTTGAAAAAAATGGACCAAGATAACGGTCTTCCTCACATCTACTCAGCAATCTACCATGTCCGTAAGAATGATTTGTTAACTGCATATGAAGAGCTAAATAGCGCAGCGAAAAAGAAGAAGTATGACGATTTTTACTGGAAAAGATTTTCAATATTACTAGAAACGCTAAAAGAAGCTGGCTATCCGAAAACGCATTTACATACAGCGGCGATAATATATTCCCATAATATGGTAGTTCAACCATATCAAGAACTGATGCATTTATGTAACGAACAATCCAAATCAAGCTTAGATTGGAGGAACAGTTGCGTCAAAATAGGCAAATTATTGGAAAATAAAGGAACTATCTTTTTTGCCAACATGGTTGGATTTGCATTACAACGTGAAGCGCTAAAAAATGATACTAATGATGTTGCGAGGCTAAAGAAAGTGATGGAGGAAAGAGAAGCCCTTAATCAGTGGCGAATTAATGCAGTAAAAACTTTGGACTTCATAGAAGCACAAAAGAAAGGGCCCGACTCATATTACAGCGACTTAGTTGAATTTGGAGAGCGTAAAGCAATTGAAAATGCACTTATGCTTAATAATGAACATAACAAACCAAAGCAGTAGATAAACTACTGTTTGGGGCGATATAGAGGGGTGTGACATGAATGTCCAATTTGTTCTAGATGCTTTAGATTGGGTAACTAAAAACAAAGATTGGATTTCAATCCTTATCGCAATAATTTCTGTAGTCGTCTCAATTATAGCATTAAATAAATCTAGGAAGGCGCAAAAGGAACAGTTGAAACTCGAACGGATAACAGCAAAGTTATCGCAGCAGCAAATTGATCAAACTAATAGAATCAAAAGCACTACTCTCGCTTTGTTTTTAAATGAGTTGATCGGACACTTAGCTTCACTATCAAGAACACTAGACCACATTAATCCGATATGGATGCATCGAGGCGCTCAAGGAGTATTTGATAATAGGGAAATATCTCATTCGAACCTTCATGTTATATGCTATGAAAAATACATATCAGGTATTGAGAGTGTTGATACTAGACTTAAACTTAATGCCTACTATCAAGGAGTTCTTGAGTTCAATGCAAATGGCGATGAAATATCGGGGAGTGAAATTAGAAATGCCCTGACTGTTAATTACTTTGTTCGGGGCGCAGACATGCTAATCCGTACAGGTATTGAGTTGAGTGATGAATTAATTGAAATGATCGGCGCAGATTTCCTAGAGAGTGAACAGATTAGACGTTCTGTAGAGAACCTGGAAAACCAAAGAAAGTATTACATAACAATCTGCAATGCCAGTAGGCTTGATTGTGCAAGTTTAGGTAAAATTATCCAGGAATACAGAAACAATTCACACGATAAAGAAGAGTTTGAACGAAAATACCCGGCAAAAGGTTACATTTCTGGTTTATGGGAAGCGGCCTCAAATTCGTGAGTAACTATAACAAAAGCAGGCAGAAGGAACGCAAAAGCATTGCTACGCTCTGGTTTACGTTCCCTGCTGCTGGCGTTATATTTAAAGTCATGTATCGATATATCCTGATAGCATTAGTTCTCAATTTAACCGGATGCTCCTCTCTTAAAATAGGGGAAAATGTTGTGATGATTTCGGGAAAAGTTGCAGATGTATGTCAGCTCAGTTTAAAAACAGAAAATGACTCTGAACTCAACTCCATAAATGTGCGAGACGTATCAGGTAGTTTTTCTAGTGATTTTGTTATTACAGCCGATGAAGGAAATTATATTGTCCAGATCATTTTCAATAATAAACTGGTATTAAATCGTGTAGTTCATTACCCACAAGAAGTGGCTAAATTTAGGTTGGGCGAAGTTAATTAGTCGTGTATTTTAGGAATAACAAGACAATTATGGATGGGACGTTATCTATCAAACTCTTGTGGTTGAGGTTATTTCTAATAACTTTATTGCCGGGCTGTGTAGCACCTTCGCAAATAGAAGACTTTAATCTTGAATATAAGGGTGTATTTGAGAAATATAGTTATAGAAGTGAATCTTATGAAAAAAATTTATGTAGTGACGAAGGCGACTATCGAGCTACTTTGAGGTTAAATAGAACGGATGTTGCTTCAATTTTGAGGGAAGCGGAAAAAATTAAATTTTTTGAGCTCCCAAAAGAGATAAAACACTCTATACCTAGTTTTCATGTCGAATATCCAGATGAAAATGAAGAAGTTATTTATTTTTGGCGCCTTGTCCCGTAACGGAACTTACAATTAGAAACTCAGATAGTGAAAATACAGTGATATGGAACTGTAATTGTTTATCTCGTTCTAATCGAGTACCTGAGAAACTTATTAAACTCGTAAATAGGATAGAGAGGGCGATAAAAAATAGTAGCGCTTACAAAATGGCACCTGATACTAACTGTAGGTTACGTTAACCCTAACAAGCTGTTGAAGAGTGGATGAAATTTAGTTGACTGATTTCGCTCCGATCAAGATTATAGCTAATTAAATTTTATTCATTAGCAGGGCGCTAGCTTTGTTTAGTTTCAACTAACGTAAACAATGGAATCACCAGCTCCTATGTCGACAGTAATTTCAACGGTTCTTATAATTGCATTTTTTTCATACGTAATAAAAAGTAAGCCCCTTTCTGGTCCAGCTGCTGTGGGTTTAGGTTTGGCGTCAATGACTGCGATATTAGTTCTCGGTATTTATGCCGTAAACTTTTTAGATGAATTGTTTTCCTTCCCTGAAAAGGGCATTCCTTTTTATGCTGTTATGAGTTTCTTTCTGGTTACTTTCATGTTGTTTCTCGCTGGATATGCGGCATCAAAGACCTGGGAAAATACTGTCACTATGAATGTAAAAATCGTCATGGTCATAGGGCTTATTCCTTTTATATTCATTGCCTTAATGTCATTTTCAAACATATCGCTTTGGTTTGTATTGGCGTGTTTAGTCGTTTATATTCCGTCAATCTGGGGTGGTCACTTGTGGTTCAACTATCACCAGAACAAAGTTGTAGCTCACGATAATAGCTAACAAGCGCAGTCACAATCGGCCACTGCGTGGCCTGGACCATAACCGCTGCGCGGGTTTTGGCCTGTGCAGCGAGCGTCAGATGCTCATCCTAGAAAGGAGTCTAAATTGAGATTCAATAAAAAGAATTTGGAAGACGCTGTAAGTGAAAATATTATTTCATTAGAGCAGTTTGAAAAACTAATAGAGTTTTTAAATAAACAACCAAACGCAGCTCCTAAGTTTGATTTTACTCACGTTCTTTATTACATCGGCGGAATGATTGCAATTGGCGCAATGACGCTTTTTATGAACTTAGGGTGGGAGTCCTTCGGAGGAATTGGAATACTATTTATTTCTCTGTTTTATGGTGCCGTTGGGCTGAAACTAACTAATATCTTTAAATCTAAAGGATTAGCAATTCCTGCTGGTATTTGCGGCACGTTTGTTATCGCGTTAACGCCATTAGCCGTTTATGGATTGCAACATGCACTGGGTGTTTGGCCTGACGAAAGTGTTTATCGCGAATACCACCGATACATAAAGTGGCATTGGCTTTATATGGAATTAAGTACCCTAGCCGTAGGTACTATTATTGCTTGGAAATATAAATACCCTTTCTTAATCATGCCTATTGCAGTCACGCTTTGGTATTTAACTATGGATGTCGCCGTGATGTTAAATGGGGGAGATTATAGTTGGGAGCTAAGAAAGTTAGTTTCTATGTATTCAGGGTTACTTATGATAGCTCTCGCTTTTTGGGTTGATATTAGATCGCACGCTAAAGCGGATTATTCATTTTGGATATATCTTTTTGGCGTCATAGCATTTTGGGGCGGAATGTCATTTCAACATTCAGATAGTGAATTGTCTAAGTTTATATATTTCACCATTAACCTTTTTATGATCTTTGCAGGTGTTCTCATTGTGAGAAGGGTGTTTGTTGTATTTGGGGCGATAGGTTGTTCTGGTTACATCGGACATTTAGCGTCAAATATATTTAAAGATAGTTGGTTGTTTCCTATTGCATTAACTCTGCTAGGATTGTTCGTTATTTATTTGGGAGTTCTTTGGCAAAAAAATGAATCCCTAATTACAGCAAAAGCGCGAAGCTTTTTGCCAATAGCATTACGTGAATTATTAGCGTCTAAGCATGCGTAATCGCTATCTAACAAGTTACTCAAAAGGACGCAGAACGCTTGGCTTGTGCTCCTTCGTCGCTAAATTTGCCAAGCATTTGTGCGCCCATTAGTAAGGCACTATTTATAAAAGGAATTTGAACTATGTCTATCAATACTACTCTTTTCGGACAACTGATTTTAGCGCTCGCCATCATTATGGCTATTGTTGGTTACTATCTTGGCAAAAGAAAAACTCAGACACCGTTTCTTACTTCATGCTTGGGTTTTTTTAGTGCTTTAATACCTCCCGTTGCACTGATTTTTTTGATTGTTCTTGTGTTGAAAAATGACGTGCAACCAACTCGTAGCCATTAATTTACCTATTTATCGGGCGTTGCCGATCCCCGCCTTTCGCTTACAGCCATCAGTTACTGTGCTCCTTTATGATCGACCTACACCTGTGGGGTCATGGCATGTTGCTTAATCATCCTTTTTAACTAGGCTTTAACCTTAAATACCGAGTTAAACCAAGGGGGTTAATGTGCCTGGGTTAAATGTAATTAAGCCAATTTTGAGCTTTGCTCTGGTCTGTATGTTATCTGCCTGCGAAGCGCCTCAAAGCGAGACTCAAAGTGAAATGGCGAGCAATGAGCAAGAAAAGATGGCGTCACAGGCATTGCCACAGGCTGTGCCAAAGGCGTTGCCACAGGCTGAGCTAACGCCGGTCAATAAGGTGGAGGTCACCACCACAGAATACGCCATTTTGGCGCCGGATTATTTACCCACCGGGTGGACTACTTTTTCTTTTACCAACCGCGGTGGCCAGGAGCACTTTGTGGCCATGTATCGCTTGGTTGAGGGTAAGACCATAGAGGATCAGTTGCGAGAGGTAGCCCCCGCGTTTGACCCCATAATGCAGGGGCTGCGCAGCGGCGAATTAACCAAAGCGGATATAGGTCCATTTCTGGAGCAGAATGTCCCGGACTGGGGGTTGCAAATGACCTGGGTCGGGGGCGCCGGGCTCTTGTCCAATGGCCACAGCGTCGAGGCGACCTTTAATATCGATAAGCCCGGTATCTATTTGCTCGAATGCTATGTGAAAGCCCCTGACGGTCAATGGCACACGCTGATGGGGATGCTGCATCAGATACAGGTCTATCCTGGACCCACAGAGCAACAACTACCAGAGGCCACCCATAACCTGACAGTCGCCAACACGGGCATTAGCGGACCAGAGGTGGTGAAAGCGGGTAAACACACCTTTCGCATCGATATCGGTGAAAACCCGCCGAGCTTTTTACCCTATGACCTACACCTGGCCAAACTCGAAGAGGGCACGGATTTACAACAGGTGTATTTTTGGATGGACTGGACCAATGTCGGTGGCTTACGGGCGCCGGCGCCGGTGACCTTTTTAGGCGGTATTGAACAGATGGGCGCCGGTAACCATGGCTATGTCAGCGTCGATTTGGCGCCAGGCAAGTATCTGTGGGTGTCCGAGGTCAATGCCGCAAACATTAATCTGCCGTTTGTGGTGACCGAGTAATAAGTGACCTTAGGGGGCTAAATAGCCCATTTTTTTTATATGGAAATTATGCCCTAACTCCGTTCTTGCTGGTCACACTTGGTAACAAATATGTTAATATAATCAGCAAGTAAAATTATGGGACAAGCATAATGGCAAGGCGTAGTAAGGCCGATGCAGAGCAGACTCGGGCGGCAATTTTAGATGCCGCCGAACATCAGTTTTTTGAACATGGGGTGTCCTGTACCACCTTGGCGCATATTGCCGCGGCTGCGGGGGTGACGCGCGGTGCCATTTATTGGCATTTTGCCAACAAGAATGACCTTTTTAACGCCATGCTTGAGCGCATTCGCTTGCCGTTTCGCATGATGCTCAGTGAGTTGCAGCAGGCCAATGAGCAAAGCACCCTGGCTCAGGTGAAAGATGTGATTTGCCGCTCCATGTTGCTGGTGGAGCAGCAGCCTCAATATTATCGGGTGCTCACCGTGGTGTTCCATCGCTGTGAATATGTGGAAGAGCTTAATCCCGTGGTGGCACAGCAAAAAGAATTAAATCAGGAAGTGATTGCCACATTAACCCTGGCTTTTAATCGTGCCCTGGATAATGGCGAGTTGAACCCCTGTATTCGCCCCGAAGATGCAGCCATATCGCTCAACGCCTTATTCGTCGGTTTGCTGAGCCAGTATCTACAGCACCCGGGCTGCATGAACCTGACCAAACAGGTTGAGCCGCTACTCGATACCTTATTTGTAGGCCTAAAAAAGCCGGGCTAATTTAGCCCGGCTTGCAGTGCCCGTTGGTTATTTGTTGCGTACAAAGATTTTTTGTACCACCAAATAGAACACCGGGACGAGGAAGATTGCCAGGAAGGTGGCCGTTGCCATCCCGCCTAGTACACCAATACCTATAGCGTTACGACTCGCCGAGCCCGCACCGGTACTGATCGCCAGTGGCAATACGCCCAGTGAGAAGGCCAGTGAGGTCATGATGATAGGGCGTAAACGCAGGCGGATAGCCTCAAGCGTCGCCTTAATCACATCCAGGCCTTGTTGTTGCAGATCTTTGGCAAATTCCACAATCAAGATGGCGTTTTTCGAGGCCAGACCCATGGTAGTCAATAGACCTACCTGGAAGTAGACGTCGTTCTCCAAGCCGAAGATAAAGGCCGCACCCAGGGCGCCGACGATACCTAGAGGCACCACCATGATCACCGAGAATGGAATCGACCAGCTCTCATACAGCGCCGCTAAGCACAGGAATACCACCAGGATCGACAGGGCGTACAAGAAGGGCGCCTGTGAACCAGACATCTTTTCCTGATACGAGGTGCTGGTCCACTCGAAGTCGATGCCTTCTGGTAGTTGGTCTACCAACTCGGCCACCACGGCCATCGCCGTACCCGAGCTGTATCCCGGCGACGGTTGACCTAAGATCTCCATCGCCGAGATACCGTTATAACGCTCTAAACGTTGTGGGCCATACACCCAACGGCTGCTGGCAAAGCTGTCGAACGACACCATCTCGCCTTGGTTGTTACGCACATACCAGTGGCTTAAGTCTTCCGGAGTCATACGGAACTCCGCATCAGCCTGCACGTACACCTTCTTAACGCGACCACGGTCTACGAAGTCATTCACATAGGTTGAACCCCAGCCGATAGATAGGGCGTTGTTGATCTCGCTAATTGGCACACCCAAAGCCTGAGCCTTAAGTTGGTCGATATCCACTTGCAGCTGTGCCGCATCTTCCATGCCGTTTGGACGCACTGCCATCAGCTCTGGACGCTGTGCGGCCATGCCAAGGAACTGATTACGTGCCTGTAACAGGGCTTCGTGGCCCAGACCACCGCGGTCTTGCAAGAACATGTTAAAGCCGGTGGCCTGACCCAGTTCAACGATGGGCGGCAGGTTAAAGGCAAAAATCTGTGCTTCTTTAATGGTCGAGAACTTGCCCATGGCGCGGCCAATAATCGCTTGCACGCTTTGGCTTTCGTCACGCTCACTCCAGTCTTTCAGACGGGTGAAGGCAAGACCCACGTTTTGACCCTGACCGGCAAAACTAAAGCCACTTACGGTGAATACGGATTGCACCGCTTCTTCGCTGCCATAGTGATCCGATACTTGTGTCATGATCGCTTCGGTACGCTCCTGGCTGGCACCACTGGGTAGTTGCACCATGGTCAGGAAGATACCCTGATCTTCTTCCGGTAGGAAAGACGAGGGTAGGCGGGCAAACATCAGTGCCATTACCGCCACGATCACGCCGTACAGCGCCATAGAGCGAACAGGGCGTTTCAACAGGCCGCCTACGGCCTTACCATATTTGTCATTACCGCGGTCAAAGGTGCGGTTAAACCAGCCAAAGAAGCCGCCTTTGTTGTGATGATCGCCATGCAGTGGCTTCAAAATGGTGGCACACAGGGCCGGGGTAAAGACGATAGCGACAAGAACAGACAGCGCCATGGCCGATACTATGGTAATTGAGAATTGCTTATAAATGGCACCGGTGGCACCGCCGAAGAACGCCATGGGTACGAATACCGCCGACAATACCAGACCGATACCCACCAGGGCGCCGGTGATCTGGCCCATGGACTTACGTGTGGCTTCGACCGGGCCCAGGCCGTCTTCGCTCATTACCCGCTCAACGTTTTCTACCACGACTATGGCATCGTCCACCAAGAGGCCGATGGCCAGTACCATACCGAACATGGTCAAGGTGTTGATAGAGAAGCCCATGGCCGACATGATGCCAAAGGTACCAAGTAAGACCACGGGAATAGCCAGGGTCGGGATCAGCGTGGCGCGGAAGTTCTGCATAAACAGATACATGACTACGAATACCAGGATCACGGCTTCAAACAGGGTTTGAACTACGGCGCTGATAGACACTTCAACAAAGGGTGTCGTGTCGTATGGGATGGTGATCTTCACACCCGCCGGGAAATAGGCTTCCAGCTCGGCCAGACGTGCTTTTACCGCGTTGGCCGTGTCCAGGGCGTTGGCACCGGTGGCCAGCTCAATGGCAAAACCTGTGGCCGGCATGCCGTTATAACGACCCATAACCGCATAGTTTTCACCACCGAGTTCAATACGGGCAACGTCGCTTAGCAAAACGCGAGAGCCGTCGGCATTAACGCGCAGTAGGATTTGTCCAAACTCTTCCGGGCTGCTGAGACGGCTTTGTGCCGTGATTGCAGCATTATACTGCTGACCTGGTAATGCCGGTGCACCACCTAGCTGACCTGCGGTCACCTGGTTGTTTTGCACACGAATGGCGCTGGTTACATCCGTGGGTGTTAGCTGAAACTCGTTCAGTTTGTCTGCATCCAACCAGATACGCATGGCGTATTGGCTACCGAACACGGTGAGGTTACCCACACCAGGAGTACGGCTGATTGGATCTTTAATATTAGACACTACGTAATCGGAGAGGTCTTCACGAGTCATTGAACCGTCTTCGGAAATAAAGCCGATTACCATCAGGAAGCTACCGCTCGATTTAGCAACCGCCACACCTTGTTGCTGCACTTCTTGTGGCAACAGTGGGATCGCACGCTGTAACTTGTTTTGTACCTGAACCTGAGCGATGTCCGGATCGGTGCCGGTTTCAAAGGTGAGGGTCAGGGTCACGTTACCCAAAGAGTCACTCTGCGCCGACATGTACATTAGGTTGTCGATGCCGTTCATGGCTTGCTCGATAACCTGGGTAATGGCGTCTTCAGCGGTTTTCGCCGTTGCACCCGGGTAGCTGGCGGTGATGGTCACCGCAGGTGGTGCCACCTGCGGGTACTGCTCCACCGGCAGTTGTTTAATTGATAGCAGACCGGCCAGCATGATGACAATGGCTATCACCCATGCAAAGATTGGCCGGCTAATAAAGAAATTCGCCATGCTTATGCCTCCGATGGGTTATTGGTAACTTTAACCAGCGCCCCTGGGCGGATTTTTTGTAAACCCGAGGTCACAACCATATCGCCTGCTTTAAGGCCCTTGCTGACGAGCCAGCTTTGATCAACCTGCTGTGCCAGCTCGACCACGCGCACCTCAATGGTGTTTTCGGCATTCACCACCATCACGGTGGCTTCGCCCTTAGGCGTGCGCACTACCGACTTTTGCGGTACCAAAAGGCCGTTATCTGTATTACCTAGTTCAAGCTGGGCACGTACGAACATACCAGGTAGCAATTCACCATCTGGATTTGGGAATACCGCACGCATGGTGACCATGGACGTAGAAGGGTCAACGCTGACCTCGGAGAATTGCAGCTCGCCGGAGTGGCCATACCAAAGCGCTTCATCAAGCTTGAGTTGTACCGCTGGGGCAACGCCTTTGTTACTGGCGTTCGTAGTAATGGCCTGACGTAAAGACGCGAGCTTTGAGGCCGCCTTGGTCATGTCCACATAGATAGGGTCTAACTGACGAATGGTGGCCAAGGCATTGCCTTGGTTGGCGGTCAGCAGGGCACCCTCGGTGACCAAAGAACGACCGATTTGACCGCTGATCGGCGCACGAATGCCCGTGTAATCCAGGTTTATTTGGGCGCTGAGCACCGCGGCTTTGGCGGCAGCTAAGTCAGCCTGCGCCTGAAGACGCTGGGCATCGGCATCGTCGAAATCCTGTTGGCTAACGGAGTTGGTGCCAAGCAGGCTTTTAATACGCTTAGCGCGGGCGGTGGAATTTTTAACCGCGGCCTCGGCTTTTGCCAGGCTTGCCTTGGCACTGGCCAGGGCGGCTTCAAAAGGCGCGGGGTCGATGCGATAAAGCACATCGCCCTTTTCGACCATTTGTCCTTCTTCAAAGAGGCGAGATTGCAAAATACCACTTACCTGAGGGCGAATTTCCGCCTGGCGGTAATCCACCGTGCGGCCCACCAACTCGGTGTGTTGCATCACGGTTTGTGGTTGCAACTGATACGCTTCGATTTCCACCGCGCGTGGCGCGCTTTGGGTTTGAGCTTGAGCGCCCGACTGTTCACAGCCGCTAAGGCCAAGCGTCGCAACTATGGTTAAGGCGACCAGGGTTTTTGCTTTCATATCCTACCTTCTAAGAACAACAAATCGATCATATAGAGCGCAAATATACATACATGAACGTATGTAAGCAAGGTAAACTATTCCGTTTACACGTAACCCATTGTAACCGAAGGTAATAAACTTGGTATTAGAATGTGGTTTTTAGGCTTTTTTGGTGGCTGAGTGGCCGCCTATCCGGTTGGGAAGGCGGCGCAGAAGAGGGGCAGTTTTTGCCTTAGAGGGCGTAACTTAGGTGTTGATAGAAGCGCGTATTGATGTCTTGACGTTCGGGGTTGACGTGCAGCTCCATACACAGGGATTTGATTACACTTTCTACCTGATTCATAAAGCGGCCATAGCCCATATCATGTCGGTCTTCGGTGCCGGCGACGATAACGAAGTCGATACTTTGTACCAGTTGGCTGCCATCATAAAGCAGGTAATTCTGGGTGCTGTCGACACAAGGTAGAAAGCTCAGCTTTTCCAGCTCTTCATTGTGGGCACTGGTATCTATGTCGCGGTGGCGAATAAGCGGCGTGCGGCCATTGGCCACCATGGCACGACGGGGCAGGCGCTTGGCTTCACAGGCGGTGACAAAGGCATCGGCGATACGGGCGTAAAACGGGGCAAAGTCGGTGGCGTCGTTGTCCAATAATTGGGTTTTGACCTGCCGAGTTAGGGGCAAAGTAAAGCGCGCGTAAGTGAGATCTCTGTGTTCCGGCAGCGGGCAGCCACGGGCTTCATAGCGAGAGTCCAGGGCTCTAAGCTTGTAGCCATAACTTTCTTTATAGCCCTTGGCGCGGGCAAAAATATCATAGGTTAGGTGCTGGTGATCGCGCACCCTAAATGGTTGCGCCTGATTTGGTAGCTGCTCTTGCAGTTTTGTTAAAACCTTGGCGACGCGTAAATGAAAATCGGCGCTGTGGGCGCGAATATCCTCGCCGGTGGCCAAAAACAGCAAGCGCACCTTGCGTGCCTTTTGTGTGTCGTCGCCATGCAGGGTATGAGCCTCGTGGTAACGCGGGTTGTAGAAAAACATTTGCTGACGTTTGGTTTCTAAGCAATAAGCTTCTTCGTGGAAACGTACGATTGGTAGCTTGTCATTAACCAATACGTGGACATTGTACAGTTCGGCGTCGTCACACAGGGCAAATAGCTGGCGAACTATGCGCTGATGGGCGCTGGCATAATCGCTAAAGCAGGCATAAAAATCCTCGTCGGGTTTGAACTCGGCGAGGAT
The DNA here is from genome assembly GCF_018334135.1 of Pseudoalteromonas sp. BDTF-M6. NCBI lineage: Bacteria > Pseudomonadati > Pseudomonadota > Gammaproteobacteria > Alteromonadales > Pseudoalteromonadaceae > Pseudoalteromonas > Pseudoalteromonas sp. BDTF-M6. The sequence goes on from NZ_JAGXTQ010000001.1 coordinate 481,749, forward strand.
GTATTGGTTAGCTCGGGCGTTGGTGGGTATATAGACCCTATGTTGATTTTGTGAAGCCATGGTTGTTCCTTATTCCTTGGTGTTTTCATTGGCTTCATTCTAGTGCTCATAAATGTCAACGATGTTGCGCTAGATTAAACTTTTATGACTTTTCCATCAGGGTAATACTGAGTCTGACAAAATCCGATGAAGTTAGTACGCCCACTAACTTTTTCGCCTCTAAAACCGGCATGCAGCCGTGGCGGTTATTTAAAAAAAACTTCGCTATATCAATGAGCTGATCGCTTGATTCCACGGTATCAAAGCTGGTCAGCATGATATCCCTAACATGGGTTTGCTTTTCTTTGCGCTCGAGGGCATCGGCGCCAAACACAGAGATAATCTTCATCACCTGGGCGATGATCACTTTTTGCGTCAGCATGCCCACCAAATGCTGCTTATCGTCGGTGACCGGGATATGGCGAATATTGTACTCACGCATCAGTTGATGAACGTCATACAAAGAGGCATCCGCATTTGTAGTGACGGGGGAGGCCGTCATTAGATCGGCTGCACACTCCAGAGTAGGAGTTAGCTCAGGCTCGTTCGGCTTAGACATAGTGGTTCCTTATCTCTTCGAATTATGTGCTTTTAACGCTACCTTTAAATATATAAACAAGTTTAGATCTCAATCAAACAAAGGTGGCATATGCAATTACAAGGCTTAGATCACGTGGTCATTCGTACTTCAAAGGTAGAGCAGCTACTGGCGTTTTACCAGCAGGTGCTGGGGGCTACACTCGAGCGGGTGCTGGAGGATGAAGGCTTGTATCAATTGCGTGCCGGTGCGGCGTTAATAGACTTACTGAGTACCACAGGCAGCCTAGATAGTGGTGCGCCACCGGATGCGCGTAGCTCACCTATCGCCCATATTTGCTTGCAGGTGAGGGCGCCAAGCGAACAGGCGCTCATTCGCAGCCTTAAACGCAAGGGGGTAATGGAGACATTGGTCTTTGCCACGCGCTATGGTGCCACCGGTTTTGGTCGTTCTTTATACATTCACGACCCCGACGATAACACCCTTGAATTAAAACTGGTTTGACCCTACTAAAAGCTGTATGTTAACGCCAGATTTTGTCATAATGACTCAGGGTCTGTTGACCTTTGCTGTTTGTTTCTGCAGCAGTTTGTAGTGTATTTATACAAGGCAGAGCAGGTGTGGTGTAGTTATTCTACATGAGCATGCGATAACACAGTAGAAATATACTACAAGGGCTGCCCTATGGGTTCATCTAAACGCCTCCTGCTCTTTGTTGCTCGCTATGTACATAGAATGACTATGCAGCATAACGAGCGTCGTGATCAGAATGCGTTTAGATTGAACATAAAGTAAACTGCAAAGATAAACAGACCCTAGTTAAAAGCCACGTAAAATTCAGAGGAAAGTATCCCAATGGCGGAGATTGAAAATCGCCCAACGAACTTTATTCGTAATATTATCGATGCAGACTTGGCGTCGGGTAAACATCAAAAAACACACACCCGTTTTCCGCCTGAGCCCAATGGTTTCCTGCACATTGGCCACGCTAAATCAATTTGCTTAAACTTTGGTATCGCCCAAGACTACCAGGGCCTGTGCAACCTGCGTTTTGATGACACCAACCCGGAAAAAGAAGACATAAACTATGTTAACTCAATCAAAGAAGATGTGAGTTGGCTAGGCTTTCACTGGGATGGCGAGATTCAATATTCTTCAAACTATTTCGATAAGCTCTATGAGTATGCGGTTGAGTTGATCACCAAGGGTTTGGCTTATGTGTGCTTCCTAACACCTGAGCAGGCTCGCGAATACCGTGGCACGCTAACCGAGCCGGGTAAAAACAGCCCATACCGTGATACGCCGGTGGAAGAAAACCTGGCGTTATTCGAGAAGATGAAAAACGGTGAGTTTAAAGAAGGCGAGTGTGTGCTGCGTGCCAAGATAGATATGGCCAGCTCATTTATGGTGCTGCGCGATCCTATTATCTATCGTATTCGTTTTGCTCATCACCACCAAACCGGTGATAAGTGGTGCATCTATCCTATGTACGACTTCACCCATTGTATCAGTGATGCCTTAGAAGGCATTACCCATTCATTGTGTACTCTGGAGTTCCAAGATAACCGTCGTCTTTACGACTGGGTGCTTGATAACATCAGCATTGAATGTCATCCGCAGCAAATCGAGTTCTCACGTTTGAACCTTGAATACACCATGATGAGTAAGCGTAAGCTTAACCAATTGGTGGTTGATGGTCATGTAGACGGTTGGGACGATCCACGTATGCCGACCATTGCAGGCTTGCGTCGCCGCGGTTATACACCGGCGTCTATTCGTGAGTTCTGTAAGCGCATCGGTGTGACTAAGCAGGATAACCTGGTTGAAATGGGCATGCTTGAAGCCTGTATCCGTGACGATCTGAACGAAAACGCCGCGCGTGCCATGGCGGTACTTGACCCAGTGCGTATCGTGATTGAGAACTACCCGGAAGATCAGGTAGAAATGCTCGATGCGCCTAACCATCCTAACAAGGAAGAGATGGGCTCGCGTCAATTGCCATTCACCCGCGAAGTATTTATTGAGCGTGACGACTTCCGCGTAGAAGCGAACAAGAAGTTTAAGCGTTTGGTTCTGGGTAAAGAAGTGCGTTTACGTAACGCCTATGTGATCAAGGCCGAGCGTATCGAAGAAGACAACGATGGCAACATCACCACCATCTACTGTACATACGATGCCGAGACGCTAGGTAAAAACCCCGCCGACGGCCGTAAGGTAAAAGGTGTTATTCACTGGGTGAGCGCAAGCCACTGTATCGATGCCGAAGTGCGTCTGTACGATCGCCTGTTCAATGTGCCAAACCCAGGCTCTGCGGATGATATTGCCGATGCTCTGAACCCTGAGTCACTCACCATTGTCAGCAATGCCAAACTTGAGCCAAGCCTGGCGGATGCAAAAGCACTTGTAGGCTATCAATTTGAGCGTACTGGCTACTTCTGTCGTGACGATCATTTTGAGCACCTGGTATTTAACCAAACCGTTGGTTTGCGTGATTCTTGGGCCAAGATTGAGCAACAAGACTAAGCAATACGCTGAACACTTAACTAACTACTAAGTTAATTGAAAACGGATACTTTTATAGGTATCCGTTTTTTTGTGCTAGCGTAAAAGGAGCGTAACAACTTTAAGAAACAAGCATGCCCTCAACAAGTCACGAAAAGTTTAATTACATCGAGTACCCGGCCCGGGATTTAAGCGCCACCAAAAATTTCTTTACCCAGGTCTTCAACTGGCAATTTACCGACTATGGGCCAGAATATGCCGCCTTTAGTGGCGCCGGGCTAGACGGGGGCTTCTATGCCAGTGAGCAATGTGCCAGCACGCAAAAAGGCTCGGCACTGATGGTGTTTTATTCCAGCGCCCTGGAGCAAACGCAGCAAAAAATAGAAGCCGCTGGCGGGATTATCTGTAAGCCGATATTTTCGTTTCCCGGTGGCCGGCGTTTTCATTTTATCGAGCCCAGTGGCAATGAATTTGCGGTCTGGTCTGAGCCTGAATAAGTAACGGCGCCTTGGTAAGGGGCGAGTAAAAAAAGATGAGACTGAGGTACTTGAATAGGTGTGAGGTTAAAAAATAACCAAATATTCATTAAGTCGTCATATAGGGCTAGCGTCGTGGCGACGGATGTGTTTTGATGACAAGAAAACAATAATAACCTTTGTATTATGCTTAACAATCTGTCCCTTCGAAAAAAGATACTTCTATTGATTGGCGGCACCTTAAGCGTGCTTATGGTCCTGGTGGCCGCGTTTTTTATCAATCATATTGCCGACCTTTCGCGCAACAGTGTGGAGCGCGAAGCGCAGAATTATCTGCAAGCCGAGCAAATGTCCATGCGCTCTTTCTTTGCACAGTACGGCAAGGTGGTTGAAACCTATATAAGCAACCCTTCCTTGGTCGCCTTTTTTGAAGGTTACCAACAGCGCGGCGTTAACCTAGATAGGATGCCTGGCTATAACCTGATCAATCAAGATTTCCAGCGTATCAGTGGTCGTGACAGCAATATTTTGTCGGCATTTTTTGCCTCTGCTAATACCGGCGAATATTTTAAGGAAAACGAGCGAACCTCCAGCTATGCCGACGGTCGACCTTATTACGCCTATGAGCGCCCCTGGTGGCAGGATGCCATGGACAAGGGCAGCTTGTATGTCGGCGCCATCTCGGTGGATATCAGCACAGGTGATGTATCGGCTGTTGTGCAGCAACCCGTGTATAACGATGCGGCTAAATTAGTGGGTGTAGGCGGTGTAGACCTGCAAATTAACGCCATTAAAGAAATGGTAGAAAATATCTCTTTCCAGGGTCAGGGTTATGGCTTCTTGCTCGACAGTGATCTAAATGTAGTGCATTTATCGGAGCGCACCGAGCACCAACTCTCCATCACAGATGAGAACGGCGGCAAGGATAATTTAAGCGCTCTTGAACAGCAGTTTACCGACACCCAAGGTTTTAGCGCCCTAAATAAGGCGATGAAGGATCAGCCAAGCGGCATAGTCGAGGTAACACTCAAGGGCGTGCGATATTATGCGCTTTTTAACGCCCTGCAGTTGGATAAGCCGATGATCGACTGGCACGTAGGTGTGCTGGTTCCAGTGAGCCTGATTGAAGAGCCGGTTAATGCTGCCGTGATGTCGGCGTCGGTGGCCGTGGTGGTGATCCTCGCGGTCATCGTGGCGATGATCTTCTGGGTAACGCACCTGGTTATCCAGCCCATCAGCTCGCTTAGTTCCGTGATGCGGGATATTGCCACCGGGGAGGGCGACTTGACTCGTCGTATCGAGGTAAACAGTAACGACGAAGTAGGGCAGCTTGCACGCCATGTAAATACCTTTATCGATAAGCTACGGGCGCTAATGGTGGAGACCGCGCAGCAGGCGCAGCAACTCAGTCATGCCGCGAATCACTTACAAAGCGTCTCCAGTGAAACCAATACCGAGATCCAAAAAGAAAAGGTCCAGGTCGACAGCGTTAGCACCGCGGTCACGGAAATGGCCACAACGGTAACCGAAATATCCCGTAACGCCCAACATACCAATGCCGCCGCCGAGTCTGTGCAGGCGATCAGCGAGCAAGGAAGACAACAATCGGGCGACTCTCAGCGGGTAATGAGTGAGCTGGCCTTGCACATTGGCGCCGCCGCTGAGGTGGTTACCGGTTTGGCACGTGAAAGTAACAATATTGGCGCCGTTGTCGATGTGATCAATGGCATCGCCGAGCAAACCAATCTGTTGGCACTGAATGCCGCCATTGAAGCGGCCCGTGCCGGCGAGCAAGGTCGCGGTTTTGCCGTGGTTGCCGATGAGGTGCGTTCCTTAGCCAGCCGCACCCAGGAGTCCACCGATGATATCCGTACCATGATAGACAAGTTGCAACGCATTGCCGAGCAGGCCTCTGAGATGATGCAACAAGGGCAGGAGCGGGCGCAAAGTTCGGTGACTCAAACCGAAGCAGTTCTCGATTCTTTGCAGCAGATCAGTGAGGCGGTAACGCATGTGCTCGATCAGAGCCATCAAATCGCCACCAGCACCGAGCAGCAAAGCATAGTCGCCGAAGACATCAATACCAGCCTTAATGCCATCAACGAGCTGGTAAACAGCACCGCCAGTCATGCGGATGTGCTCGCCCATGAAGCCAGTGAGTTAAATGCGTTAGCGAGTTCACTCAATGGCACGGTAAGCCAATTTAAACTTTAATTTTCAGCGCCTAAGCTATTAATCAAAGAACAAACCAGCCCTCGTTTTCGGGGGCTTTTTTATGTCCAGTTTTATGCCGAGAAATACACGGAGAAATTTGGTACGACCGAGTGGATTCGAACCACGGGCACGGGATACGGGTCATAGAGAGTAGGTAGTGCTCTAAAGTGCAGAGGGAGTGATTATAAAAACTCGAAAGGTATTGAAATGAATTGGTACGACCGAGTGGATTCGAACCACCGAGCCTTGGTACGGGTCATAGATAGCGGGTAGTGCGCTAAGCAACTGAGCTACAGTCTTAGTGAATAAAAATGTGTTGTGAAGGTTTGGTACGACCGAGTGGATTCGAACCACCGACCCTTGGTACGGGTCATAGAGAGTAGGTAGTGCTCTAAAGTGCAGAGTGAGTGATTATAAAAACTCGAAAAGTATTGAAATGAATTGGTACGACCGAGTGGATTCGAACCACCGACCCCCACCATGTCAAGGTGGTGCTCTAACCAACTGAGCTACGGTCGTACAGAATACGAGATGTATTTTTAAGAATTGGTACGACCGAGTGGATTCGAACCACCGACCCCCACCATGTCAAGGTGGTGCTCTAACCAACTGAGCTACGGTCGTACAATCTAGTTTTCGTGCCAAAACGTTAACCCTTGGCAACGCCGTGTAATATATAGTGTGTCTAGGACCTTAGCAAGTGCAATTGGCTAATTTCCTGATTGTTTGCTTTTTTTTTATTCATACCGGACTAATATCGCACTGCTTGTAAAAACCTTGCCACCAGCGGACATGGTTTCTGCTCGATGCTTTAAGGCGTGCCAATAAACTTGCTTGCTCCTGGGTGCCGATAAGAGATCGCCTTATATCGCTGTCACTGCCGGTAAATTGCCAGACTTGTGCCAACAGCGGCGTAAATTCCTCCAAGGAACCGGAAAGTTGCCCCTGGTACCCCTGCAATTCCTTAAGAAAGAAGAGATTAAAGATATTATGTAAGATACCGGCCGCATCACTGTGGCGCCCCGGTCGGCACACCTCGGTGGTTAAACTCACTCCCGCCAACTGCGAGGTCAAATGATTGTTTAGCGCAATTTGCTGGCGCGCACCGGTCAGAAGTTTACGCACATAGTCATTGCCGTTGAGTTTGGCTAGCGCCGGGGTAATCGCCTTGGCATCTATCGCCTGCCAATCTTCTTTGGCCACGGCATTGGCGACATCAGCCAATGTGGTTAAGGCTTCGGCGCTCGCCGCTCGACCCGCTTGTTCATCATAATCCAATTCGCGGGCGGCAAGCGTAAAGAGGCGGGTAAGCTCGGGTTCTTGGCTTAGCATCAGGTTAAACGCCTGTTTGGCGTGAGTGATTTTAAAGCGTTTTTCCGCTTCCAGAGCACTGCGTAGTTCCTCTGACAGGGCGTTGCTCTGGTCGTGAGCCAAGCAGGGGTCGACCAGTTGTATAAAGCGAATATGGTACTTAAAGCGTTCGGAGGCACTGGCCACCTTGCCAAGTTGATTATTGCGGGCGGCAATATGGGTCGCCAAGCGGCAATGATTTATGTCTGCCAGCGCCAGCAAACTAATGTTTTGGCTTGGGGGCAGTGGTTCGCTGTGAAGGCGCTGCCAGGGTGTTAACCGAACCTGGGCTTGCTGATCTATGGTTAAATATTTACCAAGGCGATATTGGTATTCGTTATAGCGGGCGCTCGAGGGATCGCTACACCCCCCAAGTATTATTAGTGTGCTAAAAATTAAAAGGAGCTTGTGCAAGGCGCCTCCGCAGCACGTAAATTAACAGTACTGCAGCACAGGATAGCCCAACTATGATGCCGAGCCAAAACCCTTGTGCGCCCATGGCGGGCACAATCAGGTCTGTGCGACCCAAAACATAGCCCAAGGCAAAGCCCACCAACCAATAGGAAATAAAGGTGATATAAGAGATGGGCGCTGTGTGTTTAATGCCGCGCAGCATGCCGCTGGTCACCACCTGCAGCGCATCCGGCAATTGATAGAAACACGCCAGAACCATAATGGCCGTGGCCAGAGCCAACACCTCGGGGTTGTCGCTGTATAAGGCACTAATATCTTCACGCAGCAGGTAGGTTATTAGCGCAACAAATGCGGCGATAGCAATGGCGAGTATAAAGCTGGTGCTCATACAACGGCGTAAGGCTTGATAGTCCTTTTGCCCATAAAGGTTGCCAAAACGAATTGCCACCGCCATGGACAGGCTATAGGGCAGCATAAACAACAAGGTGGTCACCGACGCGGCAACCTGGTGTCCGGCGACAACCACGGCTCCGAGAGAGGCGATAAACAAAGGGATACAGGCGAACAGGGTGACCTCAAAGAAAATCGCCAGGGAAATGGGCACGCCTAGCTTAAATTGTTGCCACATCGCCTTTGTGCTGGGGCCGGCAAAAGCGGTGATAAGGTAGCGTCCGTTAATGCGCTTGCTCATCATGCTGTAGACCAACAAGGAAATGCCCATTGCACTCATGACAATCGCCGTAGCCACACCGCAGCCGGCCCCACCGAGGGCTGGAGCACCCAACTTGCCATGGATAAAGATGTAGTTTGCGGGGATATTGACCAGCAGACCGATAATAGAAATATAAAAGGCAGGGGTGGTGTACGCCTTGCCCTCGGCAACATTGCGAAACAAGGAGTAAATGATAAAGCCCGGCAAGCCAAATTGTACGTAGGTAATGTAATCCCCGGCCAGTGATTTAACCTTTTCCCCGGTGTCGAGTAAGGCAATCACCTCATCCGCGAAATGGCCAAGGACAAAGCCGAGTAAACACAAGAGCACGGCAAGATAGCAGGCTTGTTGGAAATGCCCGGCGATGGCCTTTTCATCGTCGGCACCAAAGCTGTGCGCTACCAGCGAGGTCAGCGCAATCAAAATTCCAAGGAGAGCGAATACCACAGGGTTCCATAAACCGGTAGCGATAGACAAAGCCGCTAAGTCGGTGGCGCTGACCTGACCGGCCATAATGGTGTCAACGACAGACATTAATACCAGCGTCACCTGGGCAAAAAACACCGGTGCAGCAAGGCGCAACAGGCGGCTTGCTTCCCAAGTACAAAACTTCATAAGTGAAAAAACATCAGATAAGATAAAGCGCTATTCTATCTTGTTGGTTTCAACTTAAAAAGGAAATACGATGTTTACCGGTATAGTGCAATGCCAAGCTCAGGTGCAAAGTAAAACACTTACAAGCGGCGTACAGCGCTTAGTCTTGGGCGTGTCGCCCAAATACCTGCAAAACCTGGAGTTGGGCGCCAGCATTGCCGTTAACGGCTGTTGTTTAACCGTGGTTGAATATAACGCCGATACCGGCCCTTTAGGGAGCGTGCAGTTTGATGTGATTGATGAAACCTTGGCGCTGACCAATTTGGGTCAACTGGAATGCGGTGATAAGGTCAATTTTGAGCGCTCCATGACCTTTGGCAGTGAATTGGGCGGACATATTCTGTCCGGGCATATTCATTGTGTTGGCAGCCTGTTAGAGCGTATCGACACCGAGGACAACTGCCGTATGCATATTGCGTTGGATGCCAAGTGGCATGAATATGTTCTCTATAAGGGATTTATTAGCGTGAATGGCGCGAGCCTTACGGTAGGGGAGTTATCCGAGCGGGGGTTTTGGTTGCATCTTATTCCGGAAACCTTGGCTATCACCAATCTAGGTCAGATGGCGCCCGGTGCCGCGATTAATATTGAGGTCGATCAGCAAACCTACACCATAGTGCAAACGGTGCAGCGCTATTTACGTCAGCAGCATTAAAAAATTTGTTCGTCGTCGGCATCTATCCGTAATTGCACCGTGTTCAGTGCATGGTCTATGTGCATATTGACATGAATCGGGTTGCAGCAGGCGGCGCAATCTTCATAGTAATCCTGATCGCCCGAGCTGGTGTCGACGTCGACAAAAATGTGGTGACCGCAATGTGGGCATCTCACCCTTTGTAAGCTGTAGTCTTTCATAACTACCTCGTGTGACAGTCTAATGACATCACTTAAAGTATAGTTATGTTTTGCCTGCGCTTTGGGAAAATTTCCACCTTAATCGTACTCTTTCATCACGCTGTCTATGGTCTCTTTGGCCTGGGTTAGGTAGTGACCAGCAAAGATGTTGGCATGATTAAGCAGATGATAGAGATTATAGATGCGCTCCCTTTGTTCATAGCCTTCGGCTAATGGGTAGACGCTTTGATAGGCATCGTAAAAGGTGTCTGGAAAGGCGCCGAAAAAACGGCTCATGGCGATATCCACTTCTCGGTCACCGTAATAGCAGGCCGGATCGTAAACGCAGGGAACGCCGCCATGAAAGCCGACATTGCCACGCCAAAAATCGCCGTGTAATAACGAAGGTTTTATGTGATGGTGGTGCAGGGTGTCTTTAACCTGGCTGACAAACTCATCGATGTCGCAAAAGTAGAAGCCCTTTTCGGCCAATAATTGCAACTGCCAGCCAATGCGGTCTTCACTGAAAAATACGTCCCATTTTTTATGCCAGCAGTTAGGCTGTGCGGTGATACCGATAAAGTTATCCCTTTCATTACCAAACATGCCCTGTTCGTGTTTGGCGTGCAGCTGCGCCAGATACTCGCCCATATGGACCCACCCCATCTGCTTGGCATGGTCGGTAGTGGGTTCTAAATCGAGCCACTCGAGCACATTAAAGCAATACTCCAAGGTGGTGCCGGTGAGCAGGCAATCGGGCACCATAAACAAGGATTCTTTGGTCAGCAACTCAAGGTCGGCGGCTTCGCATTCGAGCCGCTCAAGGGACGCTATAGGCGCCACCTTAACAAAAAACTGGTGCTGGCCATCGGAGATTTTAAACAGGTGATCGGCGGAAGAATTCGTTAATTGCTGTTTGTGCGCCAAGGTAAAAGGGCTGTTTAGTGTCTCGCTGAGTAACTGAGTCAAGGTATTCCACATAACCGCAAACCGCTTAATTTCAGGGGTACCTCAAGTATGGCAAAGTTCTGATTCACTGCAAAAATAATCATGGCTTAGTCAGGCCAATGTGGTGTGAGACGAAGTGATTCTAGATGCTTAACAAGCGCTAACGGGGCTCAAAGATTACGCTAGCACCCCTGGATATAGAAGAAGCCCGCAGGTGCGGGCTTCAGGGAATGCTGTGGCTAGTTATTTAGAGCCAGATACCACCAAGATGGTGTCGCCATGTACTTGGGCCAAATCGTGAATTGATGTCTCAGTAAGTGGAGTTAGGCGTAGCTTTTTAAGGCTGCGTTCAAAACCATAAAGGCTTGCAAACTCACGGACGCTTAGGTCATTGCATAACAATTTTTTAGTCATAATATGATGACGAATGTGATGTTTATCCATTTCCCGATCCAGTTTAAAAGGATTATCCTTTGTAATTGCCATACACAATTGCGTACCGACGGTGTTGTCAGCAGCAACAAATTGTTCATTGGCCATAGCGTGTGATGAAAGCGCTCCAAGTATAAGGGCGCCAGCAGAGCCTAACAGAGTTGTGCGTTTCATGGAGTTTCTCCTTATTTGTGCGTTGGGTGCTGATTAAGTATGAACCGTGTTTGTTGTCATGGAATGAATAGGATAAGTCAGAATGTAAGAAGCTATTTCAATTGTGAACACCCATGCTTAACCGCCTAATTTTTATCATTTTTCCAATCTCATTTGTTTACATTGGAGGCAAAAAAAAAGCTTTTTTTTTGTACAGCCCGTACTTGTACCCATTTCTTCAGGCGCTTTTGCTTTGCCTTGTAACATTTGCCCTCAAAATGGTACCAAGCCACAGGGGAGACTGGATAAGGAGCAAGGCGCAGTGACGTTTATCTCGATTTACCGTCTATTAACCTTTTTTCTTCGCAATTCGTAGCGCTATTCGATACAGTTAGGCGAAAAATAGGAGTAACAAAAACAATGCTAACTAAAACACCAAGCCTCAGCGTGTTAGCCTTAGCTATCACGCTCGCCGGGTGCCAACAAAATGAAGGTCCTCAAGGCGAAAAGGTAACCATTAATAAAAATCCTTACCCCAGCACCTATCAACCGCTTCCTCGTCAATCGATGCTGATCACTAACGCCACCGTACTGACCGGTGACGGCCAGCGTATCGATGACGGCGACGTATTTGTGGTCGACGGTAAGATCCAACAAATTGGTACCGATCTGCAGGTAGAGGCCGATGTAACACTTGATGCCCAAGGCAAGTGGCTAACGCCGGGCCTGATCGACGTGCACTCACATTTAGGGGCTTACCCTAACCCAGCGGTGGCCTCACACCAGGATGGCAACGAAATGACCAGCCCGGTTACCGCAGAAGTATGGGTTGAACACTCGGTATGGCCACAAGATCCCGGTTTTAACCGTGCTCGTGAAGGCGGTATTACAACCTTACAAATCCTGCCAGGCTCAGCCAACCTGATCGGCGGCCGCGGCGTGACTCTGAAAAACGTACCCGCGCACACCATGCAGGCGATGAAGTTCCCACAAGCACCTTATGGTTTGAAAATGGCCTGTGGTGAAAACCCTAAACGTGTTTACGGCAGCAAGGGCGTATTGCCATCTACCCGTATGGGTAACATGGCCGGTTATCGCAATGCCTGGATTGATGCGACAGAATATAAGCGTGCCTGGGAAAAGTACGATGCCGACTATGCGGCCGGTAAGAATGTTGAAGCGCCCGAGCGCGACCTGACCATGGATACCCTGCGTGGCGTTCTCGATGGTGACATTCTGATCCACAACCACTGCTATAAGGCAGAGGAAATGGCGATGATGATCGACCTGTCTAAAGAATTTGGTTATCACGCGGGCACCTTCCACCATGGTATCGAAGCGTACAAGATTGCTGATTTACTGGCAGAAAACCGTAACTGCGCGGCTCTGTGGCCAGACTGGTGGGGCTTTAAGATGGAAGCCTACGACATGGTTCAGGAAAACGTTGCCATCGTTGATGCGGTTGAAAACTCTTGCGCCATCGTCCACTCTGACTCAGACACCACCATTCAGCGTCTGAATCAGGAAGCGGGCAAGGTGATGTATCGCGCCAACGAAAATGGTTTTGATATTGATGAAGCCCATGCCATTAAGTGGTTGACCTCAAATGCGGCTAAGGCCCTAGGGATCGACGACAAGACCGGCTCTCTTGCCACGGGTAAACAAGCGGACCTGGTGTTGTGGGACAACAATCCGTTTAGTGTTTACGCTAAAGCCGAGCAGGTATTTATCGATGGTGCCAAGGTGTATGACCGTGATGACGAGAAATACCAAGCCCAAAGTGACTTTATGTTAGGCCAACGCTAAGGAGAACAAGATGAAACTGTTTACAATGACATCGGTTGCCGCAGCCTTAGCGATGAGTGTATCCGTTGGCGCGCAAACATTGGCTATTACCAATGCCACCATTCACACCGCCACCGAGCAGGGCGTGTTAAAAGACGCGTCTGTGCTAGTCAAAGACGGCAAAATTGTTGCCGTTAATCCGGCGCAAATTGATGCCGACGAAGTGATTGATGCCGACGAAGTGATTGATGCGCAAGGTAAAATTTTAACACCTGGCTTTATCGGCTCGCTGAACCACCTGGGTTTGGTGGAAGTGGGTGCGGTGGCTGGTTCACGTGATGGCAGCGATAAAAAAGCGTCGATTACGTTTGACCCAAGCCTTGCCTTTAATCCGCGTTCGTCGCTGATCCCATATGCCCGTAAAGGCGGTATCACCCGTGACGTGATTGTGCCAGGTGGCAGCGAAGACATTTTCAACGGCTTGGCTTCTGTAGTGTCGCTCAGCGGTGAGTTCGACAGTGTAAGTCAAAAGCAAGTGGCCTTGGCCATTGAGCTTGGTCAAAAGAGCAAGGGTTCACGCGCCTTATCTATGCAGACCCTTATTGATAAGCTAGAGGGCCATAAGCAACGTGAAAAGAAAGACAGCGATGCGCATAATCGCGAAATTCAGGTGTTAGACGCCGTATTTGCGAAAGAGATACCTTTACTTGTTGGCGTATCACGTGCCGCTGAAATGCTTGAATTGTTGAAGCTTAAAGCCAAGTACGATATCAACATGGTGTTTGCTGGGGCTCATGATGCAGTATTGATTGCCGATCAGCTGGCTGCCAGCAATACGCCGGTGATCATCAGTGCCATGGATAACCTGCCAGGCAACTTTGATTCCATGCATGCCGATCTGGCCAATGCCGGAAAGCTTGAAAAAGCCGGAGTTAAGGTGATCTTGACCATCGCCGGTGACAGCGCTCATAACCTGTATCAGCTGCGTTTTGACGCCGGTAACGCGGTGTCTTATGGCATGAGCCAGCAAGGTGCCATGGAAGCTATCAGCAGCAATGTTGCCGAGGTGTTCAACATTGATGCCGGCGCTATCAGCGCGGGCAAAGCGGCGGACCTGGTACTTTGGAGTGCCGACCCGTTTGAGCTGAACGCCAAGATTGAAAGCATTTGGATTGATGGTGAAAAGGTATCGACCGAGGCCCGTCAAGACAAGCTACGAGAGCGTTATACTACGCCTTCGGACATGCCGCGTGGTTACACCAAGTAATTGCTGATGCATAGAAAAAAGGAGCCAATGGCTCCTTTTTTACTTTAACGTGGCATTAAATGCAGCGGGCGGGTTTGGGCAGGCCGGCAATCTTCGTGGCTTGTTTCGCTGGGCCCTTAGGAAACAACTTATACAGGTATTTACTGTTACCCTTGTCTTCACCAAGCTTTTTAGCCATGGCCTTTACCAGCATGCGGATCGCCGGGCTGGTGTCGAATTCTTCGTAAAACTCACGGACAAAAAAGATAACTTCCCAATGGGCGTCGCTGAGCTCGATGTTTTCCGTTGCGGCAATAATAGGGGCTAGCTCACGGTTCCACAGGCTGCTATCAAGCAGATAACCCTCTTTGTCGGTCTCAAGTTGTTGGCCGTTAAATTCAATCATGGTTACTCACTAATACATCTTTGAAATTGAAGGGTTAATGCGACCCATTCCAGGTCATCGATCAGCTGCACCTTGCTACAACGTGACTGCGCGCCACGGGCATCCACATCCGTTTTCAGGGCATAAACGGGCACCTCAAACATACTAAAGGCCGCTGGGTTGTAGCAGGCATCGCCACGCAGCAAGAGCGCATCGTTTTTGCTGAGCTTGCTTGCTAATAAAGGCAATGAGGCAAGGGGGCGGCTGAGGATAAATAAATTGTTGTGACTCATAGTACTGCCACCTGAGTTGCCTTTGCTAACAGGGCTTGTTTATCCTGCGCTAGAGCGTTTTTTACATCCAGGATGAGTTCACTCTCATCCATACCTCGGTCGCTCAAAGACTCGCTGCACACATAAATGCTGTCGATATCGTAAAGCTCAAGCATCTTCAGGGCCTTGGTGAAGTCCTTCTGACCAAGTAGTTTGGGCTGCTGCTCGGCCAATAGCGCGAACACCGCATCGCCTTCAATCAGCCAAGACACTTCCTGGTCGATGGCGGCAAAGATAAGCAGCAAATCAAGCGCTTCCTTAAGGCTTTGCTGCTGATAGGGGGCCTGTTGGCTAATAATCACTATATGCTTCATTTAAATTGCACCCATCTGTCTGCCTGTGCCGCCTCCATGGCAAATTCTGCTAAACCGGAGACACTAAAGTGTTTGCATTGGTCCAAGTCGATGCCGCGCTTAGTGGCTGCGGTAACGCACAGATGTAATTCAATGCCTTGCTTGTGCAGGTCTTGCCATATCTTGGCCGGGTCAAATTCATCGCTGGCTAAATCAAAGCAAGGGGAGGCGTGATAGACCCCATCCTGATACAGGAAAATACAGTGAATTGTGTGCCCCTGCGCCAGCGCTGAAGTGGCAAAGCGTTGCAGGGCATTGAGCGTGTCGGTATCGCTCGGCGCACTGTGTAGTGAAAGTACGAAACTGGCCAAATTCAATCCAAAAAAAAGCCCCAATGAATGGGGCTTATTCTAACAAATTCTATTTATTAGTCATCTGTTGCGCCAAGTAGGTGCAGAAGTGACGTAAACAGGTTGTATACGTTAAGGTATAGGGCAACCGTGGCGCGGATATAGTTAGTTTCGCCACCATTGATAATACGGCTGGTATCGAACAGGATCAGACCCGACATGATAAATACCACCGCCGCGTTGATCGCCATAAAGGCAATTGAGCTGCCGATAAAGATATTAACGATACTGGCAACGATCACCACCAATAGACCGACGGTCAGAAAACCACCCATAAAAGAAAAGTCTTTTTTGGTAGTAAGTGCATAGGCAGAAAGACCAAAGAAGATTAGCGCCGTAGAACCCAAAGCTTGCATGATCAAGAACGGGCCACTTGGCATTGCCGCGTAGTGGTTAAGCAGGGGACCCAGGCCGAAACCCATAATGCCAGTAAAGGCAAATACCCACATGACGCCTGATGCTGTTTCGGCTTTCTTGTTTACAACAAAAAGCAGACCCAAACCTACTAACGAGCAAATGATCCCCGTGAAGAACGGAGGGTTAAGCGCCATAGAAATACCCGCAGTCACAGCACTGAATGCCAACGTCATCGCGAGTAAAAAGTAAGTGTTCTTTAAAACCTTATTCGTCTCAATGGTCGACATCATCGGCTTAGCCGTGCTGTACGAGTTATTAAACGCCATTGTTAAACTCCTTCAAATTAATCAATCCTCGGATGCAACTTACATCCAGGTTCAAGATTATCAAGTCTTATAAATATGGGCAAACCTTTCACTTTCAATACCGAGGAAATAGCTCCTTTTGTGTGATACTTATACAAAACAGTCAAAAATTAGGCGGTTAAACAAAAAAATGAAAATAACACTTCACAAACGCAATTCATTTATCTAATATTCGCCCCGCTGCGGAGAGATGGCTGAGCGGTTGAAAGCACCGGTCTTGAAAACCGGCATAGGTTAATAGCCTATCTAGGGTTCAAATCCCTATCTCTCCGCCACTAAATTTCACTTGGATGATACGTCGTCCGGGTACCGCGTTTGGAGAGATGGCTGAGTGGTTGAAAGCACCGGTCTTGAAAACCGGCATAGGTTAATAGCCTATCTAGGGTTCAAATCCCTATCTCTCCGCCATATAAGAAAGGGCTGCTTTATTTAAGCAGCCCTTTTTTGTGCTTGGTGCAACGGCATCGCATCTTATCCTTCGCCACGATTTCTGTCTGGTTTTACACCATGCCCAAGGTCGGTTAAAGCGATGCGACTAAGGTCGTAATTGGCAAGGGCCGCATTCTTTGCCACTCTGCATAGATGCAAAATTTAAGAATTCTCCTTCTATGAAACAACATTTGGCGAAGGCCGTACTCTATTCATTACTAGCCCCCGTGCTGGTGGGGCTGGTGCTTGGCATCTACTATGCGTTATCGGTCCAGGAAAATGGCTCGGCCATCTTTTTCACCGTGTTGTTGTCTGCACTGGCGAACGCGCATATCGTAGGTTTGGCCATGGCGGTGCTGGTGGTCCCCGGTTACTTATTGATGTACAAATATAACAAGGTGCATTACAGCGGTATTTTGACGCTCGGCTTACTGGGAGGGGCGATGTTTAGTTTCCTTTTTGGTGCCGGAGCCGGATTCTTACTTATCGTCAATGCGCTGATGGCAGCCTTGGGCAGTGGCTTATTCCTGTTCGGTTTGCGCCGTGGTCGTGCCAAAATTGCTTAACCGCTTTGTAACGAGTGATTTAAATTTAAGCAACCAACGCGTTTTCAAGTGTTCACAGCACTTTTTTCAAGATAAAAGGTTTCATTTGCCCGCTACAAAGAGTACCTTAAACACTGCGTATTCTATGTGAAGTAGTATTTAAATGAGCAAAGCGGAATTTTATCGCTCTGTGACGGAGCAGGCGCAAGCACTGATTTGTGACGAGCCCAACTTAATTGCCAATTTAGCTAACATCAGTGCCTTGTTGTATATGTCGATGGACGATATCAACTGGGCTGGTTTTTACCTATTGGAGTCGCCTGAGCAATTGGTGCTGGGGCCATTTCAGGGGAAACCCGCATGTGTGCGTATTGAAGTTGGCAAAGGGGTGTGCGGCACTGCCATCGCGGCGGATCAAACTCAGTTAGTCACAGACGTGCATCAATTCCCAGGCCATATCGCTTGTGATGCGGCATCCAATTCAGAAATTGTCCTTGTGGTTAAGAAAAACGGTGAGGCCATTGGCGTATTGGATATCGACAGCCCTACGGTTGGACGCTTTGACGAGCATGATAAGGCAGGCCTTGAGCTTTTGGTTGAGTGTTTGGAAAAGCATCTCGCATGAAAGATCTACTGAATGTACAAGACTACCTATTTTCAATAGCAGACGTAGGTGATTGGGAAGGCGATGAAGAGCTGGTGTGTGAACGCTTGAATGAGCTAATTCACCATGCTTGGGAGCGACTCCCCGATGATCTAAGCTGTGAACAAATTGACAGCATTATATCCGGAATATGGGAACATCTTCGCGGTGACTTGGCATTGGTTGATGCCGAGTTAGAAGAGTTACTTGACTGGGTGGAGCACTATATCGACTCGGCTCAAGATGAGCAGATGTAACTGAAGGTTCAGAAATGGAAACCACAAACAAGCTAAAAGACATTAACGAAGTGTTGGCATTCCTTTATGAGGAATTTCCAAACTGTTTTAAACAAAAAGACGGTATCAAGCCTCTTAAAGTAGGTATCTTTAAAGACATCGCCGAGCGTATTGAAGGCAATGAAAAAGTCAGCAAAACGCAGGTTCGTCAAGCGCTGAGAAAATACACCTCACACTGGCGCTACCTAGAAGCGGTGGTTAAAAACGAATTCCGCGTCGATCTTGACGGCAACCAAGCCGAGAAGGTGGAGCAAGAGCATGTTGAGCATGCACAAACGGCACTTGAGCAAAGTCGTGCAAAAATGGCTAAGCGTAAAAAGCCAGCACGTGGTGCCAAAGAAGGTGACACAAAGGGTTACAAAAAACGCCCGCAGGGCAGTGGTAAACCTGGCGCAAAAGGCGCTAAAGTCAAAAAAGCCCCAGCCGCCGAACCTCGTCGCAGCAATAAAGTTGAACCTTTGCCAAGCGAACAGGTCAAGGCTAATACCAAAGTTAAAGTAAAACTAGGTCAGGCATTGGTGAACGGTACCATCACGGAAGTTAATAAAGAAGACATCCATGTTGAGCTGGTAACCGGCATGCAAGTTAAGACAAAAGCCGATAGCCTATACCTGGTTTAATAAAAGGAGTTGTGCATGAGTAAGACGTTTTCACTCATCCCCCTGGTTGCTGCCCTTATCGCGGCGCCGGCCTTGGCCTCGTTGGACAAGGTCACCATGGCAGATTTGCCCCTGTTGCAGCAAGAGTCGCAACACAGTACTGCCAGTAAACGAGTAACCAATCTTTTTACCCGTGCACACTACAAACCGATTCGATTTAACGACGAGCTCTCGGCGCAGATGTTCGACCGTTATATCGAATCCCTAGATTTTAATCGCAGTATTTTCTTAGCCGGCGATGTTGCCCAGTTTGAACAATACCGCGAAAAGTTCGATAACGCCCTCAAGTCAGGCAAGTTAGACTTTGCCTATGACTTATTTAACCTCAGCATGAAACGCCGGTTTGAGCGTTATCAGTATTCTTTGTCCTTACTCGACAAACCGTTCGATTTTAGTAAAGACGACAAGTACTACTTCGATCGTGAAGACGCACCGTACGCGAGCACCGAAGCCGAGCTCAACGAGCTGTGGCGCCAAAAGGTGAAGTATGATGCGCTACGCCTGAAAATGACGGGTAAGGATTGGGAAGGCATTAAAGAGGTGTTGGAGAAGCGTTATACCTACACCCTAAAGCGTTTGGTGCAAACCAAGAGCGAAGATGCGTTCCAGATTATTATGAATGCCTTTGCCCGCTCCATTGAGGCTCACACCTCCTATCTTTCGCCACGTCGTGCCGAGCAATTCAAAATGGACATGGACCTTGAGCTCGAAGGCATAGGTGCGGTGCTCAGTTACGATGAAGATTATACCGTGATCCGTTCCTTGGTCCCTGGTGGTCCAGCCGATAAAACCGGCGCCATTAAACCGGAAGACCGCGTAATTGGTGTGGCCCAGGGCGACGATGATTTTGTTGATGTGATCGGTTGGCGTCTTGATGACGTTGTCGATCTTATCAAGGGCCCGAAAGGCACCTTGGTACGCTTACAGTACCTCCGCGGTAAGGACGATCACGGCACTCCCAAAGTGGTGGAGATCACCCGTGATAAAGTCCGCCTTGAAGACAGAGCGGCGAAATCGCATGTTTTTGATGCCAGCTACTCACCAATGAGCAGCAAGATTGGCGTGATTGAAATTCCAGGCTTTTATAACAACCTCTCCGAGGATGTAAAAGGTGAACTGGTAAAGCTTAAAGAGCAAAAGGTCGACGGTATCATCATCGACTTACGCCAAAATGGCGGTGGCTCTTTGTATGAAGCAACCAAATTATCCGGCTTGTTTATCGACCAGGGCCCAGTGGTGCAAATTCACACTCTGAATGGTCGTATCGAACAGCAAAAAGACAGTGACGGCGTAACTTATTACGACGGCCCGATGACGGTACTTGTTGACCGCTACAGCGCATCGGCGTCAGAAATCTTCGCCGCAGCAATGCAAGATTATGGCCGTGCGGTGATCATCGGCGAACAAACCTTTGGTAAGGGAACGGTACAGCAACACCGTGGCTTGGGCCGAAACTATGATTTGTACGATAACCCGCTTGGCAGCGTGCAATACACCATTGCGAAGTTTTACCGTATCGATGGCGGCAGCACGCAGCATAAAGGGGTGATACCGGACATTAAATTACCATCGCCTATTAATCCGGCGGAGTGGGGCGAGAGCCAAGAAGACAATGCACTTCCTTGGGACAGCATTATTCGTGCTAAATACGCCATGGTTGATAGTTTAGGCGACACCATTGGTTACCTTAATTCCGAACATGACAAGCGCATAGCCAAAGAGCCTGAATTCGGCTATGTAATGCAAGACATCGCCACTTATAAAGAAGAGAAAGACCGTAAGTTTATTTCGCTTAATGAAAAAGAACGCCTTAGTGAGCGTGATGAGCGTGAGCAATTGGCGCTGCAGCGCACTAACGAACGTTTAGCCCGATTGGGTCTGGACAAGGTGGCCGATATTGATGACGCCCCCGAGGTGTTGGACGATTTTGACCCATATCTCGAAGAAGCGGCATTAATCACCCAAGACTTTATCAGGCAAGGGCGTTTGGTAAAGAATAATAAGTAAACAATTACAAAGACAAAAGGCGCGTTAAGCGCCTTTTTTATTGCCTAAACGCTGTTAAATCTGCGCCGCTCTGGTAATCTTTGCGCTTATAATAAAAATAACCCTTGCCGCGTTGTGCTAAGAGGTGAGGGCTGGAGAGCGATTTTGACGACAATAAAACAAGCTAAATTACTCGATGCAATGATCCCTATCACGGTGTTGATTTGCTTATTGGGCGCGGCAGTGTATCTCTACGGTGATAATTCATCATCGGGTCCAAACCAAATAGCCTTACTTTTCGCTACCTTCACGGCGGCCTTGGTTGGCCTGAAAAATGGCTACACCTGGAAGACCCTTGAAGAGGCGATGATAAAGGGTATCACCATTTCTCTAGGTGCCATATTGATCCTCCTCATGGTGGGGGCACTTATCGGCACCTGGCTGCTTTCAGGTACCGTACCAACCTTGATCTATTATGGTCTGCAGATCATCAATCCTCATTGGTTTTATGCTGCCAGCTGTATTATCTGTGGCGTGGTAGCCATGAGTATCGGCAGCTCCTGGACTACGGCGGCGACCATAGGTGTGGCCTTGCTGGGCGTGGCCAACGGCTTGGCCCTAGACCCGGTTGTGACAGCTGGTGCGGTTATTTCGGGCGCCTACTTTGGCGATAAGCTGAGTCCGCTCTCTGAAACCACAAATCTGGCGCCTGCGGTAGCGGGTGCCGAGCTATTTACCCATATTCACCACATGCTTTGGACCACGGTACCAAGCTTTGTGATTGCCGTTATTATCTTTATTTTTATGGGCTTTAATGCCGATGTAAGCAGTGACGCAACCAGTATCGATACTATGGTAAATCTGCTCGCGGCGAATTTTAACATTAATATTCTTAATCTGGTGCCTTTACTGGTGCTGTTGGTCTTAGCTATTCGCAAGATGCCGGCATTCCCTGCGATTTCTATCGGGGCCGTGTTAGGGGCGGTATGGGCGCTGCTATTTCAAAGTGATTTACTCGCGACTCAGGTAGATGTCAGCCAGGGTCAGTTGGTCGGCTATTTTAAACTGGTGTGGGCAACCTTCTTCGATGGCTTTGCTATTAGTACAGGGGATGCGAAAATGGACGACCTGCTTTCCGGCGGCGGCATGTCGGGTATGCTCAACACCACCTGGTTAATCATGATGGCGTTGATGTTTGGTGCCATTATGGAAAAAACTGGTCTCCTTGAGGTGTTTGTCCGGAGTATCTTAAAGGTAGCTAAGTCCACCGGCTCCTTGGTGGCGGCCACCATCTGTACATGTATTGGTACCAACCTGGTGGCAGCGGACCAATATATCGCCATTGTTGTGCCCGGGCGTATGTTTAAAGAAGAATATAAAAAGCGCGGCTTAAGACCGGTCAACCTGTCTCGTACCCTTGAAGATGGCGGTACCATTACCAGCCCCTTGATCCCTTGGAACACCTGTGGTGCCTATATGCAAAGCGTACTTTTGATTAACCCGTTTGATTATGCCTTTTATGCCTTCTTTAATTTAATCAATCCGGTACTCGCTGTGATCTACGCCTACCTAGGCATAAAAATTCTTCGTATCGAGCCCAAGCACCTGCAGCCTGAGGTAAAAGAGCAGGGGCAGGCGTAAGCCAAACACAGCCATTTATTGCAGCTCGGGCATCAAATAGATGCCCGCTTTAAGTTTTAGGAGACAGTCACCTTATGACCGCGACCCAACCCCATGCCCAATATTTGCGCGATTACCAAGCGCCTGCTTTTTTTATCGATGAACTTGAGCTGGAGGTACAATTAGCGCCACTTAACACACAAGTGGTGGCTCGCTCATTGGTGCGTGCCAACGCCGACAACCCCAGCGCTCAATTGGTACTTGATGGCATAGATTTAAC
The DNA here is from genome assembly GCF_018334135.1 of Pseudoalteromonas sp. BDTF-M6. Lineage (NCBI taxonomy): Bacteria > Pseudomonadati > Pseudomonadota > Gammaproteobacteria > Alteromonadales > Pseudoalteromonadaceae > Pseudoalteromonas > Pseudoalteromonas sp. BDTF-M6. Next base: position 504,646 of record NZ_JAGXTQ010000001.1, read on the forward strand.
CTTGCTCAAGGTTCGCATTAATGAGCAAATACATTCTGCTTATCACCTAGAAGATGAGCAGCTGGTGATTGAACAACTCCCGCAGCAACCCTTTACGCTTGAAATTACCACCGAATGCGCGCCGCAAAGTAACACCTCACTGGAAGGCCTGTATTTGTCCGATGGTGCCTATTGCACTCAGTGTGAAGCGCAAGGTTTTCGTAAAATCACTTATTTCCTTGACCGCCCTGATGTAATGGCCAGCTATAAAGTGACCATCGTCGCTGACAAGGCTCAGTTTCCTCACCTTTTATCAAACGGTAATAAAATTGATAGCGGTGATTTAGCCGACGGCAAGCATTTCGCAACCTGGCAAGACCCGTTTAAAAAACCCAGTTATCTCTTTGCCTTGGTAGCAGGCGACTTCGATGTGCTGCGCGATACCTATATCACAGCTTCAGGGCGTGAGGTGGCACTGGAGCTTTATGTCGATAAGGGGAACCTCTCTAAAGCCCCCCATGCCATGGCGTCACTTAAGCGTGCCATGCAATGGGATGAGCAACGCTTCGACCTGGAATATGACCTGGACGTTTACATGATAGTTGCGGTCGACTTTTTCAATATGGGCGCCATGGAGAACAAGGGCCTTAATATCTTTAACTCCAAGTGCGTATTGGCCAATAGTGACACCAGCACAGACAGAGATTTCCACCTGATCGAATCGATTGTCGGTCATGAGTATTTCCACAACTGGACCGGCAACCGAGTAACCTGCCGTGATTGGTTCCAGCTCTCCTTAAAAGAAGGCTTAACGGTATTTCGCGATCAGGAATTCAGTAGCGATCTTGGGTCGCGGGCCCTGAACCGTATTGATGCGGTGAAGGTGATGCGCACCCACCAGTTTGCCGAAGATGCAGGTCCCATGGCGCACCCCATTCGGCCAGAAAAAGTTATCGAAATGAATAACTTTTACACCGTGACCGTGTATGACAAGGGCGCCGAAGTGATCCGCATGCTGCATACCTTGCTTGGTGAAGCGGGTTTTCAAAAAGGCATGAAGCTGTATTTTCAGCGTCATGACGGCCAAGCGGTGACCTGTGATGACTTTGTGGCGGCGATGCATGATGCCAATGACACGGATTTATCCCAGTTTTCGCGCTGGTATGGACAAGCGGGCACGCCCTTGGTGTCGGTGCAGGAAGAATATGACAGTGCAGCCAAACGCTATACCCTGACCTTAACACAAACCCATAAGCCGACCGCCGAACAGCCCCACAAGGAAAACTTGTTAATTCCGGTGGCGATCGAACTGTTGGACCAACAGGGACAGCCCATGACGCTGATGCGCGACGGCAAGGTCCTGGATAAAGTTTTGCACCTCACTGAGGAGCGTCAGGACTTCGTTTTTGAGCAAGTTGACGAACGTCCGGTAGCCGTACTTTTTGAAGACTTTTCGGCGCCGGTGCAGGTGCAGTTTGATCAGGCCCTCGCGGATCAGCTTCATATTGTCCGCCATGCCAGCAGCGACTTTAGCCGTTGGGATGCGCAGCAAGCGGCATTAAGTCATTGTGTTAACCAGGCGTTGGTAAAGGGTGAAGCCAAGCCTGAGTTACCCAAGGCAGTGCTAGACACCATGAGCGAACTGTTAAATGGTGTTTTATCTGGCAGCGAAGTCGATTTGGCTCTGATTGCCGAGTTATTGTATTTACCTAGCTTTGAAACCCTAAGCAGCAGCCACAGCGAGATACCGGTCGATGCGCTCAACAGTATTATTAATGCTTTTGAAGCCGAGATAGCGACGCATTTACAACAACACTTGCAAGCGGTGTTAGTGCACTTTAACGATGATAAGCAGCAAAATGCACACAGTGCAGCGGTACGCGCCTTGCTTGGTGCTTGCATGTACTATCTAGCCCGAATTGACGGTGCCACAGACTATATTGCCGAGCAGGCCAACACCGGGTCTATGACTTTGTCGCTGGCGGCGCTAAAGGCCTTGGTATTGGCTGAACATGAGCAGCAAAATACCTTATTGGCTGCGTTTGCAACGCGCTGGGCCAATGACGTACTGGTATTGGATAAGTGGTTTAATTTGCAGGCTTTGAAGCGTGGTGAGCACGCCTTGGTTGAAATTAACGCCTTGTTTGAGCATCCACATTTCTCTTGGCAAAACCCTAACCGGGTAAGAGCCTTGTTGGGGCCATTGACCATGAGTAACCCCAGTGTTTTTCATCATAAAGATGGCCGTGGCTATGAGTTACTCGGCGATGCACTGGTGAAACTAAATGAGATCAACCCGCAAAATGCATCGCGTTTAATAACGCCGCTGTTGGCATGGCGCCGTTATGATTCGGGTCGCCAGCAACTGATGCGAGCTCAATTGCAACGTTTGATGACATTGCCGAAACTGAGCAAAGATCTCTATGAAAAGGTAGAAAAAGCGTTAGGTGAATGAGCACTAAAACCTATTACTTTACCTTATCGTTAACCTATGAGCAGTGCTTGGCCTATTACCGAGGCCAAGTCACTGCCATTCAGGTATGCGATGATAATCGTCGTCGTATCCGTTTTCCCGCCGCCAAAATATTACCGCATATGTCCCAGCTGGGCATTCGTGGTCGGTTTCGCCTTACCCTGACCCCGGAAAATAAATTCGTCGCCCTGGAGCGAATTTAAAAACAAAAACTTTTTAGATTGTTTTACGTTAATGTAAATTGCATTTGTCGTTAACGTTATTGTCATGTATAAAAATAGTGGTAGGATGTCATACCATTAGCAGATGAAACGGAAATTTAACGCCAGGTACAACACATTGATGTAGACTGTTTGTAACTGTAGCGTATCCTTTCAAATGCACAAGACTACACTAAAAACAATAACTTGATCTAAAAATTACCCGCGCTAAGGGGGAAGCAACAATGATAAGACAGCCACTATTTGCAAAGCATCGATTAGCGCTCAGCGTCGGCGCAGCGATGTTGGGCATGAGTAGCGCCGCACACAGTGCCAGCTTTACGGTTGGTGATTTCGATATCAATTTTGATTCGACTTTTTCATACGGTCAGAGCATTCGTACCGAAAACCGTGATTTCGATCAGTACGTGGGGAAGAGTAATCACCCACGTTTCGACTGGAGCAATTACAACGCAGCGCTTAATCCCATCTATAGTTCCAGCGACGTTTGGAGCCAACCCGGTGCCTATTCCAACAATGGTGACGCCGGTAACCTGAATTTCGACAAGGGCGATACGTTTTCGCAATTGTTAAAAGGGACTCATGAACTAGCGATCAATGGCGACTCTTACGGCTTATTCACCCGTTTCATGTATTTCTATGATTTTGCGCTGATGGATGGCGACTATGCCTATACCAACCCGGTATCTGGCGAAAGCGTTGACCCATGCGATTACGACGAAACCAAAGAGCAGGTGTGTGCCGACTTCCGCCTTCTTGATGCCTTTGTGTGGGCCGACTTCGATTTTAATGATGGTCAAAACCCGCTATCACTGCGTTTAGGCCAGCAGGTTGTAAACTGGGGTGAAAGTACCCTGATTTCACACGGCATCAACGTGAACCCGGTTGATATCGACCGTTTAAAAGCGCCGGGCGCTGAGTTAAAAGAAGCCTTTATCCCCGTGGGGATGTTTTGGGCCTCGCTGGGTATCACCGAAAACCTGTTCCTTGAAGGTTTCTATCAATATGAGTGGCATGAAACCCGCTTACCGGCGACGGGCAGTTATTTCTCTACCAATGATTTCGCCTCGGAAAACGGCTTTAACCAAAACGTTCAATTAGGCTTTACCTCCAACCCGGACATTGACCTGGCGTTTTTAACCGACAGCCTGAACAACCTCACTTCAGATTGGCAGGCGGCTGCGGCGGCGCAGGGCATCGACCCGACTTCTGCAGCAGGCCAGGAACTGCTTGCAAACATGTACCTGGCCTATCCAACCAAGGTGGCCCTTAAGGGCGAGGGTAAGCGCGGTAAAACAGAGCCCAGCGATGGCGGTCAATACGGTTTACGCTTAGGCATGTTTATGCCTGAATTGAACGACACCGAGCTGGCCTTGTATTACATCAATTACCACAGCCGTCGTCCGGTGATCTCAGGTCAGGTTTCTGACTTCACCGCCATTGGTGAAGACCTGGCGATGATCATGAGCACAGAGATCAATAGCGATAATGTTAACGATCTGAAGGCCTTTACCAAGGCTAAGCTGGACTACCCAGAAGATATCAAACTCTATGGTTTAAGCTTTAACACCTCCATTGGTGAAACCGCGCTGGCCGGTGAATTCGCTTTCCGTGAAGACGAGCCATTCCAGGTGGATGACGTAGAGTTACTGTACGCGGGTATGCCAGAGCAATTAGCATTGGCGGGATTACGTACGGAATTTTCGGGTATTTCTCAGCTAAGCCCAGGCGATGCTACCGCGGTAGTTGGCCCAGGTGGTACGGCTCAAGGCTATATTTTGCGTAATACAGCACAAGTGCAATTTACCGCAACGCATCTGTTTGGCCCAGCACTCGGTGCCGATAGCTGGGCGGTGCTTGGTGAAATCGGTGGTGTGCGTATCAATAACATGCCGGCCTATGATGAATTACGCTTAAATGTATCCGGCACCGGTCGTAGCGGCGTTATTCAAGGTCCATTGGCGGATGATTATTCGGCGTTACATATGGCGCTGTCTAACGGCCCAGAGACTAACCCATTCCCAACGGCGTCGGCCTGGGGTTATCGCCTAGTCGCCAAGGGCGATTATTATGACCTGTTCTCGGGTGTTAACTTCTCGCCACGCTTCGTATTCTCACACGATGTTAATGGTATTACTCCAGATCCCATGTTCCTGTTTATTGAAGACAGAAAATCATTGGGAATTAATATGAATTTTAACTATCAAAATACTTGGTCTTTTGATTTAGGTTACAACTCATTCTGGGGCGGCGGCGCCACTAATACTTTTGCCGATCGTGATTTTGTTTCCTTTAATATCAAATATTCAATTTAAAAGGGTATCCGTATGTTGACTAAACCTACCCTCATTGCAGCAGCATTCTGTGGTTTATTTGCCACCACTGCAGTACAGGCTAAAATTTCGCCGGAGCAGGCGGCTCGCTTAGGCGCGGATCTGACGCCAATCGGCGCCGTTAAAGCGGGGAGCGAAGATGGCTCTATTCCAGCCTGGAATGGTGGTATCACCGAAGTGCCGGCAAACTACAAGCCAGGCATGCACCACCCGGATCCGTTTGCCGCGGATCAGGTGTTGTACACCATAGATAAATCTAACCTGGAGCAGTACAAGACCCTGCTAAGCCCAGGTCAGATAGCCTTGTTTGAAGCTTATCCTGATACCTTTAAGATGCAGGTGTACCCAACTCGTCGTAGTGCCTCTTACCCGCAGTTCTTCTACGATGCAACGAAAAAGTACGCGACCCAAGCCGAGTTGATCGAAGGCGGCAATGGCATTAAGAACACCGCTATCGGTATTCCATTCCCAATGCCTGAAAACGGCCTTGAAGCGATTTGGAACCACCTGTTGCGCTATCGTGGTCAGTCGATCTCACGTTTCGGTGGTCAGGCAATGCCTACCGCTTCCGGTGCCTATAACCTGATCGGTTTCGACGAGCAGCTATTGATTAAATACGCCGATAATGATGCCACGCCAGAGCAATTGGAAGAGTCTAATATTCTTTTCAAATTTAAGCAGCGTGTCACCGAGCCGGCGCGCCTTGCCGGTACCGCTTTGCTGGTGCATGAAACCATGGACCAGATTCTGACGCCACGTCAGGCATGGACCTACAATACGGGTCAGCGCCGCGTGCGTCGTGCTCCTAACGTTGCTTATGATGCACCGGGAACGGCGTCGGACAACCTGCGTACTACCGATGACTTCGATATGTTTAATGGCTCACCAAACCGTTACAACTGGGAGCTAAAAGGTAAACAAGAGTTGTTGATCCCTTACAACAGCTACAAGCTTCACAGTGACTCACTAAGCTATGATGACATCATCAAACCGGGCCATGTGAATCCTGAGCACGTGCGCTATGAAAAGCACCGTGTATGGGTTGTTGAAGCCACGTTGAAAGAGGGCACTCGTCACACCTATAAGAAGCGTACCTTCTACATCGATGAAGACAGCTGGCAGATCTCGGTTGCCGACTTGTATGACAACCGCGATCAACTCTACCGTGTCGCTATGGCCCATGGTCTAAACTATTACGAAGTACCGACTCAATGGAGTACGCTTGAGGTTTACCACGACCTTAATTCGCGTCGTTACCTGGCCATTGGCCTAGATAACCAAGAAGAGATGTATGACTTCTCAGAGTCGTTCAATGACAACGAGTTTACATCTAACGCCCTTCGTCGCGAAGGTCGTCGTTAATCCTCGCACTTCGCTAGGCGCACGCTAGTGGGCCTAGCTCCATAATTTTATTTCTCTATTTGGGCGCAAATTTATATGAAGTACTTGCTTAGTTGGGCAACGTTGCTTTTGTCACTGCACAGTGTGGCTCAAACAACGCCTCAGCCCGCTTATCGTGCCGAGCAGGCTACGCAAACGCTTTTCACCGATATTACCGCCACCGAAGAGCGAGTGGTTGCCGTCGGCCAACATGGCACCATTGTTGTGAGTGACGATACTCAGCAATGGCACCAAGCGCAGTCACCGGTCGATGTACTGCTCACTTCGGTGTATTTTATTGATAATAACAAGGGCTGGGCCTGCGGTCATGACGCCACTATTTTGAATACCCAAGACGGCGGGCAAAGTTGGCAAATTCAGCAGTTTCTCCCCGAGCTTGATAAGCCTTGTTTGGATATTACCTTTATGGACGCGCAACAGGGTATCGCCGTCGGGGCATACGGTATGTATTTTGTCACCGAGGACGGCGGCCAAAGTTGGCAAAAGAGATTCCTCGATAGCTTGTTATTCGCCGAAGACCGAGACTACCTAAACCAGCTTAAAGCAGAAGACCCCGAAGGTTATGAAATCGAAACCGCATCGATTCTCCCGCACTTTAACCGCATTGCTAATACCAGCAAGGGCTTATATATAGTCGGCGAAATGGGGTTAATCGCGCACAGCGATGATGGCGGCCAAAATTGGCAGCGTGAAGAAGAAATTTATCATGGGTCATTTTTCGATATCACTGAAATGGCCGGAAACCTTTATGTGGCCGGATTACGTGGCAATGCCTTTCGTTACAGCGACGATGCCGGCTGGGAGCAGCTGATGGCCAACGAGCAGGCAACCATGAACAGCATGATGACCACAGCCGAAGAGCAGTTGTACATATTTGCCAATTCTGCAGTGATTTACCATCTTGATGATGCCAGCGGTACGCAACTGCAAAGTGAGCAGCTCAGTGATGGTAAGGCGATCTTAAATGGGGTGCAGTTCAGGGGTAAATTAATAATGGCCACAGAAGCTGGGATCCAAAGCAAGGAGTTTAACTGATCATGCATAATATAGTGGAAGCATTAGAACGTAGCTTATTCCGCCATCGCATGTGGGTGATAGTGGCCTTTGCTTTAGCCACCGTGGCGCTGGCTTTTCAGGCTACCAAGCTTAAGCTCGATGCGTCATTTAACAAGAATATCCCCCTTAATCACGAATACATGAAGGTGTACACCAAACACGAAAAACAATTTGGTGGCGCTAACAGTATTTTAATTTCGGTCTGCGATGCGGATGGCGACATCTTTAATGAAGAGTTTTTTACTCAGCTAAAATCGGTGCACGATCAGCTTTACTTTATCCCAGGTGTTAATCGTCCACTGGTCAACTCCATCTTCTCACCAAGCGCTCGCTTTGTTGAGGTGGTGGAAGATGGCTTTAGTGGTGGTCCGATTATTCCTGCTAACTTTCGCCCGGATGAGCGTGGTTTAGCACGGGTTAAAGAAAACATCGAAAAGGCCAAGGTAGTAGGGCGCATGGTAGCCTCAGACTATTCCTGTGCCATGGTCAGTGCTCAATTGATGGAGTTTGACCCGCAAACTGGTGAAAAGCTTGATACTTTGGCGATAGCCGAACAGCTTGAAAGCAAAATTCGTGATGATCTAAGTACCGAACAGGTTAGCATTCATATTATTGGCTTCGCCAAGATGGCCGGTGATATCGCCAATGGCGCTAAAGATGTACTGCTGTTTTTTGCCATAGCCATAGTGATCACCTTTATTATGGTGTGGTTGTTCTGTAAGAGCTTTAAGCTCACCTTGTTGCCGATTGTCTGCTCCTTTATTGCCGTGGTATGGCAGCTTGGCTTGCTCTCTAGCCTGGGCTTTGGCCTTGATCCCATGTCTATCTTAGTGCCGTTTTTGGTGTTTGCTATCGGCGTCAGCCATGGCGTTCAGATGATTAACGATATCGCCAAAAAAGTACAACTGGGCAGCAGTGCTAAGAACGCCGCGGAGTCGAGCTTTAAAGCCTTGATGATCCCAGGCGGCATCGCCTTGCTTTCGGACACGGTTGGCTTCTTGACCTTGCTGGCTATCGATATAGGTATTATCCGTGAGCTCGCGATAACGGCGAGCTTAGGCGTGGCGGTGATCATCTTGACCAACCTCGTCTTATTACCCGTGATAGCGTCTTATTTAGAAGTGAAAAAGTTGCGCGTGCTTTCCGCCGATAATAGAAATAAGGATGCCTTGTTTAAGATCCGCGAGTTGCTGGTGTGCGCGACCGATAGAAAATATGCAGCCATCATCTTGGTGTGTACGGCATTGCTGTTTGCCTTTGGTTTCTGGCAATCGCAAAAGATGCATATCGGTGACTTACACGCCGGTGCACCGGCATTGCATGAGGACGCCCGTTATAACCAGGATACCTTCTTGATCTCCGACAGGTACGAGATCTCGTCGGATATCCTTAAGGTAATAGTGGAAGCGTATCCGGCGGCCTGTACCGAGCATGATGTGATGGAACGTATCCGCCAATTTCAATGGCGTATCGAAAACGTGCCGGGAGTGCAAAGCAGTGTCTCCCTAGCCAGTGTGGCGCAGGCAGTGAATGCAGGCTACAACGAGGGCAACTTGAAATGGCAAACCCTGCCGCGTAATACCGCATCACTAGTGCAGGCGTCATCACGGGTGGAAACCAGTTCAGGCCTGCTCAATGGCGATTGCTCGGTGATGCCGGTGATCATCTTTATGGCAGATCATAAAGCGCAAAGCATCGACCGTGTGGTTGAGGCGGTGAAAGCAGTAGGCGCCGAGTTTGGTACCGACAAGCTGCAATTCCGTTTGGCTTCTGGGCCTATCGGCGTGATGGCGGCGACCAATGAGTCGGTATCTGAAGCGCAAACGCCGATGATGCTGTACGTGTACGGTGCGGTTATCGCCTTGTGTCTGGTTAGCTTTCGCTCGCTGCGCGCAACCATTGCCGTGGTGTTGCCATTATATATCGTCTCGACCCTGGCCCAGGCACTGATGGTGGCATTGGAAATCGGTCTGACGGTGTCAACCCTGCCAGTGATTGCCCTAGGTGTGGGGATAGGTGTCGATTACGGCATTTATATCCTATCCTCTAAGATGATTCAGCTGAACCAGGGGGTCAGCCTGAGCCAGGCTTATCGAAATGCCCTGGTTGAACGAGGCAGTGCGGTACTATTTACCGGTATCACTTTAGCGGTAGGTGTGAGTACCTGGATTTTCTCGGCACTGAAGTTTCAGGTCGATATGGGTATCTTGTTGACCTTTATGTTTCTGGTGAACATGATCGGTGCGCTGCTCATAATTCCAGCAATTAGTACCTTCTTATGGTCTGACCAGAAAAAATGATGTGAATGTTTGTTAACAGAAATGGCCGGTAACGGCCATTTCTATCTATATTTTGTGAATAGTTAGCCAAGACGCTGAAATCATTGGTCTGATTTCAACGAAAAGGCTGTTTATTAGCTGTAAAAGCGTTAGAATTTAGCCCGACTCCACGCTATTCAGTCACCCGTTCACAAGGCGGTATAGATTAAGGAACACACAATGACACAAAATGACGGTCACGCTAGCGTTATTCTGAATAACGTCAGCAAGCTTATTAAGAGCAAAGTTAATCCAGACAAGGTGTCACTGGTCGACAAATTCGCCCAAGCTTTATACAGCAATATGTCGGCTGAAGACCTAGTACACAGAAATGACAGTGACCTCTACGGGGCCGCGCTGAGCCTTTGGAATTCGTTAGAAGGAAACCAGGGCGACGAAGCGGTGATCCGTGTAATTAACCCTGAAGTAGCAAAACACGGTTGGCAATCCTCTCACACCATCGTTGAAATCATCGCTAAGGACATGCCATTTTTGGTGGACTCGGTGCGCATGTCACTCAACCGTGCCAACATTGCATCACACCTGTTGCTACATACGCCGTTAAAAATCCAGCGCGATAGCGATGGCGCCATTATCAATCTTTCGAACCTAAAAGCCGAGCAAGAGTCGAACTCGACTAAAACCGTGTTCTTTATTGAGATTGACCGTCAAACAGATGAAGCGGAAATCAGTGCTTTTAAAGCCGAGCTTGAGTCGGTACTTAACGATGTATCACTGGCCGTTGAAGACTGGCAGCCAATCCGCAGCAAGCTGTTGGAAGTGATCAAAGACCTGCCTAAGCGTCCGAACAATGTTGATGCCGTTGAGCTTAATGAAACCATCGAGTTTCTTGAGTGGTTGGCAGGCGACAATTTTACCTTCATGGGTTACCGTCAATACCAGCTTACGCCGGTAAAAGGCGACCACCAGTTGAAGGGCGTGGAAGGTACCAGCCTGGGTTTAATGAAGAACTCAGATGAAGGCCAGATCCGCTTGTTATCAACCATGCCAGAAACCGCACGTAAAGAAGCGCGCAGTGACAACCTATTGGTACTTACTAAAACCAACTCTGTTTCTCGCGTACACCGTCCGGCGCACACCGATTACATCGGTATCAAGCGTTTCGATAAAGACGGTAACGTGGTCGGTGAAGATCGCTTTATCGGGTTGTTCTCATCGAGCTTCTATAACAACAGTGCCGCCGATGTGCCTGTATTAAAGTCGAAGATTCGCCGCGTCTTGGAAATGAGTGATTTCGCCGTGGGTACGCATGCCTACAAAGCGGTGCTCAATATTCTTGAAACCTATCCTCGTGACGAATTAGTACAAGCCCGTGAAAGCGAGTTGCTTGACGTTGCTATGGGCGTATTGCATATCCAAGAGCGTGATATGTGTCGTCTATTCGTGCGTAAAGACACCTATGGGCGTTTCTTCTCTTGCATGGTGTATGTGCCGCGTGAGCGCTACAACACTGCGCTACGCCGCGAAACCCAGCAAATCTTAGCCGAAGCCTTTGGCTCGACCGACAAAGTGGCCTTTACCACTTATTTCTCAGAATCAAATCTTGCCCGTACCCACTACATAGTGCGCGTGCAAGAAGACAACGTAGATTACGACGTGAAAGAAATCGAAAACAATTTAGTAGAAGCTGCCCGCACCTGGGAAGACAAACTACAATCGGCCTTACTGGGCAACAATGGCGAAGCCCGTGGTAACGAACTAAACCGCAAATACGCCAACGCCTTTGCCAGTGCTTATAAAGACCAGGTATTGCCAAGTGCCGCTGTGGTTGATATCGAAAAGTTAGAGCTACTTGATGACGACAACAAGCTGGAAATGCTGTTCTACCGTCCACAAGAAGAAGTAAGCTCAAACATAGTTCGCCTGTCCTTGTTCCATAAAGACGAGCCAATTCACCTGTCAGACGTGATGCCGATGTTAGAGAACTTTGGTCTGCGCGTTATCGGCGAAACGCCGTACGCGGTGAAAACATCCGACGGCCAGGTAAACTGGATCATGGACTTTTCTATGTTGCTAAGCAGCAAAGAAGTAGCTGATTTTGACAAGGTATCGGCACGTTTCCAAAAAGCCCTGACCGATGTATGGAACAACCGCCTGGAAGACGATGGCTTTAACCGTCTGGTCTTGGTTGGCGGTCTAACAGGTCGTGAAGCGTCAATCCTACGTGCCTACGCCAAGTACATGCGTCAGATCGGCGTAACCTTCTCACAGAGTTACATCGAAAGCACGTTTGCAAACTATCCGGACATTGCCACGCAGATCGTTAAATTATTTGCCAAAAAATTCTCGGTTAAAGCCCCAGGCACCGACAAGGCGCTGGATAAGCTGATCACGCAAATTTATGAAGCCCTTGAAAACGTAGCCAACCTAGACGATGACCGTATCATTCGTTTGTATGTTGATATGATCAAGGCAACGCTGCGTACTAACTACTACCAAAAAGCAGAAGACGGCCTGTTTAAGTCGTATATCTCATTTAAGATCAAGCCCAGCCTGATCCCGGATGTACCACTGCCGCTGCCTGCGTTTGAAATTTTCGTTTATTCACCGCGCGTAGAAGGTGTGCACCTGCGTGGTGGTAAGGTTGCTCGTGGTGGTCTACGTTGGTCAGACCGTCGTGAAGACTTCCGAACCGAAGTACTGGGTCTGGTTAAGGCACAGCAGGTTAAAAACACGGTTATTGTTCCGGTGGGATCTAAAGGTGGTTTCGTTTGTAAGCAGCTACCTAGCGAGCGCGAAGCTTTCTTTACTGAAGGTCAAGAGTGTTACAAGATCTTCATCCGAGGCCTACTTGATATCACCGATAACATTGTGCATGGCGAAATCAAAGCCCCTGACAATGTAACCCGTCATGACGAAGACGACCCGTACTTAGTTGTAGCAGCCGATAAGGGTACCGCAACCTTCTCAGATATCGCTAACGGTATCGCTCAAGAGTACGGCTTTTGGTTAGGCGACGCCTTTGCTTCAGGTGGTTCTATCGGTTATGACCATAAGAAGATGGGTATTACCGCCAAGGGTGCTTGGGAGTCGGTTAAGCGTCACTTCCGCGAAATCGGTATTGACTGTCAGAACACTGACTTTACCGCAATAGCTATCGGTGACATGGCCGGTGACGTATTCGGTAACGGTATGTTGCTTTCTAAGCACACTCGCTTACAAGCGGCATTCAACCATATGCATATCTTTATCGACCCGAATCCGGACGCCGCCAAGTCTTGGGAAGAGCGCAAGCGCTTATTCGAGCTGCCGCGTTCTAGCTGGGAAGATTACAACAGCGAATTGATCTCTCAAGGCGGTGGTATCTTTAACCGTAGCGCCAAGTCAATCACCTTGACCCCAGAGATCAAGAAGATGATCGGCACTAAAAAAGCGGCCATGACGCCAAACGAGCTGATCAAAGCACTACTGATGATGCCGGTAGACCTGCTATGGAACGGTGGTATCGGTACCTACATCAAGGCTAAGTCGGAAACCGACACAGACGTGGGTGACCGTGCTAATGACGCATTGCGTATTAACGGCGGCGAGCTGGGTGCCAAGATCTTCGGTGAAGGCGGTAACCTGGGTGCGACGCAACTGGGTCGTATCGAGTTTGCGGCCAAGGGTGGTCGTATCAACACCGACTTTATCGACAACGTAGGTGGTGTAGCCTGTTCTGATAACGAAGTTAACATCAAGATCCTGCTTAACTCCTTGGTGAGTGAGGGCGACTTAACCAAGAAACAGCGTGATGAATTGCTGTATGCGATGACGGATGAAGTATCTGAGCTGGTACTGAAAGACTGTTACCGTCAAACGCAGACCATTTCTGTGACGCAATCTAAAGGTACATCAACGCTGAAAGAGAAGATCCGCTTTATCCACGCCTTGGAAAAAGAAGGCAAGCTGGATCGCGTTATCGAATTCTTACCAAGCGATGAAGAGCTGGCAGAGCGCGCTGCGGCAGGTAAAGACCTGACTCGTCCAGAGCTATCAGTGTTGGTGTCTTACGCGAAAATGGTGCTTAAAGAGACATTAGTAACGGACGAAGTATCGGAAAATCCATACTACCGTCAGCTATTGGTGCAATCATTCCCTGTGCCGCTGCGTGAGCGCTTTAATGCCGCCATGGACAACCACCCGCTACGCAGCGAAATTATCGCGACCAAGTTGGCTAATAACATAGTCAACGACATGGGTCTGAACTTCATGGTGCGCATGCACGAAGAAACCGGTGCATCGGATGCTGAAATCGCCTTGTGTTACAGCATTGCCCGCGAAATCTTCGCCTTGCCGGCAACCTGGAGCGAGATCAGTGCACTAGACAACCAGGTTGATGCAGAAGTACAGACGGAAATGCTGTATCAGCTTCGCCGTACCGTACGTCGTGCCACACGCTGGTTCTTACGCCATCGCAATAAAGCATTGACCATCGAGCAGAGCATTGAGCACTTTGCACCTTGCTTTAAAGATCTTACCGACAATCTGCACAGCTACATGGTGAGCGCTGAGAGCGAGCAGATCCGTAAAAACGCGACTGCCTTGGCCGACAAGGGCGTACCAGCCCAACTGGCTATGCGTATCGTCTCGCTTTCGAGCTTGTTCTCGGCAATGGACCTGGCGGAAGTGGCGACACAAAGCAAGCGTTCAACGGCCATCGTTTCAAGCACATACTTCAAATTGGGTGCGCGTATGGGCCTACACTGGTTCCTAATGCAAATTACCAATCAGCCGGTGCAAAACCACTGGCAAGCGCTAGCACGTGCATCGTACCGTGAAGAGCTGGATTGGCAGCAACGTACCCTCACGGATGTTGTACTGCGTAGTTTCGATGACAAGGAGCAGGATGTTGATGCCCAGATCGATGCGTGGATGGAAGATCACGATGCCTTATTGCACCGCTGGCAGCAGATGCTAAGCGAATTTAAGACCTCACAAAGTCATGATTTCGCGAAGTTCTCTGTGGCACTGCGTGAATTGATGTTACTTGCACATAACTGTGATCAACGTAACTAAGCTCACTGTTAATAAGCAGTAAAACTCTGTAGAATACCCCAGCTTTTGGCTGGGGTATTTTTTTCTAGGGGGATCCATGTTTTACGAATTAGCGCGCCGTTTTATGTTCACCAAGGACGCGGAATGGGCGCATGACTTTGCACTTAACAACCTGCGTCGCTTTGCTAACACGCCATTGTCCATGGCCTGGTCGCAAAATGTGGCCGATAAACCAACCGAGTTTCTGGGTCTTGAATTTAAAAACCCGGTGGGTCTGGCCGCCGGTCTGGATAAAAATGCCGAATGCATCGACGCCTTCGCACAAATGGGCTTTGGTTTTATCGAGGTCGGCACGGTTACACCGCGCCCGCAGGCGGGTAACGATAAGCCCCGTATCTTCCGTTTGCCAGAGCAGCATGCGGTGATCAATCGCATGGGCTTTAATAACAAGGGCGTTGATAACCTGGTTGCCAATGTAAAGGCATCTAACTACCGTGGTATCTTGGGGATCAATATTGGTAAGAACAAGGATACGCCAAACGAGCAGGGCAAGGATGACTACATCCATTGTATGCGTAAGGTGTTCGAGCACGCCTCCTATATTACGGTGAATATTTCTTCACCAAACACCCCGGGTCTGCGTGACTTACAATACGGCGAAGCGTTGGACGATCTATTGTCGAGCTTGAAAAACGAGCAGCTGGATCTTATCGCTAAGCACAATAAGCAGGTGCCCATGCTGGTGAAGGTGGCGCCGGATCTCGATCAGGTGCAGGTAGAGCAGGTCACTCACTCACTGTTAAACAACAAGATTGACGGTGTGATCGCCACGAATACCACCTTAGACCGCACGGCCGTGCAGGGCTTGCAATATGCCGACGAAGCCGGTGGCTTGTCCGGTCGACCTGTGCGCGCCAAATCGCTTGAAGTGATTAAGGAAATCAAGCGTATCTCCAATGGTCAGTTGCCGATCATCGGTGTCGGCGGTATCGACAGTGCCGAGGCGGCCAAGGAGAAGTTCAATGCTGGCGCGGATTTGGTTCAGATCTATACCGGATTTATCTACGAAGGGCCGGCGTTAGTAAAACGGATCATTAGCGGCTTATAAGGATCCGCTATTGATACGAACGATCCCTCGTAAAATATTATTAGAATTTATTTTACAGGGGATCGCCAAGAGCTATAATCCAAAGTTATAAGCATTGATTTTATTGACTTTAATTAAGATTAAATCGAGGAAGGGATGTTACAGGCACAGCAAGAATGGCAATGGCAAGTATGCGACGAGCGCAATACACTGTTACTCGACATGGGTGACATGCAGTTTTGCACGCCGTACAAAAGCCGCCAGCTGATTGATGAAGCCTTTACCCAGCCAAAGTTTAATCTGCGAGATGCCGAGTTTTATCAGCAGGTGTGTCAGTACCTGAGTGGTTTCTCGCTGTGGAGCGATGCCCATATCTGTCAAATCGCCCTCAATGCCACCGCGGTGAAGCACTACCTTAAGCCCATGCTGGCAAAAAGCTGGTTTTTCGCCCCCTACAGTGGCGACCTAATTAATCATGAAGCCGTGGTGCAATTGACCTCTTCAAAGCAGAGTGGGCAATTCCTTATCGTCGACTGTGCTGAGCACGCCAGCGTGTGTTTATGCCTAGAGCCAACGTTCGACCTGGATGAAAACTTACAGTTGCAACAGTTTGCAGTGATCAAGGTGCTAAACGACCGTATCACACCGATTTTCTCAGCCCAGGGACAACAAAAAAGCGCCTAACGTAAAGGGGCTGTGATACAATCTCGGGGAATTTACGAGATAGGAAAGTCACCTTGCAATTTGTCGCTTCTACATCCATTGGCATCGAACAACTGCTACAACAAGAACTCACCGATCTAGGTGCTGAGGTTAATAAACAGCGGGTCGGAGCCGTCGAGTTCACCGCCGATAGTTTAACGGCGCAAAAGATTTGCTTGTGCACACGCTTGGCCACCCGAGTCATGCTGGTGTTGCAACAAGGAAGCGACATCGAAGATAAAACAGCCCTGTATAACTTTGCTCGTTTTCAGCCATGGCAGGAGTTTTTCGGTCCGGATCAATCGTTTGCGGTTGAATTCAGCGGCACCAACCGCCAGTTAAAAAACACTCAGTTCGGTGCCTTGGTGATCAAAGACGCCATTTGTGACTATTTCTATGACCTCTATGAGCGCCGTCCCAGCGTTAGCAAAGAAACGCCGGACGTACGCATGGTTGCCAAACTTAATCGCGATAAGCTCACCCTGTATATCGACTATTCAGGCCCGCGCCTGTCGCAGCGTGGTTATCGTAGTGCCCAGGGTAAGGCACCGTTAAAAGAACACCTGGCCGCCGCATTAGTAATGCGCAGCGGTTGGCTGGAAGACACCAGCAAGCCCTTATTCGATCCGACCTGTGGTTCGGGTACCTTGCTTATCGAAGCGGCGCTCATGGCGCAAAACAAAGCACCGGGCTTAAGCCGTCAAGGCTTTGCCTTCGAGCGCCTGCCAAGCTTCCGCCTCGCTAAATTCAAAGAGCTTAAACAAAGCATAAAAGACCAGGTTAGCATGGATGTAAAACCTTGGCTTATCGGTCGTGATATCAACCCTCAGGTGATTAAAAAGGCGCAAGAGAACGCCGTTAACGCCGGCGTTAGCGAATGCATCGACTTTGCCGTCGGCGATCTGGCCGATATGAAGGCTCCGGCTAAACGTCCTGGGGTGTTGTTGGCTAACCTGCCTTACGGCGAACGCCTGGGCTCAATGGCGGAAATCGTCGCTCTGTATCGCCAAATGGGTCACCAGTTAAAACAACACTTTTGCCACTGGCGTGCGGCGCTTTTGATCAGCGAGCCGGAAATGCTCAAGCTGTTCAAACTGGTTAAACACAAGCAATACAAGTTTAAAAACGGCCCACTCGATACCTTGTTGACACTGTATGACATTACCGAGCAACAAACCCAGGGGCAAAGCGAGAGCAAAACACCCTTGCATTTTGAAGAGTCGGTGGCCTTTGCCAACCGCCTTAAGAAAAACCGTCAGGCCCTAAAGAAGTGGCTGAAAAGCGATGAGATCAGTGCCTATCGTCTCTACGATGCCGATATCCCGGAATACAATGTGGCCGTCGATGTTTATCAGCACAGCGCGGTAATTTATGAATACGCGGCGCCGAAAAATATTGACCCCAATGTCGCGCAAAAGCGTCTTCAGGATGTGCTTATGCTCACCTGTGAGACCTTAGACATTGCCCCTGCCCAGGTTGCTCTAAAGGAGCGCCGTAAACAAAAAGGCGACAGCCAGTATCAAACCCAGGGCTCCCAAGGGAAGACCCAGGTGATCAGTGAATATGGCGCGAAATTTGAGGTGAACCTGTTTGACTACCTCGACACCGGTATCTTCCTGGATCACCGCCTTGCCCGTAAGCAGGTACGCGAGCTGAGCCAGGGCAAACGTGTCCTGAATCTGTTTGCCTATACCGGCACCGCATCGGTGCAGGCGGCGCTTGGCGGTGCTAAGTCGGTAACCACGGTGGATATGTCGAAAACCTATTTGCAGTGGGCGCAGCGCAACTTTGCCCTCAACAACCTTAAAAGCCCGCGTTACCGGTTTGAACAGGGCGATTGTATCGAGTGGCTTAAGCGCACCCGCGGCGAGTATGACGTGATCTTCTTAGATCCGCCGACCTTCTCTAACTCGAAACGCATGCGCGACAGTTTTGATGTTCAGCGTGATCATGTTGCTCTGATCAAGGACGCCGCGAAACTACTTGCCAAGCAGGGCACCTTGCTATTTTCCAACAATAAGCGTGGCTTTAAGATGGATGTGGATGCCTTGGCATTACAAGGCTTGCAGTGTGAAAACATTACCGAGCAGACTCAGTCGCCGGACTTCGCGCGCAACAAGCATATCCACAATGCCTGGGTGATCCGCCATGGCTAAGGTGGTGCTCTATCATACCGATGGCTGTCATCTGTGTGAGCAGGCGCAGGCATTATTGCAACAGCATCCGGATATCGACGCCATTGAGCTGCGCGATATTATCGACCAGCCGCACTGGCTCGAAGCGTATCAGATACGCATTCCGGTGCTGGCTTTGGCACATAACCCACAGGCCGAGCTGGGGTGGCCTTTCGACCAGCAGGCAATCAGCGAATTGATTAAGCAGTATGGACCTAATTAGAATAACAAACGGGCAACTAGCCTATGGTACGCATCCCTTACTAGATGGCGCCAATGCCGTTATTGAGCAAGGCGAGCGAGTGTGTGTGGTTGGCCGTAACGGTGCCGGTAAGTCGACGTTTTTAAAGGTACTTAGTGGCGATGTATTGCTCGATGATGGCGATATCAACCAGGTGGGCGAGCTTAAAATCGCACGCTTAGAGCAAGATCCCCCTCGCGACAGCGACGGCACAGTCTTTGATTACGTGGCCGACGGTTTACCGGCCTTGGCTCGCCTGCTAAAAGAATTCCATAACCTCAACGCTGCCTTAGCTGACAATGCCGAGGATGAAAAAGCGTTGGCGCGTTTAGCTAGCATTTCCGCAGAAATCGAGGCCAAAGATGGCTGGCGTTTTGAGTCCAAAATTAAGCTGGTACTGGGGCAATTGCAACTGGAAGCCGATGCCATGCTTGCTACCTTATCCGGCGGTTGGCTGCGTAAGGTTGCACTGGCCAAGGCTCTTGTAGGTGAGCCAGACTTATTGCTGCTTGATGAGCCCACCAACCATCTGGATGTGGCCTCGGTGCAGTGGTTAGAGCAGTTTTTAAAAGAATTTAAGGGCGCCATCGTCTTTATTTCCCACGACCGTGCTTTTATACGTGCCTTGGCAACCCGTATTCTTGATTTAGACCGAGGTCTACTGGTCTCTTACCCAGGCGACTATGCCACCTACTTAGAGCGAAAGGCTCATGATTTAAAGGTGGAAGAGCAGCAAAACGCCGAGTTTGATAAAAAGCTCGCCGAAGAAGAAGCCTGGATACGCCAGGGCATTAAAGCCCGTCGTACCCGTAATGAGGGGCGAGTCAGGGCACTAAAATCATTGCGCCAAGAGCGCAAACAGCGTATCGAGCAAGTGGGTAAGGTGGACTTAAACATCGAAACCGCGACCCGCTCCGGTAAACTGGTGGCCGAGGCTCAGCACCTTTGCCACGCCTTTGGCGATAAGGTGATTGTAGATGATTTCTCGACCTTACTAATGCGTGGTGACCGAGTCGGTTTAGTCGGGCCCAATGGTGTTGGTAAAACGACCTTGTTAAAACTATTATTCGGTCAGTTACAACCCAATAGCGGTAAGCTTAAGCAGGGGGTAAACCTCGAAATTGCTTATTTCGATCAGTATCGCGCCAAGCTTGATGAAGAAGCCAGTGTTCAAGACAATGTGGCCGATGGTAAGCAAGAAGTACAAATCGGCGGACGTAGCCGTCATGTGCTGGGCTATTTACAAGACTTTTTATTCCCACCCAAACGCGCTAGAACCCCGGTTAAAGCGCTCTCCGGTGGTGAGAAAAACCGCTTGTTATTGGCTAAGATCTTCTTAAAGCCTTCCAATGTCTTGGTGCTGGACGAACCGACGAACGACCTGGATATCGAAACCCTTGAGCTATTAGAAGAAATCGTTAACCAGTATCAGGGTACCGTGCTGATCGTCAGTCACGACCGGGAATTTATCGACAACACCTGTTCGAGCGTGTGGGGCTTCGATGGTAATGGCAAAATTACCGAGGTCATCGGTGGTTACAGCGATTACGAAGCGTATAGACAGCAGGTAATCGCCGCACAAGAGGCGGCCAAAAAGCAAGCACAAAAAGCTGCCGTTGATACGCCTAAGGCAGTGAAGCAAAAATCGGCCAATAAATTGTCTTATAAGCACAAACGCGAGTTAGAACAATTGCCTAACCAGGTGGAAGAACTCGAAGAAGCTATTGACAGCTTGCAGCAAGAGGTCAATAGTAGTGACTTTTTTAAGCAAGACAATGAAATAACCAATGCCAAATTGAACCTATTGGCAGAGCTTGAGTCGAAGCTTGAAGCTGCGTTCGCCCGTTGGGAAGAACTCGAAGAATTACAAAATCAGTAGTAGGGAAGAAGATGAAAAAATCCTTAGTTGCATTGAGCATAGTTGCCGGCCTCAGTGCCAGCGCCCAAGCCGCGGTATATCAACTAGAAGAACTCAGTACCTTAGCAGGCGCAAAACACCACTACATTGTTGATGCCAATAATAACGGCGAAGTGATCGGTCAGGCCCGTGGTCTTTATAATCTGCCCATTGACGTCAGTTATATCGATTTTACCGAGAGCGCCATTACGCGCGCCTATGACACTTGGGAAGATAACCAATTCGAACAAATCGATAAGGAAATCACCTTTACCCTGGATGATATTGCCGCCGGTGATTTAAATGCCGACGCCTTAACCTTTATGCTGAGCTTTTTATCGTCAACCAATGGCGATGAAAATTGGCAGAAGATTGCCGATGTGGTGGCCGTAAACTTTACTCCGAGCCCGGCGGTTGAGCAGGTATTGATGGATCAGCCTTCTTCCGATTACGAAGGCTATACCCGCAGCGTAAGCAATTTATATAACGCCATCAGCGACGATGGTGTGCGCGTCGGCAGTGGCTCGGCACCTTATAAGAAAATCGAGTTTACGCCCCAGGGTGATGACGAGCCGGAAACCTATTTTGTTCGCGACTATCGCTCGCGCGGTGTAGTGGTTTCGCCCAGTGGCGAAGTAAGCACGCTGCTACCCATCTCGGACCTTTATGGTGGCACCAGCACGGCTTCCGATATAGTACAGCGCCCAGATGGGGGGTACTATGTGGTTGGCAGTGCTTCTATCGGCGTCGCAGAAGATCGTCAGGAAGATTATGACGACCGTTGTGATGATGAAGATGAGCCTATTGCCGTGTGTGTATGGCGCCTGGAGAACCTAGCATCGAGTAATACCCTCAGCGGTTTTTATGATCGTCGTGCTGTTCTTTGGACACTGGATGCCGAGCTAAACCCCGTTGAAACTAAGGAACTTGGCCTTGGCCTGGTACCGGACGAAGATGATGGTAATGCGTTCGTTTCAGTGGCTTTGGCTGTAAATAGCCAAGGGATTGCCGTGGGTTATTCTCATGTTCGTAAATTTGATAATGAGAACTCCATACGCACAATGCCAGTATTGTATAAAGACGGTCAGGTATTAGAGCTTTTGAATCAAGAGGATGATTGGTTCTCTGGTAAGGCAGTGGCGATTAATGATGAAGGTATCATCACTGGGTTTGGTACTAAGCGGGTCGAAGGACGTACCACCACCAAGTTTTTCTACCATGATGTCAATACGGGTCAAACCGTGTTCCCAAGCGATTACTTCGTTAGTTCCAGCTCGGTGGCTCGTGCCATCAATGCCAATGGCGTGATCATAGGTGAAGGTGAAGTTGATGTAGTGAACTCATCGAGTCGTCGTCGCGAAGGCTTTATCTATAGCATTGGCGATGACAAGATTGCCAATATCAATGACTTGCTTCCTTGCTATGATATCGATGGCGAAAGTAACTACCCTTATAACTTTGCCGAAGCCACCGCCATTGATGATGACGGCATTATTTACGGTGTTGCCACTAAAACCAAAGAAAAGCTGAATGCCCGTGGCGAAGTTGAAGTGGATGACTCGGGTAAGATACTGTACGAAAGTGTGGCCACGCCAGTGAAACTGAGCCCGATTGCCGGTGGCGAAATTGAAGAATGTCCACCAGAAGCGGCAGAAACCTATGAGCGCCAAAGTGGCTCGCTCGGTTGGTTAGCTTTATTGGCGCTGCCTTTATTGGCTCTGAGACGCCGATTTAAGTAATCGCGTATAAATAAAAAGGCCCTGTTTTGACAGGGCCTTTTTGTTATTACTCTTATACCACCCGCTTTGGCGGTGGTGAGCCTAGTTAGAAGTAGGCTCTGATCCCTAGACGGAAGTTGCGCCCGGGTAAGGGAGCCTCATCCTTAATAAAGGAGGTATGCACAAAGCCGAGCTCATCTCCAAGGTTTTGTGCCTGTAAGTAGGCAACACCATCGAACTGGCCTAGGCTAAAGTTATAGTTCACCTTAAAGTCGACCAGGGTGTAAGCGTCTGTTTCGGTTTCAAACGCACTGATGTCGTTTTGTTTCAGGTAATGAGTAGCTATCAGGGCGAAGTCCCAATCTTCAAAACCATAACTTAACTGAGAGCCGATTTTTGCCGCCGGGATACGCGGCAGGTGGTCGCCATCTTTGAGTTTGGCCGTAACCGAGTCGGCAAAGCCCTTAATTTGCCAGTTTGCCGATAAGGCATAGTGGGCGTCGAACTCAAAACCGTATAGCTCGGCATCACCACTGCGATACTGGTACACGGCAAGGGCATCATCGTCGGCAAGACCCGCATCGATAAAACCACCGTCATGGTCGAACACTAATCCAGTGTTTTCCTGGTAGTAGAAATTGTCTACATCGTTATAGAAGGCACTGAAGTTAAAGCCAAAGTCGCCAACGAATTTACGCCAGCTAAAATCGATGTTGGTCGCGGTTTCCTGGGCGATATCGTCGCCTTCAAAATGGGCTTCTCCATCTTCGATATGATACGCCAGACCTAGTTCATAGGTTCCGGTCGCAATATGGGTGCCGTTGGCAAGAAGTTCGCCGGTTAGAGGAGCTCGCTCGGAACGCGACAGGCTTAAGGCTAGGGCATAACCGTCCTGGTAATTCCAAATCCCACCAAGTGATAGGCTTAAGTTAGTATCGCTGTACTCATAGGCGGTCGTTGACTCTTCATGGCCCACTTCTTCTTCATGGTCGTGGTGACCGGCTTCGTCGTTTATCTCACTGTCTAACTGGTAATCTTCGATGCGAGCACCTAATTCCAGAGTCCAGCGTGCAAATTCACGCTCTTCCAGTAGATACAGGGCATGCACCTTGGTTTTTGTTGCTGGAGTGAAAGCTTCTTCACCATCGGCGCGATAATCGGAATCACTGTAATGATAGCCAAGGGTACCATGCCACTGACCAAGACGATGTTTGGCATTTAATCGAGCCTCGCGGCTGGTATTGCTAAACAGCGTGCCTACATTCGCGCCTTCGATTTCACCATGCTCATAATCACTGTATCCGGCGCGCAGGGTTAGCGCTTCAATAAAGCTATCATGGAAGGAGTAGCTCGCCAGGGCCTGCCAACGATCTTGCTGCATGCGGGCAAATACTTTTTCTTCGCCTTCATGCTCTCCTTCATCATGGCCATCAAGCTCACCTTCATGGGCGTGCTCGTCTTCGTGGCCGTGATCATGGCCGTGAGCGGGGATCCCATAATCGCTCTCGATAGTCCCGTAGGATAAACCCAGGGTCCAATGCTCGGTGACATAGCTGCTACCGATATTTACCGTGGCGCTATCGATAAAGGTGTTGGCAACGCGGTCATGGCGCTCTAGTTCGCCATCTTCTTCAAGGGTGAAGGTTGGCGTTTCATAGTCATGGCCAACGCGATCGCTGCCATCAACATGGAAATTAAAGCCATCATAACCTGAGGTAAATTTACCGGCATAGGTATTGGTGTTGGAAACCGTATCATGACTGTATTCGGCCGCACCTTGATAGCCTTCGATGCGATCCGTAGGAATGCGGTTATCAACCACATTGACGACACCGCCAATGGCACCCGAGCCATAGAGTAGGGTAGCGGGGCCGCGTAATACTTCTATCTGCTCGGCTACGATGGACTCGGTGGCCACCGCATGATCCGGACCAACCCGAGAGGCATCGCCGCTATCAAGACCATTCTGCGTAATTTTAACGCGAGGTCCGTCTAGACCACGGATCACCGGGCTTGATGAGACCGGTCCGAAATAGCTGGCATTAATGCCAGGCAAGCCTTTTAAGGTTTCACCTAGGGTCGGCTGCGCTCTATCACGTAGCTCATCACCACCGAGTACGGAAACAGGTGACACCATGTCGAGATTGTTTTTGTCCAAACCGGATGCATAGATGACCACGGTTTCAATCGCGGAGGCGCTGAGCATGATATCCAGTTGTTGCGCTTGTGCGCTGACATCCATGCGTTTATCTATGTAGTTTTCTTTACTGAAATGCAATTGCCCAGCTTGGTCGAGTTCTATGGTGAATCGGCCTTGCTCGTCGCTGCGTACACTATGTTGCTTGCCATGATAGTGAATGACGACGTCACTTAAGGGTTGCTGTTGTTCGTCGACGATGCGGCCTGAAACAACGCCGGCAAAGGCGTTCGCCGAGCTCAATAGGGCAGCAACGGCACAGGATAATGCGGCTGGTTTAAACATAAATAAAATCCGTTAACTAACAATGGTGATACTATAACATTATAAAATAACGCAGCACAATAATGTTATAGTATAACTTAATTAAAAAATGATTTAGCGAGATTACACTATAATTAATGCTATTGAATAGCCAGCGTAAGCAGCTTCACCATGAGCGACAGAGGACGGGTATTTAAAGCACATTTTGCGATTGTCGATAATGTCCATCATTGCCAGCTTAACGAGCACTTTACTACCGCCCGCAGAGATGAAGAGCTGCTTGATCACTTCATCCTGCGTTTAATCGGTTTTTGCTTGTTCGCCTATCGTCATGATTTGGTGTTGTGCGAGAGCAAACAAAAGCCGCAAATAGACATTGTCGCCTATGATCTCCATGACGATTATGAACTGGTGATTGAAGTTTTTAATGACAATTGCGATGAATTAACCAAAATTTATAACCGTGCGCAAACCCTGTACGTGATCACCACCATTCCCATTTCAGATGAACTCAATGCCTGGCAAGTAAGCCACGGCAGTGCGGAGATTATTGCTTTGGAGCTGGGTTTTGTGAGTGCGCTTGAAGCGGTACTAGCGCGCTCTTTGCATTGGGACGTGTGTGTCGAGCGTGATCAGCTGAGCATCACCACATCGGACTGCTATGTGAGCTCACAAGTGTTGATCAGCTGGCCTTAGCTGTGCTTAACAGGTGCTTTCTTTGAGTCAGTCGTCGCTGGCAATCACGACATCGCCATCTGGGATACTGCAACACAGGAGGATTTCGCCGTCGCGAACAAAGGCCAATGGCTCGTGACTATATTGCACTGCGCCTTGCTTTAAGGTTGCCCGACAGGCACCACAAAAGCCCTCGCGGCATTGATAGGCAGGGGTTTCACCTTGGCGCTCCAAGCTGTGCAAGATAGATGGGCTATCCGGGCTATGGCTGAGCGTTTTGCCGTTAAAGGTAATGTTAGAGGCGATTGTTTTGCACACGGGTTTATAGATATGAGAAAAATGGGCTCGTAATGAGCCCAGATGTGTTTACAGGTCGAAATCGCCAAAGTCGTTGGCATCAACCTCGGAATCAATTTGACCGACCAGGTAAGAGCTGATCTCGGCCTCCTGGGGTGCGACCTGAACGTTATCAGACACCAACCAAGAGTTGATCCACGGAATAGGGTTACTCTGAGTGGCAAATTTTGCCGGTAAGCCCACCGCGCTCATGCGCACATTGGTGATGTATTCCACATATTGGCAAAGAATGTCTTTGTTAAGACCTATCATTGAGCCATCCTTAAACAGGTATTCGGCCCACTCTTTTTCTTGTTCAGCGGCGTCAACAAACATTTGAATGGCTTGCTCACGACACTCGGCAGCGACTTCAGCCATTTGCGGATCGTCCTTGCCTTCTTGCATGATATTAAGAATATGCTGTGTGCCGGACAGGTGCAGAGCTTCGTCACGGGCGATCAGCTTGATGATCTTCGCATTGCCTTCCATCAACTCGCGCTCGGCAAAGGCAAAGGAGCATGCAAATGACACATAAAAGCGGATAGCTTCAAGGATATTCACCGACATCATGGCCAGGTACAAACGCTTTTTAAGCTCGTACAAGGACACATCAACGACTTCACCATTAACCGTGTGATGGCCTTCGCCGTACAGGTTATAAAGTGAGGTTAGGTGGATCAGGTCGTCATAATAACGAGTTACTTCTTCGGCGCGCTCATTGATTTTATCATTGGTCACTATGTCGTCGAAAATTACTTCCGGAGACTGGGTGACGTTGCGAATAATGTGGGTGTATGAGCGGCTGTGGATCGTTTCACTAAAAGCCCAGGTTTCAATCCAGGTTTCAAGCTCAGGTAGAGAAACGATGGGCAGCAGGGCCACATTCGGTGAGCGGCCTTGGACGCTGTCGAGCAGGGTCTGATACTTCAGGTTGCTTAAGAAGATATGACGCTCATGCTCGGGCAGAGACTGAAAGTCAACGCGGTCTTTGCTGACATCTACTTCTTCTGGACGCCAAAAGAAAGACAGTTGTTTTTCGATCAGCTTTTCGAAAATAGGGTACTTTTGCTGGTCATAGCGCGATACGTTCACCGTTTGTCCAAAGAACATAGGTTCTTTCAATTGGTCATTACGATTACGGCTAAAGGTGGAGTATGACATATTCGTGGGATCTCAAATCAGGGTCGAACAACAAAGCGAAGCGGCTAAAAAGCCGCTCGCTTAATTATTATATCTTACAAGCGCCGCCTTCACAGCCATCATCGGCCTGTGGCTTAAACTCATCTTGGGCGTCTGCTGCGCCATCACGGGTATTGTGATAGTACAGGGTCTTAACACCCAGTTTGTAGGCGGTGAGTAGATCTTTGAGCAAGAGCTTCATCGGCACCTTGCCGCCATCGAACTTGTTCGGATCATAATTGGTGTTGGCCGAAATAGTCTGGTCAACGAATTTTTGCATAATGCCCACTAGTTGTAGGTAGCCATCGTTCGATGGAATGTCCCACAGCAACTCGTATTGATCTTTTAGACGCTCATACTCTGGCACAACTTGCTTAAGGATACCGTCTTTAGACGCCTTAACGCTAATATGACCGCGCGGAGGCTCAATTCCGTTAGTCGCGTTGGAAATTTGCGACGAGGTTTCCGATGGCATCAGCGCCGACAGAGTCGAGTTACGCATGCCATAGGCTTGGACGCTTTCGCGCAGGCCATCCCAATCCAGGTGCAGTGGCTCATCACAGACGCTATCGAGATCCTTCTTATAGGTATCGATAGGCATAATGCCCTGTGAATAGGTGGTTTCGTTAAATTTAGGACACGCGCCTTTTTCTTTAGCCAGCTCGTTTGATGCTTTCATCAGATAATACTGAATCGCTTCAAAGGTTTTATGCGTTAGGCCATTGGCGCTGCCATCCGAATAACGCTTACCATTTTTAGCCAGGTAATAAGCGAAGTTAATTACGCCTACACCCAGGGTACGACGACCCATGGTGGCATTGTATGCGGCCGGCACAGGGTACTCTTGGTAATCCAACAGGTTATCAAGGGCACGTACCGCCAGCTCGGCAAGCTCTTCCAGCTCATCCAGTGACTCAATGGCACCTAAGTTGAAGGCTGACAAGGTACACAGGGCGATTTCACCGCTGTCGTCGTTCACATCGTTCAGTGGCTTAGTTGGCAAGGCGATCTCTAGGCACAGGTTAGACTGGCGAATAGGTGCAACCTTGGCATCAAATGGGCTATGGGTATTACAGTGGTCAACGTTTTGCAGGTAAATACGACCCGTGCTGGCACGCTCTTGCAAGAACATAGAGAACAATTCAACGGCCTTAATGCGCTTCTTACGAATTGACTCGTCCTGTTCGTATTTCACATAAAGCTGCTCGAACAAGTCTTGGTCTTCGAAGAAAGCATCGTAAAGACCAGGCACATCCGATGGGCTGAATAAGGTAATGAAACCGTCTTTGATCAAGCGGGTATACATCAGCTTGTTAAATTGCACACCGTAATCCAGGTGGCGAACACGGTTGTCTTCAACACCACGGTTATTCTTAAGAACCAGCAGGTTTTCAACCTCTAGGTGCCATAGCGGATAGAACAGGGTAGCGGCACCACCACGTACGCCGCCTTGCGAACAGCTTTTAACCGCGGTTTGGAAGTGCTTATAAAAAGGCACACAACCTGTGTGATACGCTTCACCGTTACGAATTGGGCTACCTAGGGCGCGAATGCGACCGGCGTTGATACCGATGCCTGCGCGTTGAGAGACGTATTTTACAATCGCCGATGACGTAGCGTTGATAGAGTCTAGACTATCGGCACACTCGATCAGTACACACGAGCTAAATTGACGCGTAGGTGTACGAACACCCGACATAATAGGTGTGGGTAGCGAGATCTTAAATTGAGAAACCGCATCGTAAAAACGCTTCACATAATCAAGACGCGTTTCTTTTGGGTAATCCGAGAATAGGCTGGCCGCAACCAACATATATAGGAACTGGGCGCTCTCATAAATATCGCCGGTAACGCGGTTTTGTACCAGATACTTACCTTCTAGCTGCTTAACGGCGGCATAGCTGAAGTTTAAATCGCGGCTATGGTCAATAAACTGATCCATTTGCTCAAATTCAGACTGAGTGTAGTCGGTAACTAAATGCTGGTCATAACGCTTATCTTCAACGAGCTTAACAACATGATCATACAGTTTAGGTGGCTCAAAACGGCCATAGGCTTTTTTACGCAGGTGGAAAATAGCCAGACGCGCTGCCAAATACTGATAGTCAGGCGTATCTTTTGAGATCAAGTCCGCGGCCGATTTGATAATCGTTTCGTGAATATCTTCGGTGCGAATGCCGTCATAGAATTGAATATGGGACTTAAGTTCTACCTGAGATACAGATACATTATTGAGCCCTTCTGCGGCCCAAGTAATGACACGATGAATTTTATCTAAATCCAACGCTTCCTTACGTCCATCGCGTTTGCTAACAGATAACTGTTGAGTCATAGTTATTGCCCGTAATTATAATTAATTGTATTAGCGCACAGCTGCTAAAGATGTCTTTAATCAGCTACAGCAGGCGATGTATTTACTACGTCTAAGCATACCTTTGCTTTGCGCCATCGCCCACGGCCACCAAGCATTTATAGCTGTGTAAGATTTAAACACTAGATATGGTGTTTTCATCTCTGTGATTCACAAGATAGTGGGGTCTGCGTGTATTTGCAAGAGGCGCAAACTGTGACAATCTGTGGATAAGTTGCCGCAGTTAGTAACCGTTAACCTTCAAACATTTTTAATGCTGTCGGTCGGCGAAAATCAACGTCAAAAAACACAAATTTAATGATTTTTTTCTAGTCTAACCGACTGGGTTTTTTATCATCAAGTCGACCATCTTTTCATCACGCGATTAGCACAAGCGCACTATATCTGGTGTTTAAAAAATAACAAACCACCAGATATAGTGTATGCGCTCATTTGAAAAACACAAACCGGATTGGCTACGCTTTGTTTACGCTAGCTTTTCAAAGTGCAAAAGGTAGTTAACGTCCAAGTCCTGGCCTAGGGTGTATTGCTTGCTCAGCGGGTTGTAACTGAGTCCTGCGCTGTGACGCACTTTCAATCCGGCTTGCTCGGCCCACTGGATAAGTTGTGATGGACGGATGAATTTCTTATGGTCGTGTGTCCCCTCAGGTACCAGCTTAAGCAACTTCTCGGCGCCAACAATGGCGAACAAATAGGCCTTGGCCGTTTTATTTAAGGTAGAGAAGTAAACCTGGGCACCGGGTTTTGCCAGAGCGGCGGCACTGGCGATCACCGATTGCGGATCCGGCACATGCTCAAGCATTTCCATACAGGTCACCACATCGAAGCGCTCGGCATGCTCGACGGCATATTGCTCGGCGGTAATTTGTTGGTAGTCGACTTTAATGCCCGACTCGAGACTATGAAGCTTGGCGACATTAAGAGGTTCGCGACCCATATCGATACCCGTGACCTTAGCGCCAAGCTTGGCCATGCTTTCCGCTAAAATGCCACCGCCACAGCCTATATCCAAGGTTTCTTTATCGGCTAAGCCATTGGCATGTTGGGCGATAAAATCCAGGCGCAGGGGGTTGATTTCGTGTAAGGGCTTAAACTCACCATCGAGATCCCACCAGCGCTGTGCGATGGCTTCAAATTTGGCAATTTCATCCGTATCTACATTTTGATGTTCGGTCATAAAAAACTTCCTCGTTTGTCTGAGGCCATTATACGGGGGGATTTTGTGAAATCGCAAAGATTTAGCGCCTGTAAAAATAAAAATTATGTGATAGCATGGTCTGAGATAATAACGACAATGGGGCAGGTGATACGTTCGGCCAAGCCCGTACAAATTGCACCCTGTCGCAAATAAGAAGGAAAGTGATATCAATGACTGATCTCGCCAATGAAGTCCTTCCGGTTAATATTGAAGATGAGTTAAAAAACTCCTACCTGGATTACGCCATGAGTGTAATCGTAGGACGTGCGCTTCCCGACGTTCGTGACGGCTTAAAGCCGGTGCACCGTCGTGTATTGTTCGCCATGAATGAACTCCGCAATGACTGGAACAAACCGTATAAAAAGTCTGCCCGTGTAGTGGGCGACGTCATCGGTAAATACCACCCGCACGGCGACAGTGCCGTATACGACACCATAGTACGTATGGCGCAACCGTTTTCACTGCGTTATATGCTGGTCGATGGCCAAGGTAACTTTGGTTCCGTGGATGGCGACTCGGCGGCGGCGATGCGTTACACCGAAGTGCGCATGGCAAAACTTTCCCAAGAGTTATTAGCCGACTTAGAAAAAGAAACCGTTGATTACGTGCCTAACTATGACGGCACCGAGCAGATCCCGGATGTATTACCGACCAAGGTGCCTAACCTGCTGGTCAATGGTTCATCGGGTATCGCCGTAGGTATGGCGACCAATATCCCGCCACATAACCTCACTGAGGTGATCAACGGCTGTTTAGCGTTAATCAAAGAGCCGCAAACCACCATTGATGAATTGATGGAATACATTCCAGGCCCGGATTTCCCGACCGCCGCTATTATCAATGGCAAAAAAGGCATCGAACAGGCTTATAAAACAGGCCGTGGCAAGATTTACATTCGCGCCCGCGCGGAAGTGGAAGTGGATGAGAAAACCGGTCGTGAGACCATTATCGTTCATGAAATTCCATATCAGGTGAACAAGGCCCGTCTTATCGAGAAAATCGCCGAGCTGGTGAAAGATAAGAAAATAGAAGGCATCAGTGCACTGCGCGATGAGTCCGATAAAGACGGTATGCGCATCGTTATTGAAATTAAACGCGGTGAAGTGGGTGAGGTAGTACTGAACAATCTGTACGCCCAAACTCAGATGCAAACCGTGTTTGGGATCAATATGGTGGCCCTGGACGGTAACCAGCCGAAGTGCTTTAACATCAAGGAAATGCTTGAAGCCTTTATCCTTCACCGTCGTGAAGTGGTGACCCGTCGTACCGTATTCGATTTACGTAAGGCCCGAGAACGTGCCCACACCCTAGAAGGTTTGGCAATAGCGCTTGCTAATATCGACCCGATCATCGAACTTATTCGTAAGTCGCCCACACCGGCAGAAGCCAAGCAAGCCCTTGTCGCTCGCCCGTGGGAGCTAGGCAATGTTAAAGCTATGCTGGAAAAAGCAGGTGATAACGCTGCACGTCCAGATTGGTTGGCGGATGATTTAGGTATTCGCGACGGCCAGTACTATCTGTCCGAGCAGCAGGCTCAGGCCATCCTTGAGTTACGTCTACATAAGCTAACCGGTCTGGAGCACGAGAAGATCCTTGATGAGTATCAAGAGCTACTCGAGCTAATCGCAGAGCTATTGCATATTCTAGGCTCGCCAGAGCGTTTGATGGAAGTGATCCGCGATGAATTGGTTACCATCAAGGAAACCTATGGCGATGAGCGCCGCACCGAAATCAGTGCCGCAGCCCACGATATCAGTCTCGAAGATTTGATCACCGAAGAAAACGTTGTTGTCACCCTGTCTCACGAAGGCTATGTGAAGTATCAGCCACTGAGTGACTACGAGGCACAGCGCCGTGGTGGTAAGGGTAAATCTGCCACCAAGATGAAAGACGAAGACTTTATCGAACGTCTACTGGTTGCTAATACCCATGACACCATCTTGTGCTTCTCGACCGCCGGTCGTTTGTATTGGTTGAAGGTCTATCAATTGCCGTTGGCTAGCCGCGCTGCTCGTGGTAAGCCTATCGTCAACCTGTTGCCGCTGGAAGCCGATGAGCGTATCACCGCTATTTTGCCGGTGCGCGAATACGAAGAAGACAAGTATGTCTTTATGGCCACCGCCTTCGGTACCGTGAAGAAAACGCCATTAACCGCTTATAGCCGTCAGCGTGCCAGCGGTATTATTGCCGTGAACCTTAACGAGGGCGACAGCCTGATCGGTGTGGATATCACCGATGGCAGCAATGAGATCATGCTGTTCACCGACGCCGGTAAGGTTGTACGCTTTAAAGAAGCGGAAGAATCAGCGGTCGTTGACGAAAACGGCAACCCGGTTCTTGACGAAGAAGGCAACCCGGAAATCAAGTTCAAGGGTGTGCGTCCTATGGGTCGTACCGCCACCGGTGTACGCGGCATTAAGATGGCCGACGACCAGCGCGTGGTGTCACTCATAGTGCCTAAGTCCGAGGGTGCTATCTTAACCGTAACCGAAAACGGCTATGGTAAGCGCACCGCTTTAGAGGATTACCCATCTAAGAGTCGTGCGACTCAGGGTGTGGTGTCTATCAAGGTGAGCGAGCGCAATGGCGCCGTGGTCGGTGCCGTTCAGGTGGATGACAACGACGAGATCATGATTATCTCGAATCGCGGCACCCTAGTGCGAACCCGTGTGAACGAAGTCTCTACCGTGGGCCGAAATACCCAAGGGGTTATTTTGATCCGTACGGTTGACGGCGAGCAGGTGGTTGGTTTACAACGTATCGAAGAAATCGATGAAGATGAACTGGCCACGCTGGAACACGACGAAGCCGTGATTCAGGAGGAAGCTCCTGGCGATGAGGCCGAGCAGAGCCCTGAACAAGACTCTGAGTAATCTATAAAAGCGGCTTCGGCCGCTTTTTTTATCCCTGTATAAAATATTTTCAAGTTACATCGTCTGCACAATGGGTATTGTGTGGGTACGCGAAGTGGAATGAGGAAGAAGTAATGAGCGTATATAATTTCTGTGCCGGTCCTGCCATGTTACCTCCGGCTGTGATGCAAAAAGCACAACAAGAATTTTTAGATTGGCAAGGGCTTGGCGTGTCGGTCATGGAAGTCAGTCACCGTGCCGAACCTTTTTTGACCATGGCACAGCAATGTGAAGCACGTTTACGTCGCCTGATGAATATCAGCGATGAATTTGCCGTACTTTTTATGCACGGTGGTGGTCGCGGCCAGTTTGCCGCGGTACCCATGAATCTGCATCTTGATGACGCACCGGCCGTGTATATCAACACGGGTATCTGGTCCGACGGAGCCGCCAAAGAAGCGAAAAAATACACAGATGTGGTTGAAATCAATGTCCGTGATGATAAAGACGGCCAGTTTGGTGTGCTTCCCGTATCGAAGTGGCCTCTACCTGAAAAAGCAAGCTATATCCATTATTGTCCTAATGAAACGATTGATGGCGTTGAATTATTCGACGTCCCAAGTCACCCGACGGCACCTATTGTTGCCGATATGTCCTCGATGATCTTATCGCGCGATATCGATGTGAATCAGTTCGATGTTATTTACGCTGGCGCCCAGAAAAACATAGGCCCATCGGGTCTGGCCATTGTCATAGTACGCAAAACCTTGCTCGCGCGTGAAGGTGTGCCGCGTCCGGGAATTCTCGATTACGCGGTTGAGGCCGAGCAGGGCAGCATGTACAACACGCCACCGACGTTTGCTTGGTATCTGGCCGATGTGGTCTTTAAGTGGCTTGAAGAGCAAGGCGGCGTGCCGGCCATGCAGCGTCATAACAAAAATAAGGCGGCGATTTTATACGATTACATCGATGCGTCCGATTTCTACAGCAACAAGGTTGAGAAAGACTGCCGCTCATTGATGAATGTGCCATTTTGGTTGAACGATGAGAGCCTTAATGATCGTTTCCTGGCTCTATCACAACAGGCTGGCTTACTGGCATTGGAAGGACACCGTTTTGTCGGCGGTATGCGTGCCAGTATTTACAATGCCATGCCGGTCGCGGGTATCGAGGCCTTGGTCACCTTTATGGAGCAGTTCGCCCAGGAGCACAGTTGATGGAATCATTACGCTTAGAGCCCATTAACAAGGTGCAAGGCGAAGTGGTGCTACCGGGCTCGAAGAGCTTGTCTAATCGTATTCTTTTGTTAGCCGCCCTATGCCGCGGTACAACCAAGGTAACGAACCTGCTCGATAGCGATGATATTCGTCATATGCTAGGAGCGCTCGCCTCTATGGGGGTGGATGTTGAGCTCAGTGAAGACAAGACTCAGGCCCTGGTCCACGGCCAGGGCGGTACGCTGAATACACCGAAAGAACCCTTGTTTTTAGGTAATGCAGGCACAGCCTACAGACCCTTAACGGCAGTGCTGGCGGCAACGCAGGGTCAATTTGAGCTTGGTGGTGAGCCGCGTATGGAAGAGCGCCCAATTGGCCACCTAGTTGATGCGTTACGTGCCTTAGGGGCGGAGGTTGAGTATCTGAAAACGCAGGATTACCCGCCGTTGGCAATTAAAGGCCAAGCGTTGGCCGGTGGCGAGGTGAGCATAGATGGCAGTATTTCAAGTCAGTTCTTAACCGCGTTATTAATGGCCGCGCCACTGTTCAGTGGTGATACCAATATCACTATTAAGGGTGAGCTGGTATCTAAACCTTACATCGATATCACCTTAGGTGTAATGCGCAAATTCGGCGTCGAGGTTAGCAATAACCAGTATCAGAGTTTTCACGTTAAGGGTGGCCAGCAGTATGTGTCTCCCGGTGAAATCATGGTGGAAGGAGACGCGTCGTCGGCCTCCTACTTTATCGCTGCTGCCGCTATCAATGGTGGCGAGATCACCATTCATGGTGTGGGCAAGGCGTCGGTGCAAGGTGACATTGGTTTTGCCGAAGTGATGGAGCAGGTCGGTGCCGACATCGATTGGTATGATGATAAGCTGGTGGTACGCAAGGGGCAGCTCAAGGGTGTGGATATCGATGCCAATGCCATTCCCGATGCCGCCATGACGCTTGCCACGGTGGCACTGTTTGCCAAGGGTAAAACCGCCATTCGCAATATTTATAATTGGCGGGTTAAAGAAACCGATCGCTTGTATGCCATGGCAACGGAATTGAAAAAGCTTGGAGCCGACGTGGTGGAGGGGCATGATTATATCGAGATCACGCCATCGGCCCATTTACAGGATGTGGCCATCGATACCTATAACGATCACCGCATTGCCATGTGTTTTTCCATGGTGGCGGTCGGGGGCTGGCCGGTCACTATCAATGACCCAGGCTGTACGGCAAAGACCTTTCCTACCTACTTTGATACCTTAGCCAGCGTCAGTCACGGCTAATATTTATGCCCGCCTACAGCCTATGCTAGGCGGGCATTTCCATTCATACAATTATTGAACTGTTACAAAACAATCGTAAAATTCTGACCTAATAACGCGAATTTACAAAAAAGTTCACGTATAATACGGCGGTTTTGAAATGTTTGCTGTGCATGCAGGAGGTTTAAATGCAGGCATCTATGCCGGTGATCACCATTGACGGGCCCAGTGGGTCGGGCAAAGGTACAGTGTGTCGTTTACTCGCGCAAAAGTTGGGCTGGGACGTGCTCGACAGTGGCGCGATTTATCGTGTTTTGGCGCTCGCAGCGCTGCATCACCAGATCGCACTCGACAATGAAGAAGCCTTAGTCCCGCTTGCAGCAAATTTAGATGTGCAATTTAGCTTCGATGCTGAAAATGAAAGCAGCAAGATTGTCCTCGAGGGCGAGGAAGTGACCCATGGTATTCGTAATGAAGAAGTGGGCGCAGCAGCATCAAAAGTGGCCGCCTTGCCTCGGGTACGTGAGGCCTTATTGCGTCGCCAACGCGCCTTTCGCGGTGAGGCAGGGTTGATTGCCGATGGTCGCGATATGGGCACCGTGGTGTTTCCCGATGCCAACGTGAAAATCTTCCTGACCGCCAGCGCCGAAGAGCGCGCCGAGCGACGCTTTAAAGAGTTGAAGGCCAAGGGTCTGGATGTTACACTAAGTGGTCTACTTGTAGACATTCAAGCTCGTGACGAGCGCGACATGAATCGTGCCGTAGCACCGCTTGTCCCAGCTGAGGACGCGGTCAGCTTAGATACCACTGAGCTCAATGCCGAGCAAGTGTTTGCCAAAGTGATGTCGATTCTCGACGATGCCGTTGTTAACGGTAAATTGGCAAACCTAAGTAAGTAAAAATTCCTACGCATGAGCAGGACGCCCGTGCTTAATTAATAACCCCGCTGAGCAGTGACGCGACGTGGAGATTTAAACTTATAGAGACGTATTAAGTATGTCAGAAAATTTTGCGCAGTTATTTGAAGAAAGCCTACAGGGTTTTGAAGCTCAACAGGGCTCAATCGTAAAAGGCACCGTAATCGCTATCGAGAACAACATCGTTCTTGTAGACGCTGGCCTTAAGTCAGAAAGTGCTATCCCTGCAGAGCAGTTCAAAAATACTGCTGGTGAACTAGAAGTTGCTGTTGGTGACGAAGTAGATGTTGCTCTAGATGCAATCGAAGACGGTTTCGGTGAAACTATCCTTTCTCGTGAGAAAGCGAAGCGTCACGAAGCGTGGATCCGTCTTGAGAAAGCATGTGAAGAAAACGAAACTGTTACTGGTGTTATCAACGGTAAGGTTAAAGGTGGTTTCACTGTTGAAGTTGATTCTATCCGTGCCTTCCTACCTGGTTCACTTGTTGACGTTCGTCCAGTACGTGACACAACTCACCTTGAAGGTAAAGAGCTTGAGTTCAAAGTAATCAAGCTTGACCAGAAGCGTAACAACGTTGTTGTTTCTCGCCGTGCAGTTATCGAATCTGAAAACTCACAAGAGCGTGAAGAACTTCTTCAAAACCTTGTTGAAGGTCAAGAAGTTAAAGGTATCGTTAAGAACCTTACAGACTACGGTGCGTTCGTTGACCTAGGTGGTGTTGACGGTCTACTACACATCACTGACATGGCGTGGAAGCGTGTTAAGCACCCTTCAGAAATCGTAAATGTTGGCGACGAAATCAACGTTAAAGTTCTTAAGTTCGACAAAGAGAAGACACGTGTTTCTCTAGGTCTTAAGCAGCTTGGCGAAGATCCATGGCAAGAAATTGCTAACCGTTACCCAGAAGGCGCTAAGCTATCTGGTCGTGTAACTAACCTAACTGACTACGGTTGTTTCGTTGAAATCGAAGAAGGCGTAGAAGGTCTAGTACACGTTTCTGAGATGGATTGGACTAACAAAAACATCCACCCATCTAAAGTTGTTTCACTAGGTGACAACGTAGAAGTAATGGTTTTAGAAATCGACGAAGAGCGTCGTCGTATTTCTCTAGGTCTTAAGCAATGTAAAGCTAACCCTTGGCAAGAATTTGCTCGTCTACAAAACAAAGGCGACCAAGTTACTGGTAAGATCAAGTCAATCACTGACTTCGGTATCTTCATCGGCCTTGACGGTGGCATCGACGGTCTTGTACACCTTTCAGACATCTCTTGGAACACTCCAGGCGAAGAAGCTGTACGTGAGTACAAGAAAGGCGACGAAATCACTGCTATCGTACTTCAGGTTGACCCAGAGCGTGAGCGTATCTCTCTAGGCGTGAAGCAAATCGAAGCTGATCCTTTCAATAACTACCTGGACGCAAACAAAAAAGGTGCTATTGTTAAAGGTAAAGTGACTGCTGTTGACGCGAAAGGCGCAACTGTTGAGCTTGCTGAAGGCGTTGAAGGTTACATCCGTGTAGCTGACATCGCTCAAGAACGTGTTGAAGATGCAACTGCCGTTGTTTCTGAAGGCGACGAGATCGAAGCTAAGTTCGTTGGCGTAGATCGTAAGAACCGCGCTATCAGCTTGTCTGTTAAAGCGATCTTCGAAGCTGAAGAAAAAGAAGCATTAGAGAAATTGAAGGCAGACGAGCCTCAGTTCGAAAATGCTATGGCTGCTGCATTCAAAAATGCACAGAAAGACTAAGAGTTAGTCTAGTCTTAGGAAGGGCGCAAGCCCTTCCTTTGTAAGCCCCCTAAGGAAACATTATGACCAAGTCAGAATTAATAGAACAACTTGCACAAAGCCACTCTCATATCCAAGCCCGCGATGTCGAGAATGCCGTTAAAGAAATTCTAGAACAAATGGCCGGTTCATTGTCTGAAGCAGAACGAATTGAGATTCGTGGTTTTGGTAGTTTCTCTCTACACTTCCGTGCTCCGCGCACAGGTCGTAACCCAAAAACTGGGGAAACCGTCGAACTAGACGGCAAGTACGTACCGCACTTTAAACCGGGCAAGGAATTACGCGACCGCGTTAACGCCAGTATTTAATCATCACGGATGGAGTAACCGCTGAGTGAAGGTTGTAAAGTTCATTCTGTTTGTACTGTGTATTTTCATCGCCTTCGTATTAGGTTCGCAAAATCCACAGCTAGTCCAGGTTAATTACCTTATTGCCAGCGCCACCATGCCATTAGCCGCGCTAATGAGCTTTTGTTTTATTGTTGGATTATTCTTCGGCTGTTTCGTCAGCTTCCGCCTATTTTCCAAGTTAAAGTGGCAAAACTATCGGTTGCAAAAGCGTAACGAGCAACTTTCCCGTAACGCCCAAGAGCAACGTCAAAGTACCGCTCTGGCGCCTATAAAAGATAACTAGTTATGCTTGAGCTGTTGTTTTTACTCCTGCCCGTTGCCGCCGGTTACGGCTGGATCATGGGTAAAAACAGTGCCAAAAATCAAGCTCATCAACACAGCCGCAAAATTACCGCAGAATACAGTAAAGGCCTGAAATTCCTGCTCGACAGGGAAGACGATCAGGGTCTTGAACACCTTATTCAACTTCTCGAAGTATCCGCCGACTCGGTGGAACACTATTTAACCTTGGCGACTTTATTTCGCCGCCGTGGCGAGCTCGACCGCGCCATTAAAATTCACGAATTGCTACTGGAACACCCCAACCTCAACGACGATCAGCTGACGACCTGTCGCCTGGAGTTAGCGCAGGATTATATCCTGGCCGGGTTGTTGGACAGTGCCGAAGAGCATCTGCTCATTTTAATTAAGCAAAAACGCCCACAAGCGTTAGAGCCGCTGATCACCCTGTACTCGCAAACCCGCGAATGGCATAAGGGGATTGCCTTACATCAGCGGTATGCCCATTTATTTACTCAGCGCCAGCAAAAAATTGCCATTGCTAATTTTTATTGTGAAGCGGGCGCGGCGGATAATGCCCCGGAACTCATGTCCCAGGCATTGGGAGTGGGGGAGCCAAGCGTACGTCCTTTATATGAGCTAGGGCAGCTGGCCTTTCAGCGGGAGGACTACGTACAGGCCATTCACTACTGGCGTGATTTGATCTGCCAATTTACCTATTGCTCGCCCTTAGTGCTCGAGCGTTTAAGCAGCAGCTATCGTCATTTGCATTTAGAGCATCAGTTTGAACATCTATTGGCGGAGTTGGTCGACAAGGGCGGTATTGGTTTAAAGATCCACTATTGCCAGCATTTGGTCAAAGCAGGGCAGCGCAAGCAAGCGGTTGAGTTCATTACCAAGAGTTTAAAGAAACAACCCAATATTCGTGGCTTTCGTTTTTTGCTACAATTACTGGCCGGGCAAAACGCGCAACTAGACGAAGCGCTAAATCCCATAGATAAACTTATTCAATCATATATAGATACCAAAGCAGATTTTCAATGTCAGCATTGCGGCTTTCAAAGTCATAGTCATTATTGGTTGTGTCCGTCTTGCCGCCATTGGGAATCTATGCAACCAAGCCGAGGGCTTGATGGTTTTTAAACAGGAAAAACATGAACGCTGTTGACTCTAAAAAAGTACTTATCGCTTTAGACTACGATGATAAAGCCAAGGCATTGGCATTTGTACAACAACTTTCACCGGATAGCTGTCGCCTCAAGGTCGGCAAAGAAATGTTTACCCATTTTGGTCCGGATTTTGTGAAGCAATTGGTCGAGTTGGGCTTTGATGTATTCCTGGATCTCAAGTTTCACGATATTCCTAACACGGTTGCCAAAGCGGTTAAAGCCGCGGCGGACTTGGGTGTGTGGATGGTAAACGTCCATGCCAGCGGCGGTGTGGAAATGATGCAAAAGGCCAAGGAAATCCTCGTCCCTTATGGTGATAAAGCGCCCTTGTTAATTGCCGTTACTGTGCTGACCAGCATGGATGAAATGCAATTAAAACAATTAGGTATTGAAAAGACACCGCAAGAGCAAGTATTGTATTTAGCGCAATTAACCAAACAGGCCGGCCTTGATGGCGTGGTGTGTTCGGCACAAGAAGCATACGAACTAAAACAACAATTGGGCGCCGATTTTAAACTAGTTACTCCCGGCATTCGACCGGCGGGCAGTGATGCGGGTGACCAAAAACGCATTATGACGCCGAAGCAGGCGATCGAAAGCGGCAGCGATTATCTGGTCATTGGCCGCCCGATCACTCAAGCCGATGATCCGGTTGCGGTGCTTAAGGCCATCAATGAGAGTCTAGGAGACTAAGGTGAAATATTTAGTGCTGATCGTTGCACTCGCTGCAGCGGGTTATTACTACCTTGAGCGCACCAGGGCGCAAAGTAACGCCGAGGCGCTGGCTTTCGTCATCGCTGAGTCCAAGCGACAGGGTGAGGTTGATCTGTTTGATCTAAAAGCGGCACTGACTAAACATGTTTATGCTATTTGTG
The DNA here is from genome assembly GCF_018334135.1 of Pseudoalteromonas sp. BDTF-M6. Taxonomy (NCBI): domain Bacteria; kingdom Pseudomonadati; phylum Pseudomonadota; class Gammaproteobacteria; order Alteromonadales; family Pseudoalteromonadaceae; genus Pseudoalteromonas; species Pseudoalteromonas sp. BDTF-M6. Next base: position 546,168 of record NZ_JAGXTQ010000001.1, read on the forward strand.
ACAACAATTCCACCATGTTACTGGAGACGGATCGTACCGTAGGGGATTGTGAAGACCTTCATGACAATAAGCATATGCAATGTGATGAAGCTGTTTTTCGTCTGGCGCCGTTAACCATTACCGATAGCGATGAGCTTATCGACTATGCAAAGCGCTACGTACGCTGCGCTTTGCCATATGAAGATCTAATCTATCAGCCAATAAAATAATAAAAAACGCGACCTTATGGTCGCGTTTTTAGTTTTATCTGAGTGGCTTCAATATCGATTACCCCATCTTTAAAGAGGCCGCCTATGGCCTTTTTAAAGTTTGCCTTCGAGGTACCAAACTGACGTTTAATGGCCTCCGGCGCCGATTTATCGCCAAGCGGTAGCAGGCCGCCTCGGGCATTGAGTTCATCGAGGATCTGTTGTTTCAGTGGATCAATCTTCGCCATCCCCGGCGCTTCAAGTACGATATCCAGTTTGCCGTCTTCGCGGCACTGCTGCACGTAAGCCTTTAGGCGCTGGCCCACAAACAGGCTGCGGTGTACACGGTTATGGAAAATAAGACCCCAGTGCAGTTCATCGACAATGACCTTAAAGCCAAGGTCGGTTTTTCCCGCGACGATAATATCGACCAGGTCGCCGTTTTTATAATCCGGTTGGGTACGGCCAACAAATTTATTGAGATTACTCGAGGCACAAATACGTTTTGAAGCATTATCCAAGTAAAGCTTTACCAGGTAACTGCGCTCGGGTTGCATACGCGGCTTTTGTTCGTTAAAGGGCACCAAGAGATCTTTTTCCAGACCCCAATCCAAAAAGGCACCAATTTTATTCACCTGTTTGACCTGGAGCAGGGCAAAGTCACCAACCTGAGCGCTTGGTTTCGTGCGGGTTGCCGTTGGATGCCCCATGTTATCCAGGTAGACAAAAACGCTCAGGCTATCACCGCGCTCAACGTCATCCGGAGCCTGCTCGGCGGGTAGGAATACTTCGCCAAGGTCTGGGCTATGTAAATACAGGCCTTCGCCGGCCACTTCATCAACAAACAGAGTTTGCCATTGTCCTAAGCTACTCATTATTCTTCCTCATCCTGCATCGGTTTTGGCTTGCGTTTCAGTGAACCCATGGCGTTGGGGTCAAAGGGAGCCGCGAGAGGTTTTCTTGGCTTTCCTGCGCCGGCTTTACGCGGCTTCGCTCTGGCAGGCTTGCCACCCTGAGAGGTGACTTTATCTGCTTTTTTAGCTTTGTTGGTCTTCGGCTTAGGCTGGGTAAAGCCTTTAAATTTGCCTACCAAGCCGTCAATTTCACTAAAGGGGAGCGGGCGACGCATAAACTGATTAATGGCTAAATAGCTTTGCCAGTCCTTGGGACCCACAAGGGAAATTGCAAAGCCCTTGAAACCGGCACGGCCGGTACGACCGATGCGGTGGATGTACTCCTCGGCATTTTTCGGCAAGTCGAAGTTAATCACATGGGTCACATTCAAAAGGTCTAGACCTCGAGAGGCGACATCCGTGGTGATAAGCACCTGATATAAGCCGCGGCTGAAGCTGTCCATGATATCAAGGCGCTTATTTTGTGCCAGGGTGCCCTCAAGCGCCACGGCCTTAAAACCCTGCTTGCTGATTTTGTCGCACAGGCGTTGAGTGTCCTCGCGGGTGGCGGTAAAGATAATGCACTGACCTAAGCCTTCTTCGTTAGCGAGGAGATGGTCAAGTAGCGCTTCTTTATGGTCTAAGTGATCGGCTAAGTAGAGACGTTGGGCAATATCCCCATGCTCGTCGGTGGCGGCGCTAATGCTTACCCCTTTGGGGTTTTTCAATAAATTACGCGATAGGGCGCCTACTTGGGCATGCTCAAGAGTGGCCGAAAATAACAGACTTTGGCGCAATCTGTGGTCGGCGCTTTTATTGATAAGTTCGACTTGCTCACTAAAGCCTAAATCAAGAATACGGTCAGCTTCATCGAAAATCAGCATTTCCAGACCGGCCAAGTGCAAAGAGCGGTCTTCGAGGTGATCGGCAATACGTCCCGGGGTGCCAACAACAAAATGCGGGTCTTTGCGCAGTGCTTTTACCTGATCGTTATAATTCTCACCGCCGAGCACTTTTACGGCGCTCAGGGCGGTGCCGGCAATCAGCAAACGCAGTTGGGTATAGACTTGGGTCGCAAGTTCACGGGTAGGAGTAACGATCAACACCCGAGGGTCGCGCTTCGATAAGGCCTTTTGCTTCATCACCCTTTGTACCGCAGGCAACAAAAACGCCAAGGTCTTACCGGACCCCGTTTTTGATTGCGCAAATAAATCGTGCCCGGCTAATGCCAATGGGATCGCCTGGGCTTGAATATCGGTAGGGGTGGTAATGCCCTGGTGCATGATCTGTGCACACAGGCGTGTATCGATACCCAAATCACTGAATTGCAAATTCACTCTCCAACAAATAAATACAGTTAATACAGCGCTATTATAACGTATTGCATCCCTTGGCTGGCAGCTTATTTTGCGTTTTGAGCCATTATGAGTAAAATACGCGTCCTTAATGCGCCGGATTTACGATTCGGTAGAGTTTAAAGCAGAGAAAAGGTGTCTTCATGTCACAACAATACGTCGTGTGTGCGCTGTATAAATTTGTAGCGCTTCCTAATTTTGAACAAATTCGTCAACCCCTATTAGATGTTATGCTGGCCAATGATGTACGCGGTACCTTGTTGCTTGCCAATGAAGGTATTAACGGTACGGTCGCCGGTAAGCGCGAAGGCATCGATGCCTTGCTAGCCTGGTTAGATAAGCAGCCCAACCTGGATAACATAGTAACGAAAGAGTCATTCGATGACGAATGTCCGTTCTACCGCACAAAGGTTAAGCTGAAAAAAGAAATCGTTACCATGGGCGTTGAGGGCATTGACCCGCGTGAAGTCGTGGGCACCTATGTTAAGCCTAAAGATTGGAACGCCTTGATCAGCGACCCAGACGTAGTTCTGGTTGATACCCGTAACGATTATGAAATCGAAATCGGTACCTTTGAAAACGCCGTGGATCCAAAAACCAAGACCTTCCGCGAGTTTCCAGCCTGGGCCGAGCAAAACCTTGACCCCAAAAAGCATAAAAAGGTCGCCATGTTCTGTACCGGCGGTATCCGCTGTGAAAAGTCAACCGCCTACATGAAAGAGCAGGGTTTTGAAGAGGTGTATCACCTTGAAGGCGGTATCCTAAAGTATTTAGAAGAAGTGCCCAAAGAAGAAACCATGTGGCAGGGTGAGTGTTTTGTATTCGATAACCGTGTTGCCGTTGATCACGACCTGAACAAAGGCCAGTACGACCAATGTCATGCCTGTCGCATGCCGATTACCGAAGATGATAAGCAAAAGCCGGAATATATGCAGGGTGTTTCTTGCCACCACTGCCACGAAAATGTCAGTGATGAGCAGCGTGCCCGTTTTGCCGAGCGTCAAAAGCAAATCGAGCTGGCCAAAGAACGCGGCGAAGGCCATATCGGTCACGAAGCACAGGAAATGCTGCATAAGCGCAAAGAGCTTAAGCAGCAGCTTAAAGAGCAACAGCGCGCCGCGAATAAATAGTAGCCGCCTGTGAATCTTTATAAAGGAAGTCGGTATGACTTCCTTTTTTTACGCCTAAACCCTAAAGTCAGGAATATAGGAACAATAACTCCCGTAGCAGTGAAAGCGCAATTGGCTTTCTAACGGGAATAAAATAATGAAAAGGGACGTCAGATCATGAAAAATGCATTACTTATTGTCAGCTTGGTATTTGTCTTGTGTGCTTGCTCAAAGCCCATCCCCAGAGAAAAGGCCGACTATATAGGTTATTGGCGAGGAGGGAACATGGAGCTAACCATACACCCTGACGGCAGCTTTACTTATGAGAGGGAAGAAGGAAATACGTCAACTTCCATTAATGCGCCTTTACAAAAGTTTGAAGGCGATGACTTTGTTGTCGGAATTGGCTTTTTTAATACCCGCTTTGAGGTTTCTCAGGCGCCGCATCAAGTCAACGGTCAATGGCAGATGGTGGTCGATGGGGTGTTACTGACCAAAAAAATGTAATAACTAGATAGAGGGGGGTATGACCCCTTTTTTACTATTCTTTTGCCCATCATCTTTGAAAATACACATCTCCTCTCAAGTGCGCGAGCGCTGTTCAGCGAAAGTAAAGATATGTAAAACCGGCTTTCAAGGCCGATGATTTGTGATCTAATGCTATTAATTAGTACGTATCTGTAATGCGTTAATGTAATTAGTCGCGCGATATCGGGCATTGACCGAAGCGAGGGCGAGTCTCAAAGCGACAAACTGTTACACTGACGCAACAGGATATTTACCCCTTAATAGCCGACGCGGGTCGGGATATAACAAGAAGGAAGGTTCAGGTTGCGACAGCTTTTCAGTGCAATTATTTGTAGTTTAATAATCACTATGCCAGCGTTCGCTAAGGCCACTAAGGTCGTGGTCGAAAGTGTAAGCTTAGAACGCTCACAACAACAGGTTCAAGCGGTAGGCAGTGCCGAAGCGATTCATTCGGTGGTGCTGTACCCGGCCGTGGGTGACAGAGTCACAGCGGTTCACTTTACGCCCGGGCAGCAGGTGCAGGCAGGCGCGTTATTGCTTGAGCTGGATTCTCGTTTGCAACGGGCGGCGCTGGAAGAAGCTAAAATTCGTTTAGCCGATGCCGAGCGGACCTTGGAGCGCCTACAAAACAGCTTCGCCAAGGGCGCGATCCCCAAAAGCGAGCGCGATGATGCGTTAACGACACGGGATCTTGCCAAGGTGGCACTGACTAAGGCCAGCGCCGAGCTTGAAGACCGTCAGGTGAGAGCGCCATTCGCCGGCGTGATGGGGCTCACCGATGTTGAAGTCGGTGACCGTATCAGTGCACAAACCGCCATTGCTAGCATCGATGACATCACTTCTCTTTACATCAATTTCAATGCGCCCGAGGCGGCTTTAACCATGCTCAGAGCCGGCGCCGAAGTCAGCGTGCAACCATGGCAACAGCAACAGGCCATCAAGGCGAAAATCGCGCAATTGGACTCGCGTATCGATACCGACTCGCGCACCCTGAGAGTGAAGGCCGAAATTGCCAACCCAGGTGCCCAGTATATTCCCGGTATGAGTTTTCGTGTGCAATTAAGCATGCAGGGTGAGGCCTATGCGGTAGTGCCCGAAGCGGCCTTGCTATGGGGGGCGACCGGTCCCTATGTTTGGAAAAGTGTAGATAATGTCGCCACCCGGGTTGATGTAAAAATTGCGCAACGACTGTCTGGCCGTTTATTGGTGAGCGGTGCCCTAGACGAAGGCGAATTGCTGATTGTCGAGGGGGTCCAGCGACTGCGTCCAAACCAGAGCGTGCGCTTCGAGCAAACTCAACTGGCGGATAGGAACTAAGCCATGAGCGAGCAAATGAATACGCAAATTCAAGATTTGCCATCGATGGCGATTCGTCGTCCGGTGCTGATAGTGGTGCTCAACCTCTTGATTATCATTGCCGGTATCGCCGCCATCGCCGGCGTAGAAGTAAGGGAGTTACCGGATGTTGACAGACCACGCATCACAGTGTCGGCATCATTCCCCGGAGGCTCGCCGGAAACCGTAGACACAGAGGTCACCAGCAAGCTCGAAGGAGCAGTGGCCCGGGTCAGCGGCGTGAAATCCATTCGTGCGCAAAGTGAAGAAGGCAGCGCCCGTATCGTAGTCGAGTTTCGCCCGGGTGTGAACCTGGATGATGCCGCCAATGAAACTCGCGAGTCCGTCTCCCGGGTGCAACGGGAGCTTCCTGAAGAGGTGGAGCGGGTATCCATTATTAAGGCTGATAATGATGCCGAAGCCGTGGTGTCGCTGACCGTAAGCAGTGAAAGCTTGTCTTTAGAAGCACTCACCGAGCGGGTTGAAACCGACCTGGCCCCGCAATTTTTGACCATCCCAGGGGTTGCCGATGTGCGTCTTAATGGCGACCGAGAGCGGGTGATGCGGGTTCGTATCGACCCCTTAAAACTCAGCAGTTTTAACCTCACCGTGCCCGATGTCGCCGCAGCGCTGCGCCAGGCTCCGTTCGATGTGCCGGCGGGCAGCTTAAAATCCGATGACCAACAACTCATCGTGCGTGCCGATGCTACCTCCGTTAGTGCCGAGCAGGTGGGGGACATCATAGTGCGCGGTGACACCCGCATTGCCGATATCGCTGCGGTGTATTTTGGCCCCGCCGATCCGCGCTCCATGGTGCGTTTAGACGGTAAGCCGGTGATCGGCATGGAAGTCATTCGCCAAGCCCAGTCCAATACCATAGAAATTTCCGATGAAGTGCTGCTGTTATTGGAGCGCATGCGTGAGCGATTCCCGCAAATGGAATTTACGCTGACATCGGACGATGCCCAGTTTATTCGCAGCTCAGTGGATGAAGTATTGAACTCTCTGGTACTGACCATAGTGCTGGTGGTGATCACCCTCTGGGTGTTTATCGGCTCCTGGCGCGCAACCTTGGTGCCAGCTTTTGCCATTCCCGTGGCCTTGGTGGGATCCTTGGCGCTTATCTGGGCCCTTGGCTTTTCCATCAATATTCTGACCCTGTTGGCGCTGGTATTGGCGACCGGCTTAATCGTCGATGATGCCATCGTGGTGAGTGAGAACATTCAGCGTCAGCGCAGCATGGGATTAGGGCGCCGTGCCGCCGCCGTTATCGGTACCCGTGAGGTCTTCTTTGCCGTGGTAGCGACCACCGCCGTACTCGCTGCGGTGTTCGTGCCCATCGCCTTTTTGCCTTCCACCGCCGGACGCCTATTCCGGGAATTTGGTGGCGTGCTCGCCGGTGCGGTGATCATTTCCAGCTTTGTCGCCTTGTCGTTAGTGCCGGCCTTGACCTCAAAATTAAAGTTGAAGTCCGGTGGTCGTCACCCTTTTGCTAGATTTGGTCAGGCCTTGGCGCAAAGTTACCAGTGGTGTATTCACAAGGTCCTCGACCACGCCTGGGTTACCTTTGTCATTTCCCTGCTGGTTGCCGCCAGTTCCGCTGCCTTATACCTACAGCTTGAAAATGAACTCTTGCCATCGGAGGACAGGGGCAAGATCCGTATTTTTGCCCGCGGCCCTGATGGTGTCGGTTTAAACTTTATGGACCGTCAAGCCAAGCAGATGGAAGACGTGTTATTGCCGTATGTTCAAAGCGGGGAAATCGAGTCTATTTATACCGTGGTCGGTCAATGGGATCCAAATATCACCTTTATTACGGTGCCGTTAAAGCATTGGGATGAACGCCACTTTAGCCAGCAAGAGATCATTGCGAAATTGCGCGCTCCGCTGGGGGATATTCCCGGTGCTCCGGCGCGCGCCTTTGGCTCCAACAGCCTTAACCTGCGTGGACAGGGCGGCGGTGTTGAACTGGCATTATTGGGTCAGGACTACAACGATATTTACGCCGCGGCACAGGATTATGCCAAGGCCGTCGAGCAGGCCATTCCAGATGTCGCGCCGGTGCGTATTTCCTATCAGCCCTCACAACCGCAATTGCGGGTTAATATCGACCGTCGCCGTGCCCAGGAGCTGGGTGTGGAGCTGAGCGATATTGCCGTGACCCTGCGCGCCGCTATCAATGGTGATGACGTGGCCGATTTAAACGTTGGCGACCAATCCATTCCCATTATGTTGCAGGCGCAAAATCGCACCATAAATTCGCCCAGCGATCTCGCTAACTTGTATGTGGGTGGCAGCAATGGTCAATTGGTACCGCTGAGCTCGGTGGCCACCATAAGCGAAGAGGGTGTGGCGGCAGAACTTGAGCGCCATGCGCAGCGTCGCGCCATTGAAGTGGATATGCAATTGCCTGAAAAGATGGCCATGGCTGAGCTGGTCAGCGAGCTGCGCGACATAGGTGAAAACACCTTGCCAAGCAGTGTCACATTGGCATTTAAGGGAGAGGCATTGACCTTTGAGGAAACCGCCAATGAGGTGCTGTTGACCTACGTGCTGGCGTTTGTCATCGTGCTTCTGGTGTTGGCGGCGCAATTTGAAAGCGTCAACAGCGCCGTGGTGGTGATGATCACCGTACCCTTTGGCATAAGTTCGGCTATTTTGGCCTTGTATCTCACCGGAACCTCGCTCAATATTTTCTCGCAAATTGGTTTGGTGATGTTAATAGGCTTAATTGCTAAAAACGCCATTTTGCTGGTGGAGTTTGCCGACCAATTACGGGATAAGGGCTATCAGGTGCGTGAAGCGGTTGAGCGTGCGGCCTTGGTGCGTCTGCGCCCAATCACCATGACCCTGGTATCCACCTTGCTGGGTGCCTTACCCTTAATTCTCTCTAGTGGCGCCGGTGCCGAGGCTCGTAATGCCATTGGCTGGGTGGTCTTTGGAGGCTTGGCTCTGGCCGTTCTCTTTACCTTGTTCCTCACGCCGGTGGTGTATTTGGGACTGGCACGCTTTACCAAGCCCAGGGCCGATGAGAGTAAACAATTGGCCGCGGAGCTTGAACAAGCCTCGTGAAGAAAATGTCCGCGATTTCCCGCGGACATTTTTTTTTATGGCCATTTATATTAAGCTTCAGCCTATTAGCACCAGTTTTGAGGTCGCACCATGCAAGCTGAACAGCTAGAAATAGCCCAGTTTCTCAGTAGTCACTCGCCCTTTGACGAGCTCCCCGAAGACGCCTTAGCCCACCTTGCCCAGGAAGTGGAAGTTGCTTACTTTCGTGCCGGTACGGATATTCTCCATTATGGCGACGACATTGCCGACCTTTATGTGATCCGCTCCGGTGCGGTGGAGTCTTATCGCCGCAGCGGCGAGCTCTACAACCGCATGGACAGTGGCGGTATTTTCGGGCAAATGGGTCTGCTGATGAATCGTAAGGTACGCTTTCCGGTGACCGCCATGGAAGACACCCTGGTGTATTGCATCGATGTCGATCTCTTTACCGAGTATTGCGATAAATTTGAGGTGTTTGCCGATTATTTTGAGGCCGATGGCAATGTACGTTTGCACCAGGCCATCGTTGAGCAGGCCGACAGCAATGATTTAACCACGGCTAAGGTAAAGGCGCTGCTACATCGTGATGTGGTGACCGTGGCGGTGGACAGTAGCATTCAGGAAGTGGCCTTGCTGATGAGCGGCGAGCATATCTCCAGTGTGCTGGTAACCGACCCCAATAAGCCCATCAGCGACGACCCGGAAGAAGACGATGGCCAGGTGGTGGGGATCATTACCGACCGGGATATTCGCTCTCAGGTGGTGGCCCTGGGCAAAAGTTTGGATACCCCGGCCCATGAAGTGATGTCCAGTAATCTAACCTTACTCGATGCCAACGCCTATGTGTTTGAAGCGGTACTGGCGATGCTCAGGGACAATGTTCATCACTTGCCTATTTTGCAAAAGCGCAAGCCCATCGGCGTGATCTCCTTATCCGATATCCTTCGTTACGAATCGCAAAGCAGCTTGCTGTTGGTGCGTGGCATTCTCGCCCAACAAACGGTGGAAGACCTAACCCATTTTGCCCAGCAATTGCCCAATGTCTTTGTGCGCATGGTCAACGAGGATGCCAATTCCCATATGATAGGCACCGCCATGGCGGTGATAGGGCGTACCTTTAAGCAGCGCCTGCTGGCCCTGGCCGAAGAAAAGTTTGGCGCCCCCCCTGTGCCATATTGTTTTATAGCCCTGGGCTCCATGGCGCGGGATGAGCAGCTAATTGTTACCGATCAGGATAATGCCATCATTCTCGACGATGCGTTTGATGAGCAAAAACATGATGCTTATTTCCAGGCCTTATCGGATTTTGTTTGCGACGGCCTGGCGGCTTGTGGTTATACCTATTGCGATGGCGAGATCATGGCGTCTTTTAAAAAGTGGCGCCTCACCCGCAGCCAATGGCGAGAGCAATTCGCTTCCTGGATAGCCGAGCCCAAACCACAGGCGCTACTGCACAGTTCTATCTTTTTCGATTTGGACGGCGTGTGGGGTAAAACCAAGTGGGCGGATGAACTTAAGTCCTATATCGCCAAAGAAGGCAGGGCGAACCGTCGCTTCCTGGCAAACCTGGCGGCCAATGCCCGCAACCGTACGCCGCCGCTGGGCTTTTTTAAGGGCTTTGTGTTGGAACACGACGGTGAACACAAGCATTCCATGAACCTCAAACGCCGCGGCACGGCACCCTTGTCCGATGTTATTCGTGTGCACGCGCTGGCGGTAGGTTCACGTAAGCAGAATTCATTTGAGCGCCTGGAAGACATTATTGACGCCAAGCTGTTGCCACCGGGGAAGGCCCAGGACCTTCGCGACGCCCTAGAGTACATTGCCATGATGCGCATTCGCCATCAGGCCTGGCAAATTGAGCAGGGTGAAAACCCAGATAACAACCTGGATCCGAATCTGTTATCACCGTTTGAGCAGCGCAATTTGAAAGAAGCCTTTGCCATATTAGAAAAAGCACAGAGCTTTCTTAAATTCCGTTATCAAAGCGGCAATGGGCTGAACTAGTGTTATCTAATGTGCTCATCGACTGGCCGGCACGATACCGGCAGTTGGCGCTTCAGACGTGCTATCCCGAGTTGCAACGTTTTTATCAGGCCGGCATAGCGAGTGGTGAGCAAACGCTGGGCGAAACCGAGTTTGTTGCCATGGACTTTGAAACCACCGGGCTCGATAGCGCGGGTGATGAAATTGTCAGCATTGGCCTGGTGCCCTTTACCTGGCAACGCATATATTGTCGCCAGGCGCGTCATTGGTTGGTGCAACCCAAGCGTAATTTGGCCGAGCAATCCATTGTTATTCATGGCATTACCCACTCTGAAGTCGAAGACGCGCCGGATTTGATGTCGGTATTGGCGCCCTTGTTAGAAGCACTCGAAAAGCGGGTGGTAGTGGTGCATTACCACGCCATAGAGCGGCCATTCTTAGCCAATAGCCTGTTTCGGCGCATTAACGAGGGCATTGAGTTTGCGCTCATTGATACCATGGCCGTTGAGCGCCAAGCGCTGTTGGCGCGTCGTGGTTTTATCGGTCGTTTACTGGGTGAGAAAATCGGCTCTTTGCGCTTAGCAGACTGCCGTACCCGCTATAATCTGCCGCCTTATGGCGTCCATAACGCCATGACCGATGCCTTAGCCACCGCCGAGTTGTTGCAGGCACAGCTGCGTTATCACTATCGCTGTGACACGCCCCTTAATCAGTTGTGGATGTGATACGCGCGTTATCTTAAGCGATAAAAAAACGCCGCAGATGCGGCGTTTTGTTTTAGTCGAGCGTGCGCTATGAGCTTCTGGGCTCGGTGCGCAGGCCTAAAATCAAGCTCACACACATTAGCAACAGCACTATGGTGAAAGGCAGGCCGGTCGAAACGGCGCCGGCCTGCAGCGCTTCCATGGCTTCTTTGCCACCAATCCACAGTAGGGCCGCGGCAATCGCGCCTTCGATGGAAGCCCAAAACACACGCTGTGGTACCGGCGCATCAACCTTACCGCCGGCGGTGATCGAGTCGATAACCAAGGAGCCCGAGTCCGACGAGGTGATAAAGAACACCAGTACCAGCACAATAGCAATAAACGAGAGTACCTTGGTCATAGGCAACTGCTCAAACATCTGGAACATGGCGAGCGGCACTTCGGTGAGGCCTTTTTCGCCTAACGAGCCCACACCCGAGGCCACTTGATCTATGGCGATGCCACCATAAATTGACATCCATAGCGCGGTCACCAGGGTTGGGATAAGCAACACGGCAATGAGAAACTCACGAATGGTGCGGCCCTTAGAAACCCGGGCGATAAACATGCCCACAAAAGGAGACCAGGAAATCCACCAGGCCCAATAGAATACGGTCCAACCATGCATCCAGGTTTCGTCTTCACGGCCATGGGGGTTACTCAGCGGGATAATATTTTCAACATAGCCAAGAAAGGTGTTGGGTAAATTGCCCATGGCTGCGGCAAAGCCAACAAGAGCAACGAACAAAAGCAGCGCAAAGGCGAGTATCATATTGATGTTACTTAGCACCTTAACCCCGCCTTCGATGCCGCGCACAACAGAGATAATAGCCAACAGGGTCACACCAATAATCACACCGATTTGCAGGCCGACGCCGCCGTCTGTCCCAAAGACATGATTAAAGCCCGCCGAGGCTTGCTGCGCACCTAAGCCCAAAGACGTTGCTAAACCAAATAGCGTTGCCAGCACGGCAAGTATGTCAATGACATGGCCCGGCCAGCCCCAGGCGCGATCGCCCAGGATAGGGTAGAAAATAGAGCGGATCGACAGCGGCAAGCCTTTGTTATAGGAGAAAAAGGCCAGTGACAGAGCCACCACCGCATAGATGGCCCAAGGGTGCAGGCCCCAGTGGAACATGGTGGCGCCCATGGCGGTTTTAGCCGCCTCTGCGGTCTTGGCTTCAACCCCCAGTGGCGTTTCATACCAACCAGTGAAATAGGCCACCGGCTCAGCCACGCCCCAGAACATTAAGCCTATGCCCATGCCCGCTGCAAACAGCATGGCCAGCCAGGAAATACGTGAGTGTGAGGGGGTTGCCGAGTCGCCGCCGAGTTTGATTTTACCGTAGGGGGAGACGATTAATGCCAGACAAAAGAGCACAAAGAGGTTGGCTGCCCACATAAATAACACATCGAAATTACCTATGATGTCCCATTTTATGCCATCCAGGGCCTTTTTAGCGGTGGCAGGATCGGTAACCAGAATAGCTACCAAAAAGATGATGATAAGGCCTGCGCTAATGCCAAAGACGGGATTATGAACATCAAACCCCCACTTTTGTACATTATCCTGGCCGACGGTGTAATCGGTATTCTCTATACTGTATTTGTCATGATATTCACTCATGCCTACCTCTAGTTGTTAAAACCATTAGAGCTAAGGCCTAGTTGAGTGAGTCCACGTAAATCAATGATTTGTAGACTAACTAAATTAGACCCCTTCATATGTACAATAGTTTAGGGGTTAAAATATAAATGTAAATTGTCAGCGCGATAAATGCCATAAATTAGGGCTTTTTATGTTTTTAATGCATAAAAAAAAAGCGCCGAACGGCGCTTTGATTTATATGGAATAATTCGCGGTGGAATTAGTTTTATTTCACTATCACCATTTCTTCAAGCAGGTTATCGGCCTTATCGACGTGGCGCATGACCCATAACATATAACGGCTATCGACATGAATAGAACGGTTTAAGTTGGCATCATAGTCCCAGTCACCGATGATGCTTTCGCTTACACCGTCGAACAACAAACCTACCAGCTCGGCATTGCCATTAAGTGTGGGTGAGCCCGAGTTACCGCCCGTAGTATCCACGGTACTTAAGAAGTTAACCGGCACCGAGCCCAGACTGGCCATTTCGTATTCGCCGTAGTTTTTCGCGGCAATTTGCTGCATTTGCGCTTGTGGTGCATCGAAAGGCGCTATACCCGTGTATTTCTCGGTGATCCCTTCCAGGCGGGTAAACGGCGTATAGGTCAAGGCATCGCGCGGGCTATAGCCTTTAACCGTGCCATAGGTTACACGTAAGGTGCTATTGGCATCGGCGTATACCGGCAGACCTTGCTCCTGGTTGTAGGCAATGATGGCGGCCATGTACTGAGGACGAACACGGTTTAACTCACCACTGAGCATTTTCTTTTCTTGTTCACGGGCTTGGAAGTCGTCGTATGTTGCAACGGCCAAGGCGATGAAGGGGTCGTCGCTTTGTTTGAAATTGGCTACCGACTTATCCATCCACTCCAGACGCACTTGCTCTTCATTGAGCGCCGTTTGCTCGTACATCTTAGCCAGGCGTGTCAGCATGGCATCCTGGTCGTATCCTTTATCCAGGCCAAGGGCCTTATCAAGCGAGCTAATACGTGCTTTGGGTTCAAGTTGAGCATATAGATCAACAAAGTGCGCAAATAACGCTTTATCGACGGCATCGTCATAACGGCGAGACAAGCTGGTCATACCGGCTTTGAAACGGGTCATATCACGTTCTTGATAGCCAGGCTCACGCTGAGCATCCGGCAACTGTTGCTCATTCGCCAGGCGATATAGGCGAGTTGCGGTGGACATCATGGCGCTGCGACCCATGTAACCTAAAATTAGGTCTAGCTCGCTGGTGGCATGTGACTTGGCAATCAAGCTATCAAGTTCTTTAAGTACGTGGGCATATTGCTTTTTACGCGCTTTATCGGCGTTGATCCAGGCGCTGAGATCGGTAGCCAAGTTGTCCTTGCGCGCTTGCATATCGGTTTTTTGGTACGAGTTGACCATACCGCCGTAGTTTTTCGCGTAGTTGGCCAGACCGGCTAGCGTGCTCTCATAGGCGATGCGGGCTTTAGAGCCTTCTGCGGCGGTGGCCTTAATGATGTCCATGGACTGCTCGCGATAGGCCTTGGCTTTAGGGTAGACCTCGGTAAATTGGTGCTCCACTTCGGCATTGGTGCGATAGCGGTTGGTACGACCCGGGTAGCCGGTAACCATCACAAAATCACCTTCTTTAACGCCCTTGGCGCTGACCTTGAGGAAGGAATCCGAACTAAAAGGCACATTGTCTTCACTGAATGGGGCCGGTTTACCGTCTTTACCCACGTAGGCGCGGTAGAAAGAGTAGTCACCGGTATGACGTGGCCACATCCAGTTATCAATATCACCGCCGTATTTACCTATGCCCTGCGCCGGGTTGTAAACCAGGCGTACGTCTTGAATTTCTAGGGACTTGATCAGGTAATACTCTAAGCCGCCGTGGAAGCTATAGACATTACAGCGGTAGCCACCGCCTTGCTCACACTCGGCAACCAATGCCTTTTGTGCCTGCTCAATGGCCTTGTAGCGCTCGTTGCCATCCATTGACTCATTTAACTGGGCGTTGACCTTGGCGGTGACATTGGTCACTTCTTCGGTCACATAGACACGCGAGCCCGGTGAGGCGGGCAGCTCTTCACCATAGGTCTTGGCCAGGAAGCCGTTTTGTAGAATATTGTTTTCAGGCGTTGAATTATATTGAATTGAGCCGTAGGCACAGTGGTGGTTGGTTACCACCAAACCTTTTGGAGAGACGAAAGACGCGGTACAGCCGCCCAGGCTGATCACCGCATTCATAGGGAATTCGGTCAGTTTTGAAATGCTTTTGGGGTCAATTTCCAGGCCTTTCGCCTTTAATACCGACTCAAGTTGCGGTAATTGATGCGGTTGCCACATGCCTTCGTCGGCAAGCGCGGGGTTGATGGCCGTCGCCAATAGGGCGGCGCCAATTAGAGATAAACGCATAGTTCCATCCTAGTTGTTATATTTTCGCCACGCAGTGTCGCGCAGCAAAGGGACGGGTGCAACTTTTTACGTTTACAAAATGTTTCAAGTTGTTGGAGCCGTTAATTAATAAGAATGAGGTTGGCGCAGCCGAGGCTGCGCCGGGTAGGTGCTATTCCTTGAGTGCAGCCTTGGCCGTGTAGGCGGCTTGGTGGGTGTTGGCAGCGCGCCCCGAAGGGTCGGCATTGGCTTGAAATGATGCATCCCAGGCCAGCGCCTGTGGCGTAGAGCAGGCCACCGACTTGCCGTGGGGCACACACAAGGTCGCGACGCCGCCGGGGAAGTGTTGCTCGAAGATATTGCGATAAAAGTACGCCTCTTTGCTATCCGGAGTGTTAACAGGAAATTTAAAGTGGGCGTTTTGCATATCACGGTCGGATACCTGCTCTTCCACATAGGCTTTAAGCGAGTCTATCCAGTTATAGCCGACCCCATCGGAGAACTGCTCTTTTTGCCGCCACAAGACCTCATCCGGCAGATAGCCATCGAAGGCTTCACGTATAATGTGTTTTTCGATGCGCCCGTCCTTACACATTTTCGCATCCGGATTAATGCGCATGGCGATGTCGATAAACTCCTTGTCCAAAAACGGCACCCGTGCCTCGACGCCCCAGGCGGCCATGGATTTATTGGCGCGCAGGCAATCAAACATATGCAGCTTGGCCACCTTGCGGTTTAATTCGTCATGGAATTCCTCGGCATTGGGCGCCTTATGGAAATAGAGATAGCCGCCAAAGAGCTCATCGGCGCCTTCGCCGGAAAGCACCATCTTTATGCCCATGGCCTTAATGTGACGAGCCATCAGGTACATGGGGGTGGAGGCGCGCACCGTGGTGACATCATAGGTCTCCAGGTGGTAAATGACCTCTTTAATGGCGTCAATTCCTTGCTGCACGGTGAAGTGAATAGGGTGGTGAATGGTACCAATATGTTCGGCAACCTTGGCAGCGGCGGCTAAGTCCGGCGAGCCTTCAAGGCCAATGGAAAAGGAGTGCAACTTTGGCCACCAGGCATCACTGGCATCGTTATCCTCGATGCGCTTGGCGGCAAATTTTTGGGTAATGGCGGAGATAAGCGAAGAGTCCAGCCCCCCTGACAATAAAACCCCGTAGGGCACATCGCACATTAGCTGGCGTTTTACAGCGGCCTCCAGGGCATGTTTAAGGGTTTCTGGCTTGGCCTCATTGTTTTTAACCGCCGTAAATTCTTGCCAGTCCCTGTGATAATAGCGCTGGTATTCGCCTACCTCGCTATCGAGGAAATGACCCGGAGGGAACTCCTCAATGTGGTTACAAATCGGCGTCAGCGCCTTGAGCTCACTGGCCACATAGAAATTGCCGTATTCGTCGCGGCCGGTATAAAGGGGGATAATGCCGATATGATCCCTGCCTATCAGGTACTTATCCTTTTCTTCGTCGTACAGACAAAAAGCAAAAATGCCGTTGAGCTCATCGAGAAAGGCACTGCCTTTTTCTTCATACAGGGCGAGGATCACCTCACAATCGCTCTGGGTTTGAAATTCGTAGTCTATGCTCAGGGCATCGGCGAGTTGCTGATGGTTATAGATTTCGCCATTGACCGCTAACACATGGTTGCCGGCTTTATTAAACAACGGCTGAGCACCGCTTTGTACGCCAACGATCGCCAGACGCTCATGCACTAAAATGGCCTTATCGCCGGTATAAACGCCGGACCAGTCCGGGCCGCGGTGGCGCAACAGTTTCGACATATCTATAGCTTGCTCGCGCAATTGCGCAATACTGGACTTGATATCGAGCACCGCAAAAATTGAACACATATTTGTTTTCCTCATTCCTATCTCGAGCTTTTGTTGTAGCAGAAAAAATATGCCAAGTCACACGGGAAATAAGGAGGTGGATGGATTTTTTATGCGTCAATTTAGTGCACGATTTCACCCTTATGCACTAAGGTGGGTTTTTGGTGGTCAATATCCGACCTGCTATCGCAATTTTATGGCAAAAGCGGTCTTATTAAGCGCTCTGGTCTTTGAGGCAATTTGGCTGGTGGACATTTGTTTGCACCAAATAAGCGCAGGCTATAGATGGGGGTATTTGCGTTTATTTAACTGCTTATTGGTGGGAGTAAGAAGACGCACTTCATAACTCGTAAATTTATTGCTCTGTCGTAATTGTTCTCAATAAATACTGCCGAGTCAGCAGATAATCTGAGATGTAATTTAAGTAGGGTGAAGGTGTTTTCATCTTGAGTAACCATTGACTGTGTATATGCACAGTGGTGATTGAATTGTGTGATAGTCAAGAAAACGACCCAATCGCTTCTATTTTGTCGGGCTGCTCTTTTAAGCTACCAGCTTTGAGTTCCACACTAGTAAGGGCTACAAGAATTTGTTATCAATAGAGAAAGGAAAAAAACAAGCAAAACTGTCGTAGAAAAACGTGCAATTTGCTGTTTATAAACATGTTATGCTCAAAAAGGAATCGTACCAATGAAAAGAATATTCGCAATTGTCATCACTTTCATACTGGCTGGTTGTTCGGCAACTAACCCAACCTATTCGTCGCGTTCAACAGACAATATTGCACAAACTTCCTCGGTTACACCTAAATGGGAGCCTTTGGTTGAAGGGGCAGAGTTAAAAACCGACGTTAATTACAAATACTATCCTAGCGAGATGAAGCTAAGTAACGACATGCTCTTACGAGGTGACACTTGGAACGGATTCTTAAAAGAGTATGTTGAAAGCCTTCCATTAGGTAAAAGAAATGACGTACTGAATGGGGTAACAAGATTCTATAAGGAGTATGATAAAGTAGATAAAATCATAAAATTTGAGCCACTTAGATATATATCTGGCCCATACTCTTCCAATTCATACGTTTCGCTGAAAGGTAGTTTTACGAAATCCAAAGCGAGCGCGTTGCTAAAAATACGTTACTACGGAAGCGATTGGATCTTTGCCAATAGAATTACAATTGTTGCCGATGATTTTACCTGGAAATCCCCTGCACTTAAATTCTATAGAGATCACTACACTAAAGTATGGGAATACACCTACCTCGATCTAGATAAAGCGGAGTACCGTATGCTTGTAGACAAAATATCCTCTTCAAAAGAAGTAATAATTCGTTTTCATGGAAAGCAGTACTATGACGATCTGCAGGTTACTGAAAGAATGAAGCAGGATATCTCAGCAATGCTTAAAGCTATAGATGCTATCAATAAAAAAGCATAACAATCGCATTCACTCGGACAGCAAAATGCGCCGCTCCTTCGTCGCTTTTCCCTTTGCTTCCGGTGATGCAAGGCGTTATACCCAGGACTTACCCATAAAAAGAGGCTCTATGTTCCTAAAGATATCCAGTGATATACACCTTGAACATCTAAGCGTTGCAGATGCACCGGCACTGTATGAGGCGGTTGAGCTAAGTAGAGCAAACCTAGCGCAATATATGGCGTGGGAAAAAAGCGTTGCAGATGTTTCCGGTGCTCGAGCCTATATAAAAAGCCGTTTAACGAGTGGCCTAGATAGGGCGCAGTGGTTCTCGATTCAGTTTCACAACCAATTCAGTGGTGTGTTTGGGGTTAAATCCCTTGATCGTGATAAGGGGGTTTGTGAGCTCGGTTACTGGCTTGCCGACAACGCCCGAGGCAATAGGGTGGTTGGGCAAATCTTAGCGGTGATGATCCCCTACTTAGCGAATGAGCAGGGTGTACGAACCATTGAATTCCAGTGTTTAGAAAACAATTTTGCCAGCATTAAAATAATTGAACGTGCCGGAGCAAGGCTTTTAAGGAAAGTGTCAAATACATTGGACATCCCAAATAAAGAACAGGCAATCGGCATATACTCGCTGCACGTATAGACGCTGCTTACCACTGCGTTAAGCCTGAATTGGCTGCGGCAATGTTTAATTAGATAGAGAATAAACAGCCTTGTGCTGGACTAACTAAATTAAGAGACACATGAAATTCAAATTAATTGCAGTAATAGCACTTGCATTGAGTACTACAGTCAGTGGCTCCAGCAATTGCGCTTCTCTCGCAAATAGCTGTATTGATGTCTTCGATACGGGGAGTGGAAAATTGTTTACTAACTCACCATCAGTGGCTTACCTAGACAGTATTGGAGGAAGTCCAACACATCCAACACACCCAACTTGGACTGTGGATGGCACACGGGGACCATCCGGCATTTTCTACCTATTCAATTGGAATAATGCAAAGGCACTGTGTAATACCTATAATTCCCAAAGTCTCGGAGGGCGAACCAACTGGCGCTTACCAACGCGAGAAGAGTTAATAGGGTTATACGACAGTTACGGTAATATGTTTAGCGCCCGCGGTTGGCCAACCGATGGCACTTACTGGTCGGTGACAGCTGATGATTCTAACTATCACGACGTGGATCTCGGTTATGGCTATGTGAGCACCAGTGAACCGAACATCACGAGCGACAACCCCCACTTATTCCCGAGCTTTACTACCTACGCTTCCTGCGTTTCAAATCCTGAGGATTGAGTGTTTTATTTAAATTCACTAGACATAGAGACGCAGCTTTAAGCAAGCATCACACTAGTGTCTTCTACATTAATTGCGTTCTTACGCTCAATCATCCCCCAGGCCTTTTCGTGGAAGTAAAATGCCACTGTATTCACCGCCGGCTCGACAATGGCGACCAGACCGCCGAGCACCAGGCTACCGGTTAATAGGTAGGTGACGCCAAAGGCAATGGTAAAGTGCATGGTTGCAAAGGTGGCTGTTTTTTTCATGACTAATTTTCCAAATCTCCAGTTCTAGTTCGTTTATTATTAGCCAGACATGCTGATAGATAAAATGGATTTATATAATTAATACAATCATAAAAACAGAATGAACAACTCAAATCAGCTTTTGAGCGTTTTAACAAGACTCGCGGCGATAGCGCATGGCCAGACGCAGGCGGTTCAGCTCGTTCTGATGTTGTTGGTTTAAATGTCGCGCCTGTGCCAGTGTCACAGCCATAAAGGAGACGCTGTGGCCGCCCCTCAATTGCCCTAAGCGCGGCAAGTCCGCGGCGATCACCTGACCCAGCAGCGGATAACCGCCGGTGGTTTGGCAGTCATTTAACAAGACAATGGGCTCGCCACTGGGCGGCAGTTGTATACTGCCTGGAGCCACCGCGGTGCTTTTAATGCTTAGCGTATGGCTAAGAGCAGTATTGTTTGGCTCTGCCTGCAGGCGCAACCCCATGCGGTTACTTTGCGCCGATACCTGCCAACTTGTCTCGCTAAACGCCAGTTTCAAGTGCGGTGATAGGCCAAACTCTCTGGGTTCGGCAATATAATGGATTGGGCCCTGGCGCCTGGGTAACTTGGCCCCCCAATTAAGCCACTGAAAGTCGCTGGTGGCGAAGGCAAGTTGTTGCCCCGCTTGCAGGGCTTGTCCATCGAGGCCGCCAAACCCGGCCATGCAATCCGTGCTGCGACTGCCCAAAACCGGCTCTAAGGCAAAACCGCCGCTAACGGCCATATAACAGCGCAGGTTAAGGGACGAGGAGGCAAAAGTCAGCGTTTGTCCAGCATTGGCCTGGTAACACCAGCCCGGCTCTATGCGCCGGCCATCTAGATTGGCGCTCATATCGGCACCGCTGAGGGCAAAACAGGCTGGGCGCTCAAAGCGGAGTTTGGCCATGCCCAGGGTGATTTCCAGGGCGGCGGTTTGTTCGTCATTGCCTACAAGTAAATTGGCGACCCGAAGGGCATCGCTATCGAGCGCACCGCATTGGGAGACGCCTAAATGTCGTTGGCCAAAGCGACCAAGATCCTGAATGGTTAGCTGAGGACCGGGCTTAATTACAGTCAACATGGTTTAGGCCTCCGTAAAGCTCAAGGTATCGCCTGGGGCGAATAATGCCGGTGGCTGACTGAGTGGGTCAAACAAGGTCAGCTCGGTGTGGCCGATAATATGCCAGCCGCCCGGGGAGTTGGCTGGGTAGATGGCGGTTTTATCACCGGCAATGGCAACGCTGCCTTTGGGAACCAGGGTGCGCGGCGTAGCCAGACGTGGCAGATGCAGGCGCGAGTCTAGGCCACTGATATAGGCAAAGCCGGGCTGAAAGCCGAGAAAGTCGACGTCGTACTTACTCGCGCAATGAGCATCGATGACCTGTCGCTCGGTTAAATTGCATTGCTCGGCAACACGCGCTAAATCAATGCCATGATCAGCACCATAACGCACCGGAATAAGGTGATGGCGCGACACCAAATGGCCGTCGTCAAACCCTGACCACAGATCTGTGCACTGACGTTCTAAGGTACTTAAGTCGGTACCAAGTTCGCAGTACAAGGTGAGACTTTCATCGGCACTCACCGCATCTACCACCTCATGGCGAGCATGGCATTGCATGGCCACATAATTAATAAGCCGCTGCTTTTGTTTATGATCTAACTGATTTATGTGTTGGCAATCAATGACCAAGCAAGTGTCGTCGAGGCGATAGTATTGTGGCGGTGGCAGCTTTGCTGACATGGTAGTTTAGGTCCTTCACACGGCTTACCTTAAACCCTGGCAAGCGTCAGTTATGGTTTAATAATTAGCAGGTTGCAAGATAATCACTGTCGAGGCAACAAAATTGCGCTCAACGCTCCTGCGATCCCCATGAGGCTATATATCAAAATGAGTTCGGCATTGTTTAACCAGTTACCCAAAAAGCCGAGGCTACCCAAGACCAGCAAGCACACCCCGATCACCGTATTGCTTACCGCAACATAGTCGGTGCGTTTGTTGCCGTCGGCCATATCGACCAAGTAGGTTTTTCTTCCCAGACGCACACCTTGGTGAGCAATGGTCAATATTAGGTACATGCCGGGTAAGAAGAAGGTACTTGCTAATAACGAGGGTAAATTGGTGGCAACCAAATACACCAAGAGACCATTAACGCTCACCAGTATGGATGCGAAAACCAATACCTGCTTTGAAGAGCGGTCGCTTAAGTGGCCCCAAAAAGGGCCGGATATCAAGGATGCAAAGCCGGATAAAGCCAAAAACACGGCAAGCAGGGAGAAGTTAAACCCTTGCTCTGAGGCTAGGACGATATAAAAAGGTGCACTCAGTGCCGAGCAAAGCAGTAACGCCCGAGTCAGCACAAAATGAGCAAAGGGTTTATCGTCGATAAGCAGGCGTAACTTACCTAGCGCGTGAAGCAAGCCATTTTTTCCACCTTCGGTTGCACCTGGGTATTCGTCGATTTTTGCATAAACCAATGCGGCTAAAACCCACATCAGGGCGCCTGCCCCGAGGGCAATTAATACCGAGGCTTTATCGCCGTGGCGTTGAAAGTACCAAAGCCCAAGGCCAAAGGTGATGGTCGCAAATCCGGCAGCGCTGGCCGCATAGCCAGAGACTCCGCCTCTTTGCTTTTTGGGAATGGTTTTACCCAGTACGTCTTTTGCCGCGACCGAATTAAACCCGCGCGCCAGCGAAAAAATAACGAGCAAGGCAATAATGGCAAACCCGGCCAGGTTGCCTTCTAGGTTGCCATCAAGGTTGCCATCAAGGTTGCCATCTAGGGTCAGGCCCACTAATACCATGGCAAAAATACTCAGGGCTTGCACCAAAGCACCGAAAACCCACACCCATTTGCGAATAGGCAGACTGCGGACATAGTCGGCAATGGCAAGTTGGGGTAACAAGGAGCCCGATTCACGAATAGGCACCAACCAGGCAATGAAGGCACTGGGCACATTAAGGGCGTGTAACAGCCAAGGCAGGGTCACTTTTGGGTTGAGCAGGGCGTCGGCAAACTGACTCAGTACCTGCGAGAGCAATAAGGTGACATAGTTACCCGAGACCACCTTGCAGGCGGCGTCATCAATCCCTTTGCAGGCTCGTGCATCTTCGCTGTTGGCTAAACGCGTGAAGAGTTGTTCTTTGCTTATTTTTGTTTTCATAACCTCAAATGAATAAATTGCATGTTTATACGGTCATCTAAATAGTAAGGCCGATTTTTATGCGGCTATGTAGGTGCGCTGTCATAGTTTAGTTTAGAGAGGTTAGAATGTTTAACAAGTTGTTTTTATGCATAATTTCATTGCTACTTGGGCTCGGCGCAAGCAGCGTGCTCGGCGCCGACAAGGCAAATATGACCGATGCGACGACGCAAATTGTTCTGGGGGCCGGGTGCTTTTGGGGAGTGGAAAAACGCTTTGAAGCCATGCCAGGGGTGCTCAACGCCGAGTCCGGCTATGCCGACGGGCGCGGTTTTAAACCGACCTATAAAAACATCATTGCCAGAAAACGCCGTTACGACGAAAACAACTATGCAGAAGTGGTGCGCGTCACCTTTAATGCCAATGTTGTCGGCTTAGAGCAAATATTGCGGTACTACTTTGAACAACACGACCCCACACAGGTAAATCGCCAGGGCAATGATAGGGGAACCCAGTATCGCTCTACCATTCTGACCTATAATGAAGAGCAGCAGGGCATTGCCGATACAATAAAAAATCAGTATCAAAAATTACTGACAGAGGCAGGCTATGGCCAGATAGCCACGGTGATAAAGCCATTGGATAGGTTTTATCCCGCCGAGCAATACCACCAGGATTATTTGCAAAAGAACCCAAATGGCTATTGCCCGGATCACTCAACCGGGGTTCGTTTTGCAAAACAAGAAGAAGCTCGGATCGATAATACGCTGCTGTTAAAGGGTAAGCATATTGTCATGCTGGATGCCCGTGCCTATTGCCCTTACTGTGAAAAATTTAAGGCGGATGTACTGAATGACTATCAAGGCTCGATCAAGGTACATATGCGCTATGCGTCTCAGCTTGATGGCCTGACGGTGACCACGCCCACCTTTGCGACGCCGACCATACTATTTTTAGAAAACGGCAAGGAGGTGGCGGGCTATCAGGGCTATATGGAACCAGGTCTTTTTTATAAGGCATTGGGCGCGTTCAAATTAGGAAACACCGAGGCCTATCGGGTCGCTTTTAACAAGGGCACGGATAATCGCTTTTGTAAGGAATATGAAATCTTTAAAAACACCCCGGACGGTGTGTTCATAGACAAACTCTCCGGGGCGCCTCTATTCGATACCAGAGACCGCTTTAATTCCGGCACCGGCTGGTTGTCTTTTACTAAGCCCGTTGCCGGGCAGGTCACCCGTCATCAGGACAACAGCTATGGTATGCGCAGGGTGGAAATTCGCTCTAAATCCTCCGGTATTCACCTCGGCCATGTATTCGCTAACGAAGGACCGGGAGGAAAACCGCGTTATTGCATCAATGCCACCGTACTTGAGTTTGTGCCCCGTGCCCAATACCTTGCTGGCACCAAGGCGCAATAGAGCTTGGGCCAGGGTCTGTTTATCTTTGCGGTTTACTTTATGTTCAATCTAAACGCATTCTGATGAATATAATCACTGATTTATGTGGTTAAATTCATCCATGAAGCTTGGTTACATCGCGCATCCATGCGCTCACCTCGCTAAGCTGCGAAGCATTGCTTCGGCCTTGCTCGCCTATGTACATAGCGAGTAACACAGAGCAGGATGCGTTTAGATGAACCCGTAGGGCAGCGCTTGTAGCGCATTTCTACTGTGTTGTTACATGTTTATGTAGAATAACTACACCACACATGTGCCGCCTTGTATAAATACACTACAAGCTGCTGCAGAAACAAACAACAAAGGTCAACAGACCCTAATCACTGTCGCTGCTAAAAAGCTTCTTCCGCACCAGGGTACGGTACTCACTCGGGCTTTGCCCTAATTCCTGGGCAAAGAGCTTATTGAGTAGCGCCTGGTGGTTAAAGCCCAATTCCAGGGCGATGTCGTTAATGCTGAGGTTGGAATTGGCGAGTAACTCTTGCCCGGCCTGTACCTTAAGCTTGCGCCAATATTGATTGGGGCTTAGGCCGGTGGCCTGCTTAAAGCGCCGAGTGAGGGTGCGCTGAGAAATGGCAAATTGACTGGCTATTTCGGCGATGCTTAGTTCGGCACTGAGGTTATTCTTCAGCCAAAATTGGACCTGGGCGATAAGCTCATCGGGGTGGCGCTCATTCATGCCCTCCAGATAACGCTGTTGCTCATAGGGTTTGCGCACCTCATGGGAAAAGTTGCGCTGCACATGCAGGGCACATTCACGGCCATACAGGTTTTCAAGGATATGCACAATGACATCCGCCAAGGCATTAAGGCTGGCAACACAGTAGAGCCCTTCGGCCTGGGTAATAAAGTACTCGGGCTTTAGCTCAACCTTGGGGTAATCCCGTTTAAACTGATCGGCATAATGCCAATGGGTGGTGGCCGGGTGGCCATCGAGCAACTTGGCCTCGGCGAGAAAGCAGTTGCCGGTGCCAACGCCTATCATGGCACAGCGTTTTGGGTCGAGCTTTGACAGTGCCTGTATCATACGCTCCTGTTTTCTCAATACCGGACGCGGGTTACGCCACAGGCTGGGTAAAATAAGTAAGTCACACCTATCTAATGCATCCAAACCGACGTTGGCGGTGAAGGGCAGGCCACTGTGGGCGAGAACCGGCTCAGTGGTTTGTGCCATCAACTGCAGACAGAGTTTTGGCGCTTCTTTATTATGGCGCCGCGCAAAGGCATAGCCGGCGTGGAGCATCTCAAAAGGCAGGGTCAAGCTGGTGGCCAGCATCTGTGGATACAGGGCAATTAAGACGTTAAAAGGCTTCATAAAAGATCCGACCATTTAAAATTGGCCGCATTTGATAAATGTATGGCCATTAAAGCACATATTGACCGCGTTGTTCCACTTACACTAGGGACAATTTCCAAAGTAAAAGAATGAGTTGTTATGAGTGCATTACCTGTAATTGTTGCCATGGGTGGTATTAATGCCGCCGGGCGCACTTCATTTAACCAGGGTTTTCGCCGCGTGGTGCTCGACGCTTTACCATTGGCGCAGCGTCAAGAAACCCTACTAGGCCTGGCCAGTTTAATGAATCTGGTAAGTGACGAGCAGGGACAATTGGTGAGCCAGGATGGCGTTGCCATCAGCGCCGATAATGTAGAGGCCCAACTGGGCGAGCAGATCCTGGCCGGCACCCTGATTCGTCGTATTGAAGAGCGTTTCTTCGATGTCGATGCCACTCATTCACATCAAAAATTGGTTGCCCAAGCCAGCGCACCAATTAGTTTTACTACCCGTAAACGCCAGCTACCTGAGCCGCTGCCAAGCAATTGGCAAGTGACCGAGCTGGAAAAAGGCCAGGTTGAAGTGACGATTTGTGGTGACTTTGAAATTAAGCACGACAGCTACCGTGACAACCCCATTAAAGCGGCGGGTCAATTGCCTACCGGTTTTGAACCATCGCTAATGTATAACAGCCGTTACCAGCCACGTGGCCTGCAAGCCACCATCTTCGCCGCCAGCGATGCCATTCATGCCAGCGGTTTGGATTGGCAAAAGGTGATGAACTCGGTGGAGCCGGATCAAATCGGTACCTACAGTGCGTCTGTGGCTGGTCAGGTGAACAGCGAAGGTCTGGGTGGTCTGTTTAAGGCGCGTCTACAGGGCGACCGTGTGAGCACTAAGCAACTGGCACTGGGCCTTAATACCATGTCCACCGACTTTATCAATGCCTATGTGACCGGTAACGTGGGTACTACCTTTACCACCTCGGGTGCCTGTGCCACCTTCTTGTATAACTTGCGTGCCGCCGTGCACGACATCAAGGCTGGTCGTACTCGTGTTGCTATCGTGGCTTCAAGCGAATGTGCCATCGAGCCGGAAA
The DNA here is from genome assembly GCF_018334135.1 of Pseudoalteromonas sp. BDTF-M6. NCBI lineage: Bacteria > Pseudomonadati > Pseudomonadota > Gammaproteobacteria > Alteromonadales > Pseudoalteromonadaceae > Pseudoalteromonas > Pseudoalteromonas sp. BDTF-M6. Next base: position 573,159 of record NZ_JAGXTQ010000001.1, read on the forward strand.
TCATCGAAGGTTTCGGCAATATGGGCGCCTTGGCCAATGACGAAAACCTGAAAAAGCTCGATGGCAGCGACCAGGTGGATTACCGTCGTACCTCGCGTCCATTTGGCGAGAACTGTGGTTTCACCATAGGTGAGGGTGCTCAGGTTACCATCCTAATGGATGATGCCCTGGCATTGGAACTGGGCGCAGACATTCTTGGCAGTGTGCCGGATGTGTTTGTAAATGCCGATGGCTTTAAGAAGTCTATTACCGCACCGGGTCCGGGTAACTATATCACCATGGCCAAAGCGGTAGCCCTTGCTCAGGCCATTGTTGGCGATGAAGCCATCAGCGAGCGCAGCTTTATCCTTGCCCATGGCTCAAGCACACCGCAAAACCGTGTGACCGAGTCGGCGATTTACGACCGTATCGCCACTGCCTATGGCATAAACGATTGGCCTGTTGTGGCGCCAAAAGCCTTTGTTGGCCACACCATAGCGCCGGCCAGTGGCGATCAGCTTGCCTTTGCCCTGGGTGTGTTTAGCGACAACATCATGCCGGGCGTAACCACCATAGATAAGGTGGCAGACGATGTATTTAGCGAGCGCCTTAATATCAGCCTGGAGCACTATCAGTGTGCACCGCAGGACGTGGCCTTTATAAACTCTAAAGGCTTTGGCGGTAATAATGCCACCGCGCCTGTGCTGAGCCCAAGTGTGACGAAACGCATGTTGGCGGCCCGCCATGGCGATGCGGCCATTGCCGCTCACGAAGTGGCTTATAAAGAGACGGCTGTACAGCAGCAAGCCTATTTTGAACAGGCGCAGCGCGGCGAGTTTTCATTGATCTATCGTTTCGGCGAAGGCCTAATCGATGAAAATGCCATCAGCTTCGACACCGAGCAGATGCAGATCCCGGGTTTTGATAAGCCGGTACGTCTGGATATTGCCAATCCGTACAGTGACATGACCAAATAAACCGGTTATAAAAAAATAAAAAAGCCCCGAATGTTCGGGGCTTTTTTATACTCTGCAAATGCGCTTTCGTTAGCCTAGGTATTTGGCGTGAAAACGCAGATGCTGGTCGATAAAGCTACTGATAAAGAAGTAACTGTGATCGTAACCCGGGTGTTGCTCAAGGCAAAGTGAGACACCGGCTTGCTCGGCCGCTGCGACCAAACGCTCCGGGCGTAACTGGCTTTCCAAAAAGGTGTCATTCATGCCTTGGCTGACCAACAGCGGCGGGCAGCTATCAACCGGGGTATGACGCAGCAGCTCACAGCTGTCATAGGCTTTCCAACTCTCCCTGTCTTTACCAAGATAACCATTGAAGGCCTTATCACCCCAGGGGCAATTTAGCGGGTTGGTAATGGGAGCAAAGGCACTAACACTGCGGTATTCGCCGAGGTTACGTAAACCCAGTACCAGGGCCCCATGGCCACCCATGGAATGGCCGCTGATGGCCTTTTTGCCATTACTGGGGAAGTGCTCGTCGATTAAAGCAGGCAGCTCAGAGCAAACATAGTCATACATTTGGTAGTGCTGCTTATAGGGCTCCTCGGTGGCATTGACGTAGAAGCCGGCGCCTAAACCGAAGTCGTAACTGCCCTCGGGATCATCGGCCACCCCCTCGCCTCGCGGGCTGGTGTCCGGTGCCACAAGAATTATGCCGAGCTCGGCGGCGGTTTTAAACGCCGCTGCTTTTTGCATAAAGTTTTCATCGGTACAGGTTAATCCTGACAGCCAGTACAGCACAGGTGCCTTGGTTGTTTCATCCACGCCGGGCGGAAGAAAAATGGCAAAGGTCATGGTGCAGTTATTGACCGACGATTTATGGCTGTAGCGTTTATGCCAGCCACCGTGGACCTTGTTGTTGGCAAGTAACTCTAGGCTCATGTTGCCCCCTTACTTATCGTAATGGATGACGCTGCGAATACTTTTACCTGCGTGCATCAACTCAAACGCTTCGTTGATGTCCTCAAGCGCCATGGTATGAGTGATAAAGTCATTCAGCGCGAACTCATTATTAAGATAACGCTCAACGATTTCTGGCAGCTCGGAGCGGCCTTTTACGCCACCAAAGGCAGTACCACGCCATACACGGCCGGTAACCAATTGGAATGGACGGGTTGAGATTTCCTGACCGGCACCGGCAACACCTATGATCACCGACTCACCCCAGCCCTTGTGGCAACATTCCAGAGCGCTGCGCATGACATTGACATTACCGATACACTCGAACGAATAGTCCACACCGCCGTCGGTCATCTCAACGATCACTTCCTGAATTGGCTTATCATAATCGTTGGAGTTAATAAGGTCGGTGGCGCCGAGCTTTTTCGCCAGCTCAAACTTACTTTCATTAATATCGATACCGATAATACGACCTGCGCCGGCCATTTTAGCGCCGATAATGGCCGACAGACCAATGCCGCCCAGACCAAAAATGGCGACGCTGTCACCGGGTTGTACCTTGGCGGTATTAAGCACCGCACCCATGCCGGTAGTGACGCCACATCCAAGCAGACATACCTCTTCCAAAGGTGCATCCTTATTGACCTTGGCAAGTGAAATTTCCGGTAACACAGTGTACTCGGAGAAGGTTGAGCAGCCCATGTAGTGATAAATAGGCTCACCGTCTTTATAAAAACGCGTGGTGCCGTCTGGCATCAGGCCCTTGCCCTGGGTTTCGCGAATTTTTTGGCACAGGTTGGTTTTACCCGAGGTACAGAATTTACATTCACCGCATTCCGGGGTGTAAAGAGGAATAACATGGTCGCCAACGGCCACGCTGGTTACGCCTTCGCCCACGGCTTCTACCACACCGCCGCCTTCGTGGCCCAAAATGGCCGGGAAAATGCCTTCAGGGTCTTCACCTGAAAGGGTAAAGGCATCGGTATGACACACACCGGTGGCATGGATTTTCACCAGCACTTCGCCGGCCTTAGGCATCATCACATCGACTTCTTCAATTTTAAGTGGTTGCTTAGGGCCCCAAGCAACGGCGGCTTTTGATTTAATAAATTCAGCCATAACCATGGATCTCTTCTTATGAAATGAGGTGAAATTATTACACATTATGGTAAGTTTCAACCGGAATTAAGATACTTTTACACAGAGGTAATAATGCGTTGGCAAGGTATGCCGGAATTTATCGCTGCGGCGCAAGCCCAATCCTTTACCGCCGCGGCACGGCAAATTGGCACGTCGGTGGCCCATATCAGTCGTTCCGTCAGAGCCTTGGAAGAGTATTACAACACCCAATTCTTTGTTCGCAGCACCCGTAAGGTGGTGTTGACGCAACAAGGGGAGTTGTTATTGCACCATGCCAAAAAAGCGCAAAGCGTATTGGAGCAGGGGGAGTGGGCACTGCAACAGCAACAGGCCCAACCCAGCGGCCAATTGAAGATAACCGCGCCGGTGATGTTCGGTGAGCAATTTATTATGCCTCTGGTGCATGACTACATGGCTCGCTATCCCAAGGTCAGCGTGACCATGGTATTGAGTAACCAAACCATGGATTTGATCGGTGAACACATAGACCTGGCCATTCGCATCGGTGAGTTGGCGGACTCCAACCTCAAGGCAAGGCGGCTGGCCTCAAGGGCGGTAGTGGTGTGCGCATCGCCTGACTATTTAAACGAATATGGCCAGCCCTATGCGCTCAGTGAGCTTGCTCATCATCAGTGCCTGCTGGGCCATTCCGATACCTGGCGGTTTCTAGAGGGCACGCGGCTGAGGCAGGTAAAAATTGCCAAGACCAAGTTGCGCTGCAACAGTGGCTGGGCCTTAGCCGATGCGGCTATGCGTGGCTTGGGGTTGGTACAGCTGCCGGATTACTATGTTCAATCGGCATTGCATCAGGGTCTGCTTAAGGAAGTGTTGCATAGCTTTGCTATCCAAAAAGAGCCGATCTCCGCCATTACTCCGGCAAATTTATACCAAGCCAATGCCACCAAGGCGTTGATGGATTATCTGGCCGAGCACCTGAGCGCTAAACTTGGTGCCAGCAATGACCTGGGGCTGGGGCGATAAATTCGCCTAGCAGAGGCGCTGAGCATACCCATGGCCGCGTCCCTGTGTTAGCATCGTGACAATTTCGATTTATTGTTAAGCTGTTGATGTATAAGCCTGTCAGTTTATTTATTGGTCTACGCTATTCGCGCTTATCTAAAGGCAGTGCGTTTGTCTCCTTTGTCTCGTTTTTTTCTATCGCCGGCATCGCCCTCGGCATCACCGCCTTGTTTACCGTGATGTCGGTAATGGATGGGTTTGAAAACAACTTAAAACGCACCATGCTGTCGATGATCCCCCATTTGCAATTTACCATGGCCGAGCGCGAGCCCCAGGCGCAGCAGGAGTTAATTGCCGGTTTAAAGGCACAACCGGAGGTTATGTCGGTTAAGCGTTACCACCAGGCTCAGGCCATAGTACAAAGCGCCGCCGATATTCAGGGCGTGCTGTTGCAAGCGCCTTATACCAGCTTGCCTGATAATGTGGTTGATAACATCGAGGTGGGCAGGGCACAAAGCCTTTATGATGAGCGCTATCACATCGCTATTAGTCGCTATTTGGCCCGTACTTTGGGTGTGGGTGTGGGCGATAAACTGCGCGTTACGATACCCAGCGTCTCTACCTATACCCCCATGGGCCGCATTCCGGCCCAGCGACTATTTACCGTGGCAGTTATCTACCGCACCGGCTCTGAGCTGGACATGCACACCCTGTTTACTTCCGGCGAGTCATTACAACGTTTATTGCGCGTTAGAAACACCGAGGATGCGCCAATCGAAGTCATGCTTGACGATGCTTTTAGCAGTGAGTTGGTGTTGTCGCGCTTAAGTGAGGAGCAGCGTCAGGGAGTGAGTGACTGGCGCCAAAGCCAGGGCAGTCTCTTTGCCGCGGTCGCCATGGAAAAACGCATCATGAGCCTGTTACTCGGGCTGATCTTCCTGGTTGCCGTATTCAATATATTATCGTCCTTGACCATGATGGTCAGGGAAAAACAAGGCGAGGTCGCTATCTTGCAGACCCTGGGGTTAGATCATAACCAAATCGCCCGTATTTTTATGATCCAGGGCCTGTATAACGGCGTGGTCGGCAGTGTCATTGGCGCCATTTTAGCCGTGCTTGTGGTGTACAACCTCAATGCCTTGTTGGCGGCAGTCGGTTTACATTTATTCGGTCAACAGCAACTGCCCGTGGTGGTGTCCTACAGCAATTTGGCGTTGATAGTGCTTGGGGCCGTGGTCATGAGTTTTGTCGCCACATTGTATCCAGCGAAAAAAGCCGCCGAGGTGCGCCCAGCAGAGGTATTAAGGTATGAGTAGTATAGTGATTAGTTGCCACAAGCTGACCAAAGTGTACAGCGATGCGGCGGAGCAAATTGAGGTGCTCAAAGGGGTCGATTTAACCGTCGAACGTGGCGAAAGTGTGGCCATCGTCGGCTCATCCGGCTCAGGTAAGAGTACCTTGTTACATATTCTCGGCACCTTGGATAAACCCACTTCGGGTAACCTGGTTATTTGTGATACCGAGGTAGCGAAATTATCCCGCAAACAACAGGCACTGTTTCGTAATAAGCACTTGGGCTTTATCTATCAGTTTCACCATCTTTTAATGGAGTTTACGGCGCTGGAAAACGTCGCCATGCCCTTGTTGATAGCCGGGATGGATGCCAAGCAAGCTCAGCAAAAAGCGAAAGTCATGCTGGAAAAGGTGGGCCTGTCACATCGTGCCGACCATAAACCGGCCAAACTATCCGGTGGTGAGCGCCAGCGTGTCGCCATCGCCCGCGCCGTGGTCAGCGAGCCCGATCTGGTTCTGGCCGATGAGCCAACCGGTAACCTGGATAAACATAACGCCCAACGGATCTTTGCCTTGCTTATGGAGTTGCAACAGGACCTGGGGACTAGTTTTGTGGTCGTAACCCACGACCTAGACCTGGCCAGTCGCTTGACGCGCACCGTGGTGTTGGACGAGGGCCTACTGAGCCCGCAGCACACCGAGGTTGATACCCTATGAAGGCTATGTCTTTAAGTCTGCTATTGGCACAGCGTTTTCGTAAATCGCAGCGCCATAGCGGTTTTATGGGCTTTATGGCCCGCAGCTCTAGTCTTGGCATTATACTCGGTGTGGCAGTACTTATATTGGCGCTGTCCGTTGTCAACGGCTTTCAGCAACAATTGGTGGAGCGCTTATTGGCTCTGGTTCCTCATGTTGAATATGTGGCCGCCGATAAGCCCATTGCCCAATGGCCGCAAAAGCAACAGCGTTTACAGCAACAGGATAATGTAAAGGCGGCGGCGCCTTTTATCGCCGTTAATGCCATGGCGCAATACCGAGGTCAATTGGAAGCGGCTCAGGTCCGCGGCGTGGTGCCGGAGTTAGAAACCAAGGTGTCCATCGTTGATGAGTTTATTCGCGGTAAAAAGCTCTCGCAGCTGACCAGCAACGAAGTGGTGATGGGAGCGCAGTTAGCCAATGCCCTGGGGCTTGAAACGGGTGATAACCTCACGCTCTTAATGACGGACATCAGCAATCACAGTGATGCACTGAGCGCGCCAATACGATTAAATGTACAGGTAGTCGGATTAATACACAGCCAGGGTCCGCTGGACAAAGTGCAAATTTTTCTGCCGCTGGCCACGTTACAACAGCCCTTTGAGCTCGAACATGATCAGGTGACCGGCCTGCGAGTGACGCTCGATGATGTGTTTAGTGCCCCCAGCGAGGCCATGCGCATTGGCCGCACCCTGGACAACTATGTGTATGTAAATAGCTGGGTAAGAACGCAAGGCGGTCTGTATCAGGACATTCAGATGGTACGCACGATAGTGTATCTCAGCGTGTTTCTGATCATTGCCGTAGCCAGTTTTAATATTATTTCTTCGCTGTTTATGGAAGTTAAAGAAAAGCAAAGTGCGATAGCTATCTTGCGCACCATGGGCGCCGGCGATCTGGTGATCATGCAGGCCTTTATGCTTCAAGGCGTGGTTTCGGCCGTAATAGCCACCTTGATTGGTGCCCTGGTGGGCGTCTTACTGGCCCTGAATATCACGGATATTTTCGTGCTTTGGAGCGATTTTATCGGTGAGAATAAATTAGCCGGCGTCTATTTTATCGATTTCTTACCGGCACAAATCCACTGGCAGGACATCACCCTGGTCTCGGCTATTACCCTGGTGATCACTGTATTAGCATCCATTTATCCGGCGTGGCAGGCTGCCAAGATAGACCCGGCCAAGGTGCTGGGTAATTAACACTAACAAAACTAAACTCCTGCTTTGTATCCTTTAGGGCTTGCAAGGCAGGGCGCTTCTTCGTAAAGTGACCCTAGCAACAACAATAGAAGTAGTATTATGTCGCAACAACAAGAACAATTAGCACAACAAGAACAACAAATTCGTGCCTTTCAACGCCATTGTTTTGAAACCGCCCAGAAGCATTTAGCGAAAAAAGGCATTATGCCGAAAATCGTTGTAGATAAAGACAGCCGCTTTATAGCACCGCTCTGTGCGGTATGGAAGTTTAAGGCACAAAACGGTAAAACCTATTGGGTGATCACCGGTCAATTACCAGCGGATCATGTGGAAGTCTCAGCAGCAAACACGGCGCGCGAAGCCATCCGATATTTTTCTTTGCAATGGCAGGTGAAAGCCGAGCAACTGCTTAGCAGCACCCGATTGGAGAAGACCCAGCAGGATTTCGCCCAGCTTTTGATTAACCGTGCACATGGCCTCTATGAGCTGTACGACAAACAAGATCTATGGGCTAATGAACCATAGTAAAGGGGCTACTGTCACAGCGTGACACCGAGCATTCCAAGCGCTGTCTTGGAATGCCAGCCTCCATAAAGACACACCCACATGGCGAAAAGCCATTCTTCTTAAAGCGTTCCACCTCGTCCAACACGCAATTAATACAAATAGATTCAAAGCCGCAGTTGGCGGCGTTGCTGAGTACAAATTTAAGTATTTCGGTATAGATACCGCGATTGCGGTGTTCGGGCAGAACGGCGATGCGACCCAACAGGCCATCCTGGCAAAGCCGTGCGGTAGCGACCGGCTCGCCATGTTCATCGTAGGCGACAAAGTGAAGGGCACTTGTGTCGCGCTCGTCAAATTCCACGTTTTTGGGAATGTTTAATTCGAAGACAAAGACTCGCTCACGAATTTGGCGTATTGGGTTATCTTTAGACCCCCAGTCGACTTGGTGGATCCGATAGGGCATAAACCCTCCTAATCTGCAAACCAATAACCTTCATTAATCAGTGTAGCCAATGTCTGCCTGAAAAGTAAACAACTTGTATTCATAGCAAGCACATCTGAGGCGGTTGTTTGCTCATCACACAGCAGCTTGATGCTTTCCAAGTGTTTGATTGGCAGGCAAAAGCTGTGACCTTCCACGGCGAGTATCACGGCGTCCGCCTGTTCGATATACAAGGCTCTCAGGCCTCCGGCCTTGTGCAAAACGGGATAATCGCTAAGAAAATCCATTACTTGGTTCTCTTCCAGCGGCTCATCCAGGGGTAATAAATCCTTATCGTGTTTTGCTTCGCTGAGGTTCTCACTGATAAAGCGTAGGAAGGTACTGTCGTCCTCAATGGCGGCAATCATTAACTTACGCAGGCTGGCGATTTCATCGGCGCTAAGCTCGCCGCGACTAGCGCGCTCCGTTAGCTGTTCATCGCTATACCGGGCTTGCCCTAAGTCATGGTCAATCAGATGATCCGCAAAAGAAGAGAGCAGGTCGGTTTGATTCGGCGCCCTAAAACCAATGGAATAGTTTAGCGATGGTTCAATGGCGTAACCTTCATGGGGGGCATTAGGTGGAATATAGAGAATGTCGCCGGGTTCTAACTCGACATCGATCACCGCAGTAAAAGGCCCAACCTGGAGCAGCCCTTTATTGGCGCTAAATTGTTGTACGCTTTTATCAACCTGACCGACTCGCCAATGGCGTTTACCCGAGCCTTGAATTATGAACACATCATACTGATCTATGTGCGGGCCCACACCGCCGCCCGGGGTGGAATAGCTCACCATCAAGTCATCAATACGCCAGTTCGGAATAAAGCGAAATGGCTCAACCAGCTCGGCAGCATCGGGGTGCCAATGGTCGACCGCCTGCACTAGCAGGGTAGAGTGCTCTTCGCCCAAGGCACTGAAATCTTCAAATGGGCCATTGGTACATTGCCAACCGCCGCTATTGGTGACAATACGCGATTCTATGCCTTCTTCCATCGCCAGACCGGCGAGTTCTTCCGCATCGATAGGATCGGCAAAGTTTTTAAAGCCACCCTTTATAAGTAGGGGTTGTTTCTGCCAGTATTGCGCTAAAAACTGCGCCTTGCTGAGCTCGTTTATTGTTAGGCTGTACATGGTTACTCCAATAAAAAAGCGAAAGAGCGACACTTGGTCACGTCTTTCGCTTTATAGCATATTCTAGTGCGACTAATTAAAGGTTATCAATGAACTCAACGGCGCGGCCAATGTAATTGGCTGGGCTTAGCTCTTTTAATTGCGCTTTAACTTCTGGCGGTAGCTCAAGAGTGTCGATGAACTCGGCCATAGCCACCTGATCAACACGCTTACCACGGGTAAGCTCTTTTAGTTTTTCATACGGTTTTTCGATGCCGTACTTACGCATTACTGTTTGAATTGGCTCGGCAAGTAGCTCCCAGTTTTGGTCTAGCTCGGCAAGTAAACGATCGGCATTAACTTCTAGCTTGCTGATCCCTTTAAGAGTGGCTTGATAAGCGATCAGGGTATAACCCATGCCAACACCCAGGTTACGTAGAACCGTAGAGTCGGTCAGGTCACGCTGCCAGCGTGAGATGGGTAGTTTTTGCGCCAGGTGAGCGAAAATCGCATTGGCCAGACCCAGGTTACCTTCTGAGTTTTCGAAGTCGATCGGGTTAACCTTGTGCGGCATGGTTGATGAACCGATCTCGCCGGCAATGGTCTTTTGCTTAAAGTGGTTAAGGGCGATGTAACCCCAAACGTCACGATCGAAGTCGATAAGAATGGTGTTGAAACGCGCTACCGCATCGAACAACTCTGCGATGTAGTCGTGTGGTTCGATTTGCGTGGTGAACGGGTTGAAGGTCAGACCTAGGCTGGTAACAAACTTTTCTGCATGTGTGTGCCAGTCGTAGTCAGGGTAGGCGCTTAGGTGAGCGTTATAGTTACCAACGGCACCGTTGATTTTACCTAGCATGCTTACTTGAGCAACCTGATCGCGCTGGCGCTTAAGACGCATGTACACGTTGGCAAACTCTTTACCCATGGTTGAAGGTGAAGCAGGCTGACCGTGAGTACGTGTCATCATGGCGATTGACTTGTATTCAACGGCTTTTTCTTTAACTGCGTCAAGTAGCTGATCCATGTAAGGAAGCAATACGGTATCGCGCGCTTCGCTTAGCATTAGGCCATGTGACAGGTTATTGATATCTTCAGAGGTACAGGCGAAGTGGATAAACTCGTTAACGGCATTAAGCTCGGCGTTATCGGCCACTTTTTCTTTTAGAAGGTACTCAACCGCTTTTACGTCGTGGTTGGTGGTGCGTTCAATTTCTTTAACGCGGGCCGCATCGGCTTCGCTAAAGTTTGCAACTATGCTATCAAGCAGGGCATTGGCTTCTGCGCTTAACGCTGGAACTTCTGCAATTTCCTTGGCCTCGGAGAGGGCTTGTAACCAACGTACTTCTACCTGTACGCGGTATTTGATCAGACCAAATTCACTAAAAATGCTACGTAGTTCAGTTGTCTTACTACCGTAGCGCCCATCTACCGGAGAGATCGCGGTTAACGCTGAAAGCTCCATATTAACTCCTAAGTTACGTTGAACGATTATCTTTTATTTGCTTGCAAGGCAATAACTCACAAGCCGGGGTTTAAATGTGTTCTTTAGCTAAGGCCAATATTTTGCGTTTGGCAAATATAAAGTGGCGGCGTTTACCACCGACCTGACGCCATAGCACCGCCGCGCGTATGCCTGCCAAGAGCAGGGCGCGAATACGGTTTTGAATGCTGCTTTGTTTTAATAGTGCCGGTTGACCGAATACCTGAATGCGCTGTCCAAGCGGACTGATGATGCGGGCATAGGTATCGGCAAAGGCGGCAATAATAGACTCATCAAGCAGGTCTAAGTGGTTTAATTTATTTTTTACCTGGTCTATATCGCGGCCAAGCTCGGCCAGGGCTTGCGGCTTGCTGCTCAGGATGCGTTCAAGTTGAATTAAGCCACCGACGTATTTGACCAGCTCGACGTTTTTATCACTGCCCGGGCTTAACTGAGAAACCAGGGCGCGATAGCCGGAATGAAGATTACGACTGCTACCGTAAATTTGCTCGGCATTATCCGCATCTGTGGCCAGCAGTGAATTGAGCAGCGGCTCAATTTCATGCTGTTGTGACTGGCCGTATTTGGCCAGCTTTTGCACCTGCAGGGCTACTTGGCACATGGCCGCCAGGGCCATCACTTGATTGGCGTTCATACTAGCGGATCACCGAGTCGATTATACCGCCACCAAGGCAGACATCGCCGTCGTAAAATACCGCTGATTGACCCGGAGTTACCGCCTTTTGCGGCTCATCGAAGAGCACGCGAGCAACGCCGTCTTGGCCAACTAATAAAGTACAAGGGATGTCGTGCTGACGATAACGGGTTTTCACCGTAACGCGTGCCGTGCCTTTAGGACCAACGCGGTCAACCCAATGCAGCTGATCTGCATTAAGGCCATTGCTATACAGGCGAGGGTGGTGTTTACCCTGACCTACAACCAGCACATTGCGCTCTATGTCTTTGTCGACCACATACCAAGGCTCGCCAGAGCCTTCTTTTAGACCGCCGATATGCAGGCCCTTACGCTGACCTAGGGTGTGATACATCAAACCTTCGTGTTCACCCACCTCGTTACCATCCGTGTCTTCGATTACACCGGGTTGGGCTGGAAGGTAGCGTTGTAAAAAGTCTTTAAACTTACGCTCGCCGATAAAACAGATACCGGTACTGTCTTTTTTATCGTGGGTCACTAAGCCTTGTTGCTCGGCGATTTCACGTACCTGCGGCTTAGGTAATTCGCCTACGGGGAACAGGGTTTGGGCGATATGCTCATGGCTTAGGGTGTACAGGAAGTAACTTTGATCCTTGTTGTCGTCCTCACCGCGGAGCATGGCAAACTTACCATCGCGCTCTTCACGGCGCACATAGTGGCCGGTGGCGATATAGTCTGCGCCCAGGGCTTCGGCGGCAAACTCTAAAAAGGCTTTAAATTTGATTTCCTTGTTACACATAATATCCGGGTTGGGGGTACGTCCCGCCTTGTATTCGGCAAGGAAGTACTCGAACACGTTATCCCAGTATTCGGCGGCAAAGTTAACCGTGTGTAATTCGATTCCTAACTTTTCACAGACCATTTGTGCGTCTTTCAGATCTTCTGCAGCGGCACAATATTCATCGTTGTCGTCTTCTTCCCAGTTTTTCATAAACAGGCCTTCGACTTGATAGCCTTGCTCTTTTAACAGGTAAGCGGATACGGATGAGTCAACACCACCGGACATGCCGACGATTACTTTAATTTGGCTGTTATCGCTCATAGGAACTGAATTTTCACATCACTTGGCTTTAAAGGCGCGAATTATATCACGCTTACCCAAGGGCTTGAAGTAGCAAGCGCGCTGGTTATGCATCAACTTGATAGTGTAAATAGTTAAGCGGGATTAACGGCTTGGATTGAGCATCACGAATACACTGGCGTACTAGGTCGGAACGAAGGGGAGAGGTATCAATTTCATCCTGAGTGAGCCAATGGCAAGCGATAATATCGGTATCCTGTGGCTGAGTTTTCTCGCATTTATCAAGCTCGGCGTAAAAGCAAAAACGCAGATAATGGACGCCGTTTTTTGCCTGTAAACTGTATATACCCACCAGGCCAGAAGGCGTCGCCGTTAATCCGGTTTCCTCAAACAGCTCCCGGGTACAGGCATCGAGCAGTGATTCATTTTCTTCTAAATGCCCGGCGGGCTGATTAAAAACCACTTCGCCGCTGAGTTTGTCGCGTTCTTGTACCATCAAGTAACGCTCGCCGCTTTTTAGCACCATGGCCACGGTGACATTGGGTCTATACATGCTGTTTCTCCAAGCGGTATTCACCACTTTGTAAATCGCCCAGGCGATAGGTGCCTATGGCGGCACGAATTAAGCGCAGCGTCGGGTGTCCAACATGAGCTGTCATGCGTCGAACCTGGCGATTACGGCCTTCACGAATTTGTATTTCCAACCAGGTGGTGGGGATATTCTTGCGCTCGCGTATCGGTGGCGTGCGCGGCCAAAGCCCTTGTGGCTCGGCAATAATCTTCACCTTGGCGGGCAGGGTCATGCCGTCATTGAGCTCGACACCTTGTTGTAACATCTGCACAGCCTGATCGCTGACCGCGCCTTCTACCTGAACCCAGTAGGTTTTATAGGTGTTTCTTTTGGGGTTGGCGAGCTGGTGCTGCAACTTGCCGCAGTTGGTCAGTAGCAAGAGACCCTCGGAGTCGCGGTCGAGCCGACCGGCGGCATAAACCTCTTTAATATCTATGTAGTCGGCGAGGGTTCGACGGTTCGCATCATCGGTAAACTGGCACAGCACGTCATAGGGTTTATTGAATAAAACCACTTTAACTTGCTGTGGCGCCAGACTTGGCTTGGCGGCTTTACGCTTGAACCGGTGTTTATCTGCTGGTTTTCCTGCGAAGGGGCGTGGGCGCGTGTTATTTGGCTTTTTTGTCATGGAGTTAAAATAAAAAAAGGCACCCGATTGGATGCCTTGATAATGCAATCGATACGATTAAGCTAGTTTAGCAAGAATCGCATTGAAAGTATTGCTTGGACGCATAGCTTTGAACGCAAGCTCTTCATTTGGCTGGTAGTAACCGCCGATATCCATGCTTGGACCTTGAGCGTCGTTTAGCTCTTTAATGATGGTCTGCTCGTTCTCGCGAAGTAGCGCCGCTACCTCGGTAAAGCGAGCTTTAAGATCTGCATCCTGGTCTTGTGCCGCAAGTGCTTCAGCCCAGAACAGCGTTAGGTAGAAGTGGCTACCACGGTTATCAATTTCACCCACTTTACGTGATGGTGACTTGTTCTCGTCAAGGAACTTAGCCGTTGCTTGATCCAGTGTATCAGCAAGTACTTGCGCTTTGGCATTGTTAGTGCGTGCGCTCAGGTGCTCGTAAGATGCAGCTAGAGCAAGGAATTCACCTAAAGAATCCCAACGTAGGTGGTTCTCTTTTTGGAACTGTTGCACGTGCTTAGGAGCACTACCGCCCGCACCAGTTTCGAATAGACCACCACCGTTCATTAGCGGCACGATAGATAGCATCTTCGCACTGGTACCCAGCTCAAGAATTGGGAATAGGTCAGTTAGGTAGTCACGCAGTACGTTACCTGTTACTGAAATTGTGTCCTTACCTTCTTTGATGCGCTCAAGTGAGAACTTAGTCGCTGCAATTGGGTCAAGGATATGGATTTCCAGGCCTGTTGTGTCATGCTGTGGCAGATAGGCGTTAACCTTTTTGATAAGCTCGGCATCGTGTGCGCGCTCTTCGTTTAGCCAAAATACTGCTGGTGTGTTTGTCGCACGGGCACGGTTAACGGCAAGCTTAACCCAGTCTTGGATAGGTGCGTCTTTCACCTGACACATACGCCAGATGTCACCGGCTTCAACGTCATGCTCGATAAGCACATTGTCGTTGGCATCAACAACACGTACCTTACCGGCACTTTTGATTTCAAACGTTTTATCGTGTGAACCGTATTCTTCTGCTTTCTGTGCCATTAGGCCCACGTTAGGTACGCTGCCCATGGTGCTTGGATCGAATGCGCCATGCTCTTTACAGAATTCAACGGTCGCATCGTATACGCCAGAGTAGCAACGATCTGGAATTACGAAAGCCGTGTCTTGTAGCTGACCGTCGGCATTCCACATTTGACCAGAAGAGCGGATGGCCGCAGGCATAGAGGCATCGATGATCACGTCGCTTGGTACGTGCAGGTTAGTGATACCACGGTCTGAGTCTACCATGGCAACCGCTGGACGCTGCTCGTATACCGCCATGATGTCGGCTTCGATTTCTTTGCGCTTGGCTTCGTCCAGGTTTTCGATGCGAGCGTATACATCACCGATACCGTTATTTACATCAACACCTAGCTCTTCAAATAGGGCACCGTGCTTAGCGAATACATCTTTGTAGAAGACTTTAACCGCGTGACCGAAGATGATTGGGTCAGAAACCTTCATCATGGTGGCTTTCATGTGCAATGAGAACAAGATGCCTTGTGCTTTAGCAGCGTCGATTTGCTCGGCGATAAAGGCTTGAAGCTTAGATGCACTCATGCAAGAACCGTCGATGATTTCGCCATCTAACAGTTTTACTTCCGGCTTCAATACCGTGATGTCACCGTTAGTTGCGACGTGTTCGATACGTACGCTGGTTGCTTTTTCAACGGTCACCGATTTTTCAGAACCGAAGAAGTCGCCGTCCGTCATTGACGCGACGCGAGACTGAGAGTCTTTGCTCCATTTACCCATTGAATGTGGGTTTTTACGGGCATAGGCTTTTACCGATGCTGGTGCGCGACGGTCTGAGTTACCTTCACGTAAAACCGGGTTTACCGCACTGCCTTTAATTTTGTCATAACGAGCTTTAACGTCTTCTTCTTGCTCGTTTTTAGGCTCATCTGGGTAGTTAGGAAGCGCATAACCCTGGGCCTGTAATTCTTTAATAGCCGCTTTAAGCTGCGGGATTGAAGCACTGATATTAGGAAGCTTGATGATGTTCGCTTCTGGCGTCTTAGCCAATTCGCCTAATTCGGCAAGCGCGTCGCCAATACGCTGGTCTTCGTTTAAAAACTCAGGGAATACGGCAATGATACGGCCGGCAAGAGAGATATCGCGAGTTTCTACATCGATACCGGCAACGTTTGAAACTGCTTCGATTACAGGAAGCAAAGAATAGGTAGCCAGAGCTGGCGCCTCATCAGTCTTGGTGTAAATGATTTTCGAGGTCATTTTGTGTCCTAATTTATCGTTGTGTATTATCGGCCTAGGTAAAAATTTCACCTAAATTAGCCGACATTTGCTGTCACTGCGGTGCAGTGTATCAAGCAAAAGAGAAAAGCTCCATTCAACTTAAGGTTAGGGCGAATGTTAAAATTTCAAGTATAGTTTACAAAATGGACGGAAACTTTACGTTGCGACGTGCAAATTCATGGGGATAGGGAAGGGATCAAAGCGAGCTAGTTACTGCATAAGCTCGCTCTTAGACGTGACCGAACAGCTAGGCTGTTACTGCAAAACGCTCACTATTTACCGACTAAACGCCTTCGGAGCCATCAGTGGGTAGAATGTTTGTGGCGTGTAGACCCTTGGGGCCTTGTTGCAGTTCGAAGGTTACATCCTGGCCAGCTTTTAATGTTTTGTATCCATCCATCTTAATGGTTGAGTAGTGCGCAAAGATGTCTTCCTCACTGCCTACTTCCTGGATAAAACCGAACCCTTTGGCATTGTTGAACCATTTGACTTTTCCACAAGCCATACTTCTACATCCTTCTATAAGTTGACTAATTTAGTTAATCTAAACCTGATAGTTTGATAGACTGGCTAATAGATAGACAGCCCAAATCTGACTGTAGTTTATTTGCCCATTCAGTCAAGTTTTTTGTGCATTTTTTTAACAGTTTATTTATTTTTGATTTCGGGTTTGCTTGAGATCTACAGAGAAGACTATATTTATTTATGAGTGGAATGAAAGATTCTGGTGTTGTAGAGCGCAGCCGTGACGAGCAGAAGCAAAAGTTACAGCCGCCGCGCAAATATAAGGTGATACTCAACAACGACGACTACACACCAATGGACTTTGTTATCGAAGTTTTAATGACTTTTTTCAATATGGATAGCGAAAGAGCAACAGACGTTATGCTCAAAGTTCACCATGAGGGTAAAGCGGTATGCGGTATCTATCCTGCAGATATTGCCCACACCAAAACCGAGCAGGTTAATCGCTATGCCAGAGAGCATGAGCATCCGCTGCTTTGTAGTTGTGAGCAGGAATAACGAGTTTTTCAGTTTTGGGGGTTGCCAATGCTAAATAAAGATCTTGAAATTACTTTAAACGATGCGTTTAAAGAAGCCCGCACCCGTCGTCATGAATTTATGACGGTCGAGCATTTATTGCTGGCGCTATTGGATAACCCATCGGCCAACGAGGCCTTAATCGCCTGCGGTTCGGACCTGGCGCTGTTGCGTACCGAGTTGTCTGAATTTATCGATGAAACCACGCCGGTTATATCTGACCTTGAGCAAGAGCGTGAGACTCAGCCAACTTTGGGTTTTCAACGTGTTTTACAGCGCGCCGTGTTTCATGTGCAGTCGTCCGGTAAAAATGAAGTAACCGGCGTCAACGTGCTCGTGGCGATTTTCTCCGAACAAGAAAGTCAGGCCGTTTATTTACTTAAAAAGCATGACGTAAACCGTCTTGATATCGTCAACTTCATCTCCCACGGCATTTCACGCGCCGATGATGAGAATGAACATATCGACGACCATGAGGAAATTTCCGAAGAGTTGGTCGGCGACGCCAGCGAAGAGCAAAATATTCTTGATAAGTATACGACCAACCTCAACGTCGAGGCGCAAAGGGGGTCTGTTGATCCACTTATTGGCCGCGATCAGGAAGTTGAGCGTACGGTCCAGGTATTGTGTCGTCGTAAAAAGAATAACCCCTTACTGGTGGGTGAAGCCGGGGTGGGTAAAACAGCGATTGCCGAGGGGCTTGCGTATCGTATCGTGAATAACGAGGTACCCGAAGTCATCGCCGATGGCGTGGTGTACTCGCTGGATATGGGCGCCTTGTTAGCCGGCACCAAATACCGCGGTGATTTTGAAAAACGCTTAAAGAGCCTGCTTAAACAGTTGCAACAGCAACAGGGAGCCATTCTCTTTATCGATGAAATTCACACCATTATCGGAGCCGGAGCGGCCTCGGGTGGGGTGATGGATGCCTCAAACCTGATCAAACCTTTGTTATCAAGTGGCCAGTTACGCTGTATGGGGTCGACCACCTATAACGAATTTAAGAATATTTTCGAAAAAGACCGTGCCTTGGTGCGTCGCTTCCAGAAAATCGACATCAATGAGCCAAGTGTCGATGACACCACGAAAATTCTTAACGGTTTAAAAGAGCGCTACGAAGAGCACCACGGCATTCGCTATACGCAAAAAGCACTGCGCGCGGCGGCCGAATTAAGTGCCAAGTATATTAACGAGCGTCATTTACCGGACAAGGCCATCGACGTGATCGATGAAGC
This sequence comes from Pseudoalteromonas sp. BDTF-M6, assembly GCF_018334135.1. Classification (NCBI taxonomy): domain Bacteria; kingdom Pseudomonadati; phylum Pseudomonadota; class Gammaproteobacteria; order Alteromonadales; family Pseudoalteromonadaceae; genus Pseudoalteromonas; species Pseudoalteromonas sp. BDTF-M6. The sequence goes on from NZ_JAGXTQ010000001.1 coordinate 591,494, forward strand.
AGGCGCCAATCAGCGCCTGCAGCCTGTGTCCAAGCGTAAGAAAACCATCAATGTGGCCGATATTGAGCAAATTATCGCTAAGATTGCCCGTATTCCACAGCAGAGCGTTTCTTCGTCCGATAAGGAAGTGTTGAAGAATCTGGACCGCAACCTCAAGATGTTGGTGTTTGGTCAGGATCAGTCTATCGACGCCTTATCATCGGCCATTCGCTTGTCCCGTTCCGGGTTAGCCAATGAAGACAAACCGGTAGGTTCATTCCTGTTCGCCGGTCCTACCGGGGTGGGTAAAACCGAGGTCACCAAGCAGCTGGCCAAATGCATGGGCATCGAGTTTTTGCGCTTCGATATGTCCGAATACATGGAGCGTCATGCTATCAGTCGTTTGATCGGCGCGCCTCCGGGCTACGTAGGGTATGAGCAGGGTGGTTTGTTGACCGATGCGGTGATCAAGCATCCTCACGCGGTGGTCTTACTCGATGAAATCGAAAAGGCGCACAGTGATATTTACAACATTCTGCTGCAGGTGATGGATCACGGTACACTGACGGATAACAATGGCCGTAAGGCCGACTTCCGTAATGTGGTACTGGTATTAACCACCAATGCCGGGGTGCAGGAAACGGTGAAAAACAGCATCGGCTTTGCCGATCAGGATTCCTCCTTTGATGCCATGAGCGAGATCAACAAGGTGTTTTCACCTGAATTTAGAAACCGTCTTGATAACATTATCTGGTTCAATCACCTGGATAGTAACGTTATCTTGCAGGTGGTGGATAAATTCCTGGTTGAACTGCAAGCCCAGCTTGATAAAAAGTCGGTCAATTTGGAGTTGAGTGAAGCAGCTCGTCGCTGGCTGGCTGAAAAAGGCTATGACAAGGCGATGGGTGCACGTCCCATGGCCCGGGTTATTCAGGAGCAATTGAAAAAGCCGTTGGCCAATGAAATTCTCTTTGGCAGCCTGGTCGATGGTGGCGATGTTCAGGTGGATGTCGATACCGACAATGATCGCTTGGCTTTCACCTATGCGGCCCAATTAAGCCCGGCCTAACAATGTAGCGTTAGGTTAAATCGGATAACAAAAAGCCCAGCAGTTGCTGGGCTTTTTGCTAAATCGGCTTAGCGTGCACGCATATTAACGAGCACGGAAAACGATACGGCCTTTTGATAGATCGTAAGGCGTAAGTTCCACTGTTACTTTATCGCCAGTTAAAATACGAATGTAGTTTTTACGCATTTTACCGGAAATGTGAGCCACAACCACGTGACCATTCTCAAGCTCTACACGGAACATTGTATTAGGCAAGGTTTCTAGTACCGTACCTTGCATTTCAATTACGTCTTCTTTCGCCATATCTAGCGTAACACCTCTGTGATAGTTAAACGCATGGGATTGTGCCGAAAAGCAACGGATAAGTAAAGCCAAGGCACTGAATTTGTCGATTTTACAGGCAAATTACATCTTCCCAATGATTATTGCGCAGTTGTTGTGCCGGTAAGTACTGCAGCTTGTATCGCATCTTGCGACATTGGTCTATTTGATAGCCAAGATACAGGTAGCGCTTGCCCCAATCCGCAGCCAATTGGATCTGTTTGATAATCATCACGCTACCAAGGCTTAATTGCTCATAATCCGGGTCGAAAAAGGTATAAATGGCCGATAATGAATGGGCCATCACATCGGTCACCGCCACGGCGATCAGCTTGTCTCTGTCCCAAAGCTCAATAAAGTCGATATCCATCCAGTGACAAAACAAAAAGCTGTCAAATTGTGAGCGCTGCGGCGGATACATGGTGCCGTCGCTATGGCGGGCATTAATGTAGCGTTCGTACAAAGGATAATAGTCGGCTTTTTCACGTTTACTGATGCGAACATGGAAGTCTTTGGCCTTGGCTATGAGGCGTTTTTGTGAGCGGCTTGGCGTATAATGGGGCGCTAACACCCGCACCGCCTGACAGGCATTGCAGGTGGGACAATGAGGCCGGTAAATCTGCTCGCCACTGCGTCTAAAACCTTGTTTTAATAGGGCTTCAAATCCGTTTGGACTGTAACAAATAGGGTCTAGTATAACCAGTAATTGCTCTTCCTGAGCGGCCAAGTAGCTACAAGGAAAACGCTGACTTAGGCCGATTTTAATCGGAAGGTGTTGCGTCATAAGGAGTCTCTAACTGCCGAGCTTGCCAAAACGACAAGTCTATCGACTGATGGTTACTTTCCTTTAGTTTAGTCAAAAATTGCTGGCGTGACAGCGCCTTTGCCCCTAATTGCGCAAGGTAGGGATTCATTAGCTGACAATCGATAAAGGCGCCATTATTGGCCTTGAGTAATTCAACCAGCGCCCACATGGCGAGCTTGGAGCACTCCGGCACACGAAAGAACATCGACTCACCACAGAAAACCCGTGACTGCATAATCCCGTACAAGCCACCAACCAGGCTATCGCCTTGCCATACTTCAACACTGTGTGCCAAGCCGTTTTCATGGGCGTGAATATAGGCTTGCTCCATGGCATCGGTGATCCAGGTGCCTTCGGTGTCTTGGCGCTGCATCTTGCAGGCATGTATGACATCGGTAAAACAGGTATTGATAGTCACTCGGGTGTTGAGGCGACGTGCTGCCTTTTTAAGGCTGCGACTGACATGAAATTCATCCAGCTCTATGATGGCGCGCTCACTTGGCGACCACCACATGAGCGGCTCACCTTCACTGTACCAGGGAAAAATACCTTGTTGATAGGCCTGTTGCAGGCGTGCAAGCGATAAACATCCGCCTATGGCAAGTAAACCATCGGGTTGGGTCAGGGCGGTGTTGGGGTCGGGGAAACCATCGGCAACGCTGCCAAGGTAATGCAAATATTGAGTCATAAAAGCTGGGGTTTAAGGTCTTTACCCTAAACCCCATTTATCTTACTTAAGGTTATCTAAGTAACGTTCGGCATCAAGTGCCGCCATACAACCTGTACCGGCTGAGGTAATAGCCTGACGGTAGATGTGATCCGATACATCACCAGCGGCAAACACGCCTTCAATGCTGGTTTGAGTAGCATTGCCGTTTAGGCCTGACTCAACAACTAGGTAGCCGTCTTTCATTTCTAATTGGCCTTGGAACATGTCGGTGTTTGGCTTGTGACCAATAGCGATGAATACGCCGGCTAGATCAAGCTCCTCGGTCGCATCAGACTGGCTGTCTTTCATGCGCAGGCCGGTTACACCCATCTCGTCACCCAGTACTTCGTCAAGCGTGCGGTTCCAGTGAATAGTCACGTTGCCGTTTTCTGCTTTTTCTAACAGACGGTCCGATAGGATTTTCTCACTGCGGAAACTGTCGCGGCGGTGGATCACATGCACTTCAGAGGCAATGTTAGATAGGTAAAGGGCCTCTTCAACGGCGGTATTACCACCACCGACAACGGCTACTTTTTGGTTCTTGTAGAAGAAGCCATCACAGGTTGCACAGGCAGACACACCACGACCCTGGAATGCAGTCTCTGATTCTAAGCCTAGGTATTTCGCCGACGCACCGGTGGCGATGATCAAAGCATCGGCGGTGTAAGTGCCACTGTCACCTTTAAGCTCGAACGGGCGCACATTCAGGTTTACTTCGTTGATGTGGTCAAACACGATCTCCGTTTCGAAGCGCTCGGCGTGTTCTTTCATGCGCTCCATCAACGCTGGGCCTGTCAAACCGTGGGCATCACCGGGCCAGTTTTCAACTTCGGTCGTGGTGGTCAACTGACCGCCTTGTTGAATACCGGTTACCAATACCGGATTTAGGTTTGCACGGGCAGCGTAAACGGCGGCTGTGTAGCCAGCGGGGCCTGAGCCAAGGATAAGTAACTTACAGTGTTTGGCGCTCATAATACTTCTCAATTAATTTATAGAATTAGGTTATGCGGGTGATTCTAAGAAAAACAATCCATATGTAAATAAAATTACGAATTTTCCATTTGCATAAATACTTAAGCTGTCAAAATAACTGTACTGTGTGATTAAGCAGCAAATAGCGACGGCCTAAACGTTATTTCATGACCTTAGATATTTTTTTTGCTATGTTCTAGGCAAATAAAAACTCGCCAACAGCGCCAAGCCGGCGGCGAAGCAGAAAAATAAGGGCCTTATGTATTTTTGGCAACATCAAGCAGGCTATGGCCTCGAACAACAAGATATAGACATACTACTTGATGCAAAAAGCTATCGAACCAAGCTACTTGAGCTGATCGCAAATGCGAAACGCCGTATCTACATCACTGCGTTATATCTGCAAGATGATGAAGCGGGACGTGAAATTCTAGCGGCCCTGCACACAGCCTCGCGTAATAACCCTGATTTAGAAGTAAAGGTACTGGTCGATTTTCATCGTGCCCAACGAGGTCTTATTGGCGCCGCGGCCAGCGAAGGCAATGCCGCCTTGTATCTGAGCGCTCTTGAACAACATCAATCCAATGTTCAGGTCTATGGTGTGCCAGTCAAGGCCAAAGAGTTATTTGGTGTACTTCACCTAAAAGGTTTTGTAATCGATGATACCTTGCTTTATAGCGGTGCCAGCCTTAATAATGTCTACCTGCAGTACTTCGATAAATATCGCCTCGACCGTTATTTCTTGGTACGCCAACCTCAGCTATGCGATGCCTTTGTCGAATTTACCGAAAGCACCTTGCTGGCCAGCGAAGCGGTGCCGCGTCTTGATACCAGACCCATACCCAAATTTATCGATATCAAGGGCGCTCATCGTCAACTCGTTAAGGCACTCAAAAAAGCCAGTTATGCGCTTGCCAACAATGAGGACGAGGGCGACTTAACGGTGCGACCCTTTATCGGCTTAGGGCGCAGAAATAACAAGCTCAATCGTCTGATAAAGCAGCTGTTCGATATCACCGAGCAGGAATTGGTACTTTACACCCCTTATTTTAATTTCCCGACGCCTCTGTTACGCGCTTTGCGCCGACTTTTACGCCAAGGTAAGCAGATCACCATAGTCGTTGGCGATAAAACCGCCAATGATTTTTATATTCCACCCGAGGAAAAGTTTTCCAAGGTCGGGGCGCTGCCATACTTATACGAAACCATTTTGGCTAAATTTTTAAAAACGCAGCAGCGTTATGTAGAGGCCGGCAACCTGAATGTGTACTTGTGGAAGCACGATAATAACTCGTTTCACCTCAAGGGTATTTGTTCTGATAACCGCTACCATCTGCTGAGCGGCCATAACCTTAATCCCAGAGCCTGGGGCCTGGACATCGAAAATGGCATTTTTATCGATGATAAAAAAGGGCAAATCAGCGATGCGGTAGCACAAGAAAAAGCGGCGATCATGGCCCATTGTACGCGCTTGCAAAGCTACACCGAGCTTGAGCAACTAGGCGATTACCCTGAGCCGGTGCAAAAGATATTGGGTCAGGCCAAACGGGTAAAGGTCGACTTTATTATTAAGCGCTTTATTTAAAATAAAAAACCCGCCAATTGGCGGGTTTTTTGTGAACACTAACTAGAAATTATAGTGTTTCAACGGCAGTGCGTGGGTCAACATATTCCATGTTGAACGCTTCTGCTACTTCTTTGTAAGTTACCTTACCCTTGATCACGTTCAAGCCTTCTAGGAAATGCTTGTCTTCAAGTAGCGCTTGCTTGTAGCCCTTGTTTGCTAGCTTGATGATGTAAGGTAATGTTGCGTTGTTAAGCGCGAACGTAGAAGTACGTGGTACAGCGCCTGGCATGTTAGCAACACAGTAGTGAACAACGTCATCAACGATGTAGGTAGGCTCATCGTGCGTAGTCGGCTTAGAAGTCGCGATACAACCACCTTGGTCGATTGCTACGTCTACGATAGCGGCACCTGGCTTCATCGCTTTGATGTGCTCGGCAGTTACTAGCTTAGGCGCAGCAGCACCTGGGATAAGTACGCCACCGATCACTAGGTCGGCATCAATAACGTGCTTCTCAAGGGCATCAGCAGTTGAGTAAACAACTTTAGCCAGTGAGCCAAACTGTGCGTTAAGGCTGCGTAGTACGTCGATGTTACGGTCAAGGATGGTTACGTCAGCACCCAGGCCAACAGCCATTTGCGCTGCGTTACGACCAACCATACCACCACCGATAACTACAACCTTCGCAGGCTCAACACCAGGAACGCCACCAAGAAGCATACCAAGACCTTGCTTAGACTTTTCTAGCGCCTGAGCACCGGCTTGGATTGACATACGGCCAGCTACTTCTGACATAGGTGCTAGTAGCGGTAGACCACCTTTAGCGTCGGTTACTGTTTCGTAAGCGATACAGATCGCGCCACTTTTCACTAGGTCTTCTGTTTGTGGAAGATCCGGTGCTAGGTGCAGGTAAGTGAATAGGATTTGATCTTCACGTAGCATCGCACGCTCAACGGCTTGCGGCTCTTTTACTTTGATGATCATTTCAGCTTGAGCAAAAATCTCAGCTGCAGTTGGCAAGATTTTAGCGCCAACTTCAATATAGTCTTCGTCGGTAAAGCCAATACCTAAGCCCGCGTTGGTTTCAACGATCACTTCGTGACCGTGGTTGATCAGCTCGCGTGCGCTCGCTGGGATCATGCCCACACGGTACTCGTGGTTTTTAATCTCTTTTGGTACACCGATAATCATAAGTAACTATACCTTTTTTGAACGGAAAAATTTTTCACTATTGTACATATGGCTAAATAGTGTGTCTCACTATTTTGCAATCTACAGCCAGTGTATTACACTTTATTAATTCTAAATTCAGTGCAATTAACTATTATCAAATATGCATCAACAACTCGATAGAATCGACCGTAAAATTTTAGTCGAATTACAGCGCGATGGCCGTATTTCTAACGTTGAACTGGCCAAGCGCATTGGCTTGAGTGCGACTCCGTGTTTAGAGCGAGTAAAAAAGCTGGAACGCGAGGGGTATATCCGTGGCTATAAGGCGGTGGTTGACCCTGCCAAACTAGGTCAGGGCTTATTGGTGTATGTCGAGGTGACCATTACCAAGACCTCGCCGGATGTGTTTGACGAATTTAACCAGGCGGTGAGAAAGCACGACGAGATCGTCGAGTGCCATTTGGTGTCCGGTAATTTTGACTTCCTACTGAAGACACGGGTAACGGATATGTCTGAATACCGTCAGGTGCTTGGCGACATACTTTTAAAGTTGCCAAACATCAGCGAGAGCCGGACCTATGTGGTGATGGAGGAGGTGAAAGGCGAAGAGGCCTTGATCATCCGCCCTCAGGTGCCCCAATAGAGGCGTAAAGCCTAGGTTGGAATTACAATTACTGATTATAAACCCAGTGCATCTTGTGCTTAGAATTGGTAAGGTAAGGGTATTGCGCTGAAGTACCTAGATAAATAATAAGGATAATGGAATATGCGCCTAAATGGTGTACAAAGACTGCTTGAGACGGGCTTAATCATAAGCACCGCCTTTGCCATTTTTATATTATGCGCACTCATCAGTTTCGATCCTGCCGACCCCTCGTGGTCGCAAACCGGCGAATTTGTCGATGTAAAAAACATTACCGGCACCGCTGGCGCCTGGTTAGCCGATATTCTTCTCTTTAGTTTTGGCTGGTTGGCATTTTTAGTGCCCGCCGGCGTACAGTTATTTGGTTATTTTGCCTTTAAACGCCCTCACCAGGTGTTACGTTTAGACTATATCACCTTGGCTTTGCGCCTTATCGGCCTGGTGTTGTTTGTGCTAAGTGCCACTGCAATCAGTTCGGTTAATTTTGACGATATTTTTTACTTTTCTTCCGGTGGGGTAGTAGGGGATGTAATCGCCGGCGCCATGATGCCCGCCTTTAATTTTACTGGCACCTCCATTCTTTTATTGTGTTTCTTTTTCGCTGGTCTAACCCTGTTAACCGGTATTTCCTGGGTGCAGTTTGTTGACACCTTGGGCGCCTATGTCATGAAGGCCGGGCTATGGCTTTGGAATTGGTTGCAACGTAAACGTGGCCAGTGGCAAGAGGAATACGACCAAGCCGAATTACAACCGGTCATTGAAGGCAGCGCATCCGAACTGGCCATGATTAAAGAGGTTTCTGCAGATAAAGAATTAACCTCGGACTTAGAAGACAAAAATACCGGCAAACAAAAAGCGGCTTCGCTCTTGGATAAGGCGGCGGCCATGTTTGCACCCGAGCCTCAAGCCGAGGAAAAAGAAGAGCCAGCCTTTATTGGCGATTTAGATACAGCGCAGCGCGCCTCAACGGATCAAAAGACGCAAAGTGCTCAGGCTAACAATCAGCCTGCGCGCCAGCATGCCGCCTTAGATGAGCTCGATGATATTTTTGCCGATGAAATGGCCTTCAGTGCCATCGATGATGAAGGCTTTGATACCGTCGATGCATTAAACGAATTAGACCGCGAGCAGCCGTTAGCGAAAGCTCAGTCGCAGGCGGTGCCAAAGGCCGCACCTCACGAACAGACTCAAACAACGACGAGGGGTGCACCGCGACAGGCACATCAGCCCACACCTGTGAATAACAAGCCGCTGTCTGCGAAAGAAAAGTTTGACCAACTGATGGCCGAGCAGCCCCCCATGGCGCCTTTGCCTTCGCTTGATTTACTTGACCGTCCGGATAAACAAAAGAATCCGATTTCCGAAGAAGAGCTTGAGGCGGTATCGCGTCTGGTCGAAGCCAAGCTACAGGACTTTGGTGTGCAGGCCGCGGTTGTCGGTGTGTACCCGGGCCCCGTGGTCACTCGCTTTGAATTAGACTTGGCGCCGGGCGTAAAAGTGGCGAAGATTTCCGGCCTTGCCAAAGACCTGGCTCGTTCATTATCTGCGGTCAGTGTTCGCGTGGTTGAGGTGATCCCAGGTAAAACCTATGTTGGTCTGGAATTGCCAAATAAACACCGTGAAGTGGTGCGCCTGTCAGAGGTGATTAACGCGCCAAAATTCGAACAAAATAAATCACCACTGACCATGGTGCTGGGTAAGGACATTGCCGGCCAGCCGGTGGTCGCCGATCTGGCTAAAATGCCACACCTGCTTGTGGCCGGTACCACGGGTTCCGGTAAGTCAGTGGGCGTTAATGTGATGATCTTAAGCTTGCTGTATAAGTCGCCGCCGGAAGATGTGCGTCTTATCATGATTGACCCGAAGATGCTTGAGCTGTCGGTGTATGAAGGGATCCCACACCTTCTGTGTGAAGTGGTTACGGATATGAAAGAAGCGGCCAATGCCCTGCGCTGGTGTGTGGGGGAGATGGAGCGCCGCTACAAGCTGATGTCGGCGCTTGGGGTGCGTAACCTTAAGGGTTACAACCAGAAGGTACTCGATGCCAAAGCGGCGGGGGAACCAATTCTCGACCCGCTGTTCAAAGACACAGATGGTATGGCCGATGGCCCGCGAGAGCTTGATAAGTTACCAAGTATCGTAGTGGTGATCGATGAATTCGCCGACATGATGATGATTGTTGGTAAAAAGGTGGAAGAGCTGATTGCGCGTATCGCGCAAAAGGCCCGAGCCGCAGGTATCCACCTGGTGCTGGCTACGCAGCGACCCTCGGTTGATGTAATAACCGGCTTGATAAAAGCGAATATCCCAACCCGTATGGCGTTCCAGGTGTCGTCTAAAATCGACTCGCGCACCATACTCGACCAGCAAGGTGCCGAACACCTGCTGGGTATGGGTGATATGCTCTATCTGCCGCCGGGCACCAGCGTACCTATTCGTGTACATGGCGCGTTTGTCGATGACCACGAGGTGCATGCGGTGGTGAACGATTGGAAGGCGCGAGGCAAACCCAATTATGTGGAAGAAATCCTCAACGGTGATGCGGTGGAAGATGTATTATTGCCAGGCGAAACGCCAGAGGACGAAGATGGCGAGGCCGATCCGCTTTACGATGAAGCCGTGGCCTTTGTTATCGAAAGTGGTCGCGTATCGGTTTCCAGCGTGCAACGTAAACTACGCGTTGGCTATAATCGCGCCGCACGATTGGTTGAGCAAATGGAAATTTCCGGGCTAGTCAGTCCGCCGGGACATAATGGCTCCCGAGAAGTATTGGTGAAGAATAACGCCAATTAATTGCCTGTAATGGAGGTAGTATGAAACGTATTTTTATGTCCGCTGTGCTTTTTTCTCTGACAGCGACGCATGCCTTGGCCGATGACGCCAAGGCGCTAAAAGCAAAACTCGCGACACTCAATTCGCTAAGCAGCGAATTCTCGCAGCAGGTTTTTGATCCCGAGGGTGAACTGGTGAGTCAAAGCCAGGGCCAGCTGCAATTAGAACAACCACGTAAAATTCGCTGGCAACAACAAACGCCGGATGAAACCTTGTTTGTGTCTAACGGTGTTGACAGCTACTACTATGACCCGTTTGCCGAGCAGGTAACCCTGCTTGATACGACCAAGCTCATCGATAATACGCCGTTCATTTTGTTGACCACGGACGATGAGCAGCTGTGGCAGAAATTTACCATTACTGCCATAGAGCAGGGATTCGCCGTTAAGCCAGTCAGCAAAGAGCAGGGGCAGGTAGAGCAGCTGAGTCTGTACTTTAACGAGCAAGAGCAGATCTCCGCTTTGGAGGTAATTGATCAATCCGGACAGCGCTCTAAGTTTCAGTTTAAGGATGCTAAAATCAACGGCGACATCGATGATGGACGTTTTGAATTTACCATTCCTGAGCAGGTCTTTATCGATGACCAACGAGAGCCGCGAGGAAGCCAGTTAAGTGGCGAATAGTTTTTCCCTCGACTTTGCCCCCGATGTGCGCCCACTGGCGGCGCGCATGCGGCCAACGTCCCTGCAGCAATACATAGGCCAAAGCCACATTCTTGGCCCCGAACAACCCCTTTATCGCGCTATTACCTCTGGTCATTGCCACAGCCTGATCTTATGGGGGCCGCCGGGGGTGGGAAAAACCACCTTGGCACATATTATTGCCCATCACTGCGATGCCGAATTTATCACCTTATCGGCGGTGACGGCCGGGGTAAAGGATATACGCGAAGCGGTCGAGCAGGCCCAACTTAGTTTGCAACAAGGGCGCCGTAGTCTGTTGTTTGTGGACGAAGTACATCGTTTCAATAAATCCCAACAAGATGCCCTGTTACCTTATGTGGAAAACGGCACCTTTATCTTTATCGGTGCGACGACTGAAAACCCGTCTTTTGCGCTGAATAACGCGGTGCTTTCGCGAGCTCGGGTATACACCTTAAAAAAACTCAGCCTGGATGAGCTAAAGGCCGTGGTCAATCAGGCCCTGACCCAGGATGATGAGCTGAAAAATGCTCATATCAGCATTGCCGATGACAGCCTGGAGCAACTGTGCCAGGGGGCCTCTGGCGATGCGCGCAGCGTACTTAATCTGCTTGAGTTGGCAACCACCTTTGCCATCAGTGCCAAGGAGACGGCAAGAGGCAAGGGGGTGGTGATCGATCAGCAGGTAATGCAGCAGGTTGCACCGCAAATGGTCGCCCGCTATGACAAGGGCGGTGACCATTATTACGATTTAATTTCCGCCTTTCATAAGTCGGTACGAGGCTCAAGTCCGGACGGGGCTCTTTATTGGTATTGCCGTATTATTACCGCCGGTGGCGATCCCCTGTATGTGGCACGTCGTTTATTGGCCATTGCCACCGAAGATATCGGCACCGCTGACCCCAAGGCGATGGAGGTGGCCTTGAACGCCTGGGATATCTATCATCGCGTGGGCCCAAGCGAAGGGGAACGTGCTATCGCCCAGGCCACCATTTATCTTGCCAGCGCGCCAAAAAGTAATGCCGTATATCGTGCCTTTAACGAAGCAAAACAACATGCGATAGCGACCGCCGATCTCGACGTGCCTTTGCATTTGCGCAATGCTCCCACGGCATTGATGAAAGAGCAGGGCTTTGGTGCCGATTACCGCTATGCCCATGATGAGCCAGGCGCTTATGCTGCTGGCGAGAGCTTCTTGCCGCCGGAAATTGCCACAACTCAGTACTATCAGCCCAGCGACAGGGGTCTGGAAAAGCGCATCGCCGATAAGCTGCAATATTTAAAGGAGCGCGACCAGCAGAGTCCGCGTAAACGCTATGAGCGTGATTAATACCTATCTTTTGATTGCTCTCGGTGGGGCGCTTGGTGCTTGTATGCGCTTTGGTATTAATGAATTAGCGCTAAAACTCCTGTCCAAGGGATTCCCTTTTGGTACGCTGACGGTTAATATTCTCGGTTCATTGTTAATGGGCGTTTTATACGGCCTTTTGGATCGTGAAATACTGACCGATCCGCATCGCCTGACCCTGGGCATAGGGTTTTTAGGCGCACTAACAACATTTTCAACATTTTCGCTCGATACCCTGCTGCTAATGCAGCAAGGTCAGTGGCTGAAAGTGGCGTTAAACATCCTGCTCAATGTCGGGGTGTGTATTTTTATGGCTGCATTAGGCCTCATGCTAACAACGCAAAAAGGTTAATAACTCACATGTTAGACTCAAAGTATCTCCGTCAGGACGTAGAGCAAACAGCCGCACGTTTAAAAACGCGTGGTTTCGAATTAGACGTTGCCAAGCTTGCCGAGCTTGAAGAAAAGCGCAAAGCACTACAAGTAAAAACACAAGAACTACAAAGCGAGCGCAACTCCCGTTCCAAGGCCATCGGCCAGGCAAAAGCCAAGGGCGAAGATATTCAACCGCTACTCGATGCCGTTGCGCACCTCGGTGATGAGTTAGAGAACGCGAAAAAAGAACAAGACGATGTTTTAGCCGAGCTAAACGATATCGCCTCTGGCTTACCAAACTTACCAGCTGAAGAAGTCCCCGTGGGTAACGATGAAGACGATAACGTTGAGGTTACTAAATGGGGTGAGCCTAAGTCGTATGACTTTGAGGTAAAAGACCACGTCGATCTGGGTGAAGCCTTGGACAAGGGTCTGGATTTTGAAGCCGGCGTTAAACTATCGGGTGCCCGCTTTACCGTGATGCGCGGCCAGGTTGCCCGCATGCACCGAGCACTTGTGCAATTCATGCTTGATACGCATACGGATAAAAACGGCTACACCGAGATGTATGTGCCTTACTTGGTAAACAAGGACAGCCTGTTCGGTACAGGTCAACTTCCTAAGTTCGCCGAGGATCTCTTCCACACCGAAAAACTGGGTGAGCATGATGCAGGCTTTAGCTTAATTCCAACCGCTGAAGTACCGCTTACAAACTGCGCGCGCGATGAAATCTTCGATGAAAAGCAGTTACCTGTACGCATGACGGCGCACACACCCTGTTTTCGTAGTGAAGCGGGCAGCTATGGCCGTGACACGCGCGGTCTAATTCGTCAGCACCAGTTTGATAAGGTCGAGTTAGTACAACTGGTTAAACCGGAAGACTCAATGCAGGCTTTAGAAGAGCTAACCGGCCACGCCGAGCAGATTCTACAGGCTCTTGAGCTGCCGTATCGTAAAGTCGTGCTGTGCACCGGCGACATGGGCTTCGGCGCGGCCAAAACCTATGACCTAGAAGTGTGGTTGCCGGCTCAAGACACTTACCGCGAGATCTCATCTTGTTCCAATATGGGGGATTTCCAGGCACGCCGCATGCAAGCACGTTTCCGCCGTGCCGGTGAGAAAAAGCCAGAGCTTCTTCACACCCTAAATGGCTCAGGCCTTGCGGTTGGCCGTACCCTAGTTGCCATCTTGGAAAACTATCAACAAGCCGACGGCTCTGTTGTGGTACCAAGTGTACTGCGTCCATATATGGGTGGCTTAGACGTTATTCGTGCGCAATAAGCTCTGATACAGAAATAAAAAAGGTCGCCTGGTGGTGGCCTTTTTTTGTGCCTTGAATTTAAGCCTTATACTTGTGCCTTTATTTAATTTGCCACTATGAAGCTGGTTTACTAACCAAGTTGGCGGATTGAGTCTACCCTGGCAAAGGTTGTAACTATCTGTTATCAATAGAAGAAGTGAATAAACAGGGAAACACGTTGGCGGAGTATGCCTATGTCCTGGTACAGCATTCACATAATAAAAATATACAACGATTAACAAGGAATTATTATGAAAGTTATCCCATCTACGCTGTTACTGATCCTAAGCACATTCTTACTATCATTTTCTGGGCTGGCAACGCTGTTGGCGACACCGAACGCCAGTGATAGCCGAGGCATCTTCATTATCGCCCTCGGTGCGGCAGGCCTTGTCCTTGGTGCAATGGCTATTTTGCAGCTGAAGAAACTGAATCGGCTCTTGGTTGCACAACAGACAGCGTAAAAAGAGAAGGTAGCTTTGAGGTAAGAGCAAGGAATTGTACCTTAAGCCACCAGCGACCTAGGTCGCTAAAATGCCCGCATGGTCTAGACTATTTAGTTAGCGACCCAGGCAATGACTCCCCCTAGCTGGGGAGTTTTTTATAATAGAAAGGACTCAACAATGAAATACGCGTTTTACCTGCTGGCCCCCGTGGCCGTGGCCCTCTCTTCATCGGCATTGGCCGAACAGCTTAGCTTTGAACAGGCAAAATCCCGCGCCGATAACATAGAGGCTACCATGTCGGCAAATGAAGCCGAGCGCTTAGTTCAGGCACAAGGCAAGCTGGCTTCTTCGGCATTTCCGCATTGTTTACGGCAAACAAACTCAATTCCCATCAAGTTTACGGTTGTAGTGCAAATTGACGCATCGGGACAGGTGATCAACTCCTGGCATCAGGGTAGCAGCAAGTTTTCCGAATGTTTTGCAGATGTTATGGCCAGTTCCTTGTCATACACGTCCGACAGACAGCCATTTTACACCTCGTTTGAATTCGAAAACGTCAATCAATATCAAAGTAAATCAATGCCTAGTGTGAAATAGATTGACTCACACATCGGCCTGCTCTAGCTTCGCTTATTGAGAACACACCCATTTTATTTTCGTTTATCGAGTTAGATGCAGCTATGTTAAACAACGAGTTTATTGATTTGCTAAAAACCATTATCCGCCAACCCAGTGTGGTGGGGGCTGAGCACTCATTTTTTAGGGTATTACAAAGGGAATTAGAGGAGCGTGGTGCGCATGTAACCTGGTATGAGGGCTTATTGGTAGCCCAGGGAAGTAAGCCCTTTAGTACCATGTTCTCGGCCCATATCGATAGGCATGGCTTGATCTGCATCGGCCCCAATGAGTTTCAATACGCGGCGTTTATTTCCGCCAATCGCACGGATCTATTGAATAATTCGGTGTCTGAAGAGCTGATGGCCAAGGTCACCGAGCGTTTTCAAAATGAGCCGGTCTATGCTTACGAGCCATGGTCTGGTGCCTACCGCGGCAGTGGGGTGATCACCAAGGCTTATGTCTGCGAGTATCGCAATAACCTGATCTTCGAAATTGATGGCTTAGAAGGCCTAGTCGCGGGGACCCCTGTGGCATTTAAAGATAAGCTGAAAATACAAGAGCAGCGTCTTTATGGGCAACTGGACAATGTGCTGTGTGCCGCCGCACTGGTACACATGTTTAGTCTCGGCTTCCAAGGCACGGCGTTTTTTACGGCACAAGAAGAAGCGGGCAAGAGCTGGCGTTATCTGCTCGAATGGTTCCGCCGTTTTGGTGGGTCTACAAACCGCCTGTTTGTGGTCGACACCAGTCCGTTTCCCGATGTCGCCGCGGCCGATAATCAACAAATCGTGCTAAGAAATAAAGATGCTAACGCCGAATTTAACAGCGACGCGACTCAGTTGGTGCAACAGCTATGTGACCAGGAGAACATCAGCTATCTGTTTAAGGACAAGTATGTGGAGGCCGCGAACGCGCAGCTAGTTGCTCAGGGTGAAGAGCCAAGATCCATTGGCAGTACTGAATTGGGTCGGATCATCGCCGCGTCAAATGGCTTAGTGGACGGCACCACGATACAGATCCCTTCGACCGGTTATCACACCATGGCGGAGTCTGCGTCCGTGGGATCCGTTGACACCTTTTTATCCTTACTCAACGCCTTATCAAAGGGGTAGGTGGGCTGTGGCAAGCAGAGCCAGCCGATGGGCTCTGCTTGATGTGAGCTAATCCCTGAACTTCATTTCCTGCAATAAATAGGTGCTCATAATGGTGCGATACTCGGCACGATTACCACTTTCTTCATGCATCTTTTCCATGCTCTTCTTAACCCAGGCGAAGTAAGCTTCTCGGCGCTTTTCATTCTCGGCGACCGACGCCATATTTTCAAACACCCGAACTATGTATAGATCGGGTTCGTCTGCTCTGGGATGAACATTTTTAACAATGGAGTAGCTGCTGATCCAGCCTTGTTCCACCGCAAAATCCGAGCTTTTGCGCCACTCGGACGCTAACCACTTCGCATATTTTAAGCCAGCTCCATCTGCTATCTTGATCCCGGTCACTTCCCAGTAGTTGCCCCTGATGAAGGGAGGTTCGTGATCGTCAGCGTGTACGACTTGAATAGACATCAAACTAAAAACACAAAACAACGCTCCTATTAGTAAGTTCTTATACATAATAAGCCCCTTGTTTCAAGTTGCGAGATTGCAACAGGCCCTATAAAACCTAGTCCCAGTTAGTGGGTCTGTCTATTACTGTCGTAAAGCTCCGCTATAGGGTAAGTCACATAGTCATTACTCGGTACCAATGAAGCCGCCTGTTTGATGCGCCCACAGCTGAGCATAAATGCCGCCGGCGGCGATCAATTCTTGGTGCGTGCCTTGTTCAACGATGTGACCCTTATCCATGACCACCAGGCGATCCATTTGCGCTATGGTCGATAAACGGTGGGCGATGGCAATGACCGTTTTATCCTGCATCAGGGTATCTAAACTGGCTTGAATCGCGGCTTCGACCTCGGAGTCAAGGGCGGAGGTCGCCTCATCGAGTACCAAGATAGGAGCGTCTTTTAGCAGCACGCGTGCTATGGCAATACGTTGGCGCTGACCGCCGGAGAGCTTAACTCCGCGCTCGCCCACCTGGGCGTCCAAGCCCTTATTGCCCTTGCTGTCTTCAAGTTCTCCGATAAATTCCCAGGCCTTGGCTTGCTTGGCGGCATTGATGATCTGTTCATCGCTGGCATCGGCCAGGCCATAGCCGATATTTTCGCGCACACTGCGGTGTAACAGGGCGGTGTCCTGCGATACCATGGCGATATGCAGGCGCAGGCTTTCCTGGGTAACGCAGTCGATTGGTTGATTGTCGATGCTGATGGAGCCTTGCTCAACGTCATAAAAGCGCAGTAAGAGGTTAACCAAGGTCGATTTTCCGGCGCCGGAGCGTCCAACCACACCGACTTTCTCGCCGGCGCGAATGTGCAAGTCTAACCCCGCCAGAACGCTGTGCTGTTCATCCTGCTGGGCCTTGCCATAGTTGAAACTAATACCATTAAAGCTAATAGCGCCGGATGTTACCTTAAGTTCTTTGGCATCGGGTTTGTCTTCAATGGCGATGGGCTTAGTGAGGGTACTCATGCCATCGGTAACGGTACCAATATTTTCAAACAGGGCGCTTATTTCCCACATGATCCACTGAGCCATGCCATTTAGACGCAAGGCCAGGCTTACGGCAATTGCGATGGCGCCGACGCTGATGGCACTTAAGGACCAGAGGTAAATCGACAACGCCGCGGTGATGCCCACAAGCGTGTAGTTGAGCACCTGGACACTGACTTGTAATCCGGTGGCCAAACGCATCTGGCGATAGACGGGGTCTAGGAATAGCTCCATCGATTCCTTGGCGTAGCGCTCCTCGGTCGACGAATGTGAGAAGAGCTTAATTGTGGAAATATTGGTATAGCTGTCAACGATGCGCCCGGTCATTTGCGAGCGCGCCTCGGCCTGCTGCTCGGCAACGCGTTTTAAGCGAGGGATAAAATAGCGTTGGATACAGGCATAGCCTACCAGCCACAGCAGCATGGGCGCGATTAGGCGCCAGTCCGCCTGACCAATAAACAGCAGCATAGCGGAAAAATAAACCAGTATGTATACCGCTACATCTAGCAGTTTGATCACGGTTTCCCTTACCGCCAGGGAGGTTTGCATCACCTTGGTGGCGATGCGCCCGGCAAAGTCGTCCTGATAAAAGCTCATGCTTTGGCGCAGCAGGTAGCGGTGCGCCAACCAGCGAATCGACATGGGGTAATTACCAAGCAAGGCCTGATGTAACACGGCAGAATGCACAAAAACCAAAATGGGTAGGATCACCAGGGTCAGTATGCCCATAAACCAGAGTTTAGCGCTGTCTTTTGCGAACAATTCTTCGGGGGTGGTCTGATTAAGCCAATCAACCAGCTGGCCCATAAAGCTAAACAGGGAGACTTCAATCACCGCCAACAGCGCAGCACTGATTGACATAACCGCCAGCGGCCATTCCATTCCTCGGGTGTAATAACGACAAAATGCCAGCAGGCCCTTAGGCGGCGCTTGCGTGGTGCGCTCGGGGAAAGGGCGGGTTAGCTTTTCAAAAAATGTAAACATAAGACCATAAACAACTAATTCCGTTAATGGCGCAGTGTAGCGGCTTTAAAAAGAGCTGCCTAGGGTCTGTTGACCTTTGTTGTTCGTTTCTGCAGCAGCTTGTAGTGTATTTATACAAGGCGGCATATGTGTGGTGTACTAATATACATGAACATGTAACAACACAGTAGAAATGCTCTACAAGCGCTGCCCTATGGGTTCATCTAAACGCATCCTGCTCTGTGTTGCTCGTTACTGACATAGAATAACTATGCGGTATAACGAGCGTCGTGATCAGAATGCGTTTGGATTGAGCATAAATTAAACCGCAAAGATAAACAGACCCTAACCATGACGCGTGGCAATTCGGCGACAGTGTGCGGCTTAGGTTATTAATTACTGTTACTTGGAAGATAAGAAAGGCCCCGGTATTGGGGCCTTCGGGCTTATACCGCTAACGCTTGCTGTGCTTTAAGCTTTTCAATCATTTGCTCACGCATCTTGAACTTTTGTAGCTTGCCGGTCACCGTCATTGGATATTCCTCGACAATTTCTATGTACTTGGGAATTTTAAAATAAGCGAGGTGCTCCTTAAGGTAATCACTTACCTGCTGCTCGTCGAGGTAATGACCGTCTTTAAGTTTCAGCCACAAACATACTTGCTCACCGAATTTATCATCAGGAATACCGAAGACGGCGGCATCGCTGATGGCGTCATGCAGATAAAGTAACTCTTCAATTTCGCGCGGATAGATGTTCTCGCCGCCACGAATGATCATGTCCTTAATACGACCGACTATGGTGACATAGCCTTGCTCGTCCATAACCCCGAGATCGCCGGAGTGGAGCCAGCCTTGGTCGTCAATAGTGGCCTTGGTTTTCGCGGCATCGCCCCAATAACCATGCATCACACAGTAACCACGGGCGCATATTTCCCCAGCGCTACCGATGGCGGCAATATCGCCGCGCTCATCGATGATTTTTACCTCGGTGTGGGCCATGGCGCGACCTACGGTTTCAACCTGTTTCTCGATGGGCGAGTCTATTTCGGTAATATGATTAATGGGGCTGCATTCGGTTTGCCCGTATCCGATCAACACTTGGGTCATGTTAAATTGGCTATGGACCTTACGCATTAATTCCTGTGGGCAAGTGGCGCCGGCCATCACTCCGGTGCGCAGGGTGCCGAGGTCAAACTGCGCGAACTCGGGTAACTCAAGCTGGGCGATAAACATGGTCGGTACACCATGCAGGGCAGTGCAACGCTCTTGCTCCACGGTTTGCAAGGTGGCAAGCGGCTCAAACGAAGGACTCGGATAGATGGCGCAGGCGCCACTGGCAACGCATACCAGGTTGCCCAGCACCATGCCAAAACAGTGGTACAAGGGCACAGGAATGCACAGGCGGTCAGTTTCGCTAAATTGCATGGCACGTGCAACGAGCAGGGCGTTATTGAGAATGTTGCTATGACTTAGGGTTGCGCCCTTGGGGTTGCCCGTCGTTCCGGAGGTAAACTGAATATTGATGGCGTCATCCGGGCTTAACCGGCCGGCGAGGTCATGCATTTGCTGATAATGTTGTGCTTGTCCCAAGTTCTGAAGTTTAGAAAAGGGAAGCATGCCGGCGCGCTCTGTTTCACCTATGCTGATTACGCCCGTTAATGACGGCAGTTTAGTAATGGCACCCTTGTGGTGTGAATCTTTCAATTCCGGTGCCAGTTGATAAAGCATTTCTACGTAATTAGAAGCCTTAAACTGCTGCGCCATCACCAGGAATTTTACTTCGACATTATTAAGGGCAAATTCGAGTTCATGGGGCCGGTAAGCGGGGTTTAAACACACCATAATGGCACCAATTTTGGCGGTCGCCATTTGAATCAGTGACCATTCGATATTATTGGGAGACCAAATACCCACTCTATCGCCGGGCTGCACTCCAAGTGCCAGCAACCCGGTGGCCACCCGCTCTATTTCTTCAAGATAACGGCGATAAGTCCAGCGAATGTTTTGATGGCGTACCACGATGGCCTCATGGTCAGGGAAGGTGTCGACAATGCTCTGTAGGTAATTGCCTATGGTGAGATCACTTAAGCTTACCTCGCTACTGCCTCTATAGGCACTGCTGGCAAGGGGAAATTGCGGTGTTAAATGCATCGGCATACTGAGCCTCCTTGGCGCAAAATGAATTTATTTCAATCAATTCTTACTCACCAATGAAGCATAGATTGTCGACACATTCCATTAAAAAAGACGATTTAGACCTTGTTTGCGACTAAAGGTGTAGAGGGGTGTCGACAAATAAAAACAGACAGAACATGGGTAGGTATATGGAAACTGAGGAAATAGAGGATAAATCAATAAGGCGGGAAGCCGGGCCCAGGACAGCTGTGCCCGGGCCGTGTAAGTTCGACTATTTGAAGAGCAGTATTTTAAAGCCGATCAGGATCAACACCACACCGCCGAGTAATTCCGCTTTGTTCTCTAACCAGGTGCCGCTGCGCGCGCCAACGAAGACACCGGCAACACTGAATATCAAGGTGACGACACCAATAATTGCACACGCCAGTAAGGGGTGCACACCGAGCAGGGTTAAGGTAAAACCCGCAGCCATGGCATCGATACTGGTGGCGATGGCAAGAATCAATAGTACCTTGTGGGTGATTTGGGCAATGTCCTCTTCAATGCCTTCGCTAAGGGCTTCATAAATCATTTTCGCACCGATAAGGAGCAACAGACCAAAGGCTATCCAGTGAGCATAGGCTTCCACCCAACCCAATACGCCTTTACCACCTAGGTAACCGAGAAGTGGCATTAAACCCTGAAATAAACCAAAATAAACGCCGGCTTTAAGTGCCAACGAGCGCGTTAAGCTGGTGTGCTTTGAGCCAAGCCCGACGGATACGGCAAACGCATCCATACTTAGGGCCACGGCCAAGATAAAAACTTCAATCATCTGAAAACTCTTAAAAAACTTTTGTACTCGCTACTGACATAAAGTGACTCAAAACCTTATCCATCAGTAAGAAAATGCATTATAACAATTCTTTATAACTAGTATGAGTCATCACTTTCTCCGTAGGCCTGCCATACTAGAGAATTTTCAATTATTTTTACAAATTGATTGGCATCGAACCCTTGGTTATACAGAGAACTAGCTGTGAATCTTTCCTCTGATTCCTTTGGAGTTAAAATTTCATTTTCTAAATCAGACAAATAATGCGCGCTGTCAGACAAAGCTATCAATATTTCTTGTATAGATACTTTTGGGTATCCAGCAAAATATTCATGGTCAAACTCAATAGAAGTATCCGCAATCCAGCCGACTATGGTTGGTTTGCTGTCTGCAATGCCTAGCTGTTGAGCCAAGCCATTCTCTAACTCCCTTTTGATTGCCGTAACTTTGTTTCTAATTTGTATACCGGCTTTTCGCAAAGTCCTATCACGGTGGTACACAATTTCTTTTTTACTTGTGCGATAAAACGTCGATTTAACTTCGATTATTATGACGAGGTTATCAATTGCACAAATCAAATCTATTTCGCCAGCTTGAGGGTCTTGTGGTGTGTATCCTTTTAGAACATTGAATCCTTGATTGGCAAATGCGTCTCCTAATTTACTCTCTATTCTTGAAGTTTCATCCTTTAATGAGGGACGCGCATTTGCAAAACGTCTTAAGTTGTTAATGACATTAACTGAACTGATTTGGGAGGGCATAAGCCATGGCAATTGAACACAATAATTTCCAATTTTGAAAATAGGGCGTTCTGTTAATTGCTGGCGATTAATAGCTGTTTTAGACCGTAATAACTTACTGTGTTCCTTTAAATCAACGCTCCAAAAGTCAAGCATAGCTTTGGCCGCATTTTTATCACCCTTAGGATGTTTGTCACACACAGTCCAGCCAACCAGGTTGTTAATTTTGTCTTTAATATTTGACCAAGTTATCGGAAAGCGGTTTTCACCTTGCAGAAGGCCATTAAATGCCAGTTGGCTCAGAGCTGTTTGCCAATGCCCTGTTTCTTCGACATATTGATAGAATGTCGCAGTATACTCTTTCAGGTAAAACGCCATCATTAACTCTTGAGCTAATATTGCTTGAAAGATATTTACTTTGACGTTTTTCCCTATAGCGACGTACTGGCTGAATCCATACACCTCTTCAAGCTCTATCTTGCTGGCTAGAGCTTTTACATAGGCAAATTGATTCTCTTCATGATTTTCTGCAGAGCCGATTTGATTTCCCGCGATGTCACTGTTACAAAATTCATCGATTGCTCTATTAAACCAATAGCCCCTTAGTGCGCGTTGCCTCCTGCCATTACGCTCCCAATTATCATTGGCGCTACTTTCTGAGTTTAAGACCAATTCACCATTGATAAGTGAGAAACTAAAGCCTTCATCAAAACAATACGGGTGAATACTTCGTGATATGAATTCATTCAATTCCACTTGCGCTTGCATAAGGAGAGAAAATTCGTTTAACAGCCTTATAACGCGTGGGTTTTGCTCATCGTTAGGGAAGATAAAAGGTACTTGAAATATTTTTATAGCTAGGGCTATTTTGTCGTCAGTGAGATAAAACTCGTTCAGGTTGCTTTCTTTAAGTTTCCAATTAACTAGTTCTTTAAGAGCTATTAATTGCATATCTACAGTTAGGTTTTCACCGTTCATAGTTTCCGCCTTATTAGTCATGCACTTAAATGAATAGATGGCAGATAAGGCTAAAAACTCAAAAATTGTCAACCGACTAAAGGGCTCAGCTTGGCTTTTTAGGAAGTTTAGTCGTTCAGAATGTGCATTTTGAAGCGCATCACATGTTGCAATAAGATCTTCTAAGTTGTCTGGGTATTTCCTTGCAAGGAAATGGATCTCATGCCATTTAACATGATCCTTTTTCAACACCAATTCAGCTTTAAGAATTGCAGCCTTCAAAACATCCGGCTCGTGCTGTAAGACCTTGACTAAAAAATCATAATTGAACGTTGAGGTAAGGGTAAAATATCTGGTTAATACTAGCTGAAAGTCTTCACTGCGATAGAAGCTAGGTGGGAGTTCATGAATAAATAGTGAATTCCAAAAGCTTTCGTCTTTATTTATATTTTTGCTTGTTGTTTTTCTGTAGAGATAGGCTTCTAGTACCAATTGATGTGGCGTAATGGGAGAAGATGAACTTTGAAATTTTGAGAAAAGGTTATCGTAATAATTGACGTTATTGGCTGCCATTAGCTTCCTCTGCTTATGAAAAAATGATTAAACCAACAAAAGCCGCTAGAGAAAGCGGCTTTTGTTGGTTTAATCATTAGCGTTTATTTTTGGCGCTTAATCCTTAACGTAGGTACGCTGCATGATATACACATAAGCGGTGATAAATGCTTGTTCTTGGAATTTCTTCAAGCCAGTTTCTTCAAAATCGATAGGAACAGGGTTGCGCTTCAATTGCTCTTTCATGGTGGTGGCATTAAGTACACACACATCTAGGTCGGGAATAAGTTGCAGCGCTGTTTCCATTTTAAAACCAACGGCACCACCGGCGAACTTGCCCTTTTGTGGGCGACCTTTAATGGCAATTGAATCAACGCCATAGTCTTCCATCAGCTTTTTAAAATCGCGGTAAAACTTTTGTACTTGTTCCGTGTCGTCGGCGTCACTGAGTACAAAACGTGTTTGTCGTACGTCGCGAATGTCGAAAACGTCATTGTCTTTTGATAATAAGCACAGCAGCACTTCGCTGCCTTTTATTTCTACACCACAGGTATTCATGTTATATCGCCCTTGTATTCAATGGCATCTAGTATATCAGAGATGGTGTAAAAACAATGGAATAAAATTATTCCCTTAGCCTTGAATTTGTATGCAGGGCACGCGAGAATAGCCGCTTGCGCTCATACTCGGGCGCAACAACATCATCGCAATGCTTGTTGGTATAAGCGTTGATTATGAATTAAATCGATTAAATATAACTTACTACATGTGGCGCGGCGTAGGTGTCACCACTGTAAAAGGATTAAACATGCCTGTAATTACTCTTCCTGACGGTAGTCAGCGTATTTTTGATAACCCAGTCTCAACTTTGGATGTGGCCCTTGATATCGGTCCTGGCCTTGCTAAAGCCACCATCGCCGGTCGTGTAAACGGCGAGCGCGTTGATGCCTGTGACCTAATCACCGAAGATGCGCGTTTAGAAATTATCACCGCCAAAGACGAAGATGGTTTAGAAATTATTCGCCATTCGTGTGCTCACCTTATTGGCCACGCCATTAAGCAGCTTTACCCGGACGCCAAAATGGCCATTGGTCCGACAATCGACAACGGTTTCTATTACGATGTTGATATGGAGCACTCGCTGACCCAAGAAGATCTTGAAGCGCTAGAAAAGCGCATGCATGAGCTTGCCAAAACAAAATACGACGTTGTGAAGAAGGTCGTCAGCTGGCAAGAAGCGCGCGATGCTTTTGCAGCGCGTGGCGAAACCTACAAGATGGAAATCCTTGACGAGAATATCTCTAAAGATGACCGTCCGGGCCTATACCATCACGAAGAGTATGTCGACATGTGTCGCGGTCCACACGTACCAAACATGTCGTTCTGTCAGCACTTCAAACTAATGAAGGTGGCCGGCGCATACTGGCGTGGCGACTCAGACAACAAGATGCTGCAGCGTATCTACGGCACCGCCTGGGGCGATAAAAAGCAACTTAAAGGTTACTTGCAGCGCCTTGAAGAAGCGGAAAAGCGTGATCACCGTAAGATAGGCAAAGCCCTTGATTTATGGCACTGGCAAGAAGAAGCGCCTGGCATGGTGTTTTGGCATAACGATGGCTGGAGCATTTACCGCGAACTAGAGGACTTCGTTCGTGAAAAATTACGCGAGTACGATTACGAAGAAGTAAAAGGCCCATTGATGATGGACCGTGTACTGTGGGAAAAGTCGGGCCACTGGGACAAATATGGCGATGCTATGTTTACCACCGAGTCGGAAAAGCGCGAATACGCCATTAAACCGATGAACTGTCCGGGACACGTACAAATTTTTAACCAAGGTTTGAAATCGTACCGCGACCTGCCACTGCGTATGGCCGAGTTTGGTTGTTGTCACCGTAATGAGCCATCGGGTGCCCTGCACGGTTTGATGCGTGTGCGCGGCTTTACCCAGGATGATGCCCATATCTTCTGTACCGAAGAGCAGATCCTCGACGAAGTAGCAGCCTGTATCGACATGGTGTATGACACATACTCCACATTCGGATTTGAAAAAATCGTGGTTAAATTATCAACTCGTCCAGAGCAACGTATCGGTGAGGATGCGCTTTGGGGTAGAGCCGAGCAAGCGCTTGCCCAAGCACTAACAGATAAGAATATTGAATTTGAATATCTGCCGGGTGAGGGCGCCTTTTACGGACCAAAAATTGAGTTTACGCTTTATGATTGTTTGGAACGTGCATGGCAGTGTGGTACTGTGCAGCTAGACTTTATGTTGCCGGGCCGTTTAGGAGCAACTTATGTTGCTGAAAATAACGACCGTCGCACGCCGGTAATGATCCACCGTGCGATTCTCGGTTCAATCGAGCGCTTTATCGGTATTTTGACCGAAGAATATGCCGGCTTATTCCCAACCTGGTTGGCGCCAAAGCAGGTGGTATTGATGAATATCACCGATAAGCAGGCGGATTATGTGCAAGAAGTTGTACAAAAATTAAATAAACTGGGCATTCGTGCCGCAGCCGACTTGAGAAATGAGAAAATTGGCTTTAAAATTCGCGAACATACTTTAAAACGTATACCTTACTTATTAGTTGTTGGCGACAAAGAAGTTGAACAACAAGAAGTCGCAGTGAGGACACGTACAGGTGAAGACCTGGGCAAGTTTAAAGTCGATGACTTTATTACAAAAATCGCAGATGAAATTAAGAATAGACGCTAGTCTGTGATGGAAAAAGGGTGTGCCAAATACTGACGGTAACACCCTTTTTTGTTTTTAATATTCTTGGAGGAACGTACCATTAGAGGCGGAAAAAAGGGTCAACAAACGACTCAAAAAAATCGTATTAACGAAGACATCACGGCAAAAGAAGTTCGACTAATTGGCTTTGACGGTGAGCAAGCAGGCATTGTGTCTTTAAGTGAAGCGTTGTCATTGGCGGAAGAAGCTGGTGTCGATCTCGTTGAGATCAGCCCTAATGCTGAGCCACCTGTTTGTAAGGTTATGGACTACGGTAAGTTCATTTTCGAGAAAAGCAAGGCACAAAAAGAACAGAAGAAGAAGCAAAAGCAAATCCAGATTAAGGAAGTTAAATTCCGTCCGGGTACTGACATTGGTGACTACCAGGTTAAGCTTCGTAACCTTCGCAAGTTCTTAGAAGCTGGCGATAAAGCGAAAGTAACTATCCGCTTCCGTGGCCGTGAAATGGCCCACCAAGAGATCGGCATCGAGCTTCTAAACCGCATCAAGACGGATTTAGAAGATTTGGCAACCTGCGAGTCTTTCCCTAAGAAAGTCGAAGGTCGTCAAATGATTATGATGCTAGCGCCAGTGGCTAAAAAATAGTATACTGCGCGCCTTAAGATTTAGTGCAGGTTTACAAGCTACTTGAATTGCTTCGGTAATTTATTTAGCACCTGTATCTATCCGGTTGAAAGTAAGGGGCTTTTTAAGTCCCTTCACCGGTTTTGGGAGTAAGTTAGGCCACTAAAGTGTCAGCGTAAGCTGGACGCCTGCTTGCTAAATTTAAGCAATATCAATTGGAGTTATTGCAATGGCTTATAAGCTAAAAACACACCGTGGCGCCGCTAAGCGCTTCAAGAAAACTGCTTCTGGCGGTTTTAAGCGTAAACAAGCGCACCTTCGTCACATTCTGACCAAGAAAACCTCTAAGCGTAAGCTTCACCTACGTCCTAAGCTAATGGTTCACAAGAACGACCACGGCTTAGTTTCTCGTATGTTACCATTCGCTTAATAGGGGTATAGAATAATGGCAAGAGTAAAACGCGGTACTATCGCGCGCGCACGTCACAAGAAAGTTTTAAAGCAAGCTAAAGGTTACTACGGTGCACGTTCACGTGTTTACCGCGTAGCTTTCCAAGCGGTTACTAAAGCGGGTCAATACGCTTACCGTGACCGTCGTGCGAAGAAACGTACTTTCCGTCAACTATGGATTGCTCGTATCAACGCTGCAGCTCGTCAAAATGGTTTGTCTTACAGCCGTTTCATCAACGGTCTTAAGAAGACTTCTGTAGAGATCGACCGTAAGATCCTTGCAGACATCGCTGTTTATGACCAAACTGCATTCGCAGCACTAGTTGCTAAGGCTAAAGAAGGCCTAGAAGCTTAATTTGTGCTAGCAGAGAAAGGAGCCGATTGGCTCCTTTTTTATTGCCTGAAATTCCCGTTAACGGGATTTGGTTAAGACCCAGTCCATCCAGCTAATAGGCAAAATTCTTCTCAAAAAGCCGAATAAATAGGTTGGGGTAGTGACATAATACCTTGCCTGTGGTCGTTGCGACTCCAAGGCATGGACCAAGCGCTTATAAACAGCCTCCGGGCCCAAAGTAAAGGGTTGCGGCCCAGTGGCCGATTCCAACCGGCGTTGTTGCGCCAAGTAGTTTTCCCGGTGTGCACTCGTTTCAATATTTATTCCCGAGGTTAAAAAAGCCTGTAGGGCATTTTCGCGAAATTTCGAGGTAATGGGTCCGGGCTCAATCAGCGACACCTGCACGCCGCTACCTTTAAGTTCTAATCTCAGGGTGTCTGTTAGACCTTCTAAGGCAAACTTACTGGCGTTGTAGGCGCCGCGATAGGGTAAGGTCACCAAACCCAACACCGACGAGTTTTGAATAATGCGGCCATGGCCTTGTTGGCGCATTATTTTACAAGCCAACTGGGTGAGGTGGTGCCAGCCAAACACATTGGTTTCAAATTGCTTGCGTAGCGCCTCTATGGGTAAGTCTTCTACGGCTCCGGGTTGACCATAGGCGCCATTATTAAAGAGTGCATCGAGTTTACCGCCACTTTGGGCAAGTGCCTCGTTAAAGCCGCTTTCTATGGATTGCGGATCGCTGTAATCAAGCTGAACACAGGTAATGCCCTCGGCGTTGAGTTTACGAACGTCCTCTAAGGCACGACAGCTGGCTATGACCTTATAGCCACGCTTTAGTAATTGTTGCGCGCAGTAATATCCTATGCCGCTGGAGCAGCCGGTGATAAGTATGGTTTTCATGGTTTGATTTTATGCTGTATACATCCTTTGCGAGCAAACTACCATTTCATCGCAGCCCTCGCCAGTGTTTGTTTATCCTTGTTATACTCAAACCCACTTATAAGAATAACAAGAGCTTATTATGCTAACGTCTTTATTACTTAGCGCTGCCCTAAGCCAAGATGCGCACCTACCACCTTTAATTTCTTGGCACGGAGACAGCGAAGTGCTGATGCAAAGTGACGGTCCCTTACAGACCGACTTTGAGCGCTCCGGTGGTGTTGACTCACCAAATTATGAAAACACCATGGCGTATTTGGCACAGCTGGTGAAGGCAAATAGCGCACAGTTCCATACGGTGACTATAGGCAAAAGCGATGCCGGGCGAGATATTCGCATGCTGATTGCCACCGAGCATGGATTGAGCTCCGCCGAGCAGCTTGTTGCGGATAACAAACCCACCTTGCTTATTCAAGCGGGTATACACAGCGGTGAAATCGACGGCAAAGACGCAGGTTTTATGCTGCTTCGCGATATCGCCAAGGGTCATCGCCCGGACATACTAAAAAGTGTCAATCTGCTGTTTATTCCTATTCTCAATGTCGATGGTCATGAACGCCGTAGTGCCTTTAATCGCATAAACCAACGTGGCCCGAACATCATGGGCTTTCGCACCAACGGCCAAAATCTTAATTTAAACCGTGACTACACCAAGCTGGACACTCCGGGTATTCGCGCCATCGCTCATGTTGTTAATACTTATCAGCCGGACCTCTATATTGACGTTCATGTCACCGATGGCGCCGATTATCAGTACGATATTACCTATGGTTATAACCCCAGCTTTGCCAGCAGCACGCCCAAGGTGACGCAGGCTCTGGACAAGTGGGTCGCTCCGGTTATCGATGCCAAGCTGCAAAAGCAGGGGCATATACCAGGGCCTTTGGTGTTTGTGATGGATAAAATGGAATTTTCAAAAGGCCTGGCCGGTTGGGTTGCCGGGCCCAGGTATTCGAATGGCTGGGGGGAGTTGCGTCATCTGCCCACCATTTTGGTTGAGAACCATTCCTTAAAGCCCTACAAACAGCGCGTGCTTGGCACCTATGTGCTGTTGGACGGGGCAATTGAAGCCTTAGCAACACACGGTGAGCAAATTGATAAGGCGGTTGCGGACTCGATTAACACCAGTTACAAAGAGCTGGTCGTTGCACGAGACTATGCCAGTGAGCCAGACTCTATATCCTTTAAGGGGATCGCCTACGAGCATTATACCAGTGCGGTTACCGGTTCCCGCGAGGTACGCTACCTAGGGGAAGCTCAGGAGTATGAAAGTTTGCCTATTTACTGGCAAAAAGAGGTGAAAACCAAGGTGGCAATTCCCAAGGCCTTTTATATTCCTCGTCAATACGCCGAAACCTTGACGGTGCTGAGCCTTCAAGGGGTTAAATTAGAAGCCGTGAGCGAGCCTCTCACACTCGCATTACGCCAAGCGCAGATAACTAGCTACGAGTTTGCCAAGGCGCCATTTGAAGGGCGC
Organism: Pseudoalteromonas sp. BDTF-M6; assembly: GCF_018334135.1. Taxonomy (NCBI): domain Bacteria; kingdom Pseudomonadati; phylum Pseudomonadota; class Gammaproteobacteria; order Alteromonadales; family Pseudoalteromonadaceae; genus Pseudoalteromonas; species Pseudoalteromonas sp. BDTF-M6. Next base: position 621,573 of record NZ_JAGXTQ010000001.1, read on the forward strand.
TTTCGCGTAACCCCCGAGCTTGAATACACCCAGGTTAACGTCAGGCTTGATAACAATTGGGTAAAAGTCGACACAGATCAGAAGCTCGGCCTGTTGGCCACCCATATACTGCACCCGGATGCTCCGGATTCCTTATTGCAGTGGGGCTTTTTCCATACCCTTTTTCAGCGTACCGAGTATGTTGAGAATTATGCCTTGGCTCCCTACGCAGCGCAGCTGTTAGCTAGCGATGAGGAAATCAGAGTCAAGTTTGAACAAAAGCTAAAAGATCCTAGTTTTGCTCAGGATGCCGAAGCACGTCGCGCTTGGCTTTACCAGCAAAGCCCGTATTATGATCAGCAATATTTGAATTACCCCGTTTTAATGCAGTACGAAAACGAATAGATAACGAGCTATGACAATTAAAATACTAACGGTGCCGGTGACACCGTTTCAGCAAAATTGCCGTATTCTGGTGTGTGAGAGCACCAAGAAAGCGGCTATCGTGGACCCGGGCGGCGATGCGCAAAAAATCGTAGCCATCTTGAATGAGCATGGACTTAAGCCTGAGGTCATTTGGCTCACCCATGGTCATCTGGATCATGTGGGGGCGGCCGATGAGTTGGCTAAAGCTTACAGCGTAGAGATTATCGGCCCCCATAAAGACGAGCAGTTTTGGTTTGATGCGCTGCCACAGCAGGCACAGATGTTTGGGTTTTCGCCTCGTCCTGCTTTTCTACCGACACAATGGTTGAGCCATGGTGATACCTTAAGTTTAGGTAACCTCAGTTTTGAGGTACGTCATTGCCCCGGACATACCCCAGGCCATGTCATTTTTGTGGAGCACGCACAAAAGCAGGTACTGGTAGGGGATGTGATTTTTAAAGGGTCAATTGGGCGCACCGACTTTCCAAAGGGGGATGCACCCACATTGATTGCATCTATCAAGAGTCAGGTATTGTCTTTGCCGGATGATTTTGTCATCTTAAGTGGTCATGGTGAAAACACCACGGTGGGCCAGGAACGCGCCACTAACCCTTTTATCAGTGGACGTTTTGGCTAACTTGAATCGGTTTCGGCCCTAAAAAAAAAGACGATCCCCGCAGGATTGTGTATAATTTTACCTAATTAAAGAAAGAATAAGAAAAATCAATGTCATTAAATCAAGTTGATCGCCAGATACTGGCGCTATTGCAGCAAGATGCAAGTCTCTCTACTGCAGAAATTGCCGATCAAGTCGGCTTGTCGCAATCGCCTTGTTGGCGCCGTATTGCCCGTTTAGAGCAAGAAGGGTACATCAAGGGGAAGGTGGCTTTACTCGATGAGAAAAAGCTCGGCTTTGATATGCTGGTGTATGCTCACGTGCGTTTATCTAACCACGGCCGCGATCAATTGGCACAGTTTGAAGAGCTCATCATGAGCTATGACGAGGTCACCGAGTGTTATACCATGGCCGGAACCATGGACTTTATGCTGCGTATTATCTCTAAAGGCATAGAGGGGTATGAATTGTTTGTGCGCGACAATTTACTCAGTCTGCCTTATGTACAAGAGGTACACTCCAACGTCACCATGACCTGCGTAAAACGCTCCACTTCTTTACCTCTGTAAGCTTACTTCTTAGGCGATCGTTACGGTCGCCTAACTCTTTGCTGAATTGTTAATTTCTCTTTGTTTTGCTAGAATCTGCACCCCTTTCGCAGCTTGTTTCTAATCGCACCGCAAACGAGGAATGAATGTTTAACTTACTCAGCAAAGCTCCTAGCTCTGCTAAAAACGATATCCTATCGGGATTAACCGTTGCCTTGGCATTGGTACCCGAAGCCGTGGCCTTTGCCTTTGTAGCTCAGGTAGACCCTCTTGTTGGCTTATACGCCGCCTTTATCGTCGGTTTGATCACCTCTCTAATTGGTGGCCGCCCTGGCATGATCTCCGGTGCAACCGGCGCTTTGGCCGTGGTGATGACCTCGTTAGTTATTACCCATGGTGTCGAATATCTGTTTGCGACTGTGCTGCTGATGGGTCTCTTACAGATCCTGGCGGGCGTATTTAAGCTCGGCAAATTTATTCGCATGGTGCCCCATCCGGTCATGCTGGGCTTTGTGAATGGCTTGGCCATTGTAATTTTCCTCGCTCAGCTAGGACAATTTAAGGTCCTGGGTGACGATGGGCAAATGCAGTGGATGCAGGGCGAACTCATGTATACCATGTTAGGCCTAGTGGCTTTAACCATGGCCATCATTCATTTCTTACCGAAACTAACAACGGCCATTCCATCAAGCCTTGCTGCTATCGTGGTGGTCACAGGTTTAGTGCTGGGCTTAGATCTGGAAGCACGCACCGTTATCGACTTTGTTAAAGATATGACCGGCGATAGCGCCGCAACCATAGCCGGTGGCTTCCCCGAGTTCCATATCCCGCAAGTACCATTTAACCTTGAAACCCTGAAGATCATTCTGCCTTACGCTGTGATTTTGGCGGCCATTGGTTTGATCGAGTCGCTTCTGACCTTAACTCTGATCGACGAAATTACCGATACCCGCGGCCATAGTAATAAAGAGTGTGTGGGTCAGGGCGCGGCAAACGTAACCTGCGGTTTCTTCGGTGCCATGGGTGGTTGCGCCATGATAGGTCAATCGATGATCAATATTAATTCCGGTGGTCGTAGCCGTTTATCGGGTATTACCGCGGCATTGTTGCTCCTGGTCTTTATTCTATTTGCCGCCAGCTACATTGAAATGATCCCGCTTGCCGCGCTGGTTGGCGTTATGTTTATGGTGGTTATCGGCACCTTCGAATGGTCAAGCTTCCGTATTATGCGCAAGGTACCCAAATCCGATGCCTTCGTTATCTTCTTAGTGAGTGCGGTAACCGTAGCCACCGATCTGGCCATTGCCGTATGCGTGGGCATTATTGTCTCGGCCCTGGTCTTTGCATGGCAACATGCCAAACACATCTACACGGAAAGTTATGTCGATGAAGAAGGCTCTAAAGTGTACGAATTACATGGCCCCTTGTTCTTTGGTTCGGTGAAAAATTTCTTAGAATTGTTCGATATTAAGGACGATCCAAAAGACGTGATCATTGAGTTTAAACACAGCCGTGTGGCCGACCACAGTGCCATCGAAGCCATCGATACCTTGGCGGATAAATACACTAAGGCCGGTAAAACCTTGCACCTGCGCCATGTCAGCGCCGACTGTAAAGAGCTCTTACACAAAGCCCGTGATCTTGTGGAAATCAACGTAATTGAAGACCCCAAATATCGCGTTGCCTCGGACGAGCTAGGTTAAAACGCATTTCTAACCTAATCATAAGGCCAGCACTCCGCTGGCCTTTTTTATTCAGTTGCAATTAACCAGCCTATACATAGACTTAAAGCAATTCTTCAATAATGGGTACGACTATGAAACGACTAATTTCGGTGTTACTGACTTCCACCTTGGCGATGGGCGGAGCCTTTGGCGTGCAAGCGCAATCCATACCCGATGAGCCCCATTTACAGGTACGCGGCATTGGTGAGGTGTGGGCCACCCCGGATAAGGTGACCATAAATCTCAGCGTTAACGAACAAAGTATGGATGTGCTTGAAGCTAAACGCGCCGCAGACAGTAAACTGGCGAACATGATCCTTGCGTTAAAAGAGCAGGGCATTGAAAGCAAGGATATTCATGCCAGCCAACTCAGCATCCACAGTAAAACCCGTTATAACCGTGACACGCAATCCAATGAGTTTGACGGCTATGAAGTAAGCCGTAATGTCAGTGTTATTCTGCGCCAAATCGATAACTATGCATCGGTTTTGCAGTTGTTGGTACAGCAAGGAGCCAATCAGGTAGGGCAATCCCATTTTGGTCTGAGTAATTACGACGAACTGTATAACCAAGCGCAACAGCAAGCCTTTAGTGATGCCAAGCAAAAAGCAAAAACCTATGCAGAGGGCTTTGATACTAAGGTGGGCAAAGTTTACAGCATTAACGTAATGAGCCATGACAGACCGATTCCATATCCGCGTGCGGAAATGAAAATGATGGTCAGTGCGGATGCCGCGCCCGGTGTCGAGCAAGCGTACAATGTTGGCGAGATCAAAGTCACCGCCTCGGTCAATGCGGTATTTTTACTGGATAATTAACCTAGAAAATAAACGCCGTGCGTAACCTCGCCGAAGGCAAAACCGCAAAGAGTTTTCCTTCGGCGCTTTTCTTTTAAATCAATTACCTGTACCTTCTAGCCTGATAATGTACTCAGGAGAGCAGACGTGATTGTTTCCATCTACGCCGCCATTTTAGCGCTGGTCTATTTGCAACTTAGTCTTTACGTGGTCAAAGAGCGCCGTCGTAGCCAACGTTCTATCGGCACCGGCGACAGCGAAGCTCTGCAACGTGCCGTACGCGCTCATGGTAACTTTATCGAGTATGTGCCGCTGGCCTTGCTACTGCTGTTTTTTAATGAGTATCAAGGACTCGCAAGTCACTACTGCCATGCTCTTGGGGTGACCTTAGTATTAGCACGATTAATTCATGCCAGTAATATTTCCCAGTTAGATGAAAATATCAAGGTGAGGGTAGTGAGCATGATGCTGACCTTCGCGGTGATATTAATTACCTCGGTGTCTTTATTGCTCGACGCCACCTTGGGTATTTATCTTTAATCTGAACCTTCGTTATCTTCTTGGCAAAATCAATGCCTTAGTATAAATAGTCGTCTAAAATTGCCCTTAAGCGTGATTCAAAATTACTAGCTCAAGGGCAAATTGATGACAGACATTCTTATTGTTGCCTGTATTTTTCTCATCTCCTCCATAGTGGCCGTTCCCATTGCCACGCGCTTTGGTTTGGGCTCCGTTCTTGGCTATCTGATAGCCGGAATTATCATTGCGCCCTTATTGGCGCTACTCAATATTGATCTGATATCCATTCAGCATGTCGCCGAATTTGGCGTAGTAATGATGCTATTTCTGGTCGGTTTAGAACTGGAGCCAAAAAAACTCTGGTCAATGCGCGCTCAGTTAATCGGTCTTGGGGGTGGGCAGGTGATACTCACGGCCTTGGCTATTATGGGCGCGGCCATGTTTTTGGGGTATTCATGGCAACTAGGCCTTAGTATCGGACTTATCTTAACCTTGTCATCCACAGCCATAGTATTACAGAGCTTGGCCGAGCGCTCAGAGCTTGATACCGAGGGTGGGAAGGCGACGTTTTCGGTATTACTCACCCAGGATATCGCCGTTATCCCTATTTTAGCGGTTTTACCCTTACTGGCCATGACCGATATAAGCGGCGCCGACATGGCTGGTGCACATGCTACGTCCCAACTAAACATACTAAGTGGATTAAATGGCTGGCAAAGCGCGTTAGTCGTGCTGGCTGTAGTGTTAGCCGTGGTAATAGGGGGCGCGTACCTCACCGGACCCATCTTCAAATTTGTTGCCCAGGCTAGATTAAGAGAGCTGTTTACCGCAACCGCTTTATTACTCGTGATTGGCATTTCGCTGATGATGACCTTAGTTGGGTTATCACCGGCGCTCGGTACCTTTATTGCGGGTGTGGTTTTAGCCAACTCACCCTATAAGCATGAACTTGAAAGCAACATTGAGCCATTTAAAGGGCTGTTGCTTGGGGTTTTCTTCATTACCGTGGGGGCGGGAATCAACTTTGGCCTGTTGGCAGAGCAGTTTACTGTTATTGCACTAACCACGTTAGCTTTGATAGCCGTCAAGGTAGGCGTGCTCTTGGTCTTGGGCAGAATACTTGGCATCAAAGGCGCGGCACTTTGGCTCTTGGCATTGGGATTGGCGCAGGCCGGTGAATTTGGCTTTGTTTTACTGTCGTTTTCCGTTAGTAATCAGGTAATGGCAGCGGCCATGGCGGACCAAATCTTGCTAGTCGTAACCTTGTCCATGCTGATATCGCCTTTGCTTTTTATCCTTTACCAATATGTGATAGCGCCACGTTATGTGGTGGAAGGGAAAAGCCGTGAAGACCAGTTTCCGGAGCAAAGCCATGTTATTATTGCCGGCTCAGGTCGGGTTGGCGGTCTAGTGGATAGGATACTAAAAATCGGCGGGTTTCGTGCCACCGTGATTGACCATAACTATCACCATTTAGAAGCCATGGCCCGAGTCGGCGTGCATTATTTTTATGGTGATGCGACACGACCGGATTTACTTAACAGTGCCGGGATAGACAAAGCCAAGTTATTGGTCATCGCGTTAGACGACAAAGAACAAATCACCACGCTAACACACTATGTACTTCAAAATTACCCGCATGTTCATGTGCTAACTCGGGCGGTCGACAGACATCACGTTTATCAGTTGTGGGCATTGGGGTGCCGTGACATTATCCGCGAAACCTATGACAGCTCACTGCGCATGGGGCGCGCCGCGTATGAAGCGTTAGGAATTAAAAGCGAACAGGCGCAGCAAATCATTTCAAAGTTCGATGCCTATGATAAAAAAATGATGCGGGTCACTGCTGAGGCCTTTGATGCCAGTTTGCCATTTCAGGATAATGATGAGTACGTGAAGTTAGTGAAAGACTATATGCAGCAATACGCGCCGGAATTAAAAGAGTCTGTTGCAAGCATCATCAATACCGAGAAACAATCCAGTACCACCGACAAAGACACTTACGCTGACTCTAGAGACAGACACTGAAACTAGGCAAAAAAATACCGTGGTAAATTCAGAGCAGGAAAAAGGGCTGCTGTAAGCCGCTACGAAATTTTGGATTTTGCGACGCTGATTATTGGAATGAATCAATTATGTTAAATGAGGCCTATTTAAAGTCTGTTTGAAGTAGGTTTAAAGAATGTTTAAAGTCGTAGGCTGGATCAATTGGTTGATATGTACAGATACGGAGTTAAACAATGGAAGTTGGTGATAAAGGGATAAAGCAGGAAGAAGACAAGATACCAACATGGTGGTGGTTGAAGGCTGGTTCTCCTTTTTATTTCAATAGATGGGTTTTGTTAGTGGTAGCGATTGTTTATTTAGTACTTTCTATTTGGTTTTCATTTAAATTCGATTTACCTACTCTTGTTTCTTCTTCAGGAGCTGTGATCGGTCTTATGGGCTTCTTACTCACAATCAAACACTCCCAACTATTTCATAGAAAAGATTTAAGTTTAAAGGATAAGTATGATGCGGCTAATGGGGCTATGAGTTTTGGTTCAACTGCTTTCCCAGTGTCACATCAAGTATGGATAAAAAACATCATGCTTGATGAAAAATTGAGTGTTCTATTAATGATAGCAGGGACGTTAATATGGGCTTACGCTTAACGCCCCTAAAACTAGAGATTAGATAGCAAGGAAAGTAGTAAGCGTGCTTTTCTTGCGCACAACTTTGGGGATCATCTCAGCACTTACATCAGCAATCCAGGTGTAAATGTCTTCCGTGCCGTTGTTCACCGCCTCAATGTTAAGCGAGTGAACCTCGCATACCTTAATTTCCCGACCTGAAACTAACACAGCGCTTGCGGCTTCGTCGTTATTAACAAGCTGGACAGTAAATTTACCATCCAGTGTTTCTATAGTGCCGTTGCCATCAGTATCTTCAAAGTTTTTGCCGACGTTGACCAGCACTAAATGTTGAGCGCCGTTGTCCGTTACTATAAACGCTCGCTCCGTAATTTCACTTGTTTTTTGCAAACTAAATAGCAAGGTGGTTTCATCGGCAGGCTGTATGTTCATATAGGTTCCTTAAGGTTTATAAGTGCCGTTGTGGGTAATGATGCGATTATGTTTATCAACGCCAGCAGCGAATGAACCATCACCAATTGATATGTGATAGACAACATCCTCTTTGATTATGTCGGCGCGAGTTACGTGCTCCCAATAAAGTGTTGGGTCATCTCCCTTTAAAGTCGCAATCAAGTCGATGCCTGGTCGAATATCACAGGCTCTTATTGTTTTGTGATCACGAAGTTCTATAGGGGTTTCCGCTGATACTTGTACAATCGCACCACTAGAAGTTTGAATTTCAACGATCGGTTGCACTCTTGCAATAGGCCGGATTTGCAGTATCGGACTTTTGATGCTGTCTTCTCCAAACCACCAGGTATCAATCACGTCCTTCTCACTAGCGTCTTTCGCTCTTAAATGAGGAGTAAGGTACATATCAGGCGTTACACAATCCCCCGGGTCGGGCCATGTAGAGCCACCGCCATTTGCAGGTGTAGTGACAGTTGACACAAATATACGATGGTTGCCGGCGGCCACAGTTTGTATATTAGTTGTGGCATGGTACGTCACAGCACCGCCTGTGTACGTTGGATCATCGTAATACACGTAATATTTGGTGCTAAAAGCTAACCCTGTTATTGAACCAGCGTTAAGAGACAGGGAGCCAAATCCATACTGTCTTGAGTGGCTAGCAATGGTGATTTTTGCGCTAGAACCATTGTCGCTTGCTGACAACGGGTTAACATTTAGAGCTGTGCCGGCACCCGCTGATACTAAATTAGGCATGTATTTTTGATTGGCTACTTCTGTATCTTCTATTGCTGGCGTCCAAGCCGTTGCTTTAGTACCTTTCTCAAATTTCAAATCCGCAAAAGTGACAACATCACCGTTAACTAAGCCACCTAATTTATGAAATAGCCAACTGCTTCCTTGCCAGTCCTGAGTGATCTCAAAATATCCCGTGCTCGGATCGTAATTATGTTGTTGTAGGTTGTTGCCATAGGTACTGCAAAGACCCGTTCCAAATTGCGCTGACGTGCCAGGCGTGCCATTAACCAAAAAATAGCCGCTTATCGTATGCAAACCTGACGGCATCACCCAGCCACTCTTAATTAGCGTGAAATAGCCAGTAGTATCGCTTACATACGTGGTGGTAATAACGTTATCCGACTCAGTCGGTGTGGTGTTATAAGGTGTATACGACGACCAAGGGTAGCTTTTTTGCAGAAGGTTCCTGCCGCTTATTTTCAATGCATCAAGTTTTGCCTGGGCTTCTGTATCGGCTGCAGCAATTGCGGCGGCTTGTGCAGCATCGGCTTTAGCAGTGGCATCAGCAATAGCTCGTGCTTCTTCAGCAGTCACGATACCATCGGCATAAGCTTCGGCTTGTGTTTGCGCTAAGTCAGCTTTGGCTTGTGCAGCTGTCTCAGCAGCGGCTATAGCTGCGGCTTCGGCCGCATCAGCTTTGGCGGTCGCATCAGCGTAAACGTCTTCTATTGCTGGCGTCCAAGCCGTTGCTTTAGTACCTTTCTCAAATTTCAAATCCGCAAAAGTGACAACATCACCGTTAACTAAGCCACCTAATTTATGAAATAGCCAACTGCTTCCTTGCCAGTCCTGAGTGATCTCAAAATATCCCGTGCTCGGATCGTAATTATGTTGTTGTAGGTTGTTGCCATAGGTACTGCAAAGACCCGTTCCAAATTGCGCTGACGTGCCAGGCGTGCCATTAACCAAAAAATAGCCGCTTATCGTATGCAAATCTGACGGTATCACCCAGCCACTCTTAATTAGCGTGAAATAGCCAGTAGTATCGCTTACATACGTGGTGGTAATAACGTTATCAGACTCAGTCGGTGTGGTGTTATAAGGTGTATACGACGACCAAGGGTAGCTTTTTTGCAGAAGGTTCCTGCCGCCAAGTTTAATGGCGTAATTACCTATCCGGCTGTCAGTATAATCTGTAGTATCGCTAACCAGCACCCAATCACCAGGATCATAACTATCTCCCACTTCTTTGGTATTAATACTGCGTTTAATACCACCGCCAATATCCCACAGATCGCCCGCGTCATAAGGTGGTGCTGGCTGAGCGACGAACACGCGACGTTTGCTGTCGGCGGTGTCTTGCGCTTTAGCTGCATCGGCTAAGGCTTTGGTAACATCACTGTCGCTGACTTTGTTCCATGAGTAAACTGTGGCATTAATCATAAACCGGTAGGCATAGCCCGTTACGTTGTCATAGTACAAGTCACCCAGATGGGTATTTTTATCATCGGTAGTTGCCCAGTTCACAGCCGGCTGGTTACTCAGGGTTGGCTCGCCGTCATAAAACCATGTTGTTATCGCTTTATCTATTTGCGCCTGCAGTACCGCTTTTTCTTGTGCGTACAGGTCTTCGGTGACAAAGCCGGTTATTGCTGCGTTACTAATGCGAGGGTCTGTATGGTCGATGCTATCGGCGTCTAATACTTCGTCAAACATACAATAGTCAACCTCTGCAATGCCGTTCCCCGATGCATAGTTAACAATAAACATAGGTCGCACATATACCGTATTGGCACGAAATTGATTAGCTAATAAGCCGACCCCTGTGATCACAGCATCAAACATTTGCCAGCCATCTGCAACGGTAATGGAGTGGCCTTTTACTGCAAAATAACGATGCGTACCGGCACCACCCGTTAGATTGTTAAAGTCTTTATCGAGAGTGGCTACCCCTGCATAGACGTTAGCACCGCCGCTAGTGGGATCTTGGGTTTGGCGAACCTTGAAGCGCATCCGATATGTTTTATTGACGTCGATCGGTATGGCTTGACGCCAATAAAGAGTGGCTTGGCCACTTATTTGAGCTGAATTACCGCCATATGACCCCGATTGGACGATAGATAAATTGGGGTTGTTGACGCCTGAAATTGCTTCGCCAACATAATCTTCTGACCACTTACTCAAACCCTCACTAAACGTAGGATCACCAAAGCGCGAATACATAGGCGAGGGCACAGACACGGCAAAATTTAACGTGGCGACTTCACTTACATATTTAGCAGTTAAGGCGCTTAGCTTAGCTACATAAGAGCCAATTTCTAAATTAAACAACTCCAGCGTGAATTCGGCGGTGTCGACGCTCTTTATCAGCTCTGTGCCAGCGTAGATTTCAATGCGATGCTTAATTACCTTTATGTTCTGTGGGTTATCCCATACCAGCCGGCCTTGTAAGGTGTCATGGTTTTTGTATTGCGCGTAACTCAAACCAGTTGGGCGGGCAGGGGCTGCAACAATATAGGCAAACGTTATAGTGTCGCTCTTTTGACCAAACAGGTTTACAGCTGTAAGTTTGGCAGAAAAGCTACCTTCACCTAGATCAGGCAGCAATGCCTGGCTATCGATGACAGATGTTTTGTGTTTTAAACTCCCAGCTTGATAAATCTCTAATTCAAACTTATCGACTGCTGCAATGGCCGGGTGCGACCAAATTAGATAGGCTTTTTCATCGTCAGAAACGTCTACCCGGACATCAAAAACGGGTTGAGGTTTACCCAATCGATACGAGCTGTTGGGGGTTAAGTCTTGCGCGCCTGGTACCAGGTTGTCGGCCCAAAGGGTCGGACCGTCCTCGATACACATCAAGGTTACACCGCCATCTAAACGAAAGCGGCGCTCCACCACGCGGTAGATTTTATTACTCAATGCCTCTTTAGGCAGGTTGACATAAATAGTGCGGCCAACGGCAGCGGCTAAGCCTTTGTGTTTTAGTGGCAGCTCTATACCGCCCAGGCGCGACTGTTCAAGGTGAATAGCGCTTAAGCGCTGTGCTGTTGTGCTCGAACGTACAAAGGGCAGGGAAATAGACTTTTCCAAGCGCTGACCGTCTTTTTCCATATAGCCGGCCGCTTCAACCGGCGGCGCGTCGGTACGTTCGTAGTTCTGGTCTGGGTCACTAAAGGTCGCCCGGACAATATTGGCTCTATCACGCAGATCAGCATGCCACTTAATTTTGATATTGCCATGCACATCATCCTCACTCACGGTATAGGTTGGCGTGCCGTACCAGGCACCCACGCGCACATACCACTGGCCCATCTGGCGGAATATCTTTCCTGCAAAGCTGCGCTCAAGCTGGCTCAAAATGTCTAAGGGGTTATTGGTGAACTGGAAAGAGCCATTTACCGTGTAGCGCTTTTCGGTGGTCACCGTACCACCGGGCTCGGTGTACTGGGCGTCTTCGTCACACACGTTAATGCCGGCTATCCACCAGGTAAGCGGCAGGCGCTCAAAGGGCACCTCATGCGCACCATAAAAACGCACATAGTGCAGGGCACATAGCACCGCGTTCTGGCTCCATTGCCAGGTGTTTTGGTCGTCCGGGTCTTGGGCTGGATCACGCGGGTCCCATACTCGCACACCGCGTATCAAAAACTCACAATCACTGATCCCGTCTGGGAACACTTCACGGTTGTTTTCAAACTCAAGGAAGATATGCGCCTGGCCATGGCCGATATGCGCATTCGTCCAGCCGGCCATTTTGCTAACCGCTTTGGCGCTGGCGGTAGTATGGCGGCCATCTTTGAGCTCATAGTCGTAACTACCAGCTGGGTAATCGGTGATTGGCTTATCGGCAATATAGATCTCTTCCAGCGCATCGATGGGCGCGCCATTGATAAGCACAATGAGCTGCATGTACTTTTTATCGCCGCGTTCAACTTCCGCCTGGTGGGCAATAACCCCACCAACACGGTCGCGGCCAAAGGTCACCCTCCGAGGCTGATCAATGCCTTTTTGCAAGCCCTTACCCAAGGTTGCCAGGTCTTCTTCTGGCAGCTCAGGGGTAAGCGAGTCCCACAAGGCGCCAATGGTTTTATTGTATACACTGCGCCCAATGCCAAACAGGTCACCACCGGTATCTACTACTATGTCGGTTGCTTTAGACACTGCGCGCCTCCAACGGGAAAACCTCGGCAACGCGATCCATTGGCAGACTCACCAAGCCTTCTTCACATACGCAGTAAACAGACCCCACACCAATAATGCCACCGATCAGCTCGCCGTTATCTTCTACCAAAGCCAGGTCGCCCCGGCGCGCATAATGTACCGGCACAGGCGTATTTAAACGGTCTTTAAACACGCTTCGAACATCTTTAAAGCCGAGTTTAAAAATGTGTTTAAAGGCACCTGCTTGGGTCGAGTATGCATCTCTGCAGCCAAAGGCTGGGTCATGGCCAGTGGCACATTCAACCCAATCGGCCACAAATAGGCAGCAGTCGTTAATACCCCACTCGAAGGGCATATTGGTGCGTGCCGTTATAAAATCGTGAAACTTAACGTTGATACTGACGTCCACCTTCTTTATTCCCTCTACTTCCGCCAACATAACTACCTGGTTGGGTGTCATTGATGTTTTGTGTCGACGATGCCTGCTCGCTAAAAAATTCATCGTCCGGGTAAAGTGCTTTTTGGGTAGCGTTATTCCAACGTTGATTGAGTCGCGCCTGCTTCCAGCGCTCGGCCTCACCAGCTACAGAGAGTTGAATTTGCGATACATCGCCGCGCTCCACTTCGCAAGAGACGATATAGCCGCTTTCCAGCAACTGGCTTTGGCTTACGCGGTAATGCTGATCAACGGTTACCAGGTAGATCTCACACACCACACCAACGGGGTCATTCTCGGCCACCTCGGCCATGAGCGCGGTGTCGGTGGTGTGCAGGGTTAAGCGAATACGGTTACTGTTGTTTTTATCGCTGGCCGGGATTTCGCTTACCTGGCCAAGCATGCCCAGGCCATACCAGGTCCAGCCCATAAAGCGGCGTTCACCGACCCCAGTGTGCAACAGCACATCGCCGCTTTTAAACATCAGGCGCACAAAGTAACGGGCACGCCCAGCGGTTGCCAATTCACTCAGTAGCCCAGCGTTTAACGACTCCATTAAAACGCCTCCCGGCAACGAATTTTCCAGCTGGTAACAATGCCGCGTTTAAACTGGGCGGTATCGATACCTTGTTTGTTATCGGCCAGGCGAAATACGCCCACAGGCTGTTTAAATATGATTTGGGTGTTATGCGCAGGGATTTTGCGCATGGGTGGCTCAAACACAACGGTCGCTGCGCCGGTTCCGTCGGTGACTAAATCCTGAGTGAGAATTTTAAGCTCGGCATTTTCGCCGGTATTAACCTGGATACGCTCACCGGTGAGGGCGACTGTGGTCGATGCGGGCAGGCCAGCGATGTTTAATATATTGCCGTCCTGGTCGGCTCCGCTAACAAAGGCGGTAAAGTCTTTATCAAGCTGTTCGCGGCGGTAATCAAACATCAGGAACTTGCCTACCTGGCCACGCAGACTGGCTAAAAAGCCCTCCAGCTGCAACGCATCTTGCTCACGCACATGGGCCAGTTCAATGTCAAACTCCCAATAGGCACCTTCATGGTCGTAAACCTCGGTGGCATTGTTGGCTTTATTGACATGGGTTTGGCTGTTGGGCACCAGCTTAAAGGTGCAGGATTTAGGTCGTTTAGGTAAGGGGAGTAATTGCATCGATGCGCGTTCGCGATTAGATAAAACACTGGTATCGAGTATAAAAAAACGGCCCTAAGTGGGCCGCTGGAAATGGGTTTACATAGTCCCTTTTGGGTGAACAATTAAGGTAGCATGGTTTTATAATTTGGGTCTAGTGCTGGCTGCATTGCATAGATCAAGTGTAGGTAGTCTAGCTTATCGAAAACCATATTAAACATTTTTATTTGCTCTATATAACTTTCATCTCTGTTCAAATCATCAATGGCACCTAAAAGCAAAAACGCCATCACTTCGGTAGACAGCCTACTCAACACCAATTGACACAAAAACTTAACCTCGGGGTTGTCATGCCACTCCTGAAGTAGTTCGCATAATATTTTTCTATGCAATCTGAAATAAGATTTCTTTTCAGGCCGTTTTAAATAGACGTCGCTAGCAAAGAAGTGTACGTCAGAAAAATGCTCTAATGTTTCACTAGTATGATCGTTTGAATAATAAAACCTCAAATAATAACCTATCATAGTCATCATGGTATAACTTCCCTGACACTCTATCCCCCGTCCTATATGAGTCAATTTCTGCTCGTTAGAGCACTCTGACCAATCGAAAGCTGGGCTGCCCAATCTACTTTGGGCTTGACTACGCTGTACATCTAATGAAGGAGTACATTGCCACCGGTCTATATTGTTAACAATTTGCTGCCTAAAAGCAGGACCTAATGGGATTGTTGTATTGATATCTTTAGACAGCTCATCAACAATCAATAACACCTGCTTCCTAGCTGACTCATAGTTAGCATGCTCAATCTGGTTTTTGATTAATTGCCTAGTTCCTTGAAGTTCGGCCTTGTTATCTCTGTACGTAAAATAAACCAGAAATATCGTAATAAGCAAAAACACCGGGGAAAGAATGTTATTGAAATAGACTGCCGTGTTGACCCAGTCTGACATCGGTAGTGAGGGGTTGATATCGAAATACAATAAGAAAACGACTAATGTTCCAACTGAGTACACTACTGCAATGGCTACAAGCCATTTAGCGAGTACGTCTTTGTGATTATTTGTAGCTAACACCGACATAAAACCTCCCTTTAAAAGAGAGGTTTTACATCATATCTAGCCACGCATCAACTAAGCTGCACTGCGTATCGCCCTGATTAGCGGGCCATTTTCACTTACGCTTTGCACCAGGTGCGCCTCTATTTGACGACCAATATCACCACCAATGCGGTTGGCTTGCTGCTCTGACGCACCGCCTTCAACCATGATCTGATTGACGATATCAAAGGTAATACTGCCGCCGGCTTGGCTACCGGCATTGTAATGCCGTGCCATGGCACTGATTTCGGTGTTCTGTTTGGGGCTCAGTACGCGCTCACCACGTTGCAATAAGTAGGTCGATTCATTGGGCACATAATCCAAACCACCGTGGGCAATACCCGCCGGCTGTTGTGCTTTAATTTGCCTAACCTGCTGCATACCCATTAGCACCGCAGCCGCAGCTGCTGCACCGCCAAGCACCGGGCCAACAACGGGTATCGATGCCAGCGAGTTAAACGCGCCTGTGGCCGACTGGTAGGTATTGATGATCGCCTGGCTAATGGCAAAAGCCTTATACGCCTTAAAGGCCTTTTTACTCTGTGCGCCCATGGTTTTAAACATGGCCGCGCCATAACCGACAATGGAGCTAGCTTTTTCAGCCTGGGTCTGCTTCTCAAAGTTAGCAAACGCCATGATATGCGATTGCATAGCGCCCATGTGCTGGGTACCAATTTGTACCAAACGCTCCTGGTGCGCCGCTTCGTGCGCTTCGCGTTGGCTATGGTAGCCCTGGGCGGCTAGCAGCTCTTGCTGGCGCTCCATTTCACGAATTTGATTATCCGTGTTGTACTCGAGCTCGCCTTTTTCATCATTGGCATCTAAACCGAGCTGTTCACGGCGCTTGGCATCGATACGCGCTTGCTGGCGCGCTTGTTCTACGGCCATTTCATTGTTATAGGCTGCCAGCGCTTCGCGGCCAGCAAAGCCCTTAACCACGGCAATACGGTTTTCTAACTCGCGGCGCAGGGCATTGCGGCGCGCTTCTTCGGCCTGGTTCTGAATGCGGGTTTTATCCGCCTCGCGTTTGGCGGTCAGGGCTTTAACGTCTTCGCCGTACTTGGTATCGAGGTTCTTTAAAATGGCATCGTATTTGGCCTTGTTGGCCACATCGTTGTCACGCGCCTTGATCACCATGTCACGGCGTTTCTCATAGCTCGCCTTTAAACGCGCTTCTTCGCCCAGCAGGCTCAGCTCCAGGCGCTTAATGTTCTCTGGTAACTCGGCCCCGGCTGCTGGGGCAGTGTCGGGCTCGTTCTTAATGTTTAGCACCGCCTGCAAGGCAACAATTTCATTTTTGAGCTTAGTAACCTGTGCTTCAGCGGCTTCTACATCTGCAAACTTGCCTTTTAAGAATGGGTTGTTAAAACGCTGTCTGGCTTCATCAGCCAACTGAATGGCCCCTTTAATACGCTCCTGGGCCATTAGTAACAAGCCTTCGGCCTGTTTACTGGTAAGGTTGGCGTAGGGGTTAAGGTCTTTGGTTGCTTTTTTGAGTTGATTCACCGAGTCGGTGGCATCGTCGCTTTGCGAGGCAAAATAGGCAATGGCAAGACCAGCTGTTACCGCGATACCCACAGGGCCACCCAGCAGACCCATGGTCATACCCAGGGTACGGCTGGCTAAAGACGCTCGCGTCGCCGCAGCTGAATAGGTATTAGTGGCAGCGGTTAAGGCAGCTTCGGTGGCTATAGCGCGTTGATTGGCGGCAGCCAAACGCGCAATTGCAGCGGTGCGCATATCGGTGGTGCGGGCCACTTTAAGCGTATGGGCAGCATAGGCTTGCTGTTGGGTTGCGCGCTGATGCTCAAGGGCTGCACTGGCCATGCTCTGTTTTGCCAGGGCGGCATCGGCAACCAGGGCGCGGTTCTTGGCAACCACATTGGCGATAAAACCCTGGGCGCTACGAGTAAGGCCTGCAGCCAAGTGGCCACCAAGTACAGCGGCCAACGCTGCAGCAGAGGTGGCTAGGCCATCAACCACACCTTCGTTTTCACGCAGATACTGCATCACCTCGGTGGTGGCATCGATAACGCCTGTCACCGCAAAGTTAACCGGCTCTTCATACTGGCGCACAAGTCGCTGGTACTCGTTGCTCATCTCGGCGAAGCTGGCCTTAATTTTACCTTCGGTGGCTTCGGCAGCGCCGGCATATTCGTTCAGGGCTTTAACCAGGTATTGCTTAAACATCTGGCTGGTAACTTGGCCATCGTTAACCATTTGTCTAAAGCCGCCGGCAGCCATACCCGCCGCTTGGTCCAGCTTTTGTAAAAGTCCGGGCAGCGGCTCAGTCACCTGGTTAAGTTCTTCGGCACGCAGTACGCCAGCGGTCATACCCTGGGTCATACCGAATAGGCTTTGCTCTAATTGAACATTGCTGGCACCGGTTTTAGCGGCGGCGTTGGCCATGCCTTCTAAAATAGCGCGCCCTTCTTCTTGAGTAACTACGCCTACCTGCTGCAGGTTGAGGATCTTGCTGTAAGAGTCTGCCAGGGTAGTGTAGTTGGTGTTGAGGCGATCAGAGCTTGAAAACAGGTACTCTTGCACCTCGGCGTATTCTTTCGACGAGCCGGTAAGGCCTTTTAAACGCTGATCCAACATTTGTGCTGCAGAGGTGTCGCGCACGTACATGGTAGCGGTGCCAATACCCACCAAGGTGGTAATGGCAGCGCCAACCTGGTTGTAAGAACGTTCGAGCAAGCCCAGCTGGCGCGACATAGCGCCTTGTTGAGCCATCAACTGCGCCTGGCTGGTACCGAGCGATTGATTTGCAGCAACCTGACGGCTAATGGCCTGGGGAATGCGGTTTAGCTCGGCAACGTTCTGCCGAGCACCGGCGCTAACAGCCCTGCCGTCATACCGTAAGCGTAACGCCAAATTCAGATTGTTGCTCATCGGGCCGCCTTATGTGTCCTATTATTGTTCTTTCTAAGGTTTGTACCCTGGCGAAATCGTCCGGGCTTAACTCTATGCCGGCATAACGCCAGGCTATATCGGCGCAGTTATAATCCAGCGCCAGTTCAACGCCTTGATGGTCTAGCTTCCACTGGGTTCCGGCGGTGGTGATGGCCGTCACGGCCTGCCAGTTATCGCTTAAAACCCACAGGGTTGGCTGTTCAACCGGCTTTTCCTTGGGGGCGCCGAAGTGGGCAAGGTCATCGTCTAGGGTTTTACTTTGGGTTGCCAGGTCGCCCACGAACCACCTGGCAACGTCGGTTAGTTTTTTTCCTGTACGCGGTAGTTAGCGTTAATACATTCCACTGACAAACGCCCAGTAACAGCAGGAACCGACAACAGCTGCTCCAGCACTTCGTCACTAAAGGGGACGTCTTTACCTTCGTCCTGGAAGTCTTCCCAGCCAGCGAGCAGTTCTTTGACTATCTCTTTATCTTGCTGAGCGCCAGAGGTGATTTTCTCCAGCTCTTCATTGGTCTTCACCCGCACATGCAAGGTCATGGCGATGGTTTCACCGGCAAAGGTAAAGTTGACTGGCGCGGCTATAGTGGCTTTCTTAAGCCGGTCTAAAAGTTTCAATTTCATTATTCAAATACCCAGGTTAATTCGTCATAACCGGCACCGCTTGGTACCAACTTGCCATCGAGCTCGTAGCCCGTCAGTTCAGACTCCAAGCTGGCATACTTGGGCTGCGGCATTTGGAAGCGGCCCAGCAAGGTCACTTTTTTGCCCACGGCCGTGCCATGGCTAAACTCGTAATCCACCACGGCGCCTACCTGATTGAACGGGTCGAAGTTGGCCAGGGTGTCGGCTGTTAGCGTCATGCTGGTTGTGCTTTCGTGGCCGGTGATCATGATTTCTTCATGGTTAATCGCACGGTCGAATACCACGTTGTTGCCTTGGTCCACGGTCAACTTATGCAAGGTGCGCTGCACGCTATCGAGCAAGAAGTCAGAGCTATTGGCCACGCCCAATACCTCGGGGCGCTTCCAGCGGTCCCAGTCCACTGCCGGCGGCGCGGCACTTTGAATGGGTTTGCTAAACAGGCCTTTAAATTGCCAGTTCAGTTTGGGAATACCTTTTTCCAGGCTCAGACTGACATTACCCAGCATTTCATCGATCGCATGGGTGTTTTGGCCAAAGCGCACCAGACACTTGGCCTTAGTGGCCGTGCCCTTGGTGTAGGTAACCGAGGCCACATCGGCGACTTGCACCATGCCACAGGCTAGCAGCAGTGGCGCAATGGCCGGCGCATCACCAGGTGTACCGCTTACCGCCAACGGCGTTTTAAAGTTCAGGGTGACATGCTCGCCGTAGAACTCTTCCAAGCTGGCACCACTGTGCGGGGTTTCCAGCTCGTCTTTCTCGCTTTCGCTCTCGATATTAAATTCCACATCGGTGGCATAAATCGCATGCAGGCCGGTTAAGGTCGTACCCAGCGCATCAGCCAGGATCAGTTTGTCTTTAAAGCGCCAACTACTCATTGCTATCTCCTTCGGTAGATGCCTTTACCGGCTGCAGCCCTTTGTCTGTCACCTTGAAACTGCCGCTTAGCTCATTACGCTGACCGGTGCCATGCAGTTTGGCATGGACGTTCTGGGCAATTTGCTTTGCCTTAGAAGGCGCGGCTTTCTTTGCTTGTGTCGTCATGTGATCACCTTGGTTTTTACGGTTAACGTGCCTTTTACGCTGAATTGGCACTGGTAAATTAAGTTATTGGTTTCGCGGTTAAGCTCGACAATGCGTGAACGGTTTAGCTTGATGGGCTCCCAGGGCAGGAAGGCCACACCGGCCAAGGTAGCTTTAACCTGGTTGCGCAGTTCTTTTATTTGCTGATCCGTTGTCGCGTTGGCCGCCAGACAGGGGATCACTATCATCACCGCAAAAATGTCATTCACCCGATACTCGTCTTCGCCGGTGATGGCGGTGGTTTCCTCGTTGTTGTCATCGATGCCAATCACATACAGACAAGGCGACTGCACCGGGGTTTTGCGCGCCTGATTAAAGTCAGATGCAAACCCCACTCGGGCAAAATTCGCCTCTTTAAGCAGGGTTTCAACGCGCTTTAAATCAAAGTTAAACTCCATTCGAACCCTCCTTTAAACCAGCCAGTCGCTGATAATGTCGTCAATTTCATTGGCCTGCAGAGCACCAATACCCACTATTGGTCGGGCCGGAAGTAAGGTTGCTTTGTTGCGCCCAGTGCGGCCACCAAAATGGTGAATAGCTGCATATTCTTCGCCCAAACCATGCTCAAGGGTGTCGCCAACTACATTGTGGGTAATTGAGCCTGCCAGGTTGCGCTTATCCGTTAGCGTTAAACCGCCACGGTCTTTGGCCGCTTCTGATTGCTGCCACTTAACCCCCTCTGGGGTCTGTTCCTTCATAAAGCGAAGGGTGACGTCCGTGTCCAGGAATGCGCCGATCTCATCCAATACATCGGCAGGCCGCTCAGCCTTGTCAGCAAGTAAACCTAAGCGGGGAATCGCATCGCCGCTAAATTCGATAAATACGCTGGCCACTAATAGCCGCCCCAGTTAAAAGAGGTGCCCGCCGCCTTGGTGCGCATCCCAGTTCTGGCAGCGGCGGGCGCATCTTCCTTAATTTGGATCAAGCCTTTACTAACTTTCTCTAACAGTGCCATGGCACTAGTTTTACGCGCTTTGATATTGTCATCGCCCGGATTCACTGCCAGCTCAAAATAGAGCAGGTCACAGGCAATGCCCGGAAGCACAGAATTGTCGATTTGCTCCTGGCTGATATCTGTGTTCGGCAAAAAGCCGCTCACAATCGCAGTGACATTTTTCTCGGCACTTTGGTACCAGGCGAGGATCTGCTGCTGCAACTCAGTAGCCGGCACACCAAGCAGGGCAGTGGTCACATCATCCGATGTGGGGTAACTGCCAGCCTCTGCGAACTTGCCACTGGCGAATTGCAACAGCACATTCACGCCAATTTTGTCGATAACGTATTGAGTGGTAACAAACATCAAAACCTCTGTTTAGAACTCGTGTATGTACTCAGTTGGTAAAAAAGGCGCTTGAGCTAGGGAGAACCCAAGCGCCTTTGACCACAGGGAACAACAATCGGAATTAATTACGCGGCGGGTGCCAGCACATTGGTCAGCAGGATGCCGCAGTCTTTGGCGATAACTTGCTCTTTCACCGCTTCACCCACCATGATTTCAACGCCACCATTTAAGCCTGCTGCAACGTCACGCATACCCGATGTACGCTCACCGTAACGCGCCGTCAAAGCAAAGGTCATGCGGTTGTTTTGCAGTGATGCGAGTGGGTCTTGATAGGTAAATGACAAGCTATCGGCCCACGCCTGCTGCAACTGCAGTGGCTTGCCTTTTTTGGCGGTATTAAGACGCGCCTGGCCAACGTTAATAAAGTCCAGCTCCAGCACTTCTTTAATGTAGCTCCATGGCACCAGGCCCTGGTCGCCGTTTGAGCCGTTGTAGGCTTTCACCAACAGCGGGTTAGTGCGCAGCGCCGTGCCCACTTTTTGTGAAACGGTCATGGTGTTAGGGCGCATAATGGGCGTATCGAGCATTTCCAGTAGGAACTTCAACAAGCCAGCATGGTCTGCTGCGTCCAGGTATTGCTTGCCGGCTGAACCGTCGAGTGCCAGGGTGTTACCGAAGTTGGCGGCGGTGTTCATCATAGTGGCCACGCGAATCTCACGTTGCAGCAGCACCAAGTCTGTTAGGCCTTCCACGGCGTGGGTGCGTGGGTTATAACCCGCTGGTGCGTTTGTTACGTCATCATTGGGGATCACATCTGAAAGACCGTGGTCTTCTACGCTAGCAGTCTGTTGCACCGAACCGAACTCAACCTGGTTAGGGCTCGACTTACGGCCAATCTTAGTGTCTGGTACAGTGAACTTGTCACCTTTACCAAACTCCATCCACTTGAATTCACGTTTACCAACTGGCGAATAGGGCGCTAATTGGTCTGCAATTAGCTTGCGGTTACTGTAAGCAATCGCGACTGCGGTTTGCTCTGTATCCGGGGTAAATGGCATGCCATTCATGGTATTTCCTTACTATTAATGTGTTACTAAACGTCGCGGTTAAGCTGCAGGGATATTTGCAACCAGATGCGGGTTTAAGAAAATGTCACCGATGGTGCCGGCATCGCCGTCTTCCATCACCCAGCCAGCTACATGCACTTCACTGGCGCCGACAAAGTTGGCAGGGTCAAACTCAACGGCTTTGCCATCAGCATCTGCAACAACCCACATGCCAGCGACAAGATCGCCACCAAACTCCACCGGGGCGATTTGCGTCATCACCACATCAACGCGGTTGTTGTTGTCGGTGCCTTGCTCGGTCACACCAGCAAAGACCGCTGTAGCGCCATTGGCCTGGTTGACTTCAAAGTCATTGGCCGCCGATACACTCACCAGGCGGTTAGCTGCAATGGCGCCCGCCGCGATAAAGTTACGAATAAATCCAGGTAAGGCCATGCTTACGCTCCTTCTTTAGTTACGTGGGCCATGGCTTGTGACACGCTAATGGTGACGCCCTGGTCCGCTTGGGATTTTTGATACTCCAGCGCCTTGCTAGCTAACTGCTGGGCGTTAAGCTCTTCCGGCTCGTCATCGCCTTCTTGCTTGTTAAACTCGCGAGCAAGGCCTTTTTGCTCTGGCAGGCTGGTCAGGAACGACTTAAACCAGGCCGCTGATTTAAGCTGCTGCGGCTGCTCGCCGTCGGCTGCTGCGAACTCAAATGTTTGTTCGCCTTCGGTTTCCAGGCTGGCCATGAACTCGGCCACGCCTTCGGTCTTGGTTAAGCGCGGGGCATCGCCGCCGTTTACTTCCTTATCGATAAAGGTTTGCGCTGCCGCTAGACGCTGGTTGTATTCCAGCTGGGCGTTTTTGTCCTGCTCGGCTTTGAGCTGGTCTTCTAACGCTTGGCGTTCTTCTTCTGTCACGGTGTTATCCTCGTCGGGTGTGTGTGGATCTGATTCAGGGTTAGCGCTGTACTCGCTGTGCACGTCTTTGTTGCGCACATGCTCAGCAATGACCGTCTGCTCTTTCAGCCATTCGGCTTCCCATTCGGGCACAACTTGGTCGGCGGTTTCGGTACCAAACTTATCTGCAATAAAGGTGCGCAGGTTTTTGACTAGACGGGTGACTACATTCGACGTCTGCAGGGCAATACGATCAGCATCGTCAGCGGCACTAAATTCAAAGGTCAGGGCAGGGGCGTTGTCTTCGGCGTTAAACTGCCAGCTAAGGCCATCGACCGCTGGCGGCTTACCGCCTAAATAGCCGATATGGCCAAGGCGATAACCGCCATCATCGGTGGCAAACAGCTGCACGCTGCGGTTGGGGTAGCGCTTATCGGCTACAGCGTCGGCGAACTCGCCACAGACGTCTTCGGCCTGGGCATACAGTACGCCGTCTTCCACTTTGAGGGCGCTGGCCCAACCCCATGCGGGGTCGTCAATTTTAGGGTGGCCAATGACCAGGGGCGATTTTTTCGCCTCAAAGTTGGCAACCACGCTTTGTAGGTCTTCGCTAGAAAACTCTTGGGTAGTGCCTTTTGAGTCCGTGTGCGTACCGGCACGGAAAATATCGAACCAGTCAAAGGTAGTGTTGGGCTTTTTCTGCTGTGGCATTTCGGTTAACCATCGTTGTTCTGATGGCAACCAGTGTATGAAGTAGGGGGCGCGTTAACCCCTGGAAATGGGTTTACATAGAAGGGTTAGGGGTAACGTTATTAGGCTAATCTGCTGTTAAGTTTAGATCAAGAAGAAAATAAAAAGGCCCGCTTGGGGGCCTTGGAGGGTTAGTTGTTTCCTATATTTCATCAATTGCATGTATCTGTTCTATCGTGATGGGTGTCAATCGTAATAGCGACCTAATTTTATTGACCGCTTCCATTGCCTCTTCCCTGGACAAGCCATCACTATCAAAAACTTCTACAGTGCAGCTTTTCACCAATTCCCCATCAACATAACTAACTCTAAATTTCGACACTCATTTCCCCTCTACTGAAATTCCGAAAATGACTTTATTATCCAGTCCTTTCTCGGCGCCATTTTATCTGACTTAACCACTTCACTTTCCGGCCGAGGACATTCAGTTGGAACTCGCCAGAACGTAGCTTCTTTCGCCTTATTGTCGGCTTGATGTGGAATTACAAATCCAGTGTCTTTGCATCCGAAAATAAGCATCCCCATCGCGTCAGATACGTTGATTCTCGGGCAGTTACCGCACGTTTTCTCGGCCATAAATTTTTCCTATGTTTTTTCTATGCCCAAAAAAGCCAAGCTGATGATTGTCAGTTTGTCGTGATGTTCAGGCTCTATCAGCGGCTTAATATTCATGTAATCCTGGTTGTTTGTGATCCTGCTTTCTAAAAGCGCAATCCCATCGATATTAACAAACTGGCCTGGTGTAGTTTGATACTTAGCGCAATAATGATAAATGTATCTCTTCACAATATTACCTATTCAACTGGCACCGCACTTAAAACGCATTTTTGAGAGCGGGGCAGCTCCCGCTCACACGCTTCTATCGCGGCCTTTGCTTGTTCTTCCAGTTTGCTATCAAAAAAGATGGCATTGACCCCATATCCGAGAGCGGCAATACCAATAACGGTTGCCGCGAAAACAACGAGTATTAGACTTTGAATCTGGTGCATGGCAGGTTCCACTTTGTTGTAACTTGGAGTAGCGCCCCGACTGCAAACCGGGGCTGTTGGTTTTCCCAACCTAGCGCATTGCTTTATCTCCAATAGGTTATCGATGTTATTCGACGCACCGACACGCCACTAGAATATTTATTTAGTGAGCACTAAGCCATAGAGCCTCTATGGTGCCTTTCACTTTCTCCCTGGCATCCTCAACAAACGGATCAAATGCCTTCGACAAGATAAAAAACAGCGCGCCTTCATTTTCGTATTCGCCGTGTTCCTCGCTGTAACAGTACAAACGCCAACCTTGGTCTAGTGACTCCAGTTTGACGGTGCTGCAAAACGAGCGAAGATGAATAAGCATTTGCTCAACAGTAAAGCCACGGTAGGTAGATGCCATCTTATCAACCTTAAAAATGTGTTGGAAAAGGCTACAGAGTAGTGGGGGTTAAGAATAAGCGCTCAGGGAAAACACTTTACATGGTGGTTGGAAGGGGGATGGCCATGGTAAATCCCACTGGTAAATTTACCACAGCTTTTAACCTTGTCTTTAAAAGTGTTTCAAACCAAGTTTAAACCCTGTTTAAATCGCACCAGATTTGTTTAAACGGTTTTTAGGTGACACATCGTACACCTAAAAGCAGCACAGGCCATTACAGAGCGTTACAGGCGCTTTACTCATTTATGGCTAATAACGTATGGTTAGGGTGCCAATTAAGGCCAATCATAAAAACAAGGACTCATTATGAAACGATTGCTACTTATCGCAGCGCTTGCTGCCACCACCATGGGCTGTAAGACAACAAGCAATGCCTATGAACAGGCCAAGCTGCTTAAGTACCCGCCAGCAGCAAGCGAAGAGGATGTATTGGCAGAGGCCAGCTACAGGATCAAGCCTCTGTTAAAAGACCCGGACTCGCTCAAGAACGTGACGATCAGCAATGCTTATAAGTGCTACGCCAGCAAGATGGGGGTTGCCGACAACGTATCGCCCAAGTACGACTACGGCTATTGGTGTTACTTTCTTACCTACAATGCCACCAACAGCTACGGCGGTTACGTGAAAGAAGGGTATGACCTTATCTTTGACGGCGAGCGCCTTCTAACCGTTGAGCAACTAGGTGAAACGGTAAGAAAGCACGATGATGTGTGGACCTACCGCTCGCCCATGAATTAACCCGCCTGGCCTTGCCGCTGCTCAAGAATAAGCGGGAAGGCCAATTTAACCCTAGTCCCTCGGCGGCGGTTGGAAGAAAACACTAGCTTGGTGTTGTAGTGCTTCGCCACTTGACCCATTACATAATGCCCCAATCCAAAATCGGTTTTACGTGACAGGCGTCTGCAACCAATGCCGTTATCGCTAACCTTAACCTGAATACTCTGGCCCACCTTATTCACCTGCACATCGATGCGCGAGGCTTTGGCATGCTGCTCTACATTTTTAATGGCGTGATACAACACGCTGTATATGTCCTGTTGCAGCTGCGGTGCTAAACGCTCTACACCCAGGGTTACATCGAAATGGGTTTCCAGCGCCGCCTCGGTCAGGCAGTAGGTTTGCAAGTTGGTAATACCATCGTGCAGGCTAGACGAGCCCAGACTGGCATCGGTGTTGGCGATGGGGTAGAGCCTGCACATAGCTTCGTCAAGCTTTACCAAGCCTTCGCACAGCATGTTTTCATCACCACTGGCGCACAACTGCTTGCCTTCGTTCAACTTCATTACCGCCTCTGATAAGCCCTCGCGCTGCATCTGCGTTTGGTGCGAGCGGAATACCCGATGGAAGCTCTGTATCCATTGCATCACATAGACGATACAGAAGATCACCAAAGCACCAGCAATACCGGCATAAGCCAAAAATGCGGTCTTGGTGCGATACCAAGGGGCATCGACAATAAACTGAAACGAGTGACTTGGCGACCAGCTGTCTTCGTTTACCGCCACGCGCCAGTCTAATTCGTAATAGCCGGTACCTAGCTTATTAAGCTGGATAAGCGGGGTAGGAATGTTATGCCAGGTACCATTATTGATACGGTACTGGTATTGCACATCCGGTTTAGTCGCAAAGTCGTAGTCGGTCAGGGCAATATCAAGCCAGCGATCATATTCAATGCGCACCTGGGCTGGGTTTAAAATGGTCTTATTCTCTGAGCGCACATAGCTTATTTGTGGGTTCAAGCCAGCATTTGGGCCGCGCATCAATACCGTTAATACACCTTGGTTACTGGCCGCAGTAATCGTATTGCCTACTTCTAAAATACTGCCCGGAGTAAAGGCGTGCTCGCCGGTACCCTTGAGTAGTTCGGTATGGTCATGATTTGCGGTTAGGGTATGAATACCGTGGTTGGTGGATAAATATAAGGTGTCGCCGTGTACATTCAATTCATTAATAAATAGCGGGCTTACCACCGCTTCCCACTTGTTAGCATGCAAACGAAACAAGCCATTGCCATAGGTGGCCGCATAAATTTCATTACCGAGCTGTGCGGTATCTGCCACCGGCACTACGTCCACCAAGGCCGTGCGCGAACCCGCGCTATCGCGGATCACCAGGCCTTTATCGGTGGCCACATACAAGTCATCTTGGTGTTGTCTTACACTCCACACGGCACCTTCAGGCAAGCCGCTATTCAATGTCGTACTATCCAAGGCTGCCAGCGAGGCATTAAAGATCTGTATGCCGCTATTGTCTGTGGCTAAATACAGCGCCCCATTAAGTACATGCGCGCTTATCACATAACCGCTAAATAGCTGCAGCGTTACGCCCGTTGCTAAGTCATAGGCATAGGCACCTTTGTTGGTGGCGATAATAGCCTGGTCGGCAAACTCCAACAAGGTGGTAACCGAGAATGCCCCAGGGCCAATAGCGGCATTAATATCGGTATGTGGTTGGAACCCTTGTGGGGTTTTCAGATACACGCCCTTAGTAGTGCCCACCCAGGCTTGACCTTTTATATTGGCCATCACGTTATACACCGAACCGATATCTAAACGCTCAAGACTCATATCGCCACTAAAGACTTCAAAACGGTTGGTGTTTAACCCCCACAGGTTTGACTGGCTATCAACAAATAAACGCTTGTAGGCGCCAGGGGCCGAGTTAATATTGCGACGGGTATAACTCAGGGTCGACATTTCCATCTCTTGGATATAACCCCGCTCGGTAAAGTACAGGTAGTGGGGGGCTGCAAAGGTTAAGTTGTTAAGCTCTTTGATGGTGTCGTTTTTAATTGCGTGATTATGCTTGTGTGAGTATGAGAAAAGTGTGTCGTTGATATAATACGCAGCCCCCCAGGTGGTTGCTGCTAGTTCTCCATGCGTGACCTGCGCCTGGGTCAGCAATGAAATACGATCCCCGTTAAGCAAATACACGCCATCGTTGGTCAACGCATAGGCATGGCTCTCATTGGCCGATAGCGAGAATATACGAGCTTTATTGTCCAGCACCTTGGCCTGCAGGCCGGTGCGTATATCCATGACCACCACGCCCTTGTTGGTCAACGCATAAAGGTGGCTGCGTGTCGCTGCCAGGCGCAGGGCTGACTGCTGGATAATAGGTTTGGCGCTATAGTCGCCTAAGTCTAGTTGCCATACCTGGCCATTGTTATAGGCAATGTACAATATCTCGTCCTGGTAAATCGCATCGCTGGTCCACTTTTTCGGTAGCGACGACACAGTTGCCAGGTTTAAATAGTGATGGCCATCGTAGCGATAGACGCCGTTATGGGAAGACAAATAGATATTGTTGTTGTTGTCTTGAGTTACCGCATTCAAATGCTGCATCTCAATTGCCGCGCTACATACAGGGGCAAACACTAATAGCAATGTAAGTAGGAATTTCATTGGCAGGTTCCATCTATAAAGATGGCCAGCTGGGCTGGCCATCGCATCCTTTTATTATAATTCGTAGGGAATATGGTCCCGTGAACCACACGACCCATAGAGGCCAGGCATACTCGATGTGGCGCTGTCAGTACTCATGTCCAGCGATTGACTGCTAAGCGTGTCGTTGCTGAGCTTTGGTGCGGTTTGTTGCCAGTCGAAGGTTTGGCTTCGCGGTGCGGTGATCACCAAAAAGGTGGGCTTGCGCGGGTCAGACTCGGCGACCTTGTTATTCCATTTGTCCATAACCTGCTGGCCAAACTCCACACCGTATAAGTGGGTATAGGCTGCTGCCAGCAATTGCGCGCCGGCGTCGTTGGTCACCAGCACAGCGGTATCGTGGAAGTCGCTGCCACAATCAAATGACATATCAACGTTAAGCAGGGAACCATCAGGTAGCAGTAAATCGCTGTTCATATGCTGTACTACGGCTCGGTCTTCCAATGGCTCAAGGGCCTGAGCAGGTGAACACAAAGCGCCCATAGCCAGGGCAGCACATAAAATCAGAGTTTTCTTTAGCATGTTTTCTATCCTTAGTTATGCCATATGAAGCGCTCCCTCCGCCGTCGTCCGCACAAACAACTCATTTAAATCGTATTTAAACGCCGTTTGAATCAGTTTAGGCCTGAGCTTCTTACGTACAATCAGTTCGCGGTCAGCTGGCAAATTTTTATGAAAAAGTACATCGTCCAAAACCTTCTCAACGAGTGCGTCAGCTGCAATTAAATCATCAACGTTGGGCACTCGCTTTTCAGGCTCTTTTTGTTGCGGCTGGATAGGGCTCGGTTTGCTCTTGGCAACCTTGATACCAAAAATCTCATCTGTTGATAAACCGTACTTCGCACATGAGTTAACAATTGCAGAGTAAGGCAGAGAGTTCTTTCTCCTAGCCATTGCGATGCCAGAGTGGGATAGGCCCAACTTTAGCGACAACGCCCTATCACTAGGTGCATCAAAAGCTTCCGCGAGCCGATCAATAACCCCATCAAGCTCAACAGCACTTATCTTATCGGTAAACATATTTAGCAGTCAACGCCTATTTTATTTAGCATTTATTTTAATCCGCCTATTGACGGTAAATATATTTAGCGCTATTACTAAAAAAGGCAAAACGCTAAATATATTTGGCAAACTAATTTACATAGGATTTAAATTTACCATGACTTCGCAAGAAATGACATTTGATGAAATCAAACGAGAGCTAAACGAAAGAAAGGTGCTTTTCTCAGATATAGCTGAGGCTATGAAAGTTAAACCTTCCCACGTATCGAATGTAGCTCGAGGCTTAGTCTCTTCTTTTCGTATAGCCACGGCTCTAGCACTGTCACTAGATAAACCCATTACAGAAGTATTTGGTGACAAGTACGCTAACCCTGGAAAACGTGGCCCTAAAGATCGCAGTGAAAGAAAAAGACAAGTCATTGAGGCTTTAACAAACAATAAGCCAGTTCCAGCACCAACCACTATTTCTTAATTGAATCCGATAATAAAGGTTAATTTCAGGGAATAATTACCATGAACAACAACGAGTTAAATAAAAGCATTCTGCATTCTGAAACTCCGCCATCCTGCGGCATTTACGATTTGTTCTGCCATACAGTAAACCGCTGCATGCGCCAAAGCCCTTATTCGCGCCCCGGCATTGCAGACCGTATGAACAGCGCCTTAGACACCGGCCTCAAAGAAGTGGACGAAACCAAACTCAATAAATGGTTTGCGCCAAGCCAGCCCAACAACATGCCCACCCATTACCTGCCAGCTCTGTGCTGGGCACTGGAGTCGGTCGAACCCGCCGAAGTGCTGTTAGGGCCAATCCAGTTTAAACCCGTGGACCAACGTGCCCAGCTGTTACAACAGCATGCCGAACTGGAGCTGGAAAAAGAGCAGCTCACCCAACGACAGCACCAGATCCTTCAAACCCTGTCGCCAAGCAAACTTTCCCCAATCGATCTCGCGTAATTAAGTAGGTTTAACCATGACAATCAAAGACCAAGATCTGTCTGAAATTCACGCTTTAAGCGCCGAAGAGCAGCAACAGCTGATCGCCAAAATAGAAAAGCTGGCCGGGCATATTCAAATGGTGCTACCCGACACCCTAGACGAAGCCTGGCAGGAAGTAGTGCGCTTGGAAGAGCAAGCAGTAGTCAACACGGCTAAGCGTGGCTTCTTATATATGAGCATCAAGACTCAATGTGCTCATGGCGAATTCGAATCGAAGTTAAAAGAATTCGGCATCGCAGCGCGTACTGCACAGGATGCAGTATCTATTGCGAAGATGTTTTTAGCGTTACCGGATGCAAAAACGCGGACGTCCGCGCTTTTGAATATAAGCAAAAGCAAACTCGTTGAACTGGCACGGTTGCCAGTAGAAACCGTTGAAGCCCTGGACGAAGACGATCTCGACTCCCTTAACGAGCTGTCGGTTCGTGAGTTCCGCAAAGAAATCAAAAAGCTTAAAGACAAGAACCAGGAGCTAAGCGAGGGCAACGCCAGCCTTATCAACGAACTTGAGAACGAGCGCTTGCGCAAAGCGCCAGACCAGCTCTATGGCATTCCTACCTTGTGTGCCCATGTACGCCGCGAAACCTTTGCCCATTCCAGTGTAGTGAACGAGTCGCTGGAACAGAACATTGCTGAAGTCGAGGCATTGCTGCAGCAACGTGACCTAGACCTGGACGCCCGAATCGGGGCAGGGCAGAGCGTGTATCACCTGTGGCTGGGTGTACAGCAGCGCATCAACAAGATGTTGCAGTCGGTCGTTAATGAATTTGGCGAAGAGCACTTTATTGGTGCCGAGTCGCTGCCTGTGTACAGCGAAGACGAATGGCAAGACGCCCAGGCCAACCGCGAATTTATGTTGTCGCAGTTCGCTGCACGTAAAGGAGGGCAGTAGCCATGCACCCAGCCGTTCAGAAATACAATAACCTGCCGGTGCAGGCCGAGCAGTCGCCCTGGAACAGCGCCAATGAAAAAGCCCGTAAAACGGCGAGCCTGCGCGCTGTGATCATACGTTACCTGGTAAGCAAAGAAGACGGCGGCATTGCCACTGCCTTTGCCAACCTGGTTGCCCAGGTTCGCCAGGGTACCGCACCCGCTGCCGTGGCCAATGCGATATCGACCATTGGCAAACTGCCCGGACGGGCCACTGTTTATAACTGGTATAACGCCTATAAAGAGCAGGGCATTAACGGCCTGCTACCGGGCTACAAGGGTAAAACGGCCATCGCCCATAAGTGGCTGCCCCGTTGCCTGGAGCTATACCACAGCCCCAACAGCCCAAGCTTCGCCCAGGTGGCCGATCAACTGGTGAAAGAGGGCTATGACGCCCAGCATCATCAGGTACGCCGCTTTATTAACAGCCTGCCGCATGAGCTGGGGCCAAAAAGCCCGTACCGCATGGGCGCTAAATTGTACCGTGAGAAGCACAAGGATCACTTGCTGCGCTCCACCGCCAACATTAAGCCTGGGTTCTTATACAACGGCGATGGCCACACCTTGGACGTCTACCTGGCGCACCCTAAAACAGGCAAGCCGTTCCGCGCCGAGCTTACCGCCTTTCAGGATGTGGGCAGCCGCTGCATCGTTGGCTGGGAGCTGGGTTTTGCAGAAAACACCATCGATACGCTGACCGCCATTAGCCGCGCCATGCAGGTGCATAACCATGTGCCGGCCATGTTCTACCTGGATAACGGCTCAGGCTACAAAAACAAGCTGATGAACGACGACACCACCGGCTTTTATGCCCAGTTTGAGATCGATGTGATTTTTGCCATCCCAGGGAATGCCCGTGCCAAGTGGATAGAGCGCTTCTTCTTGTACATGGAAGACCGCGTTGGCAAACGCTTCGACAGCTATTGTGGCCGCCACCATGACGAACGTCATAAGCACCTGGTGCTTAAAGAGGTGAAGCAAGGCAAGCGTACCTTGCCGACCATGGAAGAATGGATTGCCGAGTTCACCGCCTTTTTGGATGACTACCACAACAGCCCGCACCCTGAAATTGAGGGTAAAACCCGCCAGCAGGTGTGGGATGAAATAGAGCGCGTACCGCCGCTTGAGAGTGATTTTGTCATTCTACCGCGTGAGAAGGTGAATATTCGCCGCGGCCGCTTTGTACTGCATAAGCGTACCTACAGCGCCGATTACCTACACCAGTTTAACGACCAGGAGCTGGTAGCCGCCTACGACTTGCACGACGACAGCTACGTGAAGCTTTACCGCCTAAGCGGCGAGTTTTTGATGATTGCCAACCTTAAAACCAAGGCGATGGCCCTGCCTGACTCGCGTATTGAGCAGGCCGAGCAAAAACGCCGCGCTGGTCGCCTTAAGCGTCTTGAAGCACACCGCCAAGAGGTATTGGCCCAGGAAGCAAGCGACCGTGTGATTGACGTTGATGCCGTAGAGCAGCTGGCGGCGCCAGCCCAGACACAGGCACTGGATCACAAGCAAGGCAACACCTTCGACGTATTCGATTTTGCAGTAACCACTGAGACTACGGCCAAAGCGCCGAATCTAGAAGACCTTTTTAGTCAACCTGAACAACACAACAAGCAGGAAAGCAGCTATGAACTTTAACAACAACTACACCGAGCGCCAGCAACTACAAGTCACTCTGATAAACACCGAGCTAGAAGCCACCGGCATGACCGATGTGGAGCTAAATTGTGGCTACGCCCTAAGCGCGGTTAAAACCATTTTGGCGGGAGAGTCGCCGGTTAACCCGGCCAAGGTAATAGACGCACTATGGCAGATGATTTTTGGCGATGCCGACCCAGAGCAGCTCGATGCCGGCTTGGGTTACCAGGACTCATATAGCCCGGATGACGTAACCCTGTGTACCCGCATTCGCTTGCGTTTGCATGCACCAGAGCTGCGCGCCCAGGGGGTGACCAGTGCCAGCATTGCTAGCAGCTTAAAGAAAAGCCCCGGCACTATTTCGCAGCTTATTAACGGTAAATACCAGGCTAAGCCCAGCAAGCACCTGCACGACATTTGGGGCTTGATTGCCCCGGCAGAACTGGAGCAGGCCAAGCAGGCTGATGCCGAGGCAGAGCGTAAAGAACCGATACATATCGTTTACGGCGCTGAGCCATTTGTAGACATCAGCACAGTGCGCCTTATCACTCTGGCCTGTGAGCAAGCAAAGCAAAAACGCCGCTTTAGTGTGTTCTCCGGACAAGCCGGTATCGGCAAAAGCAAAGGCATTGCCGAATACTGCCGCAACGACACCGACGCCATTTTGATTGAGGGCTCGGAGCAAACGACCAGTACCCAGGTGCTTGAAGCCTTGGTGTATCAGCTGGGTTTAGCGCGCAGCGGCAGCGGCTATAAGAACATGGAGAAGATCATTAAAACCCTGCGTGATACCAACCGGGTGATCATCTTAGACGAGGCCGACAAATGTAAGCCCAATGCCTTGGACCCACTGCGCACCATTAGTGACCGTGCCCGCGTAGGGGTGACCCTGGTGGGCAATATCCAGTTACAAGACAAGCTGCAAACCCACGAACGCTACGAGCTGATTTCCAGCCGTGTGTGCTTTTGGCCCAAGCCGGTTGGCCAGATCACCGTTGAGGATATTCGCACCCTGTTCTTAGAACTGACCCAAGGCACGGTAAAGCTCGCCAAAGACGACGCAGCATGGTGGACCTGGTTACACAAGCGCGTTGAAGGAAATGCCCGTGAGCTGGTTGGCAACCTGCTGCCGCACCTTTTAAACCACACCTACAAGAAGCCGGATGTGCCCGTAGACAAGCTTTTGGTGAACGGGATCTTTTCTTCTGTATTAAACAAACCCGCCGTTTAACGGCGGTTTAAACCCACTTTAAATTTTTAAAAAGGAATAACAACATGGCTTTTTCAATCACTGTAAACACCATTCGTTTTAGCGCTCGTATCGCCGTTAACGATAACGTATCGAACACCACCATGATGCAGTCGCTACGCGATTTAGACCCCGAGGGCACGCGCCTGGATATGTGCGACGGCAATGTTAAGGGTGCCTTCGCCATGCTGGTTGCGGACAAGTTCCACTCTATGGCCGAGGTGCATAAAGACAACAGCATCGAGGTGACCTGCCGCCGCTTTAACCTGTACAACCGCAAGTTGCCACCGCTGCACACCGGCGACGATGAAAACTGGTCGGTGCGTATTATCTCTATTAAGCCGTCACCCTCGTTTGAAGTGAAAACCCTGGAGCAAAGCGCATGAGCAACCTGGTGCAACAAATTAAGATTGCACAAAAAGCGGCAGGCATCAGCGATGATGCCCACCGCGCCAATGTGCTTTATATCTCAAACCGGCGCGAAAACAGCAGCACCAAATTGACCAAGCTGGAGCAACAGCAATTGCTTACGCGCTACCGCTCTATGGCACCCAAAGAAAGTAAAGAGCTGCCGCCACAGCTCAAAATGATTTACAGCCTGTGGGGCCAGTTGTTCCGCGCCGGCGCGGTAAACATTGATTCAAAGCAAGCCTGCGACAACTTCTGCGCCAAACACCTGCAGGGTAAAACCCTGGCGCAAAGCGCCAGCCAGTGGGGCGCCATTATCGAGGTGCTTAAGCAGTGGCTTAAGCGTGCTAAGGCGCAACAAAAGGAGCGTTGCCATGGCCAGTGAAATTCAGTGGAGCATGGTGATAAACCCGCGCCACCCACGTTACCAGGAAAAGGATGTGTCGGACCGCCGCAAGGTGAAAGAAAAGGACAAGGAGCAGCTACGCATTCGCCGTGATATCGAGGCATATCACGAACAAAGAGCGATAGACCGCAGCCACGGCCAGGATCATTTGTTGGAGGACTGAATTATGGCCTTAGATATTGATACCCGAGCATTGCCTTATGGCCTGCGCATCATAGTTGAAAAGCTGGGTGCCGAGCAGGCGATCACCGTGTTAACCGAGCATCAAGGGCAGGTGTTTTACATCCCGCCGACGCCTAAAAAAGGCGATGTGGTGGTTAAGGTGTTTGGCCAGGAACTGGCGCAGTTGTGGGCGGAGCAAATGGGCGGTGGCACTTACCAGGTGCCCATGCTCAACAAGGTGCTGATGCAGTTGCGTAACCGCGAGATATGCAGCGCCCTGGATAAACGCGAGTGCTCGATACAAGAGCTGGTGCGCCGGTTCCGTATTACCCGCCAGCAGATCACCTCGATTTATGCCGAGCACAAACAAGATCGCTCGCAGCTGGGGCTGGGCTTTTAGATGGATAAGGACAACTTTGTAATGGCTACCGCCTTGCAGTTATCAGGTGGTACCAAGCCAAACAAATGGCAACTTAACTTTGGGCTTAAGTTACTGGCCCAACACATCAAGCAAAGGCAGTTACTTGGCTTACAAGTCGAGGCACTGTTAAACGAACTGCGCGAAGCGCAGCAAGAATTAGGGAAATAAGATGATTAATTACCGAAACATGGCGATACGTTTTGCCGGTTCACTGTGGTCTTTCCATGGCGTATGTCCTGAATGTGGATGCAATAAAGAGAACCACTTTGATTCATGTAAGAGAACTTACGAGAAGTTGGACAATCCACGCGATGCCGAAAAGGTATTTGCCGAAGCGTTTGAGTCCACGGATTCAAAATAGAAAGAGGTCAGTATGGATAAGAAACACAAGTTTGAACGCTGGATCATCACTCAATTTGGCGAGCATATAAAGCGCAAGCTAGCCGACTTTGATATTGAGGACGGCTATCACGATGAAACGATAAATGCCATGTGGATCGGCTTTTGTGCCGGCATGATGGTTGGCTAAGGGAGAAATAGCATGACGATTTTATCTGAACAAGAACTACAGGAAATAAAAGACCTTAGTGCAAGAAAAAGTGAAATTGAAACCCGCCTTGCAGAATTGAAAGACAAAGAAAAAGATCACCATATGTCGACCTATGTCGGCAGGTGCTTTAAGTATAGAAACAGTTTCTCGGTGCCCGAAAACGAAGAGGATCACTGGGATCTTTATTATTACGTATATGGTCAACTTGATGACGGGCAAATTACAGCCATCCAATTTGAAAAGCGTAAAGACAATTCAATAGAGATTCGGTTTGTATCCTGGTACCAGAGCATGACCTTACGTGATTGCGATGAAATTCCTTATGAACAACTATGCCAAGCTCTAGACGAGTTGAAAGAAATTGTGCAAAGCATAAACCTTGAGTCAGTGCCTGATTTTGTAGACTTCCACTACTATGAGGGCTAAGCCAATGAGCGGAGCTAAAGAAGTGGCGGCGCTGGCCGTCGATAACATCGAGCCACTGTTAACGGATATGTTCGACGGGGATTATGCCGACAACGAGGTGTCACTGGGTGAGCTGCAAAGCGGCAACGAAGTTATCCAGGTGCAACTTAAGATCACCCGCATCCCAAGGGATTTTGTTGATACCGACTATGCCGACCCGGAGAAGTCGTTTAAAAGCATCAATGAAACCGACTATTTAACCCATGTTTAAACGCACTTTAAATTAACTGGCGTGCCCCTCTTGTAATGGCACGCCTTTTTATTCTAACCTAGTTACTCCCCGTAGATATTCCCTCGCTGAAAAGCACTTTACATAGGTTTTAAACCCTCACAATTGACACACTTGGGGCATGACAACATCGCATGCACCGCTTCTGTGTTTATTGGCCGAACAAATCGCCCATGAGCCTTGTGAGCAAAAACGCAATCAACTATGGCAGCAATGTCCTGATCGCTATTCGTTTATTTTACGAAAGCAAGTTGACGCCATAATTGAGCGCGAAACACAGCCCACACCGCCGCCTAAACGACTGCCTGCGTGTTATCTGATGAATAAAAACAGACTTAAACAACACAACAGGACAGTATGCGATGAAGCCTCATGCTAGAGTGAAAGTGCCCAAGGCACCCAACTTTATCTTCCAAGAACTGGTACCCAAGGATGTGTATGAAGCATTCGCGGACAACCCGTTATTTCTAACCAACCTTTTTGACCCCCGCGCCCTGGAAACACTGCAGGCACTGCGCGAAGCCTTTGGCCCTTGCATTGTAAATACCTGGCACACGGTTAACGGCGGCTTGCAATACCGTGGCTATCGCCCCTTGCTGTGCGAGGTTGGCGCCACGCGCAGCCAGCATAAGCTAGGCAAAGCCTTTGATTGCTCGTTTAAAGACTTTAGCGCCGAAGAAGTACGCGAGTATGTGCTGGAGCACCCCCACTTATTCCCTCATATCACTGCCATTGAAGCCGATGTGAACTGGTTCCATTTTGACGTGCGCACGCCCACCTGGGCTGGTATTAAAGTCTTCAAACCATAAAGGTGCCAGTATGACTCCAGAACAAGAAAATCTACTTTTTCAGAATATAGGCCAGATTCAGGCCGGGCAGACGGCGATTCTAAAGCAGATCAGCTCGCTAAAAGAAGACATCAATGCCCGTGTCGATAAGCTGGAAGACCGTGTTTCGACCGTTGAGCAACAGGTTTCAAACAACCGGGTAAAGATGGCCAGCGTCGGTGGTGCAGCTGGGCTGGCCGTCGCTTTGGTGGCCGAAGCCCTCAAGCAGGGGGTGCTTAGCTAATGGCTCACTCCCAAGACGTCAAAGATGCTGTACGTCACAGCTATGTCACTGAGTTACTGGCGCTGTCTGTGGCGGCCATTAAACATAGTGTTGCCGATGGCACCGCACGGCGCTGGAAGATGGAAGCCAAGGCCGCAGGCGATGACTGGGATTTAGCCCGTGCCGCCAGCCGTCGCACAGAAGGTGAAGCGGGCGAGTTTACCGCCGACTTTATCGAAGAGTTTACCATCCAGGTAAACGAAACGTTTAACTTGCTCAAAGAAAATGGCGAGGGATTGCCTTTACCTGAGCGCACTAAGATCCTTTCCAGCCTCACCGATATGATGAGCAAGGTAATGAAGGTGTCAGGCGGTAATAAGCGCCTGGAAAAGCGCACCATAGCTACCGAGGTGATTAAGAAGCTGGCGCAGTTTGTGTCG
This sequence comes from Pseudoalteromonas sp. BDTF-M6, assembly GCF_018334135.1. Taxonomy (NCBI): domain Bacteria; kingdom Pseudomonadati; phylum Pseudomonadota; class Gammaproteobacteria; order Alteromonadales; family Pseudoalteromonadaceae; genus Pseudoalteromonas; species Pseudoalteromonas sp. BDTF-M6. Next base: position 660,287 of record NZ_JAGXTQ010000001.1, read on the forward strand.
CGCAAGCACCCTGAGTTTACCGAGCCCCTTGTCGAAATACTGCAGTCGTTTGGCCCTGTCCTGGATAAGGAGCTAGACGACTAATGGCGGATATGAATTCCAAAGAGTTCTTGCAAGAGATAGAGCAGATCACCGGCGCGCTGCGCCGCGACATAGAAGCCAAAGAGCGCAACATAGACCCAAGCCCTGCGGCCATCGCCGAGCGCCGCAAGCGGGTGTTAGGCGGTGATTTCGAATTCTTTGTGTATACCTATTTTCCGCACCATATGTGGTTATTGGAAGGCCAAAAGCCGTCCGAGTTTCAGCAGTATTTTATGGATTGGTTCCCCAAGGCGCTTAATCTTAAAAACGGCTGGAAAGATTGGTTTGTGGCGCCCCGTGGTGAAGCTAAATCGACCTTGGCGGTCAAACTTGGTCCTGTGTATGTGGCCGTTCTGGCTTTATTGCAAGATGCCGAGGTGCGAGCAGAAACGGGCCTGAGCAAGCCGGATATCTTTATCGACTTTGTAATCTTGTTTGGTGCCGAAACCAAATTACCGACCAAAACCTTAGAGGTGGTTAAAACCGAGCTGTTGAACAATAACAACCTGGCATTGGATTTCCCCGAAGTATGTCAGGCCAGCCCGGTGTGGAAAATAGGCGAGTTTATTACCGCACAGGGCGTGCGCTTTGAAAGCCGAGGTGCGGATCAATCGGTGCGCGGTACCTTCCACGGCGCCAGCCGCCCCAAGCTGCTTTTATCCGATGACATTATCACCGATAGCGAGGCCAAATCGGCCACTATGCGCGATGCGCGCTGGCGTTTCCTTGAAGCTGCAGTGCAATACCTGGGCCCACCCGATGGCACTGTTAAGTTCCTCGGTGTGAATACGGTGCTTAACAACGACGACCCTATCTCTCGTGCCGAGCAAGCGCCGGGCCATATGGTGCACCGCTTTAAGGCCATTAAACAAATGCCCGAGCGCATGGACTTGTGGGAAGAATGCCGTGAGCTGATGCTGCACAAGGATAAGGAGTATCAGAAGAAGGCTGCAGCCAAAGGCGAGGCGGTAAGTACCGAGGACAAGCCAAGCTTTAAATTCTGGCTTAAGAACAAAAAGCAGATGAGCAAAGGGGCGCAAACGTCTTGGCCCAGCGTGCGCACACTGTATGACTTGATGGCCATGTGGGCAGCCAACAAACGCGAATTTAATCGAGAGATGCAGGGCATCGCCAAATCTGACGAAGAAGCGATTTTCTACCAGTTCGATTTCTGGGTAGACCGCCTAAGCGACTGGATAGCCTACGGCGCTTGCGACCCGAGTATGGGCAAAACTGAAAAGGCCGACCCCAGCGCCATATTGGTGGGCTTTTATAGCCGTGACCTGGGCAAGTTGCACGTTGAGTACGAGAGCCGCAAAGTGCGGGGTGCCAGTCGTTTGCTTAACGACATTATCCGCGCCCAGCGCGAGTACAACTGCAAGGTGTGGGGCTTTGAAAACAACAACGCTTTTGACTTTATGCGCAGTGAGTTTATTAAGCGCGGCCTGGAGCAGGGCATAGCACTGCCGCTGCGTGGGGTTACTGCATCGCTGAGCCAGGAAGAACGCATTGGCGCCCTTGAGCCTTACGTTACCAACCAGCCCGCGCAGATTGCCTTTCATTCTAATTGCCGTCTGGTGCTTGATGAGCTGGAAAACTGGCCCGACAAACAAACCGGCCACCACTATGACCTGAGCTGTACGCTGGCCATTTTGTGGATGCTGGCAAGCACAGGGGCGGGCGGCATTCCACGTACGGCCAGCCGCCGCGTGACGAAATTAATACGAGGTTACCATGTATAGCAAGAGCAAGCCGCGAGTTAACTCGAAGGCCTATGAAGCCATTACCCGGATGTTTAGCAGTAGCACGCTGGATCAACGCCTGTTGCCGCTACTGGGGGAATTACCGAACCTCGATCCAATATTGCGCAAAGCCGGTAAAAACACCGCTATTTATAACGAAATAAGCCGCGACCCCCATGTAATTGGTGAGCTGCGATCGTTACGCAGTGGCCTGCACAGCTTTAACTATGAGCTGGTACCCGGCGGCGAAGACGCAGCCAGCATGAAAAGCTATGAGCTGGCTAAGCGATTCTTTGCTCGTCGTCCGATGGTAAATACCTCTTGGCTTGATATGGATTGGCATGCCTACAGCGCTATTTTGCACGGCTTTAGGGTGTTGCACCTGGGCGCGTATGAAAAGAGCGATGGCCAGTGGCTGCCGGGCAGTGTTGAGGCGTGGAAGTCTACCCAATTTGTCTTTAACCAGGCGCACGAACTTAAGGTTAAAACCGCAGAAAGCCCCATGGGTGAGCCAACCGATCCCCGCCGCTGGGTATGTGTTCGCCATATGCCAGAAGCCGATAACCCCTATGGTGTGGCGCTGTTGAGCAGCTGCTTTTGGCCATGGACCTTTAAACACGGCGGCTTTAAGTTCTTTGTCCAGCTATGCGAGCGCTTTGGTATTCCATTCCCCGTGGGTAAATACCCAATGGGCGCCGACGATAAGGAAATTGGCAACTTACTTGATGGCTTAGCCAAGTTGGTTGAAGACGGCATTGCTGCCATTCCCGACGATACCAGTGTGGAAATACTGGAACGCAAAGGCGGCGGCGAGCCTCTCCCTGAGCGCTTAATCAACCTGTGTAACGCCGAAATCAGCAAGGCACTGACCAGCCAAACGCTGGCCACCGAGCAAAAGGGCGGCGGCGCCCGTGCTGCCAGCGAAACCCACGCCAAACGAGCCGGAGAAAATCAGCGCGCCGACAGAGCCCTGGTAGCCGATGCTCGCAACCAAATTATCGAGCAGTTGCACCAGGTTAATTTCGATGGCGGCGAGTTGCCTAAGTTCATCTACAAGGATAAGCGCGATGTAAACGTAGAAACCGTTAACCGCGTGAAAGAGTCGGCCAAATTGGTGCCGGTGTCGGTGGCATGGGCCTATAAAGAATTAGGCATTCCCCAGCCTAAAAAAGGCGAAACTCTGCTGGATGTGCCAGAAGACGGTAAAGGCATAGCTACCCCGGCTAAGTCTGAGTTTTCCTTTGCCAGCCCGCCGGAACTCGATATTGATGGCCAGCAGCAATTCGATGCTGCAACGGATCACACCCTTAAACGGATCTTTGAGTTTGCCAAGGCCGCCGAGAACCTCGAACAGCTTAAAACCAAGATTAAAGACGCATTCCCGCACATGAACGACAGCGAACTAGCCAAGGTTACCGCCAGCGCGTTGGAGTATGAATTTGCGGCGGGCATGTTTGACGCCAATACCACAGAAATGACGGAGTAACCCATGACAAACCCAATCCCCGAAGGCTACAAACAAGACGGCAAAGGCAACCTGGTAGCTATTGCCAACATCAAACAAACCGACTTGATCAAAGACGAGTTTGTGCAAAAAGCCGTTGCACTGGCCGAAAAGCAACAAGCAGAGCTGGCCGCGTTTAAACAGGCACAAATGCAGGAGGTTGACGATTTTATCGAGCTGCTTGCCCAGGAACATGAAGTAGAGCTGGGCGGTAAAAAGGGCAATGTGACCCTGCGCTCGTTCGACAACAAGTTGTCTGTAAAAGTGCAAACCCAGGAGCGCATCGAGCTTGGCCCTGAGCTGACACTGGCCAAACAACTCATTGATGAGTGCCTGGAAGAATGGACCGCCGACGGCAACCAAAACATTCGCGCCATTGTCAGCAAGGTGTTTTCAACCGACAAGCAAGGCTCGCTTAATCCGCAGCGCATCCTATCGCTTCGTAAGCTCGAAATTGCGGACGAGTCGGGCAAGTGGCAAAAGGCCATGAACATTATTGCTGAGTCGGTTGGGGTAGTGGACTCAAGCCGATTTATTCGCTTCTACAAGCAAGACGCCAATGGCCATGACGTTGCCATTTCGCTAGATATCGCCAAGTTGTAGGAGGTTCCTATGCCCATCACAAAAGAGCAATGGAGCGAGATAGAAACCAACTTAGCGGCGATTCTAGGCCATGCGCGATTCAAGCTAGGGGAGCACGAAATCTCTGTGCATCGAGTTAAGAAATCGGAGTCAACAACCATGCTAGCCGTTTACATCGACCATGAAATCAAAGGCGAGTGGTATACAAAATCAGATAGCCGCCCCAGCTGCTTAGAGCAAGTGTGGCGTAAACGTACCTTCAGTGTTTTTAAGGCTGCTGACATCAAACGCATAGAGAAGGCGTTTGGTAAACGCGGTGCCAAGAAGCACTACCCAAACTTGTACGAAAAACGTGAGTTCTTCGACTGCTCATTTACTACTGCAAAGTCGCTGGTACGCCAGTTCAAGCGGATTGAAGGGTTAGAGCTAATAGATACCAACAGTTGCCAATTTTAATAGGAGAAAGCTATGAGTGAACAAGTCCCATCTTTAAAACCTTCTCAAGATGAGCGGAAAAGAAAATTGCTTGAGTATATGCGAGAAGCAGAAAAGCTAGCTCATGAATACTTTGTAAATTGCGAGTTGGGCCCTGAAAGAATCGCTGCAGCTCAAGTATATGAAAACATCAGAAACGCCACTCGCGTATAACATTAAGGCACTAGGAGAATCCTATGGAACCGATCACAATTGCGCTTGGGTTAGCCAAGCTTACTGGCCTGGATAAAAAAATAGGGCAGTGGATAGGAGGCGATAATGGTGAGGCGGTGGCCTCAAAAGTCGTTAACATTGCGCAAACGCTCACCAATAGCGCTACGCCTGAAGAAGCTTTAGCCCGTGTTCAACAGTCAGAAGAGCTGCAGAACCAGCTGAAGATGATGCTCGTTAACCGCGAGAATGAGCTTGATAAACTCGCTTTTCAAAACACCCAAAGCGCACGACAAATGCAAATATCAGCCCTTAACCAGGATGATAAATTTTCAAAGCGCTTCATCTATTACTACGCCTGGTTCTGGTCGATTGTTACTGCACTATATATAGGCCTTATTACGTTCACCGAGATACCCGAAGCGTCAACGCGGTTTGCCGATACCATCCTTGGTTTTATCCTTGGTACCGTGGTTGCTTCGATACTTAATTTCTTCTTCGGTAATAGCCGCGACAATTCCCGCCGCAATGAAATTCAAGACATCCAACAGTCGTTAAAAGAGCAGTAACAATGCCTATAAGCGCCCCCCAATATGGCGATTTAACTCCTTTTAAAGAAGCGATCGCCTTTTTTCGCCAGAAAATTAAAGTGCCCACCGCTGAATACCGCGATATGCGCGGCCTTATTCACTCAAAGGCTTTTACCGTTGCCGGCGTGACCAATATGGAAATGCTCACCGAGTTCTATAAAGCGGTGGACAAGGCCATTGCCGATGGCGAGACGATCACTGCGTTTAGAAAGCGCTTTGATAAAATCGTCGCGGACCATGGCTGGTCATATAATGGCAAGCGGGGTTGGCGCAGCGAGGTCATTTACCAAAACAATAAAAACACGGCGCGAGCTGCAGGGCGCTGGCAACAGCAAGAAAGGTTGAAAGGGCGCAGACCTTATCTTTTATATACCACTGCAGGTGATAGTCGGGTTCGCCCGGATCACAACCGCTGGAACTACATCTTACTGCCGCTGGATCATCCGTTTTGGGACACCCATTACCCGCCAAATGGCTACGGCTGCCGCTGCAAAGTGGTCTCACTAAACAAACGTGATATCGAGCGCATGGGCTTGAAGGTTACAGACCCCAGCACCTTATCCGAGCACCTTAAAACATTCGATACCACTGATACGGTTACAGGCGAGGTATTACAGAAGTACCCAGGTATAGATCTTGGCTGGGATTACAACCCAGGTAAGGCATGGCTAGGTGCAGACATTTCAGCGGGCAAAGCCATAGCTAAGCTGGATAGTGAATTACAAAAGATAGCGATTCCTCAGTTTAATGAAGCGGTGGCCAAGGCTAACGGCTTTTTAAGCAAACAGGTGGCGGCCATTGCAGCACAAAGCGCGACGCAAACAATTAGCGCTGCCAATAAAGCATTTACCTTGGGGCATATGTCAGCGGATGCACTTGGAAAGCTGCGCATCAAGAACAAAGCAGCAGAAACGAGTACCGTGGTGATCACATCCCAGGTAATAGTAGAACTATTGCAAAACGGTATGGCCTTAGAATCGATCACTAATATAGTAGAGGTAATTGCTGGCGCCACGAATGCGGTGGCTACGGGCAAACAAATCCAATTGCTCCTAGGTGATGTCATTGTAGTGCTTGAGCGAGGATCACAATTTAACTCTGTAGTAGCGATCAGAAATCTTTAAAGCGGATTTAAAACGTATTTAAAGGGCGTTTAAAGTGAGTTAAACCCATCCAAAAATAAACGTCGAATGAGCAATAGTGAATGGGTTTTGAGATAGTTTGAACGGTGTTTGTCTAAAACTCACCGTAATCGATGTTTTATAAAATCGACGCGCAGGTTGCCCGAATGCCAGTAAAATAGGGCTTTGCAAAAACCAGATGGCCAAATTTTTCATAACCTCTGCATTCTAGAAATGAACAACCCCTTACAGCTGCGCAAACACATGTTTTATTAAGGGGATAATGCTCTTTATTCATGTAAATATCTAATTTAACATAACATAAATTATAGGTGGTTTTGGATTTTGCGTATCATGCTCGGTTCCTTCACCTTTTAAATGTCCAATACTAGACGGTATCGGACATTTTCTTGTTTATTGCCGCTCTTATACTTAGCGCTAGCATTGATCTTAGACAGACGCTGTAAGTGCACGTTAAATTTCAATTAAATTAACGATAAGTGTTTAATCATGCGTTGGTTGTATTGAGCAAATGCGCCTTATCGCATAGTATTATTTAAAACAGCAATAAAAAAGACGCATTATGGAGTTTGTTCGCCCGCTGGAGCCAATTCTGATCATCGACAATGATCAGTCCATGCGCTGTTCTTTAGCCGCGATTCTCACCGACCTAGGTTATGACCAGATCACCGGTAGCGCGGATATTAACGACGCTAAGCCTTTACTCGCACAACTAGACCCTAAGGTTATCTTTGTCGATATCGCCTTACCCGATAGCGACGGCTGCGATATCATCAGCTACCTGTCAGAGCTACACCCGCACTGTAAAATCATTCTTTGTGCCGATCATAACTCCTACGAGAATGTTGAGCACAACTGGGAATTTGGCGCCGAGGAATACATTAGTAAGCCTTTTAATGCCAATAAAGTCGACATGGTAATGAAGCGCTTAGAGCTTAATTAATCCCTTATGCAAGAAAAATTAAAACAACTTACGCTGGGTTTGGCGGATGTCATCTATGGCAAAGAACAACAAATCAAGCTAGCGCTGTGCGCCATGCTTTCTCGCGGTCACTTGTTGCTGGAAGACCTTCCTGGCATGGGTAAGACAACCCTGTCTCATGGTCTGGCGCAAACCCTGGGCATGAGCTATCAACGTATCCAATTTACCAGTGACTTACTGCCCGCGGATATCCTGGGTGCCAGTATTTTTAACACCAAAGAACAAAAGTTTACGTTTCATAAAGGCCCTATTTTCAGTCAAATTGTTTTGGCCGATGAAATTAACCGGGCCGGCCCCAAGACCCAAAGTGCCTTGCTTGAAGCCATGGAAGAAGGCTGTGTCAGCATCGACTCCGAGCGCTATACCTTGCCAGCGCCCTTTTTTGTTATTGCCACTCAGAACCCGCAACATCAATCCGGCACCTTTCCACTACCCGAATCCCAGCTGGACCGGTTTTTTATGCGCATAAGCCTGGGTTTCCCACCGGCAGACGCTGAAAAACTACTTATTAAGGGCCTTGGTCCACAAAGACACAAGATCATCGAGCCCATTATCACCTGTGATGAATTGCAGCATATGCAAAATCAGGTGGATACAGTCAACATCGCTAACACAGTGGTCGACTATATTCTTGCTTTAGTGACCTTAACGCGTCACGACCGGGATATTACCCATCCATTATCACCGCGAGCCAGCATAGCTTTGGCCCAAGGTGCTAAGGCTTGGGCTTTTTTGGAAGGCCGTGACTACGTAATGCCCGAGGATGTACAGGCTGTGTTTGCCAGTATCTGTGAGCATCGTGTAAATCCACACGACAATTACAGCCAGGCCAGTGTCTGCGAGGATATTTTGCGCCGGGTGAAGGTGCCTTTGTAGTATGGCCGCCCTGCTACACAAGGTCTTCGCCCCACTCCATCACCGTCTACAACATTGGCTACTAAGGGATAAACATAAAACGGCGGCCTTGACCTTAAGTCACAACACCGTTTACGTATTGCCCTCAAAGCTTGGCTTTGGTTTTATTCTGGTCGCCGGGCTCAACTTTATCCTCGCCGCCAACTACCAAAATAACCTGGTGCAATTGAGCTCCTATTTAATGCTGGTGTTGGTACTTATGTCCTTGATCCAATCCTACGCCAATATCAAAGGGCTGCAGTTGCAATTTAAAGAAGTTGCCAGCGGTTATGCCAATCAAGGACGAACCTATCGTCTGAGTGTGGCGAACAAGCAGCGTAATAGCTATGCCATTCAATTACAGTGGCGTGGTAGCACGGCCTTGGTGGAAAAGGTCGATAGTAATAGTCAGGATGTTACTATCGGTGGCGAAAAACAGCCTCGGGGTTGTTACCAGGTACCAAGGTTAAAGATATTTTCGACCTATCCCTTTGGCCTTGCAAAAGTATGGAGTTACCTTGAGGCCAATGCCGATTATTACGTTTATCCGGCGCCCCAGTCTCACAACCATGGCCTCAGTAAAGAAGCGATCGTCGAGTCCCCACAACAAACCCGAGGTGCTTTAACTCAGTCCGGCAACGACGAATTTGATGGCCTTAAAGAACATAAACAACTGGCCGATTATCGCCGTATTTCCTGGAAGCACTTCGCCAAGCGAGAGCAGCTGTTAGTCAAAGAATTTATAACCGAGGCGGACAGTGCCTATGTTGTTGATTTTGATAAACTACCTGGTGACGTTGAACATCGCCTAAGCCTGATGGCGTATAGTGTCGAGCAGGCGCAGCTCCAACATATAGCCATCGCCGTTAAGTTGCCCGGCGTTACCTTGGCCTGTGACAACAGCGATGAACATTACCTAAAAGCGCTGCGCGCCCTGGCCGTTTATAGAAACCGGGGCACACATTATGACTAATTTTGCCAGCAGCGCCTTAAGTTTTATCTATATTGGCATCATCATGTTGTTAGCAAATGAGCTGCCGACCATGCTGTTGAGTTTGTTGCTGCTCTTGTGTCTTTGGAACCTCTTGATGGCGAGTAAGGGGCTCACTCGCCCTGCGACGCTGATCACCAATATTCTCGCGGCGGCCTTATTGGCGGTACTCTTTATTACCGTGGACTTAAAACAAAGTGTTTTATTGTTTGTGACCATGTTGCTTCAGGCCAGCATTTTAAAACTACTGCAAGCAGGTAATGCAAAACAGCAACAAACGGTGATCGTACTGACCTTTTTCTCTATTTCAACGGTCTTTTTGTATCAGCAATCACTCTATAGCACCCTACTCGTAGGTCTTTTTTTCATCACCCTAACCATTGCGCTGGCGAGTCTTAACGGCTTACCAACCACGCGTTTGGCCACGCGTAAGAGCATTTATTCGCTGAGCATAGCAGTTCCCCTGGCAGCGTTGATGTTGGTATTCGTACCAAAAATGCCGGCCTTTTGGCAGTTGCCCGGGGCTAATTCCGCTAAAACCGGGCTGAATGAGCGAATCGACCCCTTCGATATTGCCAGCTTGGCAAAATCCGATGAACTGGTATTTCGCGCCGAATTTAACGACACTCAAGCCGCTCCTCCCTATTACTGGCGCGCCATGTTACACACGAGTTTCGATGGCAAAGCCTGGGTTAAGGAGCAAGGCCCGGCACAAGTGCGCCAAGATATCGACTGGCCAGCGTATAGTGGCTCGGCACAAATTTACCTGGAAAAAAGTGCCAACCGCTGGCTTTATACACTCGGTGACGGAGTAAGTCGCGCATCCGAGGTCAGAAACCTCTATGATGGCTTGTTACAACGTAAAGACCCTTCCGCCTCAAGCTTTAAATACCCTTTGCGCTATCGCCCGCAATTACCCGCGACCCTTAGTCGTTACGAATACCAGTTTTACACCCAACTGCCACAGCAAGGTAACCCCCACGCTCGCAGATTGGCGAAGCGCCTCGGAGCCTCAAGCAAGGACGCTGAGGCGTTTGCTTCCGAGCTATATGGCTATTATCGCAACCAGGGCTTTACTTATACGCTGACTCCAACGCCTATCACCGGCAGCGATACGCTGGATATTTTTTTAACCCAGACACAGCGTGGTTTTTGCGGCCATTACGCCAGCGTCAGCGCCTTTATGATGCGCAGCGTGGGAATACCGGCTCGGGTGGTCTCCGGTTATTTGGGTGGAGAAAATGTGGGTGGCAGCAATTACCTGTCCGTCTACCAGTATGATGCCCATGCTTGGGTGGAATACCATGACGGCGAGCGTTGGCAACGCTTTGATGCCACTTCTGTGGTGGCACCCGAGCGCCTCAATGGCTCGCTCTCCCAGGTTGATCAGCTGCAGCAGGAATTTCGTGCCAACCTGGAGCTGGGCCTTTTACAACTTAGCAATTTTGAGTCATTGAATTGGTTGCGTATTCAATTGGAAAAAATTGATTATACCTGGACTAAATGGGTGCTTGGCTTCGACCAGGAAAAACAAAATAACTTACTAAAGGGTTTACTGGGGAGTCAGTTTGCACAATACAGCATGGCCTTAGTCGTGATTGTCATCGCCCTTGTATTGTTTATTGTATTGATGTTAAGTTCACGCCAACGCAAGGTGCAACTAAGCTTTGGTGCCACACAGCTAGCCAAGTTGTTTAATGCCGCTGACGCCAGCGCCCTATTGTCGCCACAGCAATTGACTCCGGTCGCGCAACTCGCCTACCTGGCCACCCATACACCAAAACTAAAAGCGCAGATGGAGCAAATATCTCGCCTGTATGTTCAGGCCACTTATAAGCAAAAGCCATTGACGAATAAACAGCGTCTGGAGCTCAAAAAACTAGTGAATCAATCTATAAAAATAATAGGTTAAAAAAATGAATTCAGTCATAGTCGGCGTGCTACTCATGCTCCTATTAACCCTGTTTCGGGTTAATGTTATTGTCGCCATGACGGTGGCGGCACTTGCCAGTGGCTTGGTCGGCGGCCTCTCCCTCACCGATACGGTAAATGCTTTCAATAATGGCCTTTCAGGTGGTGCAGAAATAGCCTTGAGCTATGCCATGCTCGGTGCCTTTGCCGTGGCCATCGCCAAGTCTGGCCTTACAAATTTACTCGCGGCGCGACTGTTGGCACTAATGGGTAAGGAGCAAACCTCTGAGCGCTATTTATCCTTTGCCATCATGACTATTGTTCTCTTTTGTGCGTTAAGTTCGCAAAACCTGATCCCCGTGCATATCGCCTTTATCCCCATTTTAATTCCGCCCCTGTTGGCAATCTTTAATCGCTTGCAATTAGACCGCCGCGCCATCGCCTGTATCCTCACCTTTGGCCTAGCCACCGCGTATATGGTGCTGCCCTATGGTTTTGGCGGCATTTATCTCTATAACATTTTGCATCTTAACCTGGTTGAAAATGCCCTGGTGATTGATAAAAGCTCGGTGCCAAAGGCCATGATACTTCCGGCCATCGGCATGTTCGTCGGCTTGTTGGTGGCGGTGTTTATTAGTTACCGTCGTAAGCGTGAATACAATCACACCTTAGTAACCGAGGCCGACGTTATTCAGGTAGAGAGCCCGGGCAAAGTAATATTGGTTGGTACACTGGCCATCGTTTTGTCGCTGATAGCCCAGTTTATGAGTCAGTCTATGATCCTGGGTGGTTTGGTTGGGGTCATGGTCTTCACCGTCTTTGGTATTGTTAAATGGCATGAAAACCAAGATGTGTTCTCTAAGGGCGTGGCCATGATGGCAATGATAGGCTTTATTATGATATCCGCTCAGGGCTTTGCCGAAGTGATGAAGGCAACCGGGCACATCGACACCTTGGTCAGCGGTGCCGCGGATATGATAGCCGGGAATAAGCCGTTGGCCGCCCTGCTAATCCTGTTAGTTGGTTTGATGATCACCATGGGCATAGGCAGCTCATTTTCCACCGTGCCCATCATCGCCGCCCTTTTTGTGCCACTGTGTTTGCAACTCGGTTTTTCACCCATGGCCACCGCCGCTTTAGTGGGCACCGCCGGTGCGTTAGGAGATGCAGGCTCCCCCGCTTCCGACTCGACCTTAGGGCCAACATCGGGCCTAAATGTTGATGGCCAGCACGATCATATCTGGGATTCCGTGGTCCCTACCTTTATCCACTTTAATATTCCTTTGGTGATATTTGGCTGGATTGCAGCCATGGTGCTGTAACACCTCTTTGTAAAACCTAAATGTGCCGCCATGCAGCCAAATATCGCTTTTACTTACCTTTTGGCAGTCATGTTCTCACTATTATTCACGATGCTAAGGTTTACATCATCAAGTATAGGTATGATGTGTTCAATATATGTGCCATTATAAAAAAGGGAGCCTCAGCTCCCTATTTCATTAGTCTTGGAATCCGTTGAGCATGCGCTCACAGACCACGGGGGTCGGTCTATGGTTTTCATCAACGGCAACAAAGGTGAAGCTACCACGAATAGCCAGGTGCTTATTGTCTTTGTGCATAGTCTCTAGGAATATTTCCACGTCGACTTTTAAACTGGTGTTACCTACGTGTACGACAGTAGACACCAATTCGGCAAACGTACCAGCCGGGATAGCCTCTTTAAAGTCAACCCGATCTGAGGAGATGGTTACTAAAGGCTTACGGCAAAAACGCGTTGCGGCAATAAAGGCAACCTCGTCCATCCAAGCCAAGGCGTCACCGCCGAACAAGGTGTTATGGTGGTTGGTTCGCCCAGGAAACACGGTTTTAGTTACGTGGGTGATTGAGTCTTGTATACGCTGTGCAACAATTGCGTCTTTATCTAGGGTATTAGTCATTCGTGTTAGTTTCGCTCGCTAGAGTATCTATCATCATAAGTTGTGGATCTAACCGGGTGTTAAACCAGTTAAAACGCCAGTCTAAATGCGGGCCTGTTACCCGCCCTGTGGCACCGATTTGGCCGATGCGCTCGCCAGTTTTAATCATTTCACCTTCATCCACCAACACCTTGTGCATATGAATATAGGTAGAACTAATGCCGTGACCATGGTCGATGATCACCGTACCGCCGGAGTAATAAAGGTCCGGGTGTGCGAACACCACGCGCCCAGGTAAAGGCGCATAGATGGGCGTGCCCGTTTTATTAGCGATATCTAAACCGAAGTGTGGGCGCTTAGGCGTACCGTTGAAATAACGTTGGCTGCCATACACTCCCGAAATACGCCCTTGAGCCGGGCGATAAACCGGAGCCATGAATGCCGTTAAATCCGACTCTTTGGCACGGGCTTCACGAACCATGGCGGCATCACTGCTAATTCGCTCTAACACTTCTTTGGGTGGGGCGACATACTTTTGCTCCACCCCTTCTATTTTATCTATCTTGTAGTCGCGCTGGCTCACAGTGAAATCCAGCTGCTGCCATTGGCCCTGCTTATCAAGCCATTTAAGTTGTTGCTGCGCCTCGGCATCGCGACCAATGCCAAACACAAAATAGCCTTCGGCGTTTCGTTTTAGTTCGCGCTCGGCAAACACGACTTTTTGCGCGTTGGGCAATTGCCCGATGAGCATGGCGCCTTGGGTAAGCGAGCCCTTAACTAAAGGCGCAGGTAAGTCACCCCCTTGGGCGGCTAACGAATTACCTAGGCATGCAAGCGTAATAAAACCTGAGCAAATGAGTCGTTTAAGCATAACTGATGGATCCTTTCCCTACCCCTTCATAAGCGGTGACCTTCACTTTCCTGTCGGGATATTGTTGCTTTAATTCTTGCGCCATAAAATCGGCGATGCATTCAACCGTGGTATCACAAGGAAGAATTTCAACACGCTCGGCGCTAATGGCCAACTCAAATTCACCCTGGGTCGAGCGATAACGGCTGCATAGGTCGCCATCTTTAGCCTGGATATGCTGCAGTTGCGAGGCCTCAACCCGATCTTCGGCGCTCAGTAAATAAATATCTTGCCAACGATCGGCCCATTCCTTTTGCAGCCTTGGCATCGCCATACCATCAAGTTCGATACCCAGGGTACTGCGGTGGCCGTGAATAATGCGCTGGCAATTACCGTCGTGCTTTTTCAGGCCGTGAGAATAGTGGTAATAGAAGCTATTACTTGGTTCCGGACGCAGATTCAAACCCATGCCGGTCACATTTTCCGGCAATTGCGGGGTGATCAAGGCAATTAGGTGTTCAGTCAAGGCCTGCTCGTCGATGCGTGGCGCGTCTATTTTACTGACCGCCTGCAACGGTGCACTCATGGCTAGATGGGAATTGTCACCAAATTGAGCGTCTAGAATCACCAAGGCGTCATTTTCAACCAGGCGTAAATCAGCCTGCATCGGCACGGCCAAGGTGTGGTCGACGCTGTCATCGATAATGCGCTTTATCTGCTTTTTGACCAAACCAAAATCAAGCACCATGGACTCATCATTCAGATCGCCATCCAGGGTCAAATCAACAATCCAACTTTCTCCTACCGGTCCGCGGTCGGGACAAAAATATGAAAAATCGATAACGGTAAGATCGTTGACAAACAAAGTCATAGGCTAGCCTAACAAGCAATTAAGAAGTTTGCCCAAATTATACAGAGGAAAGGTTTAAATTGCTGCCCTTTTGGGGATTTATTGAAAATTCTCGCCCCTGTAACAGCGACACAACGCCACATTCACATAAATTAAATAAAAAACCTGTAAATCTAGACCATTAAATGACTGCTCAGAGTTGTTTAGCGTACAGGTGTACGCTAAAGTAGCTGCAAATTTTCAAACAATAAGTGTGTTATGGAACGTAAGAATAGCTACTCAAAAGAAGACTTGGTGTTGTGTGGTGAAGGTAAAATGTTCGGTGAGAACAACTGCCGCCTTCCTAGCGACAATATGTTAATGATGGACCGCATCGTTTCTATTACCGAAGACGGTGGTGAGCACGGTAAAGGCCAGATTGTAGCCGAGCTGGACATTGATCCATCACTGTGGTTTTTTGACTGTCACTTCAAGGGCGACCCGGTTATGCCTGGTTGTCTTGGTCTTGATGCTATGTGGCAAATCGTGGGCTTTTTCTTAGGTTGGTCAGGTGGTCCTGGTCTGGGTCGTGCACTAGGTGTGGGTGAAGTTAAATTCACCGGTCAGATCTTACCGACGGCTAAGAAAGTGACCTACCGCATCGATATGAAGCGTGTTATTAAACGCAAACTATTCATGGGCATGGCCGATGGTACCGTAGAGGTAGATGGTCGCGTTATCTATGAAGCGAAAGATTTGAAAGTGGGTCTATTCCAAGACACCAGCGCGTTTTAATCAGCACGATTCAAAACGTAAAAACGCCGCTATTTAAGCGGCGTTTCTATTTGTAAATTTAGACTTTAAATTGGGCTCGTTCTTCGATGGCCTCTCGCCACCCGCCAAGCCATTGTGATCGCGGGTCGAGCTGTTGGTAGGGGCAGTTTTCTTTTGAGCGGCCTGCCATGCCTGCTTTATAACCTTGAGAATGGGCGCGTTCTAGACGATCACGTTTTTGTCTCTTCATAGGTAAAGTCCTCACCATTGTAGTTTCGTCATTTGTAGTGTTTTTATCATCTACAAGTAATGGATAATTAATAGAACTGTCACTTTTATTGGCCATACTTAAAATCACATTGGGTTAGTTTGGCTCATTGAACAGTTGTTGACTGCGAAAAAATAAGTGGCCGTACCTCTGTTTCTTCGACCGATTACATGGACTCCGTAATAAAGGCATCGTCTAAAGTGCAAAACCCCGTGTAATTGACGGTAATATTTTTTTGCACAAAACGGACGATACTTACAACTACTGACAGCAAAAGCGACTAATAAGTTCCGCTGTCCCTAAGTTCAATCTGCCGTCTCTTGAGGCAGTTTTCAAGTCTTATTTTTTTATCCAGCTAGATATAATATGTGCACGCTTTTGGTAGAAAACAAAAGTGGCTCGGATCTTCTCGACAATGCGTTTTCGAAGCGCGATCTTATGTTAATTTTTGCATCAACTATGTTTTTTTGGGTTCTTAGATAAAAATTTATCCGGCTGTTTTGCACACAGCGAAAACTCTCGTGTGTTCTTATAGGGCAGCTTCATAAAGCCCGCCACACCTACCCCGTCTATGCTCATGGCATACTGCATAATTTCATTTAAGAGTTGCGTAAAACGGGCCTCTTGGCTGGCATCAAGTAGGCGATAATAATGGTGGATTTTCAGACGTTGCGCTAAAGACTCAAAGATAATACAGCCGGTGTGGTGAATTTTATTGAGCTCAAAAACGCACTGGATGATCTTTTTCGGCAACTGCAACTGTTCGTCCGGGTCTTTGCCATCCTCAAAGTACGAATGCGGCCTCAGCATCTCCGTGGAGGGTATATCTATGACGTCATAGCTCAGCTCGGGTAACTGCTCAAACACAAAGGCGCCGGTGTCATCTCTCTCCACTTGAATGGTTTGCCTGGCGTCAAATAAACAACACTTAAATAAGCCCTTTTGTTCAATGCCTTGCGCCAATTTAACCGTATTATCGACCGCACCCTGAAACGCTAACTGCAAGGATTCGTCATACAAAATCAGGCTTGACTCGACAAACAGGTTTTCCTGTTTCCAATGAAAACTTAGGCCACCCACCACCGGATATTTAGCCAAACGGCTAATGGCGGCAAGGAAGGCCTTTTCCGTATCACCCGTATCGAATAGAAACTCGCGGTAATAACGCTCCAACTGGGCATCATTCACATCACTTAAACGCTTATCGCTGTCGGCCTGACGCAAAAACTGTTTGCGCGAGCTATAAACCACGGTATCTGGCAAGGTGGTCGCCACCGAGCTCCAAAATGGGATCAGTGACTTGGATGGGGCTCGAAGCTGCGCCGGTACATAGGCCCGCGCCATGGACGGCATATTACGGATAAAATAATCTCCTGCCTTGTCCCGCGTGGCCTTGTCCTTACTGAGCATACCGTCTATGACCTTGGCGAACTCCATAGGCAGGCCCAAGGTGCTGGCCGGAATAACCTGGGCGCCAAAGCGACAAGACTGAGCGGAAGCAAGGGCATACAGGGTCGAAGCCACGCCCTGCTCATCGAATCGCGGCGATGATTTTGCACCGGACATCTGCTCATCGCCGATAAAGTACACATCGCCCATGCGAGCATTGGTATTGGCCATATCCGCCGACATTAAATCCATCACATTGGCCCCCACGGGATGCCCCTCGGCATCCAGCTGGGCATACACCGAGCTGCCCCAATCAACCAGGGATAAGGCCCCGGTGCGAGGGTCCCACACCAGGTTAGAGGGTTTAATATCTCCATGAACCACGGGCGTGGGCGTAATGCCGTTTTTGTGCTGGCGCAACAGCAAGAGTAACTGGTGTAATTGCAATGCCAGAGCCAGCAGTTGTTTGGCGGATATTTTCCCTAAACGCAGAGAAAAATGCTCTAAATCATGGCCCGAGGAGCGCTCCATCATTAGGATCCCTTGTTTTTTAATGCGCTCAAAGGCATAAAACTTAGGGATCATCGGATGGTTAAAGCGCGACAGCATATAGGCTTCGTCTTCGAGGCGATCGCGGACCGATTGCGCCAAGGTAATACGAGAGAATTTAAACACCCATTGCTGCGCTTTGTCGTCGACACCGGCAAATACAAACCCATAGGCACCGGAGCCGATCAACTCAACATCTTGATACCCGAGCATAGTCAGTTGCTTAATACAGATATTAAGCCACTGTTTGTGTTTTTTTGCATCACGGTGTGAGAGCAAGTAGATAGACTGCTCTTCGTTGATGTAAAAGTTCGTGATCGGCCGTTGCGCCACCGCCACCTCAAGGTATAAAGAAATGCTAACTATCTGCTCAGTTTACGCTTTTTTTTTGCCATTCGAAATAATAGGAAACAAATTCGTCATTTCTGAGCGCTTGTTAAGGCAGGTTCAATACAGTATGCTTTTTGCTCACAATTACTCATATAAATAGAAATGGAGTTCTCATGAAGAAAGTCCTCGTTGGCGCGGCGGTTGTTGCTGCCCTTGGTGCTGGTGTGTATTACCAGCAAACGAATCAAACCAGCGCTGCAATTAATCTCGCCGAATTGGACTATGTGCCCGCAGACACGGTGTTTTTCGCCTCTCAGCTTGCCCCCTTCCCCTATGAACAATATGCCAAGCTGCTACCGGCGACCATGCTGAGCGATGAACAACGCGGTCAGTTTAGTGAAATCACCGAGGCACTAAGACAAGAAGGCGACGCTACGGCGGTATTCATTGCCGAGGTTGTGAGTAAGTATGAGCAGGCCATGGTGAATCAGAGTGCAGATAAGATTTGGGGGTTTGGCAGCGAGCTGCGTTACCTAACCTATGCGGTTGGCCTTATGCCGGTTGCCCGTATCGAGCTGGCCGAGCCACAAACCTTTATCGCTACACTTAAAGAAGCGGCCGATAAAGCGGGCCTGAATTATCAAGAAGAAACTTTGGCTAACACCGCCTACACCCGGTTTATCCTCGAAGCCAAGCAAGGCCAGTCTCTCGAACTCATCACCAGCGTGCAAGGCCAGTGGTTAACCCTGACCTTAAGCAGTGACATGATTACCAGCGACGACGACCTCGCCCTTGCCTTGGCAACTAAAAAGCCCGCAAACTCTTTGGCTGGCACCGGTCGCTTACAAGCCTATGCGAAAAAATACGACTGGGACGGCAGCTCGGTCAATTTTATCGACAATAAGGCCTTGGTTTCAGCCCTGGTTGCCGAAAAGCCTTCACGCCTGGGTACCATGATAGACACCTTTATAGCCAAAGCCGGTAAGGAAGATGCGCTAGACGCACTACGCACCCCCGGCTGTAAAAAAGACCTACCCGCCATCGCCACCAAATTCCCGGCCGTGGTATGGGGCACATCGGATTTAGAAGTCACCAACAGCTATGCCAATTTTGATGCCGATGTTATTTTTGAAAGCAGTGATAGCGACCTGCTTGGCACCCTGGCTACCCTGCGCGGTTTTATTCCACAACATGTTACCCAAGCCGATGCAGCCATTTTGAGCCTGGGCTATGGCATTGACGTGTCAAAGGTGGGGTCACTAACCAACACCTTATGGAGTTCCTTCACCCAAGCCGAGTTTGAATGTGAGCCGTTATTGATGGCCCAAGAGCAAGCCCAGGGGGCCAACCCCATGGCCATCGCCATGGCGACGGGGATGTTTGCCGGCGTTAAGGGGGTCAGTGTCACCATAAACGATTTAGAGCTGGATTTAACGAACCCACATGCGCCTGATATCAAAGAGTTTAGCGGCCTGGTAACGCTCAGTGCCGACGACCCTATGACACTCATCAATACCGCCAAATCGCTGGTACCAGAGCTTGCCCAGGTAACAATTCCAAGCGATGGCAGTGCCGTTTCAGTGAGCGAGCTACTGGAAATGGGTATGGAACACGACTTAGACGTGAAATTAGCGGTCAAAGGTAACCACATTACCCTCTATACCGGTGAGCAAGCCCAGCAGCAAGCCGGCGCCTTGCAAAACCAAGCGCTTGAAGCCAATGGCCTGCTTGGTATGACGGTTAATCTTGCACCATTAATGGAAATAGTTGTCGCCGCCAATGAAGCAAGCGGTCAAGAGCTGCCGCCGGAGTTAAAAGCTCTGGCCGAGCAAAATATTTCCGGTTCAATGACCACGGACATCAATGGTCATGGGATACAGCTAAGTTCTAGCTCGCATATTCGCAAGAACTAACGCATAAAAAGAGAACACAAAAAAGGCGGTCATTGACCGCCTTTTTTACGTCGAATATACGTCTTACAAACGAATACCACCGTCGATTTCTACCACACGTCCGGTGAAGAAATCGTTTTCAAAGATATACTTGGCGGTATGGGCGATTTCCTCGGCTTCACCAAGGCGACCTACCGGCTTCATCTTCACCAGGCGCTCTTTGGCTTCTGGCTTCATGGCATCCGTCATCTTGGTACGAATAACTCCTGGGGCAATGGCGCCCACGCGAATACCAAAACGACCCAGCTCTTTAGCCCAGCTGGTCGTCATGGCAACCACGCCGGATTTAGCCGCCGAGTAGTTGGTCTGACCCATGTTACCGGCACGTGCCACGCTACTCATGTTGATGATCACGCCACCCTCGCCGCTTTCAACCATGTGTACCGCAGCTTCACGGCCACATAGGAAAACACCGGTAAGGTTAACGTCAATAACAGACTGGAACTGCGCCAGTGACATCTTATCAACCACCTTGCCTTCTTTGGCCTTGATAAAGAGACCGTCGCGCAGAATACCGGCGTTATTGATAAGGCCATGAATGGCACCAAAGTCTTGAGCGATAGCAGCAAAGGTTGCTTCCACTTCCTGCTCAACACTGACGTTGGCTACATAGGCTTTAATTTTTGCATCCGCATTGGTACTGGCCTGACGTAAATGCGTCACGGCTTCATCCAACAGAGCACTGTCCATATCGATTAGGGCCAACTGGGCGCCTTGCTCGGCGGCCATTTGTGCCATAGCTAAGCCCAGGCCCTGAGCGCCACCGGTGACAACTATGGTTTTATTATTTAAATCCATGCTTATTTCTTCTCAAATAGGGTAAAAATAGCGCTGAAGTCTTTCGCTCCTGCCCCTTGGTTTTGCAACAGGGTGTAGAGGTTTTTGCTAAGCGCACCAAGTGGGGTTACCGAGCCTGAGTTTTGCGCCGCTTCCAGCGCCAAACCTAAGTCTTTGGCCATCAAATCAACCATAAAGCCCGGCTGATACTGGTTGCTTGAAGGCACGGAATCAATCACACCCGGACATGGGTTATATAGCTCTAGCGTCCAGTTACGGCCTGAGCTGTTAAGCATTATCTCAGACAGCACTTTAGGGTCTAAACCGTGGTTGATACCCATTTGCAGCGCTTCACTGGTACCGGCCATCAAGATACTCAACAGCATATTGTTACAGATTTTAGCCACTTGTCCGGCGCCAATGGCACCGGCATGGAAAATATTCTTACCCATATTTTGTAAAATGGGCTCAACCGCGTCGAAATGTTCCTGCGCGCCACCGACGATAAAGGTTAAGGTACCTGCTGCGGCCCCTGCTACGCCACCTGAAACCGGCGCGTCGACAAAGGCAATGCCCTTGTCCATTAGCGCTTCGCCAAGGCTCTTGGCACTGGCCGCATCTATGGTTGAGCAGTCGATCACGATTGCATCGTCATTAAGGTGGTTAATTAAGCCATCTTCGCCTAAATAAAGTGATTTCACGTGCTTGGCCGCTGGCAGCATGCTGATCACAAAATTCGCACCCTGGGCGACATCATTGGCGTTCTTACACGCCGTTGCCCCTTCCTCGGCCAACTGGCTGACCACATGCTGGTTTAAATCAAATACTTGCACTTGGTGGCCGGCGGCAATCAGGTTACGCGCCATTGGCGCGCCCATATTACCCAGGCCGATAAATCCTATTTTAGCCATGCCTTTCTCCTAAGCTAAGCTTGCCAACGGGTGGCTCTCACCCATGGGTGCAAAAAATCGTTCAATTACATCCGCAGGCACACTCTCTAAAGTGGGGTATTGCCACTTCGGTGCCATGTCTTTATCGATCAAGAGCGCGCGCACGCCCTCTTGGAATTCACCTACATGACAGCAGGTTACCGACATGCCCAGTTCCATTTGGAAACAGGCTTTAAGGGATAAACCCTGAGCGCGTTTAAGCTGTTCGAAAACCAGGTGTGCGCTGAGCGGACAGCCGTGTTTCAGGGTTTTGATGGCCTTGGCCAACCACTTATCCTCGGTCTCTATGCCGCTCAGGTAATCAACCTTGGCTGCCAGAGTGTCAAACTCGGCTAGCTTGGCGATAACTGCCTGATGCTTGCGCAGGCCACCTTTTTCCATCGCCTTAGACTCGCTTTCGAATTTCTTCAACAGCTGCGTCAATTTATCGTGATTAAGAGCGGAAACCTGGCCCCAGCTTTGTTCACACAAGGTGCTGAGCAACTCAACAAAGCGCTCGCTGTCGATGCTGTGATCCGCCAAACTGGCAAAACGAGCATCATCGGCATTCATTAATGCCCCGGTTAGACCGAGGAATAAACCCACCTGGTCTGGCGCTTTTTGCAAGAAATAGCTGCCGCCCACATCCGGGTATAAGCCTATGGTGATTTCCGGCATGGCAAGCTTAGAGCGCTCGGTGACCACGCGGTGGCTGGCACCGGCCATCAGGCCCATACCGCCCCCCATGATAAAGCCATCACCCCACACGATGATCGGCTTGTCATAGCAGTGGATGGCATAATCCAGGCGGTATTCTTCGCTAAAGAAGGTCTTACCATAGTCTTTGGGCTCACCCGTGGCCATGGCGCGGTGCAGGCTGACCACATCGCCGCCGGCGCAAAAGGCTTTGTCGCCGGCGCCCTTGATGATCACCAAGGCAACCTCGTCGTCGCTTTGCCAATTGGTCAGCTGCTCGTCGAGCAGGCGGATCATATTCAGGTTTAAGGCATTGAGTGCTTTTGGCACATTTAAGGTAGCAAGGGCGATTTTTGCGCCATTGCTACACTGAGCCAGCTCAAACACCACCTCTGATTCTGGGTTATTGAGAGGGATCAGTGTATCCATTAGCCGTTCACCCAGTTCGCTTTGCGTTTTTCCAAGAAGGCATTTACACCTTCTTTTTGGTCTTGGGTGTCGAACAATTTCACAAACAGTTCACGCTCAAGCGGCAGTGCACTGGTGATATCGCCGTGACGACCTTTTTGAATCAGCTCCTTACAGTAGCTAACCGCTACCGGGCTTTGGTCGCCCACTTGCTCGGCAAGGGCCATGGCTTTATCAAGGGCACCACCTGTCGCTACCACTTCTTCTACCAGACCGATTTCTTTGGCCTTGTCGGCTTTAATGCGCTCACCACACAGGATCATGCGCTTGGCCCAGCCTTCGCCCACCAGCCATGACAGGTTCTGAGTACCACCGGCACAAGGAAGCAGACCCACCTTGGCTTCCGGCAGTGCCATTTGTGTTTGCTCTTCGGCAATACGGATATCACAGGCCAGGGCCACTTCTAGACCACCGCCCATGGCATAACCATTGATAGCGGCAATCGACACACCGCGGAAATTGCTTAGCGCTTCAAAGGCGGCGCCAAATACTTGTGACATCTGCGCCGCAACGCCCTTGTCACCACTGGCGAATACATTCAAGTCGGCGCCGGCAGAGAAAAACTTCTCACCCTCACCTGTCAGTACCAAGGCGAAGATGTCTTTATCGGCGTTAAGGGCTTCAACCTGCTCTTTAAGGCTGATTAGCGTTTGTTCAGTCCAGGTGTTTGCCGGCGGATTACTCATGGTAAGGACGGCAATGTGCCCTTTTTTTTCTAGTTGAATTTGTGCTGACATAACTTCCTCCTAAAGAATTTCGTTCACTTCATCGGCCAGAATACGTCTAGCAACGATTAAGCGCATGATTTCGTTCGTACCTTCGAGAATTTGGTGAACACGTACATCACGCAGATGACGCTCAAGCGGGTATTCTTTGATGTAACCGTAACCACCGTGGATCTGCAGTGCATCATCACACACCTTCACGCCCACATCGGTCGCAAAACGCTTGGCCATGGCGCAATAGGCTGTTTTTTCGCTATCGCCACTGTCCAGTTTAAACGCCGCCAGGCGAACCATTTGACGTGCTGCCACCAATTCGGTGTTCATATCCGCCAGTTTAAATTGCAATGCCTGGAATGCCGCCAACGGCTTACCGAACTGCTCACGCTCTTTAAGGTAGGCTTTCGCCGTGTTCAAGGCTTGTTGTGCGGTACCGATTGAACAGGTGGCGATATTAATACGACCACCATCCAGGCCCTGCATTGCAAACTTAAAGCCTTCGCCTTCGTTACCTAACAGGTGATCGGCTGGGATACGTACGTTTTCGAAGGTAACCAGACGAGTCGGCTGTGCGTTCCAGCCCATTTTCTCTTCCGCTTTACCATAGCTGATACCTTCCGCGTCCGCAGGAACCACAAAGGCGCTAATGCCTTTCGGGCCTGCTTCACCGGTACGGGCCATGACCACCAGCACTTCTGTGCTGCCGGCGCCAGAGATAAACATTTTCGAACCCGTGATGTAGTAATGGTCACCATCACGTACGGCCTTGGTTTTAAGCGAGGCCGCATCCGAGCCGCTGCCCGGCTCAGTCAAACAATAAGAAGCCAATTTTTCACCGGTTACCAACTCAGGGCAATAGATGTCTTTCGCCGTTTGGGTACCGAAACTTGCTACCATCCAGGTCGCCATATTGTGAATGGTCAACATCGCCGTGGTCGCCGTACAGCCTTTAGCCAGCTGTTCAAAAATAATGCTTGAGTCTAGGCGAGAAAGACCTAAACCACCGGCTTCTTCCGGGGTGTAAAGGGAACAGAAGCCAAGCTCACCGGCTTTCTGAATGGTTTCTTTGGGGAAAATATGTTCCTGATCCCACTTTGCTGCAAAGGGGGCTAGTTCCTGGCTGGCAAAACGCTCGGCCATATCGGCAAAGGCCAGTTGATCTTCACTAAGATTAAAGTCCATAACACACTCTCTTGTACTACATGCTTATCGGGCCGCTCCCAGGCGACCCGTAAAGAAATTATTTAAGGTGAATACTCATGTTTGGTCCACTTACCACGTCGTCTTCAAACCAACGCGCGGTAATAGTCTTGGTCTCGGTATAGAAACGGACACCCTGCTTACCATAGGTATGCTGGTCGCCGTAGAACGAGCCTTTCCAACCTGTGAACGAGAAGAATGGCAATGGCACAGGGATTGGTACGTTCACACCAACCTGACCTACTTCGATATGGTGCTGGAACTTACGCGCCGCAGCGCCGCTGGCGGTAAAGATAGAAGTACCGTTACCGTATGGGTTGTCATTGATAAGGGCAATGGCTTCGTCCAGGGTATCTACAAACACACAGCACAATACCGGACCGAAGATTTCTTCGCGGTAAATGGCCATGTCAGGCGTGACATTGGTGAACAGCGTAGGTCCAACCCAGTTACCTTCTTCATAGCCTTCAACGGTGAAGTCAGAGCCATCAAGCAGACAGTCGGCGCCTTCTTGCTTACCTTGGGCAATTAGCGACAGGATACGTTGCTTCGCGGCGATGGTTGTTTGCGGACCATAGGCTGAGTCAGCTTGGTCCCAAGGACCTGGCTTAACAACACTCAGTGCATCTTTAAGCTCATCAACCCAGTCTTTCGCACTGCCAACGAATACGGCTACCGAAATACCCATACAACGTTGACCGGCAGCACCTACCGATGAACCAACCAGGTTATTGATGACGTTTTGCTTGTGAGCATCTGGCATGACGACCATGTGGTTTTTTGCACCCACACAGCATTGCACGCGTTTTAGGTTTGCTGTGCCCTTGTCGTAGATATACTGACCAACACCACAAGAACCTACGAATGAAATAGCACGGATATCTGGGTGCTCTAGTAGCTGATCTACCTGACCCTTGGTGCCGTGAACTACTTGCAGTACGCCCTTAGGTGCACCGGCTTCTTCGAACAGCTCTACTAAGCGCATTGGCGTTAGCGGGTCTTGTTCAGACGGCTTCAATACGAAGGTGTTACCGCATACAATCGCCAGTGGGAACATCCACAATGGGATCATCGCCGGGAAGTTAAAGGGTGTTACACCGGCACACACGCCTAATGGCTGGATAAGTGAATAGGTGTCGATATTACGTGCGACGTTAGACACGGTTTCACCCATCATGTTCGATGGTGCGTTAGCCGCTTGCTCAACCACTTCGATACCACGCCATACATCGCCCTTGGCATCCTCAAAGGTTTTACCAAGCTCATGACAGATGATGGTGGCCAGCTCGTCGTGGTGGTCTTTTAGCAACTGAGCGTAACGCATCATAATGCGCGCACGCTCACTTACCGGTACTTCTTTCCAGGTTTGGAACGCTTCTTTGGCAGAGGCTATGGCTTCACTTACTTCTGCTTCGGTGGCCATAGGCACTTGTGCAAGCACTTCCTGGTTAGCCGGGTTTACTACGTCTAACCACTGAGATGTTTCAGATTGGCGCATTTCGCCGCCGATATATAATGGTACCTTGTGCATAATACAGGTCTCCCCAAATTGACTGCGCGCCCGGAAATTATCGTTATACGGGCGCTGGATAAATTAAAGTGCTTCGACTGCCAAGGCTACGGCTTCGCCGCCACCGATGCATAAAGAAGCAACACCACGGCGTTTGCCCTGGTTACGCAAAGCGTGAATAAGTGTGGTCAGAATACGGGCACCGCTGGCACCGATTGGGTGACCTAGGGCACAGGCGCCGCCGTTAACGTTCACCTTGTCTTTATTCAGACCCATTTCATTAATGGCCAACATGGTCACCATGGCAAAAGCTTCGTTGATTTCCCATAGATCAACGTCATCCGTGCTCCACTCTAGCTTGGCCAGCAGTTTTTCCATGGCGCCCACGGGAGCAATGGTGAATTCCGCAGGCAAACGCGAATGTGTGCTGTGACCGCTGATACGAGCGATAGGCGCAAGACCCAGCTTTTGCGCTTCAGCATAGCTCATTACCACTAGCGCAGAGGCACCATCTGAAATAGACGATGAGTTTGCCGCAGTGATAGTGCCGTCTTTTTTAAATGCTGGACGTAGCGAAGGAATTTTATCTGGGCGGGCATTACCAGGTTGCTCATCGGTATCAACTACCAGGTCGCCTTTGCGCGTGCTGATGGTATGGGCAACAACTTCGTTGCTAAATGCACCGCTGCCGATGGCCTTATTGGCTTTTTCCAATGAAGCGACGGCAAATTCGTCCATTTGTTCGCGGGTAATGTCGTATTGATCCGCCGTGGCCTGGGCAAAACAGCCCATTGCTAGGTTATCGTACGCATCTTCAAGACCGTCCATCATCATATGGTCTTTTACTTCACCGTGACCCATGCGCATACCGCCACGGGCTTTAGGTAACATATAAGGGGCATTAGACATGCTTTCCATGCCGCCAGCCACTACGCTGTTTACGCTGCCGGCCTTAATAAGGTCATGGGCCAACATAACGGCTTTAAGACCAGAGCCACACACCTTATTAATGGTGGTTGCGCCGGTGTGCTTGTCCATACCGGCTTTAATCATTGCCTGGCGCGCCGGTGCCTGACCCAGACCCGCAGGCAGAACACAGCCCATAATGACTTCATCGATCTCACTAGGGTTAATATTCACACTCTCGAGCGCGCCTTTAATAGCAGTGGCACCCAGTTCGGTGGCACTTGCGCCGCTCAAGGCGCCCATAAAACCGCCCATGGCGGTACGCTTCGCACTGACAATTACAATGTCGTTATCGTTTAACTGTGAGCTCATATTCCGGTCTCCATAATCAATTTCACTTGAGCATACATAAAATTTACGTTTACGCCAACGTCAATTAGATAAGTTTAATCTGTCCACTTTTTGAGCTGTAAACTTATCTAACCAGCCCAACCCTGCTTCCTAAAAACCCCTGCACTTTCTCGCAAGGCCAATAACAACCGGCTCTGGCGCCCATATTTGTGATTTTGTACCTCTCCAAAAGAGAGTTGAAATCCAGCTTTACCTTTACGTAAACTTCACTTATATTGGTGTTAATATTTTGTAGTAGATAAGACTAAATAACGATGACTGAGCAAAGCCAAAGCCCCAGCGAGCAACCGGAACAGACTTTCTCCATCAGCGATCTGGCAAAAGAATTCGATATCACCACCCGCAGTATTCGTTTCTACGAAGACCAGGGACTGATCATGCCACGTCGTAACGGCCAAACCCGCATTTACTCAAAACGCGATAAGGTCCGTCTAAAGCTGATCTTACGGGGCAAACGCCTGGGCTTTAGCCTGGCAGAAACCGGCCGTTTGTTCGAGCTTTACGACGCCGACAAATCCAGCGCCAAACAGTTAGTCACTATGTTAGACCTTATCGAAGAGAAAAAAGCACACTTAATACAGCAAATGGACGACATTAAAGTCGTACTAATGGAACTCGTAACGGCCGAAAAACGCTGCCGTGAAACTCTCTCACATTTACAACAGGATTAATCATCATGAGTACTATCTCTCTATATAAAGAGCTTAACTTTGGCTTAGGCGAAACCGCCGACATGATCCGAGCCCACGTTAATAGCTTTGCCAGCGCCGAGATCGCGCCTTTAGCAGAGCAAACCGATGAGCAAAATATGTTTCCTAATGAGCTGTGGACCAAGTTTGGTGATATGGGCCTGTTGGGCATGACGGTTAGCGAAGAGTTCGGTGGTGCCGGCCTGGGTTACCTAGAGCACGTAATTGCCATGGAAGAGATCAGCCGTGCCAGCGCCTCTATCGGTCTAAGCTATGGCGCTCACTCTAACCTGTGTGTAAACCAAATTTTCCGTAACGGTAACGAAGAACAAAAAGCAAAATACCTGCCTAAGCTAATCAGCGGTGAACACATCGGTGCCCTGGCCATGAGTGAGCCAGGTGCAGGTTCAGACGTGGTTTCTATGCGCTTAAAGGCAGAGAAAAAAGGCGATCACTATATCCTTAACGGCAATAAAATGTGGATCACTAACGGTCCAGACGCCCACACCTATGTGATCTACGCGAAAACCGATTCTAACGCCGGTCCTAAAGGCATCACCGCCTTTATCGTTGAACGTGACACTCCGGGATTCACTCAAGCGCAAAAGCTAGACAAACTAGGTATGCGCGGTTCAAACACCTGTGAGCTGGTATTCGAAAACTGTGCGGTTCCAGAAGAAAACATCCTGGGTAACCTAAACGAAGGCGTTAAGGTGCTAATGAGCGGCCTGGATTACGAGCGTGTAGTTCTGTCTGGCGGTTCACTGGGTATCATGCAGGCCTGTATGGATGTGGTTGTGCCTTATATCCACGAGCGTAAGCAATTCGACACGCCTATCGGTCAGTTCCAGCTGATCCAGGGTAAGATTGCCGACATGTACACGCAAATGAATGCCGCGCGTTCATACGTGTATACCGTAGCCCGCGCCTGTGACCGTGGTGAAACCACACGTAAAGATGCCGCTGCGGTTATCCTTTACGCTGCCGAGCTGGCAACCAAGATGGCCCTGGATGCGATTCAAATCCTAGGCGGTAACGGTTATATCAACGAATACCCTACAGGCCGTCTATTACGCGATGCTAAGTTATATGAAATCGGTGCCGGTACGTCTGAAATTCGTCGTATGTTGATCGGCCGCGAACTGTTCAGCGAAAGCCGCTAAGGTGTTGTATGACCATTCTATCTTCAAGTATAAACCCTAAGGACCCGCAGTTCGCCGTCAATGATGAAGCGATGCGTGCCCTGGTTCAAGACCTGCATGACAAGGCGGCCACCCTGCGCGGTGGCGGCGGCCCTAAATATGTAGAACGTCACCAAAGCCGCGGCAAGTTATTTGTGCGCGACCGTATCGAACACCTGCTCGATGAAGGCTCACCCTTTTTAGAGATTGGCCAATTCGCCGCGTTTGGCGTGTATGAGCAAGACATTCCGTGTGCTGGCGTTGTCGCCGGTATCGGCCGCGTTCAAGGCGTTGAGTGCATGATAGTGGCTAACGACGCCACGGTTAAGGGCGGTACCTACTTCCCACTGACGGTGAAAAAACACTTACGTGCCCAGGAAATCGCCGAGCGCTGTCACCTGCCCTGTATTTATCTCGTGGACTCAGGCGGTGCGAACCTGCCGGAGCAGGACGAGGTATTCCCAGACAAGCTGCACTTCGGTCGCATCTTCTTTAACCAGGCGCGCATGTCGGCCAAAGGCATAGCGCAAATCGCCGTGGTAATGGGTCTGTGTACCGCAGGTGGTGCCTATGTACCGGCCATGGCCGATGAAAGCATTATCGTTAAAGAGCAAGGCACCATTTTCTTGGCCGGTCCACCGCTGGTTAAAGCGGCTACTGGTGAAGAAGTGAGCGCCGAAGACTTGGGCGGTGCGGATGTGCACTGTAAGGTGTCTGGTGTGGCGGATCACTATGCCGATAACGACGAGCATGCGCTGTCTATCGCCCGTCAGTGTATTGCCCGTTTAAACCATGTACGCCCTGTGGCGCCTGTTCTGAATGAGGTGAAAGCGCCTCGTTACGATATTCATGAGCTTTACGGCATTGTCGGTAGCGACCTGAAAAAAAGCTTCGATGTACGCGAAGTCATCGCCCGTATTGTCGACGATTCATCGTTTGATGAATTTAAACGCTACTTTGGTGAAACCCTGGTAACCGGCTTTGCCCATATTTATGGCCACCCGGTGGGGATTGTCGCTAACAACGGCGTGCTCTTCAGCGAGTCGGCGCAAAAAGGTGCCCACTTTATCCAGCTGTGTGCCAAGCGTAACATCCCACTGATTTTCTTACAGAACATCACCGGATTTATGGTTGGTCAGAAATATGAAGCCGAAGGCATTGCCAAGCACGGCGCCAAAATGGTGACCGCGGTTTCTTGTGCCGAAGTGCCTAAATTTACCGTGTTGATCGGCGGTTCATACGGCGCCGGTAACTACGGTATGTGTGGTCGCGCCTACGACCCTACCATGATGTGGATGTGGCCTAACGCCCGTATCTCGGTCATGGGTGGTGAGCAAGCCGCCGGCGTACTAGCTCAGGTGAAACAAGATGGTCTTGCGCGTCAGGGTCAATCCATGAGCGATGAGCAAGTCGCAGAGTTTAAAAAGCCCATCGTTGAGCAGTATGAGCGCCAGGGTCACCCCTACTACGCCAGTGCGCGCCTATGGGATGACGGCATTATCGACCCAGCGGATACCCGCTCTGTTCTCGGTTTAGCCCTTGAAGCGGCTGCGAACGCGCCACAAAAAGACACCGAATTCGGTGTGTTTAGAATGTAGGAGGCGCTATGTCAGTTACACTCAATATTAGTAAAAGCCGTATCGCCACGCTTACTCTGCAGCGCGTAGAAAAGCACAATGCCTTTGACGATGCGCTAATAAGTGAAATGATCCGCTTAATCGAGCATGCAAGCACACTCGATATTCGTGCCTTGGTGCTTAATAGCGAAGGCAAACACTTCTCAGCGGGTGCCGATCTGAATTGGATGAAATCCATGAAAGACAACTCGTTCGAGGACAACGTCGCCGACTCGCTGGAGCTTGCCAAACTCATGCATGTGCTGCACACCTGCCCGCACCCAACCATTTGTTTGGTGCAAGGCGCGGCCTTTGGTGGGGCCCTGGGTCTAATCGCCAGTTGTGACATTGCCCTTGCCAACCCGACTGCCAAATTCTGTTTGTCAGAGGTAAAACTTGGCCTTATCCCGGCTGTGATCAGCCCCTATGTGATCAAAGCCATCGGCGAGCGTAACGCCAGACGTTACTTCTTAACCGCAGAGGTCTTTAACGCCGACAAAGCGCACGCCATGGGACTAATCCACGAAGTGTGTGAAGACCTGCAAGCAGAATGCGACAAGTTTCTCGATATCATTACCGACAACGGTCCCATGGCCGTTAAAGCAGCGAAGAACTTAATTAATGACGTTGCCGGTAAAGACATTGATGCCGACCTGCGCCATTTAACTGCCGAGCGCATTGCCGCCATTCGCGTAAGCGACGAAGGGCAAGCGGGCTTAAACGCGTTTTTCAATAAACAAGCGCCGGCTTGGCAACAACAAGGATAACTCATGCTAAAACGAATTCTTATTGCCAACCGAGGTGAGATCGCCTGTCGCGTTATTCGCAGCGCCAAAATGCTGGGTATGCACACCATTGCCGTCTATTCCGACGCCGATGCAAATGCTCAGCACGTACAAATGGCCGACAGCGCCTACCACATAGGCCCGGCACCGAGTAAGTCGTCTTACTTGGATATGGACAAGCTGTTTGCCGTTGCCGAACAGGCCGGCGCCGACTGCATCCACCCGGGTTATGGTTTCCTCTCTGAAAATGAAGCCTTTGCCGCACAGTGCGAGCAAAAAGGCATTACCTTTATTGGTCCCTACGCCAAAAGCATCGAAGCCATGGGTTCAAAAACCCGCGCCAAAGAGATTATGGCTGGCGCCAACGTGCCTTTGGTACCCGGCTATTACGGTGACAACCAAGACCCGACTTTTCTAAGCGATGAGGCCGATAAAATCGGTTACCCTGTGCTTATCAAGGCCGCCTACGGCGGTGGTGGTAAGGGCATGCGCGTGGTACGGGATAAAAAAGACTTTATCAGTGCCCTGGAAGGTGCCAAGCGCGAAGCGATCAGCAGCTTTGGTAATGACCTGGTGTTGATTGAGCGTTATGTCGATAATCCGCGTCACGTGGAAGTACAAGTATTTGCCGATAAACACGGCAACTGCGTGTACTTGGGCGACCGCGACTGCTCATTGCAACGCCGCCACCAAAAAGTGATTGAGGAAGCCCCCGCTCCCGGTCTGAGTGACGCCATGCGCAAGAGCATGGGGGAAGCGGCGGTACGCTGTGCTCAAGCCATCGATTATGTGGGTGCCGGTACGGTTGAGTTCCTGCTGTGTGGCGAGGAATTCTTCTTTATGGAAATGAATACCCGCTTGCAGGTAGAGCACCCGGTTACCGAAATGGTTACGGGTGTGGACCTGGTGCAGTGGCAGATCGCCATTGCCGGCGGTGACACCTTGCCTCTTTCGCAAGAGCAGGTAACAATCACAGGCCACAGCTTTGAAGCCCGTTTATACGCCGAAGACCCAAGCGAGCAGTTTATGCCTTCAAGCGGACGTCTGACGCACTTACGCTTCCCGGAGCAAAATGCAAACGTGCGTATTGATACCGGTGTTACCTGTGGCGACGAGATCAGCTCATTCTACGACCCCATGGTTGCCAAGCTGATCGTCAAAGGCGACAACCGAGCTCAGGCGCTGTCATTGCTGGAGCGCTCTTTACGCCATACCTATGTTGGCGGCGTTAAGGCCAATACCGGCTTCCTTGTAGCCCTGTGCGAGTCGCAGCCACTGCAAGATGCCACCATGGACACCCATTTTATCGACAATAACTGTGACAACCTGACTCAGGCACCACAGGCCGATGTGCATGCCTTAGCCATGGCTGCTTGGGTGTACTATTGTCACTTACAGGGTACCAGCAAAGCCCCAGCTACAACCTCACCTTGGCAGAGTTTATCGGGCTTTAAACTGAATTCCATCAATGAGATCTCCGTGCCGCTAGCGGATCATCAGGTCATGCTGCATGTGACATCTACCGGAATTAAAGTCGATATCGATGGCCAAGGCCATAGCTTGAGCGGTGAGTATCAAGGTCACGGTCACTATGTTGCCGTAGTCGACGGTCAGCGCCTAAGCGCCGATGCTCAAATCGATGACGAAGCACTGAGCATCATGTATCAGGGTGCTCAGTATGACTTCGCCCTGACCTCTAAGCACTATGTAGGCGCCGAGCAAAGCGGTGGCGATGCCCTGGCAGCACCTATGAACGGCACTGTGGTAAAACACCTGCTGGATATTGGCACCGAGGTAAAACAAGGCGATGCCATAGTCGTCATGGAAGCCATGAAGATGGAATATACCCTTAATGCGCCATTCGATGGCGTGCTCAGCAGCTACTGCTATGGCGAGGGCGAATTGGTCAGCCATGGTGCCCTGCTTGCTATCGTTGAGGAGCAAAGCTAATGGCTTTTCCACAACAGGTGCGTGTCGTTGAGGTAGGTGCTCGTGATGGCCTGCAAAACGAGGTCAATGTCAGCCTTGAAGACAAGGTGACCTTGATCAACAGCCTGGCCAAGGCGGGATTAAAGCATATTGAGGGCGGTGCTTTTGTATCGCCTAAATGGGTGCCACAAATGGCCGACTCCAGTGCGGTGTTTGCTGCCATTGAGCGCCATGATGATGTGTTGCTCAGTGCCCTGACGCCAAATCTTAAAGGTGCGGAATTGGCATTGGCAGCCGACGTGGGCGAGTTTGCAATTTTCACCGCCGCCAGCGAGGCCTTTACGCAAAAGAACATCAATTGTTCAATCAGTGAAAGCATTGAGCGCTTCCGCCCCGTGGTAGAGCTTGCCAAGGCAAACAACATCAAGGTACGCGGCTATGTCAGCTGCGTCCTAGGTTGCCCTTACCAGGGCGCGGTTGCGCCTGAACAAGTGCTTGAAGTGTGTAAACAATTGTTGGCTCTGGGCTGCTATGAGGTCAGTTTGGGTGACACCATAGGCGTAGGTACGGCCAATGAGGTTGAGCAGTTGCTTGCCCTGTTGCTTGAGCATCTGGATGCAAGCCAGCTTGCGGTGCATTTTCACGATACCTATGGCCAGGCCATTAGTAACATTTATGCCGCCTTAAAAATGGGCATTAGCACGGTAGACAGTGCGGTTGCAGGCCTGGGTGGCTGCCCTTATGCCCAAGGTGCGTCAGGAAATGTTGCCACCGAAGATGTGGTCTATCTGTTACAAAAACTTGGCATAGACACAGGAATTGATTTAAAAACACTGGCCCAAGCAGGCGCTACAATTTGCAAGGCGCTGAACAAGCAGCCCCAGAGCAAGGTGGCCAATGCCATACTTGCCCAATGTGACCAAGAACAATAAACCTAGGAGTGCTTAGACATGTCCGGATTCGATAAAGTAGTAACAAGTTATGCCGATGCCATGGCAGGACTAAAAGACGGCGATACCATTATCGCCGGTGGCTTTGGGCTATGCGGCATCCCCGAGGGCCTAATAGCCGAAATTAAGCGCATGGGTACCACAGATCTTACCGTGGTTTCTAACAACTGTGGTGTTGATGATTTCGGTTTAGGCGTGCTGCTTCAAGACAAGCAAATCAAGAAGATCATCGCCTCTTATGTCGGTGAGAACGCGCTATTCGAAAAACAAATGCTCGACGGTGAGCTGGAAGTAGAACTGACACCTCAGGGTACACTGGCAGAAAAAATGCGTGCCGGCGGTGCGGGTATTCCAGCATTTTATACCGCTACCGGCTACGGTACACCGGTTGCCGAAGGCAAAGAAGTAAAGGAATTTGATGGTCGCCCGTATATTCTTGAAGAATCCGTTACCGGTGAATTTGCCATCGTTAAAGCATGGAAAGCAGACCGTTACGGAAACCTGGTATTCCGCCACACGGCAATGAACTTTAACCCTATGGCCGCCACTGCCGGTAAGATCACCGTGGCCGAGGTAGAAGAAATCGTTGAGCCGGGTGAACTGGAGCCAAGTCAAATCCACACCCCAGGCATTTATGTTAATCGCGTTATCAAAGGTACCTTTGAAAAACGCATCGAACGCGTAACCACACGTAAAGCCTAAGGAGACTCAAGATGTCATTAAATCGTGAACAAATTGCTCAACGTGTTGCCAAAGAATTGGCCGACGGCTATTACGTAAACCTGGGTATTGGTATCCCTACCCTGGTTGCTAACTATGTACCCAAAGGCATTGAAGTCATGCTGCAATCAGAAAACGGCCTGCTGGGTATGGGTCCCTACCCAACCGAGGACGAGCTTGATGCAGACATGATCAATGCGGGTAAAGAAACCGTTACAGCAGCTAAAGGTGCAGCGATTTTTAATAGTGCCGATAGCTTTGCCATGATCCGCGGTGGTCATGTAGACTTGACGGTCTTAGGTGCATTTGAAGTTGATCAGCACGGCAACATTGCCTCGTGGATGATCCCGAAGAAGTTAATTAAAGGTATGGGCGGCGCAATGGACTTAGTTGCCGGCGCGAAGAACATTATTGTTACCATGACCCATGCCAGTAAACACGGCGACTCTAAGTTACTAGAAGAGTGTTCACTGCCACTGACCGGCGTGAATTGTGTGAAAAAAATAGTAACCGACCTGGCCGTGTTAGAAGTCAAAGACGGCGCTTTCCATTTGCTAGAGCGCGCCCCGGGTGTTAGTGTTGATGAAATCATCAGTAAAACAGCGGGTAAACTCATCGTCGAAGGCGATGTACCAGAAATGAGCTTTGACTAACGGATAGCCTGACAGAGTGTCTTAGGCATACCCGTAAATGTACCGACCTCATTCCCAGTGCTAGTTGGCACTGTGTTACCCAAAACCCCTCTTGCGAGGGGTTTTTTTTCGCCTTCCTCCGTGTAAATTATATATTAAACATTTGCTTACAACTTTATTGCTGCAGACTAACGCGTTCAATTTAACCGTTCCCAATATAGTGTTAGATTAGTTTTGGATACATAGGACACCAACTATATTAATAAGGACTCCCATGAATAAGATGACACTCAGTGCCCTCAGTGTGGCAGTGATGATCTCTCTTGGCGGCTGCTCTGCCACCAGCGATACGCAAACCTCGGCACAGCAACAACAAGTTGCACAAAATGCCGCTAATTATCCGTTTGTAGATATCAAATACGACTCTTTCACCCTGGATAACGGCCTTAAGGTTATCGTTCACACCGATCGCAAGGCACCCATAGTTGCCGTCAACGTTTGGTATGACGTGGGTGCCAAAAATGAAAAAGTGGGTAAAACCGGTTTTGCCCATTTGTTTGAACACCTGATGTTTAACGGCACCGAGAACTACGACGACGAGTATTTCGGTCCGTTCGAGCGTGCCGGTGCCACCGAGCAAAACGGTACCACCAACTCGGACAGAACCAACTATTTCCAAAACGTACCAACCCC
The DNA here is from genome assembly GCF_018334135.1 of Pseudoalteromonas sp. BDTF-M6. Lineage (NCBI taxonomy): Bacteria > Pseudomonadati > Pseudomonadota > Gammaproteobacteria > Alteromonadales > Pseudoalteromonadaceae > Pseudoalteromonas > Pseudoalteromonas sp. BDTF-M6. The sequence continues at coordinate 697,022 of NZ_JAGXTQ010000001.1, forward strand.
GGCGCTGGATATGGCGTTGTGGATGGAGTCAGAGCGTATGGGCCACTTGCTTGGCGCCATCACGCAGGACAAGCTCGATGAGCAACGTGGCGTAGTGCAAAATGAAAAACGCCAGGGCGAAAGCCAGCCTTACGGCACCATGTGGGACAACATCTGGAAGAATACCTTCCCTCAAGGTCATCCCTACTCCTGGTCTGTGATCGGCTCAATGGAAGACTTAAACGCGGCGTCGTTAGACGACGTACACCAATGGTTTAAAGACTACTACGGCCCGAACAATGCGGTGTTGGTGTTAGCCGGTGATATCGATGTTGAGACGGCGAAACAAAAAGTGGGTAAGTACTTTGGCGATATTAAACCGGGTAAACCGGTAGCCAAGCTGCAAAAATGGATTGCCAAGCGTGACGAACAGACTCGTTTAGTAATGCAAGACCGCGTGCCAGCCTCACGTATTCTCAAGGTTTGGAACACGGCGGAAAAAGGCAGTGTCGATGGTGAATACCTGTCGCTGTTAAGCGATGTCATGGCCGGCGGTAAAAACTCTCGTCTGTATCAGCGCCTGGTGTATGACGAGCAACTGGCTTCAAGTGTCTTTGCCTTTAACTATCAGCGCACCCTGGCCGGTCAGCTGATGATAGGGGTCGATGCCCTGGATAAAAACAATATCGACAAAATTGAGCGCATTATCGATGAAGAGATAGCCCGTCTTATCGCCGAGGGCCCAACGGCCGAAGAGCTAAGCCGCATTAAATTTGCCAATGCCGCCGGCTGGGTAAAAAATGTGGAAGGCGTGGGTGGTTTTGGCGGTAAGTCCGACGTATTGGCCTCGGGCGCCGTTTACCACAATAACCCCACCTATTATAAAGAAGCCTTTGCCATTACCGCCAATGCGACACCGAGCGACATTCAGATGGTGGCTAACAAGTGGTTAAGTAGCGGCGACTTTGTACTGACCGTTCACCCATTTGCCGAACTGAGCGCCAACGACCAAGGCGTGGATCGCAGCACGGGTGTGCCCAGCGCCGGCGAGGTTCCTGCCCTGGACCTTCCTGATGTTGACAGCTTTACCCTGAGCAATGGCCTAGAAGTGGTACTGGCTAAACGCAGCGATACCCCGGTGATCAACATTCGTTTAGACTTTGCCGGCGGTACCGCCACCGATGCTAACGACAAGCCTGGTGTTGCCAATTTCGCCGCCAGCATGCTTGATGAAGGTGCCGGCGAGCGCGACGCGTTGCAACTGGCTGCCGAGCTCGAATCTTTAGGTGCGTCCATCTCGGCCAATGCCGGATTGGATAAAACCTCGGTGATGATGTCGGCCATGACCACCAACTGGCAGCCAAGCCTGGCACTGTTTGCCGATGTGCTGCAAAAGCCTCGCTTCGCCGATAGCGACATTGAGCGTGTACGTAAACTGCTGCTTCAAGGTATTAAGCAGGAAAAGGCGAGCCCAAGCTCCAATGCCCTGCGCGTGTTACCGCCGCTGCTCTACGGCGAAAACCACCCTTATGGTAAGCCGCTAACCGGCTCAGGCACGGAGCAATCGGTCGCGCAAATCAGTCGTGATGACTTATTAGCCTTTACTTCGACCTGGTTACGTCCGGATCTGGGCCGTTTAGTAGTGGTTGGTGATATCGATAAAGCCGAACTACAAACATCCTTGGAAACGGCTTTGGCAAGCTGGGAAAAACCACAAACAGCGGCACCGAAACTTGATATCGCCGATGTGGCCATTCCTGAAAAAGCACGGGTATTTGTATTGAACAAGCCTGAGTCGCCGCAGTCCTTGATCATCTCTGGCCTATTGGGTCCAAACAGCCAATCATTAAGCGCTCAGGATGAAGTAACCCTGGATATGATGAACACCATCATAGGCGGCAGCTTTACCTCGCGCATGAATATGAACCTGCGTGAAGACAAGGGTTGGTCATATGGCGCGCGCACCATTCTTATGGATACCAATGCGCAAAGCCCCTTCTTTGTTTACGCCCCGGTGCAAACCGATAAAACCAAAGAGTCTATTCAGGAAATCCTAAAAGAACTCAATGGTTATATCGGCAATAAACCGGCAACCGATGAAGAGCTGGCCAAGGTGGTATCGAATAAAACGGCTAAGCTACCCGGTCGTTACGAGAAGAAGTGGTCACTGCTTAACTCACTGGCGGATGCCTACAGTAAAGACCGTGACGTCACCTATCTGGAAAATTACGCCGAGCTGGTTCGTAAGCCGGATACAAACACCCTGGCCGCAGAGGCCAAGAAGGTGATTAAACCTGAGCAACTGACCTGGGTGATCGTCGGTGATGTAGCCAAGATCAAAGAGCAAATCGAAAGTCTAAATCTAGGTGAAGTAACTTACCTGGATTAAGCACCAAGTTTAATCTTTGAAAAAACAAGCCCCTGCCTATGCAGGGGCTTGTTTATGGGTTGTTTATAGAGATTGATGCTCAGAGCGGGCTGTGAGAAAAGAGTGAGTGGTGGAAACGCTTTGCGCTTTGCTCTGAGGCAAACCGGAGCGCAGCGTAGGTTTATCCCTAGCAGCACTTTATAAGGTGATTTAGATTGATTCATATATGCCGTTTTCATTCTCTTTTACAAGTATCATGAAATCGATATATAGAGAGATTACTTCATCTTGTTTGTTGACACCCCAATATGCAGGATAAGCGCCATCACCAAAGCCACTTGTGGATATAACGCAGTCATTCGTGCTTGTCATTGACACTAATTCAGGCTTGCCTGAAATGCACCATCCATTAAAGATTTTTTCTTTCCCTATTCTGTTTAATACCATGAGCTTACTCACATCAAATATAGCTAAATTCCCTGCATCTACGCCATAAACTCCGTTACCACTTGGAGTGTTAGCTGCATGCCATTTTATTGGTTCTTCGCTATCGCTGAATTTGACTCGAATACCAGCAACCCGGTCATGTATTGTGACTGTTTCTACTGGGTACTCCCCTGGCTTTATTTTTCTATGCAGAGGTTCAAAGTCGTAAATGTCATAGCCAAAATCTAAAATACCGACAACCCCGGAACTGATTCGTAGATTTCCGATTCGTTCCAATCTTGCCTCACCTTCATCTAAATGTGGGGTCTTAATATTGCGAACTTTTTGAAAAAGAGTATTTTCATTGAGATCTATATGTTTCGCTCTCTCCATGAAAGGAGCATCTTCGCTGCTCATAGCTAGGATTTCTGCATGCTTATTAACATCGATGACAGAACTCTTAGGTGGGTGAAAGAGTGTAAATATATCAGTTATTTTCCAGCCACTCTCTACATCACGCACAAGTTCATAAACGTGATACTTTGAGAACTTACGTGACTCTTGGTAAATCTCCGTAAATACTTGAGCGATTTCTCCATCAATTTCGCATTCTGTTATTTTTTCTGTTTTAGGATCATAATCAGGTGCTAAGCCAATAGAATTTCTAGATCCTGAACTTCGGCCAGTAATGAAGTGGGTCTCATCAACTTCCGATATTTGATTACCCCAATAATCGAAATCTACATTTTCGCCCATTTTTTTTCGGGCTTTCGACCATTGTTCATGCCAGTGAGAAATAAACGCTTTGACTCTATCTTCAGGAGAATCTACTCGGTCACTGAAACTATTCGTTTTTTTAAAGAAATTAAATATATTTTTCATGCTCGATTTCGAATTCCGGTTTCACCTAACGCCCTAATAATGGGCAAAAAATTGTTTGCTAAAATGTTGAGGAACGAAAACAGCAAACTGTTTTTTGTCCTTATTTATTAGCTTGTTATATGGCACTTACCTTAACTCAGAGTTTAGAGGTGAGCCACTTTTAATTAAAGTTATTATTTCTGAACACTGTTGAGCAATCTCAGAATTATTAGAGCTCCAATATGTTCTTTTTTGCATTTGAGCTAAATAATCATATTCTGACTCGTTAGCTTTAACCTGCTCAACTAGCCAATGATTTGATTTTAACCATTGGCTTATTTCATTATTTGCGCCACACGACTCTTGTGAGGTTTCAATAATCGACAGCATCCAAGCCGCTGCACTACCCACTTGAGCACATTTTTTTGAATTAGCATCACAAATTTCATTTGAGCTAACTTGCCATGAGAATAACGCAATAATTAGAAATAAACACCGAGCCATATTTGTGCCATATAACGTTTAGCTAAGGGGTCGGCCGACTAGGCCAGATCCGCTTGAGCGACTTGTTGTATGGCTTTTTTAAAGCGGCCATTAAGTAAAAATAATGCAAACCAAACAACTAGCCCCAAGGCAGCCATAAACCATGGTGTCCACTGTAAATGTCCCTCTGGCTTGATATACCCGTAGTAGAACTGAGGCCAAAACCATAGGCTGAGTACGAGCAATAGTATGCAACCTGAAAGAAAAAAAGCCCCAAAACCTGCAACGAGGTACCACTCTATCCGTGAGTGTGCAAACAGCGAAATAACTCCAACGAATGTAAAAGCCCACCCTGCCAATAACAACCAACCAGTTGAGGTCTCGGAGTGTGCTGCCATGACTGAAACTGCGTAATAAGTAGGCACCAGCAATAATAGGGCGAAGAACAAACCAACAGATGCTAGCCCTCGGTTTAGTTCGAAACGCTGGATATGAAACTCGGCTACAGCTACCACCGGAATGCCGGAAAAGAAAACTGCTGCTTGAAACTGACCAACAAGATCACGCTCAGACTCGGGCGCGAGGCTCAAACCAGCTGTAATGATAGAGACAATAAGAAAACAAGCCCATGTGAGGCTGCGAGCTAGTGTAGATACGAAGTTACGTGACATCCATCTAATCCGTACAACAGCTTATTAGTGCGAATTCCCGGTTAAGGAAGTTATCCACAGCAGGAGTAACTCTCACTAATAAAAATTTTATTTAATAATAACACCAAGTTATCAGGTGTTTTTCTCACACGCAATCAAGAAGTAAGCCATAAAAAACGTGCCTTCATTTATTCGAGCCTTCACTGGCTCGCTATGCAATTTATTTTTTTAATAAATATCAGATACCTATATTTCATTGGCACATAAACGAGCCATTTTTTTCATTACATAACGTGCCATTTCATTGATATTTTCAACACATCCACTTATAACTGTATATATATACAGCTCCAAATCCAAAAGGAGATCAGGATGCAATCACCATTTTTGGAAACCGTTCGAACAGAGCTACGGACACGCCGTTACAGCCTTAAAACAGAGAAAGTGTACTTAACATGGATTAAATCATTTATTTTGTTCAACGATAAAAAGCACCCTAATAAGATGGGTAACCATGAAATAGAACGTTTCTTAAATCATTTAGCCATAAATCGCCAAGTCAGCGCAGCAACACAAAACCAAGCCTTGTGTGCCATCATTTTCCTTTACCGCTATGTAGTTAAAAAGGAAATTCACGGGCTGAACTATTCATTTACTAAAAGAGAACAATGCATACCAAGCGTTCTTACCCATCACGAAGCAAAAAAGATTCTGTCTCACATGACAGGCATTCATTGGTTAATAGCATCAATTTTATATGGGAGCGGTCTTAGAATAAATGAAGCTCTCAGCCTCAGGGTTAAAGATATCAATCTGGCAGACAACACAATATTCGTCTTTAGAGGTAAAGGTAAAAAAGACAGGTATTCAATTTTACCCAAATCATTGAACCATGCCATTGCCAACCAGATAGATAAAGTAAAAACGATACACAATAAAGACGTGAGCGAAGGCCATGGATTCACATCGTTACCTCCTGCACTGATGCGTAAGTACAAAAACGCTCTCAAAGACTTTTCATGGCAATATCTTTTCCCCTCAACAACTCGCTGTGTTCACCCCTATGATGGTTATGTATGTCGGCATCATATTCATGAGTCAGCGTTTAGGAAGCACCTTAGAAGAGCCGTTCTGTGTGCTGATATTGGTAAACGTGTAAAAGCGCATACTTTCAGACATTCCTTCGCCACCGAACTTCTTCGAAATGGTACAGACATTAGGACGGTTCAGGAGCTACTTGGGCACACCGATTTAAAAACAACAGAAATCTACACGCATGTAGTAGGTTCCAGATTTAGTCATACGGTCAGCCCCATTGATCGACAATAAACCTAAGGTCTGTTCTCGGCGCGGATCCGACCATTAAATTGCCTATCTGTCACCGTATAGGTATGATAATTTATTCGTCTTTGGCATATTTTAAGCCTTAATTCACCGCCTAAATTCACTGCGCGCTCGATCCCTGTGCTGAGAAGTTTTATTATTGGCGTACAGTAAACTAAAGAGCCCGAGCATTATGGCCCACCCAGCTTGTTTAAATTGTAATTCTCCCTATGTGTATCAAGATCAAAATCAACTTATTTGCCCCGAGTGTGGCTATGAATGGGATCCGGCCCAACTGGCCGAAGAAGAGCTGATCACCGCCAAGGATGCCAACGGCACCGAACTTAACGCCGGCGATAAGGTGACGCTGGCCAAAGACCTTAAGGTCAAAGGCAGCTCCATGATTATGAAAATAGGCACCAAGGCGCAGATCCGCAGCATCAAAGACAGCAAAGACCATGAGCTGGATTGTAAGGTTGATGGCGTCGGCGAAATGATGATCACCGCCAAGTTTGTTAAAAAAGCCTGACCAAGGTTAATCATCGCCTCTTTGCGGCTGGCCTTTTCTGCCAGCCTGTAACACCCCCTAGTCTTCTTTTTACATTAGCGGTCAATAGGTAAGCTGTTGATTGCGAACTTTTAATTGCAGCAGGCATAAATAAAAGCATTCAAAGATGCAAAAAGCAGTACTAAATTACTAATTTTTTGTTGCTGTTTTGTAAACTTTAACTAACCTAAATCTGGTACTAAAGGTCAATTGGAATTGGGTCGTATCTTTTTGCCCTCATAAACTCTTCCCTTTATTGATATAGGTTCGACAATGAACAAACAGATCACAACAACAACCAGCACAATTGCTCTTGCCATTAGTTCCGCGCTTAGCTTTTCGACCCTTGCCAACGAATTAAGTTTGGCGCCAAATCAACCCTCGAAATTAAATACGCAGCTAAACGTACAGCAAAAAGCAATTCAAACTAATACTGAGCGCCGTATATATATCGTTGAACTTGAATCCGCTCCCGTGGCCACCTATGAGGGTGGCGTTAAGGGCCTAGCACCAACCAGTAATAAAATTACCGGGGCAAAGAAACTCAATACTCAAAGCAAGCCTTCGCAGGCCTATAGAAAATTTTTAAAAGAGCAACAACGCCAGCTATTAGCCAGCACCAAGTTGAATAATCGCGTCAAATACGATTATCAATGGGTGTTTAATGGCATGGCGCTGGAGATGAGCGCTGCCGAGGCTAAACGCATGGCCAGTATGCCAGGTGTTAAAAGCATCGCCCTGGAACGCCATGAAACCCTAAATACCGATTCTGGACCACAATGGATTAATGCCGAAGTAATTTGGGGCAATTCACCGAGCAATGTGCCCCATTCCCAAGGCGAAGGCATAGTGGTAGCTGTGCTTGATACCGGTATTAATGCGGATCACCCTTCATTTGCACCGATAACCTCCGACGGCTATCAACATATCAATCCTTTGGGCTCTGGTAACTATGTACCCGGCAGCTATTGCGATGTTGCCGATGCCAGTTTTTGTAACGACAAGCTTATTGGCGCCTGGTCGTTCGTCCCCTTTGACGCTAACTATCCATCCCCGGAGGACAGTGACGGGCACGGCTCACACACCGCCAGTACGGTAGCGGGAAATCATCTGAGTGCTGAAATATACGCACCGACAACAAGCATGACGCGCGCTATCTCTGGTGTTGCACCTAGAGCTAATATTATCGCCTACGATGTGTGTATCGAAACCTGCCCAGGCTCAGCGCTATTGGCGGCTGTAGAACAAGTTGTAATTGATGCCTCCAACTTACCCAATGGTATTCACTCGCTTAACTACTCCATCTCAGGTGGCAGCAATCCCTACAATGACTCCGTTGCCCTGGGCTTTCTTAATGCCACTGCCGCCGGTATTTATGTCGCGACCTCTGCCGGTAATGGCGGGCCCGGCGCATCAACGAACGGCCACAATGCTCCCTGGGTAGGCACTACGGGCGCCAGTACACATACCCGCGTACTGGCCAATAGCCTAATTGATATGAGTTCGGATACCGACAGCCTCGCCGATATAAATAGTGTTGGATTCACTTCGGGCTATGGCCCTGCACCCATTGTCTATGCGGGTGATTACCCGACCAATAACGGCTCGAGCAATGACACCCAGCCCGCTCAGTGTCTAGAGCCTTTCCCTACTGGACACTTTGACGGTCAAATCGTGATCTGTGACCGCGGCACCATCGCCCGGGTGGCCAAAGGTGCCAATGTTGCCGCCGGTGGTGCTGGTGGCCTGGTGTTGGCAAATCTTGCAGCGCAGGGTGAGTCGGTCTCGGCCGATGCTCACTTTATTCCAGGTATTCATGTCGGCGTCAGTGACGGCGATACCCTCAAGGCTTGGGTTGCCTCGGTAACTAACCCGGTCGCGTCAATCAGTGGCTTCAGTGCACAAGATGATGAGCAAAGCGCAGATATCATGGCTGACTTTAGCTCTCGCGGCCCAAATAATCGACTTGATATAATAAAACCAGACATAACAGCACCTGGCGTCAGCATCTTGGCGGCGGTAAATACCAATGACCCGAGTGCCCCCGCAGAATTTGGGTTCCTCAGCGGCACATCCATGTCTTCCCCCCACCATGCCGGGGCTGCGGCTATTTTATCGGCGGCGCGTCCCGACTGGAGCCCTTATATGATTCGCTCGGCATTGATGATGACCAGTGACAATTCAATGGTGCGCAAGGAAGATGGTGTAACCCCGGCGGACGCCTTTGATATGGGCGCCGGGCGTATTGATTTATCTCGTGCCGTCGAAGCCGACCTGGTACTGGATGAATCACCGTTAAACTTCTTTGGCGCCAACCCGGACGAGGGTGGCGACCCAAAAACCTTAAATATCGCCAGTATGCAAGACAGCCAGTGTCTGGCCACTTGTAGCTGGACTCGCACCTTTACCAATGTCACCGCGCACACGGTTCATATGGACTTAACGACACAAAGTCATGGCGATGCCTCTTTTTCAGTTAGTCCCTCTCACCTCAAAGTAAAGGCCGGTGAAACTGCCACTGTGACAGTCACGGCAGACACTCGCTTTGCCAGCGGCTGGCAGTTTGGTCAGGTCAACCTTAACCGAGATGGCGATGGCCCGGATCTGCACCTGCCCATCGCCGTAAAAGCCATAGATACCACAGCAGCTGGCGTCCTAAGTAAAACCGTAAGCCAACCACAGGCACAGATAGGCGACACCCTTAGCTATGTTATCCAGATAAACAATGGCCCATACACTGATGTTATTAACCTCAGTGACCATATTCCTGAGGAACTCGAAGTGGTTCCCGGCTCGGAATCGGCTGTGATAGATGGTGGCAGCACCCTGACCCCATTTACCATAGAGGGTAATCATGCGAGCTGGAGCGGCACACTCAATACCAGTGGGTTAGCAGTCAATGCCTCACCCGCCCCATTCGGCTATGTTTCTTTGGCTAGTCTTGGTGTTAACCCCTTTGGCTGCCCTGGCAACTGCGATGACGGCGGCACAATCTTGAATGTACCTAGTTTTACCTACAATGGTGAGCAATACAGTTCGGTGATCTGGTCGGTCAACGGTACTTTGGAAGCCGGCATTTCAAGCATGCTAGCCACTTCCGCTAGCAATACAAATATGCCTAGCAGTGCTGTGCCTAATAATTTGTTAGCGCCTTTGTGGATGGATCTGAATATGGGTGTCAACGGTGACGGTGCCGAGTGGCGTGTTGCCGTTCTCAGTGCCGGCCCTGACCAATACACCGTCTACGAATGGGACAATGTCCCTAAGTTTGGCGACGCCGCCAACCGCTATAGCTTCCAAATTTGGGTACTCAATGGCCCTACTCAAGGTATCTGGTTCGCCTATGCACAATTAGGTGACCTAAGTACGGCTACGGTCGGGGCTGAAAACTATAACGGCACCCTAGGTAGCAGCTATTGGTATAAAGGAACCGGCACAACGCCTATGATAGGCACGGACTTACGCGTGGAGTCCGTAGCCGGTGGCACGGCGACCTTTAGCTTTGATGCCAACGTTAAAAACTGTACAGACGGTTTTGCTAATATCGTTGAGGTTGATCACGATACCAAGCAAGATAAAGCGATGGCCGCGACCAGTTGTAATTAAATCTTGCAACGGCTAATACACAAACGCCACTGCTTTTTATGCGGTGGCGTTTTTATAACTAGCCTTAATGCAACCAGTACGCTGTTGATAACTCTCGGGCAAACGCATTGCAGACAATTTAATCCCCTAACAAAACTGGCTGGGGAAACATCAAGTAGGGATAAAAAAAGGAAGCACTTAGGCTTCCTTTTAAAATTACATTTGTTCGGCAAATTAGAATGACAAGTTATTGAGGATCTCGTCATCAACCAGGTTTGCCAAGGTTACCTTCAGCTTAGGCGTACGGGCCATTTCGCGCTTAATCGCGAAGTTGGCTTCTTCGTTACGGGCCCAGCTACGGCGTGCAATACCATTGTTTACGTCGAACAACAGCATGGATTTCAAGCGACGCTCGGCACCTTCAGTACCATCAAGCAGCATACCGAAACCACCGTTGGTTACTTCACCCCAGCCTACACCGCCACCATTGTGGATAGAGACCCAGGTTGCGCCACGGAAACTGTCGCCGATCACGTTGTGAATCGCCATATCCGCGGTAAAACGGCTGCCATCATAGATGTTTGATGTTTCACGGAACGGTGAGTCGGTACCGCTCACGTCATGGTGGTCACGACCTAGTACGACCGGGCCAATTTCACCGCGATTAATGGCATCGTTAAAGGCTTTAGCGATTTCCATACGACCTTGGGCGTCGGCGTAAAGAATGCGCGCCTGTGAACCCACAACCAGCTTGTTTTGCTTGGCGTCTTTGATCCAGGTGATGTTATCCTGCATCTGCTGCTGAATTTCTTCCGGCGATTCGGCCATGATCTTGTTCAGTACTTCTGCGGCGATGGCATCGGTTTTATCCAGATCTTCCGGGTTACCAGAGGCACATACCCAACGGAATGGACCAAAGCCATAGTCGAAACACATAGGACCAAGAATATCCTGCACGTACGACGGATATTTAAAATCGATGCCGTTTTCGGCCATCACATCGCCACCGGCGCGCGACGCTTCCAATAAGAAGGCATTACCATAATCAAAGAAATAGGTACCACGGGCCGTGTGCTTGTTTACCGCATCGGCATGACGCTTCAAGGTCTCTTGTACCTTAACCTTGAATACTTCTGGCTCTTCACGGATCAATCGGTTTGACTCTTCAAACGTAATATCAACCGGATAATAACCGCCCGACCAAGGGTTGTGCAGTGACGTTTGGTCTGAACCCAGGTGAACAAAGATTTCTTGCTCGTAGAAGCTTTCCCATACATCAACAATGTTACCCACGTAGGCGATAGACACCACTTCTTCATTGGCTTGCGCCTGACGAACACGTTCAATCAAGGCATCCATGTTGTCGATCAGCTCATCAACCCAGCCCTGCTCGTGGCGCTTAATCGCGGCCTTGGCGTTCACTTCGGCACACACGGTAATACAGTTGGCGATGTTACCCGCTTTTGGCTGCGCACCACTCATGCCGCCCAGGCCCGCGGTTAAGAAAATTTTACCCTGCGGACTTTCGCCTTTTTCAAGCACCTTACGGAAGGCATTCATTACCGTAATAGTTGTACCGTGTACGATACCCTGTGGGCCTATATACATAAATGAACCGGCGGTCATTTGCCCGTACTGAGTTACGCCCAGGGCATTGAACTTCTCCCAGTCATCCGGCTTGGAGTAGTTCGGGATCATCATACCGTTAGTCACCACCACGCGCGGCGCATCTTCTGATGATGGGAACAGCCCCATAGGGTGACCCGAGTAAATGTGCAAGGTTTGGTCTTTTTCCATCTCGCTCAGATACTTCATGGTTAACAGATACTGGGCCCAGTTTTGGAATACCGCACCGTTACCACCGTAAGTGATCAGCTCCTCGGGGTGCTGAGCAACGGCTGGGTCCAGGTTATTGTCGACCATCAACATGATGACCGCAGCTTGCTCACATTTAGCCGGGTAGTCAGAGACCGAGCGCGCCTTCATGTCATAGTTAGGCTTAAAACGATACATGTAAATACGGCCAAACTGCTTCAGTTCCTCGGCAAATTCAGCGGCAAGTTCCTGGTGCCATTCTTTAGGGAAGTAACGCAAGGCGTTGCGCACCGCCAGTTGCTTTTCCTCTGGGCTAAGAATGTCTTTACGCTTTGGCGCACGGTTAACACCGGCCGGGTATGGCTTTGGCTCAGGTAAAACACTGGGAATACCTTGTTTAATTTGTTCTTGGAAATTCATTGTAATTAGCCCCCTTAGTTCACGCTAAACGCTTGTGCTTTAACTAGTTCAATCATGGCATCGATATCCGGCTTAAGTAGACGGTCTTCTTCAAGCTTGGCCACCTTTTCGCGAATAATGGCGAAGTTTTTCTCTATGATCTCAGAGCATTTATTCGGACGACGGAACTCGATAGCTTGTGCCGCATACATCAATTCGATGGCAAAAATCTTTTCCAGATTACCCAGGATTTGATTCAGCTTTCTGCCCGAAATGCTACCCATGGATACGTGGTCTTCCTGGCCCATAGAGGTAGGTACGCTGTCTGCCGACGGTGGGAAACACAGTGATTTATTCTCTGTTACCAAGGCTGCCGTCGCATACTGCGGGATCATCATGCCCGAGTTCAAGCCACCGGAGGTGGTCAATAAACGTGGCAGACCGTGCAGGCCTTCAAGCATTAAATAACAACGGCGGTCGGCGATGTTGCCAAGCTCGGCTGCGGCAATCGATGCATAGTCCAATACCATGGCCAATGGCTGACCGTGGAAGCTACCGCCAGAAATCGCTTCTTCTGAGCTGATCACGATTGGGTTATCGGTCACCGAGTTCATCTCGATTTCTACCAGCTCTTTTAGGTGGTTATAGGCATTACGTGACGCACCATGTACCTGCGGGATACAACGCAGTGAGTAAGGGTCTTGCACGCGGTCACAGTCAGTGTGCGAGGCCATGTTCTGTGAGTCTTTGAAGAAAGAACGCATGCGCTTGGCCACTTCGATGTTACCCTCAAACGGGCGGGTTGCATGCAACTCTTCTCTAAATGGTGAAGCACTGCCCTGCATGCCTTCAATGCTCATGGCACCGGCTAAATCGGCTAAATCAAGCAAGTAGCGCATCTTAGTCAGCGCGGTAATACCGTGTGAAAGAATAAACTGGGTACCATTAATTAGCGCCAGGCCTTCTTTGGCGTGCAGCTCAAGCGGCGCTAAGCCATTGGCTTCAAGCAGTTGTGCCGCTGGTACGGCTTTACCGTCTTGCCAGAATTCACCTTCGCCGATCAGTGGCAGGAATAGATGTGAAAGCGGCGCCAGGTCACCCGATGCACCGACCGAGCCTTGCTCAGGCACCACGGGGATAAGATCTAGCTCCAGGAAGGCCAACATGCGCTCTACCACTTCCAGGCGAATACCCGAGAAGCCCTGACTTAAGGCGTGCACCTTAGTGATCAGCATCAATTTTGAAATTGATTTGGCGATAGGCTCACCCACACCCACGGCATGGGTGATCAATAGGTTTTTTTGTAAAAGATGGGTTTCTTCTGGTGAGATCTGCGTATCGCACAAAGGACCAAAGCCGGTATTAATACCGTATACGGCCTTATCGGAAGCGGCCATCACATCAACATTCTGGCGGCTTTTATTAATTTTATCCAGTGCTTGTTGGCAAAGCTCGGCTTTAATGCTGCCATCGGCGATGCCATTAACAATGTCAAGATTTAGCTGGTCTACACCATATCTAAACGTCATCTTATTCTCCTAACTCGTTGTCTGTGCAAAGCAATACTGCTTAATACGGCCATGCTAACTTGCCATAGATGTTTTATAAATACATAATAATCGTAATTCATTCCGATTTTATCGAACTAAAGCTTATAACAAACAGTAAGGGGGTCTGGTGCAAGTTCATGATGTTGATTTACGCTTACTACGCATCTTTGTTGCGATTGTCGAATGTGGCGGATTGGCGGCGGCGGAATCGCGCTTAAACATTGGCCGATCAACCATTAGTTCACATTTATCGGACTTAGAAGTACGCCTCGGCATTAAGCTCTGTAAACGCGGACGCAGCGGATTCGAACTCACCGAGCCCGGACGCATTACCTATCAGGCCTCTTTGGAGCTGTTGCAGCAATGCGAGGCCTTTGCCAGCACGGTCGCGACCTCAAAAAATGAATTATCGGGTCGGGTCAGCCTGGCCATCATAGACACCCTGGTCAGCGACCCGCGCTGCGCCGTTGCGCACGTTATTGCCGAACTTAAAGAGCGAGGCAACAACGTTCAGTTCGATATCAATGTGTGTGAGGCGCGCGAGGTGGAAACCTCTGTGGTTAATGGTCGTGCGCTGGTGGGCATAGGCGTAAGCCGCCATCATTTAAGAGGCCTGGACTATTACCCACTCCATGATGAAACCAACTACCTGTATTGCGCCGAGGGCCATCCCCTGTTCGACTGTGAAACGTCCGCCATTACCGAACTCTTGCAAGATGCAGAGGTGATCACCAGTAACTATATGCGCGACAGGGAAAGCCGAAATGATGGTTTAAATTATCAAAACAGTGCCATCGCCTATCATGACGAAGGTATCGCCCATTTGATTTTATCCGGGAAGTTTATCGGTTACCTACCCGAGCATTATGCCCAGCATTGGGTGGACAAGGGGTTGTTTAAGGCCATCCTGCCCGAGGTGTATAGCTATACCATTCCTGTGGTGTTGATCACCTCAAAAAGCAATTCCGCCTCACCGTTAGCACAGGCGCTGATAGAAGAAATGAAGCGCTGTCACAATGCCATGGCGTAAGTAGGCGTCTTGCAGAAACAAAAAACCCGCCAAGAGGCGGGTTTTTCATAAGCGTTATGCGGAGATTACCAACCGGTTTTCTCTTTAAGCGCTTTACCGATATCGGCAAGTGAACGTACAGTTTGTACGCCAGCTGCTTCAAGGGCTGCGAACTTCTCGTCAGCAGTACCTTTACCACCGGCAATGATGGCACCAGCGTGGCCCATACGTTTGCCCGGAGGAGCAGTAACACCAGCGATGTAAGATACTACAGGCTTAGTGACGTTTTCTTTGATGTACGCTGCCGCTTCTTCTTCAGCTGTACCGCCGATCTCACCGATCATTACGATAGCTTCAGTTTGCGGATCTTTTTCGAACATCTCTAGTACGTCGATGAAGTTAGTACCAGGAATTGGGTCACCACCGATACCTACACAAGTAGACTGACCGAAGCCAGCGTCAGTAGTTTGCTTAACCGCTTCGTAAGTAAGCGTACCAGAACGAGATACGATACCTACTTTACCAGGCTTGTGGATGTGACCAGGCATGATACCGATCTTAGTTTCACCCGGAGTGATAACACCTGGGCAGTTAGGACCGATCATACGAACGCCAGTTTGATCAAGCTTAACTTTAACGTCAACCATGTCTAGCGTTGGGATACCTTCAGTGATACAAACGATAAGCTCGATGCCAGCATCGATAGCTTCAAGGATTGCATCTTTACAGAAAGGTGCTGGTACGTAGATTACTGATGCAGTTGCGCCAGTTGCTTCTACTGCGTCACGTACTGTGTTGAACACAGGTAGACCAAGGTGAGTTTGACCGCCTTTACCAGGTGATACACCACCTACCATCTGCGTGCCGTACTCCAGTGCTTGCTCAGAGTGGAAAGTACCCTGACCACCAGTGAAACCTTGGCAGATTACTTTAGTGTCTTTATTAATTAGTACAGACATTATTTGCCCTCCGCAGCAGCAACAACTTTTTCAGCAGCGTCTGTTAGAGATTCTGCAGCAATGATGTCTAGACCTGAGTTCGCAAGAACGTCACGACCTAGTTCAGCATTAGTACCTTCAAGACGTACAACTACAGGAACGTTTACGCCCACTTCTTTAACTGCACCGATGATGCCTTCTGCGATCATGTCACAACGTACAATACCGCCGAAGATGTTAACTAGAACAGCTTTAACGTTGTCGTCAGAAAGGATGATCTTAAACGCTTCAGCTACACGCTCTTTAGTCGCGCCGCCACCAACGTCTAGGAAGTTAGCTGGCTTACCGCCGTGTAGGTTTACGATGTCCATAGTACCCATTGCTAGGCCTGCACCGTTAACCATACAACCTACGTTACCGTCTAGTGCAACATAGTTAAGTTCCCACTGTGCCGCGTGAGCTTCACGCTCGTCTTCTTGCGAAGGATCGTGCATAGCGCGGATTTTAGGCTGACGGTACAACGCGTTACCATCAACACCGATTTTACCGTCTAGACAGTGAAGGTTACCTTCTTCTGTGATTACTAGAGGGTTGATTTCAAGTAGAGCGAAATCGAAATCGTTGAACATGTTCGCAAGACCCATGAAGATCTTAACGAATTGCTTCATTTGTGTTGGGTTAAGACCCAATTTGAAGCCTAGTTCACGAGCTTGGTAAGCTTGAGGACCAACTAGAGGATCGATCTCAGCTTTGTGAATTAGTTCAGGCGTTTCTTCTGCAACTTGTTCGATTTCAACACCGCCTTCAGTTGACGCCATGAAAACAACTTTGCGTGAAGCGCGGTCGACAACAGCACCAAGGTAGAGTTCGTTAGCAATGTCTGTGCAGCTTTCAACAAGGATCTTAGCAACTGGCTGACCGTTTTCGTCAGTTTGATAAGTTACTAGGTTTTTACCTAACCAGTTTTGAGCGAAATCTTTGATCTCTTGTTTGCTGTCAGCTAGTTTTACACCGCCCGCTTTACCGCGGCCACCGGCGTGAACCTGACATTTAACAACCCATTTGTCACCACCGATTTTATCAGCGGCTTCAGCAGCTTCTTGAGGCGTGTCACATGCGTAGCCTTCAGAAACTGGTAAACCATATTCGGCAAAAAGTTGTTTTGCCTGATACTCATGCAAATTCATGATGCTTTATCCAATTTTTTGTACTAAAAGAGCTGAATAAATATGCAATTTATTCAACCATCCCAAATTGCGCACCTAGTATAGTTCTCATGGCAATGCTTGAAAACCCTAGTACGACTAAAGGTGGCAAAAAAAAGCTGCGACAAGGGCCGCAGCTTAATTTTTATGCAAATATGACGCTTATACGTCTAGTAGAAGACGCGTAGGATCTTCTAACATCTCTTTGATAGTTACCAAGAAGCCTACCGACTCTTTACCATCGATTTGACGGTGGTCATACGATAGTGCTAGGTACATCATAGGTAGGATTTCTACCTTACCATTTACCGCCATAGGACGGTCTTGGATCTTGTGCATACCTAGGATTGAAGACTGCGGCAAGTTGATGATAGGCGTAGAAAGCAGTGAACCGAATACACCACCGTTAGTGATGGTGAAGTTACCACCTGTCATATCTTCAACCGTTAGCTTGCCGTCACGGCCTTTAAGCGCTAGCTCTTTGATGCCTTTTTCGATTTCAGAAACAGACAGTTTGTCACAGTCACGAAGTACCGGCGTTACCAGACCACGTGGAGTAGATACCGCGATGCTGATGTCGAAGTAGTTGTGGTAAACGATATCATCGCCATCGATTGACGCGTTTACTTCTGGGAAGCGCTTAAGTGCTTCAACCACTGCTTTCACGTAGAAAGACATGAAACCAAGGCGGATACCGTGACGCTTTTCGAATACTTCTTGGTATTGTTTACGAAGATCCATGATAGGCTTCATGTTTACTTCGTTGAAGGTCGTCAACATGGCCGTTGAGTTCTTCGCTTCAAGTAGACGGTTAGCAATGGTCTTACGAAGACGTGTCATAGGAACACGTTTCTGCGTACGGTTGCCAACTGGCGCAGGAGTCGCAGCGGCAGCAGTTTCTTGCTTAGCAGGCGCGCTCTTAATGAAGGCATCAACGTCTTCTTTGGTTACGCGACCGTTTTTGCCAGAACCCTTGATTTGTGAAGCATCAAGACCTTTCTCAGCGATTAGACGACGTACTGAAGGTGTAAGTGCGTCGGCTGCACTGTCATCGCTTGATGCGTCGGCAGCAGGAGCCGCAGCAGGCGCAGCGCCAGCAGAAGCACCGGCTTTCATTTTACCGATCACTTGCTCGGCAAGTACCGTTTCACCTTCGCCATGGATGTGCTCACCCATTACGCCATCTTCAGGTGCTACCACCTCAAGAACAACTTTATCAGTTTCGATATCAACCAGGTTTTGGTCGCGGCTTACCGCCTCACCTGGTTGCACGTGCCATGTAGCGATTGTTGCGTCAGCAACAGATTCTGGAAGTACAGGAACTTTAATATCCACTTCTTTACCTTCTTGTGCGCCAGCAGCGACTGGAGCGGCTTTGTCTTCAGATGGAGCTGGCTCAGAACCAGCGTCAGCGGCATCAGCTTCACCGATAATGGCAATTACCTGCTCGGCAAGCACTGTTGCGCCTTCTTGTTCTTTAATTTCAGTGATCACACCGTCTGCAGGTGCAACAACTTCTAAAACAACCTTGTCGGTTTCGATGTCAACCAGGTTTTGATCGCGACTTACTTTGTCGCCAACACTCACGTGCCATGTTGCGACTGACGCGTCAGCAACTGACTCAGGAAGAACAGGAACCTTGATTTCTGTGGTCATCTCTTATCCCTTATTTTTTAATGGTAAGCGCGTCAGCGACTAACGCTTGTTGTTCTTTAGTATGTACGGCCATATAACCGCATGCAGGCGCTGCAGAGGCTTTACGACCTGCGTATGTTAGGTTTGCACCCTCTGGAATTGAATTCCAGAAATGGTGTTGTGAGCAGTACCAAGCACCTTGGTTCTGTGGCTCTTCCTGACACCATACAAAATCTTTCACATGGCTATAGCGCTCAACAATGTTTGCCATTTCCTGGTGAGGGAACGGGTATAACTGTTCAACACGCACAATAGCAACGTTATCAAGCTCTTGCTTGCGACGCTCTTGCAGTAGTTCGTAGTAAACCTTACCGCTACAGAACACCACACGCTCAACTTTCTTGGCATCAAGATCATCGATTTCGTCGATCATGTTGTGGAATACGCCTTCAGAAAGCTCTTCCAATGAAGATACCGCAAGCGGGTGACGTAGCAATGATTTCGGCGTCATTACGATAAGCGGACGACGAAGAGGACGTACCGCCTGACGACGAAGCATGGCGTAAACCTGTGCCGGAGTCGAAGGCACACATACCTGCATGTTGTGATCCGCACACAGCTGTAGGAAACGCTCAAGACGTGCCGAGCTATGCTCTGGGCCCTGGCCTTCATAGCCATGAGGTAGCAAACAAGTTAGACCACACAGACGGCCCCACTTTTGCTCACCTGAGCTTAGGAATTGGTCGAATACAACCTGAGCACCGTTAGCGAAGTCACCGAACTGCGCTTCCCACATAACCAGCGACGTAGGCTCTGCCGTGGCATAACCATACTCAAACGCCAGTACGGCCTCTTCAGAAAGGACCGAGTCATATACCTCGAAGGCACCCTGGTTCTCGCTGATATGTTGCAGTGGCAAATACGTTGCAGCGTCGGTTTGATTGTGCACAACCGCGTGACGGTGGAAGAAAGTACCACGGCCTGAATCCTGACCCGTTAGGCGGATGTCCGTGCCCTCTTCTACCATGGTTGCGTAGGCAAGCGTTTCCGCCATACCCCAGTCCAGCTTTTTGTCGCCGGCAGCCATGGCCTTACGATCGTCATAAATTTTCTTAACGCGCGACTGAGCCTTGTGGTTTTCAGGGTATGAAGCCACCTTGTTGCCAAGCTCTTTCAGCTTTTCAACAGGCACGCTGGCATCGTATTGCGTATCCCAATCGTGGCCAACAAACTTAGACCATTCTGAAGAATGCTTAGTCTCTGGCTCAATTTCTTCAACCACGCAGTGACCATCATCAAGACCACCGCGGTAGGTATCGATCAGGTTTTTGATTTCAGCTTCTGTGAACAGACCTTCGGAAATCAGCTGTTGCGCATAAATTTCGCGTGGTACAGCATGCTTTTTGATCTTCTGATACATCAAAGGCTGTGTAGCATTTGGCTCGTCGGCTTCGTTGTGACCGTGACGACGGTAACAAACCAGGTCGATAACCACATCACGCTTAAATTGGTTACGGAAATCAAGGGCGATTTGGGTAACCATGGCAACCGCTTCTGGGTCGTCTGAGTTAACGTGGAAAATCGGCGCCTGAACCATTTTAGCGATGTCGGTACAGTAGTCAGTAGAACGTACGTCATCCTGGTTCGAGGTTGTAAAGCCAACTTGGTTGTTCACAACGATACGTACACTACCTCCCACCTTAAAGGCGTTGGTTTGTGACATATTGAAGGTTTCTTGCACTACGCCCTGACCGGCGATCGCCGAGTCACCGTGAATGGTAATAGGCAGGGCCTTAGAACCGCTTTCACAACCAAGACGGTCTAGACGAGCACGGACCGATCCCATGACTACCGGATTAACGATTTCAAGATGCGACGGGTTAAATGCAAGTGCCATATGGACACTGCCGCCAGCGGTTGCGAAATCTGAAGAGTAACCCATGTGGTATTTAACGTCACCCGAACCTAGGGTGTCGTCGTGCTTACCGGCAAACTCATCGAACAAGGCCGACGGGTTTTTACCCAGTACGTTTACAAGCACGTTAAGGCGACCACGGTGGGCCATACCAATAACCGCTTCTTGCTGGCCACTTTCACCGGCGCGGTGAATCAGCTCTTTCAGCATAGGTACTAAAGCATCACCACCTTCCAGTGAGAAACGCTTTGCGCCTGGGAATTTAGCACCCAGGTACTTTTCTAGACCATCGGCGGCGATCAGACCTTTTAGGATACGTTTTTTGGTCGCGCTATCGAATTGCGGGCGAGCCTGCACCGATTCTAAACGCTGTTGTAACCAACGCTTTTCTTCGGTCGATGTGATGTGCATGTATTCAGCACCGATAGAACCACAATAGGTGGTCTTAAGTGCTTGATAGAGATCACCCAGTTTCATCATCTCACCGCCTGCGGCGAATGAACCTACATAAAACTCGGTATCGAAATCTTCTTTGGAAAGGCCGTGGAATTCTAAGTCTAAATCGCGTACGCGTTCACGCTGCCATAGACCCAATGGGTCAAGGTTCGCATTTTGATGACCACGGAAACGAAAAGCATTGATAAGTTGCAGAACTTTGATCTGTTTCGGGTCGCCTTGACCCCCTTCTGCAATAACTACTTCTCGGTGTTTATTTTTTGCCAGTTCGGCGAATTCGGCTCTAACTTGTGAATGTTTGGTTTCTACATCCACGCCTTCCACTTTTGGAAGTTGTTCGAACACTACACGCCATTCTTCTGGCACTGAAGTCACATCATCAAGATATGCTTCATAAAGCTCCTCAACATAAGCAACGTTGCCGCCGTATAGATGAGAAGACTCTAGCCATGCCTTCATCACACCATCGTGCATTTATAAGCCCTTTTATCTAGCGCAGATTTACATTGTCTAGCCTACTCAGTAATTGAGTAAGTGATCGAAGAATGGCCAGACAGATGTCTAGCCATTCTTTGCGTTATTATGCCCTTAAACAGAACGATTAAGAAGCATAGATTTGATTTGACCAATCGCTTTAGTCGGATTCAAGCCTTTCGGGCACACGTTGACACAGTTCATGATGTTGTGACAACGGAATACGCTAAATGCATCGTCCAAATCGGCCAAGCGTTCTTCGGTTGCTGTATCACGGCTGTCCGCTAGGAAACGGTATGCGTGTAGCAAGCCTGCTGGGCCAATAAATTTGTCTGGGTTCCACCAGAAACTCGGACAAGAAGTAGAACAACACGCACACAAGATACACTCGTATAGGCCGTCAAGCTTGTCACGCTCTTCGATTGATTGAAGGCGCTCGCCTGCTGCCGGCGTGTCATTGATTAGGTACGGCTTCACTTTCTCGTATTGGGTATAGAACTGAGTCATATCAATTACGAGGTCGCGCACTACCGGTAGACCTGGAAGTGGACGAATAACTACCTTGCCCTTGCCGTTTTTCTGCAATGCAGAAATAGGCGTGATACAGGCCAGGCCGTTTTTGCCGTTCATGTTTACACCGTCAGAACCACATACACCTTCACGGCAAGAGCGGCGGAATGCTAGGCTTGGATCTTGTTCTTTTAATAGAATCAAGGCATCAAGCACCATCATATCGCGGCCTTCTTCCACCTCTAGGGTGTAGTCCTGCATGCGCGGTGCGTTATCCACATCTGGATTGTAACGATAAACAGATAATTCTAAAGTTGCCATCGTCATCTCTCCTAGTAAGTACGAGCTTTAGGTGGGAACGCTTCACGCAGCTTAGGCGCGTAGTTCACGTCACGTTTTGACATCTGCTCTGTCTCAGGGTTGTAAACACTGTGACATAGCCAGTTATCATCATCACGCTCAGGGAAGTCAAAGCGTGAGTGCGCACCACGGCTCTCGGTACGGAAGTTAGCAGCAACAGCCGTCGAGTAAGCAGTTTCCATCAGGTTGTCTAGTTCTAGACATTCGATACGCTGGGTATTGAAGTCGCTTGATTTGTCATCAAGACGAGCGAACTGTAGACGCTCTTTGATTTCTTTAAGTTCTTTAAGACCGGTGGCCATTGCATCACCTTCACGGAATACCGAGAAGTTAAGCTGCATGCACTGCTGTAGGTCTTTCTTAATTTGAACTGGATCTTCACCTTGACCAGGCTTAGATGTTTCCCAACGATTGAAGCGTGCAAGTGCACCATCGATGTTGTCAGTTGAAGCATCACGCTGCGCTTGGTAATCGTTTAGGTAAGTACCTAGGAAGTTACCCGCTGCACGGCCGAATACTACAAGGTCAAGAAGTGAGTTACCGCCTAGACGGTTAGCACCGTGTACAGATACACAAGCAATCTCACCTACCGCGAATAGACCTTCTACCAGCTTTTCGTTACCAGCATCATCAATGTTCAGAACCTGACCATTAACGTTAGTCGGTACACCACCCATCATATAGTGACAGGTTGGGATAACTGGAATTGGCTCTTTTGCAGGATCTACGTGGGCGAATGTTTTCGCCAGGTCACATACGCCAGGAAGACGTAGGTTAAGCGTTTCTTCACCTAAGTGGTCTAGCTTAAGTTTGATGTGAGGACCCCAAGGACCTTCACAGCCACGACCTTCACGGATCTCAGTCATCATTGAACGAGCAACAACGTCACGTGATGCCAAGTCTTTAGCATTTGGAGCATAACGCTCCATGAAACGCTCGCCGTCTTTGTTTAGAAGGTAACCACCTTCACCACGACAACCTTCCGTTACCAGTACACCGGCACCGGCGATACCGGTTGGGTGGAACTGCCACATTTCCATGTCTTGCATTGAAACGCCGGCACGCGTTGCCATACCAACACCGTCACCTGTGTTGATGTGTGCGTTTGTGGTAGAGGCGAAGATTCGACCTGCACCACCAGTAGCAAGGACAACCGCTTTAGACTTGAAGTAAACCACTTCACCGGTTTCGATGTCGATTGCTGTACAACCCACAACGGCACCGTCGTCGTTCTTAACTAGATCTAGTGCATACCACTCAGAATATACGTTGGTTTTGTTCTTAACGTTCTGCTGGTATAGGCAGTGAAGAAGTGCGTGACCTGTACGGTCTGCCGCAGCTGCTGTACGCGCAGCCTGCTCACCACCAAAATTCTTCGACTGACCGCCGAAAGGACGCTGATAAACACGGCCATTTTCAAAACGTGAAAATGGAAGACCCATGTTTTCTAGCTCGGTAATCGCTTCCGGGCCTGTTTTACACATGTATTCGATAGCGTCTTGGTCACCGATGTAATCAGAACCTTTAACGGTATCGTACATGTGCCATTCCCAGTTATCCTCGTGCGAGTTACCTAGCGCTACGGTGATACCACCCTGCGCCGATACCGTGTGAGAACGAGTTGGGAAAACTTTAGAAATAAGAGCACAAGACTTGCCCGATTCGGTGATAGCCAGTGCTGCACGCATACCTGCGCCGCCGGCACCAATTACTACCGCATCAAATTCGCGAACTGAATATTTCACTTAAACACCCCATAGAACGAATAGGCCGATTACTACGTAAGTAAGCGCCATAAGGTTTAGTACGAAGCCAAGAAACGCGCGTAGTTGAGCGTTCTTTACGTAGTCAGTTAGTACCTGCCAAAGGCCGATACGTGCATGCACCATGATGCAAGTCAGTGCCACAAGCGTGAACACTTTCATTGCTAGGTTGCCGAAAAGGCCTGACCATGCTTCATAGGTTAGTGCTGGAGTGCAAAGCAGATAACCAATAATAAAGAGTGCATATGCGCTGATTACTAACGCGGTAGCACGAAGAGATACGAAATCCTGAACGCCATTGCGCTTAAGAGATGCTTGATTTAAGACCATAGCCAAACTCCCGCTAAAACAGCAACAATTACCCACAACACGAAACCAGCTTTTGCAGTCGCGTTAGCTGAGTCTAATTCTTTCCACGGACCCAAATCTTGGATTAAGTGGCGTACACCTGCGATGAAGTGATACGAAAGAACGGTGAGGGTACCCCAGGCGATAAATTTGGCAACAAACCCGGTTAACAGGCTTTTGACAAATTCAAATCCTTCCGGAGAAGATAAAGACTCAGCCCATGCCCAAATCACAAAGGTCAAGGCAAAGAACATTGCTACACCGGTGACGCGGTGAAGAATTGAAGCTTTGGCCGTTGCTGGCATAGAGATGGTCGTTAGATCGAGATTTACAGGTCTTTGCTTTTTCACAGTTACTTGCCCATCTTGCTCACATTGAAAAATAGAGCCATCTACATTGTTTTTATAACCATTTATGCATCACTGCATAAATGCGCTCACAGAAATAAACCGCAGACATGCGAAAAATTCACTTTAGGTGTTCGACTTTAAAGCGAATTTCCACTGATTTGTCATAATCGGTTTACTCAAAGACGTTACGGTATTGAACCTCAGACAGTATATAAGTCTGTAGAGGATATTACAATTCTTGTTTAGTCTCGCAGGTTTGCGAATTAGCCATTGGTATAATATTTAATCTGCGAGGAATATTTATTATACGAATATGCATTAAAATTGACTTTCTACCCCTCTTGTACGTTAGAATGATCGCAATTTGCTTAACATTAGTATCACGCATAACAGCAGCAGCTTGTTATTCTTATTAGGAGATAAATAGATGGCAGATAAGAAAGCCACAGTTCATATCGATGGACACGACCCGATCGAGCTTCCAATTTATGAAGGCACAGCGGGTCAAGACGTTATCGACGTTCGTACCTTGGGCTCTCACGGTTACTTCACTTATGACCCAGGTTTTATGTCGACTGGCTCTTGTGACTCATCTATCACCTACATCGATGGCGCCAAAGGTGTACTACTACACCGCGGTTACCCTATCGACCAGCTAGCAGAGAACTCAAACTACACCGAGCTTTGCTACCTTCTTCTTAACGGCGAACTGCCTACCGCAGAACAGCTTGAGAAATTTTCAAACTCAATCACATTAAGCACCATGGTTCACGAGAAAGTAGCCGCTTTCTTCCAGGGCTTCCGTGTTGATGCTCACCCAATGGCGATGCTATGTGGTGTGGTTGGTGCTATGTCTTCTTTCTACCACCAGGACCTGGATATTGCCGACCCTGCACAGCGTAAGCGCAGCGCAATCCGCTTGGTAGCTAAGTTGCCTACTATCGCAGCCATGGCGTACAAATACACCATTGGTCAGCCTTTCGTTTACCCACGTAACGACTTGAGCTACGCCGAGAACTTCCTACACATGATGTTCTCCGTACCGTCTGAAGAATACAAGGTAAGCCCAGTGCTAGCGAAGGCAATGGACCGTATCTTTATGCTTCACGCCGACCACGAGCAAAATGCGTCTACTTCTACAGTACGTATCGCGGGTTCTTCTGGCGCTAACCCTTATGCCTGTATCGCAGCCGGTATCGCATCACTGTGGGGCCCTGCTCACGGCGGCGCTAACGAAGCTTGCTTAACCATGCTACAAGAAATCGGTTCGGTCGACCGTATCGACGAATACGTTGCCAAAGCCAAAGACAAGAACGATCCGTTCCGTCTAATGGGCTTCGGTCACCGCGTTTACAAGAACTTCGACCCACGTGCCACGGTAATGCGTGAAACCTGTCACGAAGTACTGAAAGAGCTTAACATCGAAGATCCACTACTAGACGTTGCAATGCGCCTAGAGCAAATCGCCCTAGAAGACCCGTACTTTGTTGAGAAGAAGCTTTACCCGAACGTAGACTTCTACTCAGGCATCATTCTTAAGGCTATCGGTATTCCTACCAGCATGTTCACCGTTATCTTTGCCATGGCCCGTACCGTAGGTTGGATCTCACACTGGGATGAAATGCTATCTCAGCCTGGTCACAAGATCAGCCGCCCACGTCAGCTATACAAAGGCGCAACTATGCGTGACTACGTAAGCCAGGATAAGCGTTAAGCGCCCTGCTGTAGGCACTAAGTAGTAAACATCTACTTAACTACGATGAAATCGGCTAAAGAATTCTCTTTAGCCGATTTTGTTTTTTGGGGCTTTTGCAAAGTAAAATGAACGAAAGCTGAAAAAACAAAATTCCTATCTTTAAAATCTTTAAAATCAATATGTTATAGAACCAAAAACTAATTATCACCCCGTTTGGTTCATGGTGAAAATGAAGCCTTACTGAATGTTCTTGTAAATATATAAATTTATTTCGTGCCTATCTAAACTCTATATCTTGATCTAATTTCCTGCCTATCTTTTCAGCATCTAATTGAGTTTCAAAACGTTTTTTCAGCCTTCAAAAATCTAATGAAAAAACATTAAAAATTCTCCCTTAGATTACTTGCTTGAGTTGATCATTTTTTATACCATCCCTCCACGAATCGTATGGAATGTAAACAACAGGCACTTCCTTACTGATATGAGCTTAAAAGCCGTTTTTACTAATTTTACGCTCAAGCATACAGATATTGTTAGCTAGAAAAAGGCAAATTAAGGGAAACCTTGATACGCAAAACGACCGGCCTAAGGACATTGTCTAAGGCAGCGGAGTTGCCGAGGCGATGATATGTCATCTCCCTCTTCCCGTTTTCATGCACGAACACTTTATTCGCTTTGTTGCGCTGTATCGCTGAGCTATTTTGATGTAGGTAAACATGAAACAATCTTCCAATAAGCTAACAGCATTTCTCCCAGCTCTTAACGATGGGGGCAAAACCATTGCCAAATATCTTCTCCCAAGCGTAATGGCTCTATCCGGTGTTGCTTACTCGGCCTCTTCCCTGGCTTCTACAACCGGTGAGCAAAAAACCCTGGTCCTTATGGTTAACTTCCAGGAAAACCCCGCGGAGCAGCCTATGACCAGCGCAGAAGCCCGTGAACTGATGTTCGGTACCATCAATGATTACTACAAGGCGAATTCATACGGACAGCTTTGGTTTACTGGCGAGGTAGGAGGCCTGGTTACCGTGCCCTTGTCTAATCAGGATTGTAATACCTCTTACATCCTCGAAGAGGAAGCCAAAAAACAAGCTCAGGCTAAAGGTATCGACCTCTCAGGCTATACGCGCTTTGTCTATCTCACCACCGGCGATGGCTGTGCTACTGAGGGCTCTGCAACCACGTCCAGTTTACCTTCGAGAGTAATCATAAATGGTGCCAGAGAACCTAGAGTATTAGCCCATGAGCTGGGACATAACCTAGGGCTGCGCCATGCAAATGCTTTGAACTGCACCGATGGAGTACTTGGCGGCAGTTGTCGTACAATTTCTTATGGCGATAGTTATGACACCATGGGTAATGATGATATGGGCTACTTTAGTACCTTCCAAAAGGAGCGTTTAGGTTGGATGACTTCCTCTGTTGCACCGGAAATTAGTGTGGCCGAGCGCACAGGTACCTACTCCCTCGGCGCCTATGAAGAAAACGATGGCCAACCAATTGCTATTAAAATTCCCCGTGGCCTTGATGCCAACGGCAAACAGCGTTGGTTATATGTCGAGTATCGCCAAGCAATCGCCCACGATGATTTTCTCGCTGACCGCTCTTACAGCTTTTTTCGCGATGATGTTACTGCCGGTATTGTCGTGCGCCAGGCAACCGAGGGAGACGCGTACAGTAGTCAGCTACTGCATATGAAGCCCAATTCTTATTATGAGCAACAAACGGGCTATAAAGACTGGGGAGATCCGGCCCTTCCCGTCGGAGGCACCTTTACAGATCCAGAATCTGGCGCAACCATTAGTTTGATAAGCGCACAAGATGGAAAGGCCGAGGTGAGCGTCACCTTTGGTCAAACAAGCTGTGCGGCGCAGACACCTAGCCTATCTGCTACGCCACTTTCCTCCACTGAAGTCAGTGCCGGAGCTCAAGTTAGCTACATGGTGAGTGTAACCAATCGAG
The DNA here is from genome assembly GCF_018334135.1 of Pseudoalteromonas sp. BDTF-M6. Classification (NCBI taxonomy): domain Bacteria; kingdom Pseudomonadati; phylum Pseudomonadota; class Gammaproteobacteria; order Alteromonadales; family Pseudoalteromonadaceae; genus Pseudoalteromonas; species Pseudoalteromonas sp. BDTF-M6. Next base: position 725,629 of record NZ_JAGXTQ010000001.1, read on the forward strand.
ATTCAAATAGCTGTGGCACTTCCACTATTGACGTGCGAGCGCTCTTGCCACAGGGCTGGTATGCCGACAGTGAGCAGGTATCTCTTGCGCCAGGTGAATCTGTAGACGTTACGCTAAGTGTCACCTCGGCTGTAGATGCCGCAGCCAACACCTATCCGTTAACAATTAATGCAAGCAATAGCGACAAGGTAGCAAGCACACAGGTCGCTTACACTGTTATCAGTTCATCGGGTGAATTGCCGATTACACCTGTACTAAAGGCCAATGACGACCAGGTGGCAATCACCAGCCTAAGCTCAGTTATTGTCGACGTTATGGCCAACGATACGCTGTCAGAGCCTGAAACGGTTAGGCTAGTAACGGTAAGCGGAGCCAGCAAAGGCAGTGTCGAATTATTATCGGATGGAGCCGTACGCTACACCCCTGGTAAGCGCTTTAAAAACAGCGATAGCTTCAGCTATACCATTAGTGACGGCATCACCAGCGCAACGGCCAATGTTAGTATTGCACTGCAAAAAGGCGATACAGGTGGGGGAGCCACTAAGCCTGGCCGAGGTAAAAATAAATAAGACAAAAAAAGCCTAGCGAATTTACCGCTAGGCTTTTAAATTGAAACGATTTATCTCCTTAGTTTACATCCCTGCTAGTTATCTATTCCCCCTCTGGACAAATAGGACAGGTTGCAAAAGCAGTATCTTGAACGGGATCACCTGTAACCTTTAACTCGCCCGTTGCGAGCACTGTATCTTTGAAAATTTGACCACTTTCTTCAAAGGCAGTTGGTATATAACTACCATAGTAAGGCTTACATTCATCCTGCTCTAATTCCACCGTACCAAATGGGATAGTCATCTCAGAATCCGCGTATACGTCTCCTTTGTCATCTGTAACAGAGACATTGGCCAAGGTTAGTGGCTGAGCCTCTGTAGTAATATTACAGACTTGCCCAGAAAAACTGACCTTAGCTATGACTCCTGCGTTTGTTTCAACAAAGTTGGACTCACATACTTTCGATACGCTAATCTCACCTGACAAGCTAGGAGGATCACATTCGCTACTCGCAGTATCGGTAACTGTGGATGCGCCAGCTGGTGTGGCCGATGCACTCACCTCTACCATATTGATAAACCCTTCTGGAGAGGTACTCTCAAAAGTTCCACTGTAGTTTGCAGTTTCGCCTTTCGCTAAAGTACCAAGAGCATGTGTTTGACCAGCTTCTAGGTCTGTAACTAGCACATTATACAAGGTGCCCGAACCGTCGTTGGTAACCACACCACTGTACTCATAGACATAACCATCTTCTGCTTCATTTACTTGACCTTGCCCACACTGTTTGGTGATATCTATGCTGCAAAGCTCGAAGTCACGTAACACCCAGTCTTTCAATGTCGCGGTAAACTCACTTGATGAGCGGGTTTCGGCCATAAAACTACTAAAGCAATTATCACCGCCGACCAATTGGGTTAGGTTAATGCCTCCTTCAAAGATGGACTCATAAGGAAACACATTTGGATCCGGGTGGTTTTTAGACTGGTAAGGCCAAGGCGAATTAGTGGGGTCATATGCACCACCCTCGTCATTGGTGATAGCACAAACTAGGTCATCACTTTCAGAACCACAAATAGCAGCGCCTTTATACAATAGCCTTAGGTTTTTGGCGTCACATTCACCCACTGACGGGTTATTGTTTGCCGCCTTGCCACAGGTATCATCCCAGACATCCACTCTGATTTCGGGACTGGCGTTATTAGCCTGTGGAAAGTTGGTGAGTACCAAAACGTCGCCATTGGTATGTTCACCCATAAACGAACCATCTGGATTGGCTTCAATGTGTTTCTTAAAGAACCAGAATCCCATAAAGGCATCACCTTTATTTGAGATCCTGTCGGCACCAAAATAAACAATGGTATCGCCGGCCGCATTGTTATAGGCCGCCGCATAGGCGTTGGTGATCTCATCCTTATCCGGTGAGCTACCCGACTTGTGTCCCCAGTCACTTATATCCTGGATATCTTTACGACCCCCCGTGAATATAGAGTCATCCACGCCACTGGCATTGGGCTCATCATTGACTATGCCGGTGAAAGCATTGGCGTTACCACCGTTATTGAGACCTCCATTGTATAAGGTCTCCCAATCATAAGGAGGGGCCATAGCGTCTTGAACCGCGTTACCCTCCAACTCAAATATTCCGTTATCATGCACTGCATACGCATGTGGGGAACACAAGGAGATCACCGCCCCAATACACAGGGACAGAGCTCCTTGTTTAAGATTTAGCATCTTCATTTGTACACTCCTCTCACATCGTTGACATAAACCCCACTCGCTGCAATACTTTTTTACTAGCCTCAAAAATCAGCTAAAAAGCGAGCAAGTATGTGTCTCACTGTGTTACGAGTGAGGTTGAGTGCCCATAGAAGCATAAAGCAAGCCAGTATCTAATTGGTTGATTTTTAATGATTTAATTTGTGAGGCTTGGATTGAGATAGAGGTAGGTGTTACACTTTTTAAATAATGGCGTGAATACTCATCTATTTTTCATGCACTTGAAGTGCGATCAGGCAAATCCATCAAGTGTTACACTCTGTCCACCTAGCTTAATTGCTGGCCTTTATATTTACCAATCACATGCAATTCTCTACAATATCGGCCATTAATTTCGCGCTAAAAGTGACTTACCGCCCTTATGTTTGATATCGAGGCCATTCGCAGCGACTTCCCTGCCCTTAATCACCACCAACAACAGGGCATAGTCTATCTCGATTCTGCGGCCACCAGTCAAAAGCCCCAATGTGTGATAGACGCCGTCAGTCATTTTTATGAAAATGGCAACGCAAATGTACACCGTGGCGCCCACAGACTCAGTAGTGACGCTACAAAATGCTACGAACAATCCCGCGCTAAGGTCGCCCAATTCATCAATTGCCATGCCAACGAACTGGTGTGGACCAAGGGAGCGACCGAGGCCATCAACCTCGTTGCTTACGGACTCACTCCTCTTGTCGGCAAAGATGAGGTGATCCTCATCAGCGAGCTCGAGCACCACGCCAACATAGTGCCTTGGCAGCAATTAGCCAAACGCAGTGGCGCTAGCTTGCGCGCTATTCCGGTAGACGTCGATGGGATAATAAATACCGAGCAGGCGCTTGAGCTGATTAAGGAATTAAAACCCAAGGTCTTGGCCATCAGCCATGCTTCCAACGCCCTTGGCAACATCCAACAGGTAGAAACGCTTATCAAGGCAGCCAAAGCATATGATGCTTTCACCTTGGTCGATGGTGCCCAATCCCTGTTACACCTGCGCCCCGATGTCAAAGCCTTGGACTGTGATTTTTTCGTGTTTTCCGCCCATAAATGCCTCGGCCCCACCGGTATTGGCGGCCTCTATGGCCGCTATCCATGCTTGGAAGCGCTTGAGGTGTTTCAAACCGGCGGTGAGATGGTCACCAAGGTGAGTATTGAGCAAGCAGAATTTAACCCGCCACCGGGCAAATTTGAAACCGGCACCCCCAATATCGCCGGCGTGGTGGGTTTCGGTGCCGCCATTGATTACCTCAGCACCCTTGATATGGAGCAGGTTCGTGAGCACGAAATGCAGCTCTTTACCTATTTGCATCAGCAACTCGCCCAGTTTAGTCAGGTGCGAATATTAGGGGATTTGAACAACAACATAGGCACCATCAGCTTTGTGGTTTCAGGGGAGCATCCCTATGATTTGGCCACGCTGATGGATATGGAAGGAATCGCCCTGCGCCACGGCCACCATTGTGCGCAACCACTTATGGCGGCGCTCGGGGTAAATGGAACGGTACGAGTAAGTCTGGCGTTTTACAACAATCAGGCCGATGTGGATGCCTTTATTGCGGCACTGGCCAATACCCTGGAGATGATAGCCTGATGATTGCCAGTTTTGATGAGTTAAAAACCAAGTTTACCGCACTTGGCGGTTGGCAGCAGCGCTACCGCGAACTAATGCTGCTAGGTAAAGAACTGCCCGTGATGGCGAATGAATTAAAGGTCGACGACGCCAAGGTTGCCGGTTGTGAAAGCAATGTATGGATGTACATTGATTTTACCCCTCAAGAGGACCAGCTGCTGATCATTGCCGACTCGGACACCCGTATCGTTAAGGGCCTGCTAGCGGTGATCCTGCTTATGTACCGTAACAAGACGCCGGCTCAGGTTGTTGCCATTGACGCCGAGCAGGAATTTGATGAGCTTGGCTTACTAAAACACCTAAGCCCATCACGAGGAAACGGCATTCGTGCCATAGTGCAGCAAATTAACGCCTTCGCACAACAGCACCTTTAAAAGCCGCAGACTATTTTGCCAGGCGTGCGCGCTTATCCAGATATTTGCGCACCGCCTTGGCGGCGGCAAAAAAGCCAAAAGTGCCGGTGACCATGGTGGCCGAACCAAAACCGGTGGCGCAATCCATGTTCATGCTCGAGTCCGCCCCCTGCTTGGCCTTACACACCTGACCATGACCATCCGGGTAAACCAATTGCTCGGTTGAATAGATACAATCCACGTCAAACTTGCGCTTAGGGTTAGAGCTGAAGTTATATTGTTTGCGCAGGATATAGCGTACCTTAGCCAATAATGGATCATGGGTGGTCTTAGCAACATCTCCAAACTTGATTTCACTCGGGTCCGTCTGCCCACCGGCGCCACCCGTGGTGATGATGGGTAGCTTGTTGCGCTTACAATGGGCTATTAAAGCCGCCTTTTCTTTTACCGCGTCGATAGCGTCGATCACATAATCAAAGCCCTGAATGTGTTCGCGGTAATTATCCAAGGTGATAAAGTCGTCGATAACGCTGACTTGAATGTCTGGATTGATCAGCTCGCAGCGCGCCTTCATGGCATCCACTTTGGCCTCGCCGACACTGTCGCGATGGGCATGAATTTGTCGGTTGGTATTGGTGACACAAATATCGTCTAAGTCTATCAGGGTCAATTTGCCCACCCCAGTGCGGGCCAGCGCTTCGGCCACCCAGCTACCCACGCCGCCTATACCAATAACGCAAAAATGCGCTTCGCTTAACCATTGTGATTGCTGTTGACCATAAAGGCGGCTAATGCCACCAAACCTAAGTTCGTAATCTTGTGTCATGTGTCTACCACTCTAACTGCCACGGCTGCTCGGCAAATTGACGGGTGAGTTCTGTCATATACTGATTTAACTCCCCTTGGCCTGGTGGCATAGAGAATTGAAAATTCTGTTGTTGATATTCAAATTGTAATGCATAGGCATGCAAATAAGTGCGATCCGCAGCCAAGCCACCATAAAGCTTATCGCCAATAATGGGTGCCGACAGAGACTTCATGGCCACCCTCAACTGATGGGTTTTACCGCTGTAAGGTTTCAGCACAAAACCACGCACCTTGGGTGCCAAAGAGTAGGAATAAAACCGGGTGATGGCTGGATTTTCCTGGCTTTTTAGTAGCTTGAACGCACCGCGTCGCGCCTTGACCATATCCCCTTTGACCCAGCCCTGCTTTTTCTTTGGCTTATCACTGGCCAAGGCCAGGTAGTATTTATTCACTCGGCGACTGGTAAAAAGCTCGGTAAATTGCGCCGCTGCCTCTGAGCTTGTAGGTAGTAACACCAGACCAGAAGTGACCTTATCGAGACGGTGCACCGGAAATAGCGGCAGTCCGAATTGTTCAGTGGCCAAGGCGACCAAACCTGGGGCCTCATCTTCGCTATGAAAATTCATACCCGCAGGCTTGTTGACGACGATAAAGTCACGCTCTTTGGCAACCAGCTGCAATGAACTCATTGTAAGGTCGCAATCACACGCGCTAAGTCTTCAGGTGTATCCACACCGGCAGAGGGCACCACTTCGGCCTCGGCAATTTTAATGGTGTAACCATGGTATAACACCCGTAACTGCTCCAGCGACTCGAGTTTTTCAATGGGTGACGGTGCCAATTCAATGTATTGCGAGATAAATCCGGCGCGGTACGCGTAAATGCCGATATGACGTTGCATATGGCTAAAGTCCAACTCACATTGTTTTGCCAATAGAGCATCGCGATGATACGGGATAGGCGCGCGCGAGAAATACAGGGCATTATCGCTGGTATTACTCACTACCTTAACGGCATTGGGGTTTAGCGCTTCTTCGGCATCGACAATAGGTGTCGATAAGGTCGCCATGGGCGCATCATTACCATCAAGCAGTCGAGCCACCTGGGAAACATTTTCAGGCGCCAACAGCGGCTCATCTCCCTGCACGTTAACAACCAAGGTGTCGTCACTGAGGCCAAGCTTTGTAACCACCTCGGCCAGGCGCTCTGTACCGGATTGATGGTCTTCGGACGTCATCACCACCTCGGCGCCAAACGCCAGACAGGCTTGTTCAACCTCGGGGTGATCGGTCGCGATATAGACGGCGCTGGCTCCCGATGCCTGAGCTCGCTCATAGACATGCTGGATCATGGGCTTGCCGTGAATATCGGCCAGCGGCTTGGCTGGCAGTCGAGACGAGGCATAACGAGCAGGAATAATGACTACGAATTCCACTTCTCGACCTCTTCGCTGCTCAGCTCCCGCGCTTCATTTTCAAGCAATACGGGGATGTCATCACGCACCGGATAAGCCAGTTTGGCGGCGGTGCTGATCAGCTCCTGGTTTTCTTTATCATAGTGCAGCTTGCCCTTGGTCACCGGACAAGCAATGATTTCTAACAACTTGGTATCAAACGCCATTTTAAATGACCCCTTTACGTTTAAGTAGGCTGTGCAATTGTTGCTTCAGAGCCTCATTGGCCTTGGCATCAACGCGTAAATAATAACATTGCCGATGGGCAAAGGCGCGACATTTTACCGCGTCCTTTTCGGTCATATACACCGCAGCCTCGCTAGGCAAATCGACCACTTGGTATTGATGATGGTCGCGAAAATGTCTGTGCCCCAGCAACTCAACACCCAGCTCGGCCAAACTGCGCTCAAAGCGCTGCGGGTTACCTATGGCACTGATGGCCACACCCGATGCGAAAGGTGGCTCGAGAGGAGTGTCGTCGGCAACACTGAACATGCCACTGGGTTGCAATTGATAACCGGCATCGAGAGGACCCGCTTCACCGTTGAAAATAACTAGGTCAACGGTTTTTAATCGCCACTTTCCTTCACGCAGCGGCCCAGCGGGGATCAGCAAGCCATTACCAAAGCGACGCTCGGCATCAACAATACAGAGTTCGATATCTCGAGCCAGGGCATAATGCTGAAGACCATCATCACTGATAATGATATCAATTTGATGCTCGGACATCATTTTTTCTATGCTGGCGCCGCGATCCCCGCCAATCACCACGGGACACTGGGTGCGTTGTGCCAATAACACAGGCTCGTCGCCGCCTATTTGTGTGTCGCACTGGCCATCGACCAGATATGGGGTGTAAGGCGGCTGGGCACCATAGCCACGGGTGATGATACCCACCCTTTTACCTTGTTGCTTCAGCAGCTCGGCCAGATAAATGGTCATCGGCGTTTTGCCATTACCACCGACGCTAATATTACCTACGACTATAACGGGTACTGGGGCGCGATATGTTTTTTTTAGCCGCAAGCGAAATAACACCCGGTTAAAGGCACTGAGTAACCAAAACAGCGCACTCAGGGGCAGCATAAGATATGCTAGCCAGTCACCCTGTCGAAACCAGGCCCGCTCTAAGCGTTTGGCAAACCCTGGAGACTCCTTGGCCGATTGATCTTGCCAATCCGCCATTAATTATCGCCCTGTTGCATTTTGGCCAGCGCCGCATAGGTGCCATCGTGAGACAGTAATTCCTGATGGGTTCCCTGTTCAATGATTTGCCCCTGGTCCAGCACATAGATGCAATCGGCCTGCTCTATGGTCGATAAGCGATGGGCGATGATAATGGCGGTTTTATCGCGCATCAGTGATTCCAACGCATTTTGGATCAGCTTTTCGGACTCGGTATCAAGCGCCGAGGTGGCTTCATCTAGGATAAGAATAGGCGCATCTTTGACAATCGCACGGGCAATGGCAATGCGCTGACGCTGACCACCGGAAAGCATGACCCCGTCTTCCCCGACCAGGGTATTTAACCCCAGCGGCATATCCTTCACAAACTCCCACACATGGGCTTTTTTAGCGACATCGATCAACTGCTCTTCGCTAAGCGGCGTTTCCAGGCCATACATGATGTTGTTGGCTATGGTGTCGTTGAACAATACCACCTGCTGGGAAACGATGGCGAACTGTTGACGCAGGCTGCGCAGCTTGTAATCACACAGCGGTATCCCGTCGAGGGTGATGGCGTTGCTGGGTTCAACATCATAATAACGAGGTAACAGGTTGGATATGGTTGACTTACCCGAACCAGAGCGGCCCACCAACGCAATATTACTTCCCGGTTTAACATCCAGGTTAAGGTTTTTAATAACCGGCTCGGCACTGCTTGGGTAGGCAAAGGACAAGTCCTTAATTTCGATGTGACCTTTGGCCTTGGCGATATCCAGGGTGCCATGGTCTCTCTCAATCTCAGTATCGAGCACTGCAAAAATGCTTTGTGCCGCGGCAATGCCACGTTGTAATTCGCTGTTGACGTTAGACAATTGCTTTAACGGACGCAACATGAGCATCATCGACGAAATCAAGGTGACAAAGGTACCCGAGGTGATGCTGTCGATCATGCCGGGCATGGAGATTAATACTAAAATAACCGCCATTGATGAGGCAGCGAGAATTTGGATAACGGACACACTCAGCGCCTTTGTGGCATCCATTTTTACGCGTTGCAGGCGGTTGAGGTTATTAACCTTACCGAATCGGTCGGTTTCTTGCTGTTGACCGTTGAAACCGTGGATCACCTTGTGCCCGGCAAGCATTTGCTCCGAGCAACGGGTGACATCCCCCATGGCATTTTGAATGTTCTTTGAGATACGGCGGAATCGCTTTGACACCACGGCGACGATCACCGCTACTATCGGCGTGATCACCAAAAAGATAAGGCTTAACTTCCAACTGGCGTTAAACATCACCATCAGCAGGAATACCACGTACGCCCCTTCACGCACCAGCACCAAAAGTGCCTTGGTAATGGCCTGTTGAACCTGCTCGGTATCAAAGGTAATTTTAGAAATCAGCTCTCCATTGGAGTGGTTATCATGGAAGGTCACCGGCAAGTTGAGCATGTGCACGAACAAGTCCTGGCGCAGAGCACGTACCACCTGAGAGCCCACATAGGCCAAACAATAGCTGGACAGAAAGTTAAAGGTGCCACGACCGAGCACCAAGGCGATCACCACATAAGGCGCCCAACTTAATACCGTGCTATTGCGATCGGTCAGTCCGTCATCAATAAAGGGCTGCATTAGCCAGACAAAGGTGGCATCCATGGCGGAATAGCCAAGCATACCTATGATGGCGACTATGGCAGCGGACTTATAACTGGTTACGTAGCCTAAAAGGCGCTTATAGGTTTGGGTGGCGCTATGTTGCATAAGACTCTCAAATTCACGCATTAGCGGCTATTGTAGCTTTGCGCGGCAAAAAACAAAACTCAATCGGTGATAAACCAATAGTTTTTCTGCTCTTTTGCTGCCTTTATGACAAGTTTATCCTGATAAAACTCAACCCTTATTCCTCCTTGGGTTTTGGTCTGCCATTGCCTTGCGCCCACCTGTCTATACCTCGCCGTCACCTCCGGATGAGGCATCTGCCAGTTGGTACGTGCACTGCTGGAATGAATAACCTCTGCGGGGTCGAGGGCAGAGATAAAGGCACGACTCGAAGAAGTACGGCTACCATGGTGAGGGCTCACCAGTACATCCACCGTCGGCAACGTCCCTAGCGCGACCAGTTGGCGTTCTTCCTTGACGCTGATATCTCCACTTAATAACACCTTAAATTGACCATCGGAGATCAGCAATACACAGGAATTAGCATTATCATTGCTCCCGGGCCGTTTTGGCCATAAAGGCCTGAGCTCCAGGCCATGCCAATGAATCGTTTGCTGAGCACAACTTAACCGACCCTTGGGATGAAATTGCGCTAAGGTCTGCCCAAAACCCGCAGCACGCCAATGCCCTAACCCACCGGCATGGTCATTATCCCGATGAGAGATAAGGGTTAGCTCGGGACTGAGGTTTTCACTTTGAATAAAGGGCAACAAGGTATTATCGACGATGGAATAGCGACCAAAGTAACTGGCGCCGAGGTCATAGACCAGGGCCTGGCGTCCACGACTGACCACTATGCTCAGGCCATGACCAACATCCAGCACATCCATTTGCCACCTCGGTGCCCAGGCCCGCTCCATCAGTGTAAAGCCACCTATCAATACCAAGGTGTAGATACCTGGCCACCAGGAGCGTACTAGTATCATCACGAACACAGCAATATAGCCTGATAACACAAATAGCACAGGTAGGTGAGCGCTTTGCAGCCAAAATACCTCACTCCATGGCCGCAGATACCCTATGCCTTGTACTGCCAAGGAATCGAAGGCACCTAAACTCGCCATCAGCCAGGGTGCAAATCCGCTAAGTGCTGTAAGTATTAACAGTGGCAGCAAGACAAAGCTAACCAAGGGTACGAACAATAAATTAAAAATCGCTGCAGAGCTGGAGAAACCGCCAAACACGAACAGACTCAGCGGCGCTAGTCCGATGCATAATCCCACCTGCACCCATAGGTAACGCATCAGCCAATGTCGCCCTGTGCTCATTCTGAGGGCGATAAAAATCACCGCCACCGCAAAGAAAGAAAACCACATGCCCACATCTAACAGAGCAAAGGGATTGATAAGCAGTACCAGGGTGAAGGCCAACAACAAACTATGGCCTAACTGGTAACGTAAGCGACTAAAATATAGGGCGACAAAAAGCGCCAACATCAGCCAGGCACGCTGGGCACTGATAGGTAATTCACATAACAAGACAAACAACGCACAGGCACAAAGCGCCAGCACTGCGATAACCGTATTGATGTGCAGTGCCTGGCGCAGTCCCCTGTAGAAGCAGGCGCTTAGCACCCAGAACATCAGCTTTATACCGTAAAAACAAAACCCATACAGCAGCGCGATATGCAACCCGGAGATGGCCAGCAAATGGATGGTGCCGGTATCACGAAACAGTTGTCTGTCTTGGTCGGAAATAGCACTTCTGTCGGCGCTAAGTAAGGCTTTATAGACACCATACAGTTGAAAGTCGCGCAGATGCGTATCCAGCCAACGTCGATAGCGCTGGGCTATTGGCGTTGGAGCCTGAGTAATTTTAAGGGCTACGGGCTTTGAGGCGACCAGGTGCGGCCCATGTAAAAAGCCGTAAATGCGGGCATCGCGCACGGAGAAGTTAAGGCGCCATTTTTTTACACGTACCCGAGTCGTTGCTGTGACCCTAGCGCCCAGGGGCACATCTACTTCCGTCGTCAACGGAACGCTAATAATAACCTTCTGATAAAAAGGTACCTTATACTTATCAAGGTGAGTGAGCTTGAGCGTGACAAACTGGCTGCTCGGCAATTCACTCAGTGCCAGTACCTGCCCCTCTAGGTGGCGAACCCGATTATCAATTTCGGGTCCATGCCACTGATAAAACACCTGAAAATAGACTAAGGTATAAAGGAGTGCACAGAGGCAAGCACGGGTCTGGCCGATAAAATAACCAGTTACTGTTCGAATAACTAGCAATATGGCTATTATTGTAAAAAGTACTGGCAGTGACGGGGTGAAAAGTGACAAAATACAGCCGAATGAAAACCCACTGCACAGCGCAATAGATGTACAGGGCCCCATCCAATGGCGAAGAAAACCATTCAACGGTTCTTACCCGATCATAATAAGATCAAGCAGCTTAAATCGCTTCGTATTTTTGGGCGGCTGTTACATGATGCTAATCTCTGGCACCTTAATAGACGTTCGGCACGCGGAGCCTTTTCCGTTGGCTTATTTTTTGCGTTCATTCCAGTTCCCTTTCAAATGATTTTAGCCGCGGCCGTCGCTATTCCCTTGCGCGTTAATTTGCCGCTTTCCATTGCCCTTGTGTGGATCACCAACCCCCTAACCATGCCACCGATTTTCTATTGCTCTTATGTGGTAGGTACGTGGATCCTCGGGCACCCACAGCAAGAGTTTTACTTTGAACCCAGTTGGCAATGGCTCAGTGATAGCCTGACCACCATAGGCCCGGCCTTCTTGCTCGGCTCTGCTGTCTGTGGCGCTTTGGCTGCACTGATAGGGTTTATTTTAGTTGACTATTTATGGTGTCGGGGTGTGAAAAAGGCCTGGGAAGCACGTAAATAGCCTAAGCTCTGAATTTAGAACCAAAAAAAACCCGCTAATTAGCGGGTTTTTTATCACACTTAAAATTATAGAATTTCAAGTAGCTCGATATCGAAGATCAGCGTTGAGTAAGGCGCAATCGCTGCACCGGCACCGCGCTCACCGTAGGCAAGGTCATGCGGGATGTATAAACGCCATTTTGAACCGGCTGGCATCATTTGCAATGCTTCGGTCCAACCTTTGATCACGCCGCCCACTGGGAATTCAGCAGGTTGGCCGCGCTCGTAAGAGCTGTCGAACACGGTGCCGTTTACTAGCGTACCGTGGTAATGCGTACGTACCGTTGATTCAGCAGTCGGCTTTTCACCAGAACCCGCTTCAATTACTTCGAACTGTAGGCCAGACTCGGTAACCGTTACTTCCGCGCGCTTTGCGTTTTCAGCAAGGAAAGCTTCGCCTTCAGCGGCAAGTACTTTCGCTTCTTCTTCACGACGTGCTTGAATTTCAGCATTGATCTTTTCGAAAGCAGCTTGAATTTCAGGGATCTCAACTTGGAAGCTCTCACCAGTGAACGCATCTTTCATGCCTTCGAATACTGAGTTCAGGTTAAGTCCATCAAAAGGGTTGGCTTTAAGTTGCTCGCCCATTTGCAGGCCAATGCCGTAGCTGGCTTTATCTGCATGGGTAGTAAATTTATCAGACATAAAATCGTCCATCTTTTTGAAAATATAAAATTCGGGCACAGGGTACCATACTCAAGACGGTACGTCAGGCTTACGCCTAAAAACGGCCCCTATAGTTATTTGTTTGCCGATATATTGGCCATTCTTTTTGCCACAAAAGGCCATGCCCAGGTAAAGACCAGCAAAGACACTATCAAATAAGCCCACAGCCAATATGGCATATTGATAAACCAGGGCCATAAGATAACCCCACAGCCGATCACGCCCAGGCATCCGACCAAGAGCGCACACAAGGTTGCAAATTGTGTCTCATACTTCACTATCAGGTGCGCAACTAAAGCATTGAACACAGCAAAACTGGCCAACTGAGCGATCAGGTTCAACTGCGCATCGAGCACCATGGTGTTAACCACATCCAAGCCCATGGCGTAGAAGAAGGCTAACGCTAGCCAAAAGAATATGCGCATTGGTGCTGCCATCATTGGTGCTGCCATTTTGTAAACTCCATTAAGCTCTTAGAATCCAAAACACTATAACGAAAAAACCGCCACGTGGGCGGTTTTTAGAATGAGGTGGCGGAGAGATAGGGATTTGAACCCTAGATGGGCTATTAACCCATGCCGGTTTTCAAGACCGGTGCATTCAACCGCTCTGCCATCTCTCCGCAATGGCGCGCATACTAAAGGCTATTACCGTAAAAGTAAAGCGATGTGCCCAGCGTTTACACTGTTATTTAGTAGTATTGCTTGGGGCGCTTGGCTACCAGTGCACAAAGCACACAGCCAATTAAGGCGACCAGTGCAAACAGCAGGCTTTGGATGATCAACTCACCGCGTTGTTGTTTTGTCGCCGGAATAATCAGCAGGGTCAACGCCGGCAGTACACTAAAACACAATACATAGGCGGTGACCTTAAGGGCGCGCAAGAAATCGTAGCGCTTGCTGTAGAGCATCCAGCTGGATACCAATATTACAACACACATGGCGCTCAGAGTAATGTATAAAGGCGCCTTAGTGGCCATCGCCACATACGTGGTCAGCATAGCGCCGACCACACCCCAAAATGACCATAATCCCCAGCGCTCTTTTTCTCTTAAGAATAAGTTACCCATCGACTCTTATCTTCTTATTATTTTGTTGGTTACAATTCTGTACATTTCTTAGCCTAACAAAAAATAACGGTATAAAAAACCACTCAAAGTGATTAATTAAGCAAAAAAAAGAGTATAAATGGGCGAATATTAATCTAAGATGACGATGCCGCTTTTTCGCTCCATCAGCACGGCGTCCTGTGCGAGATTAAATACCAGAAGAAAAGAAATCACCCACCTGGTGGCGGCGTTTTTTCGGACAATCGAGTGTGGGAGTGCCAAGGTATAAGAAGCCAATAATTTCATCCTCCTCGTTCAACCCCAACTCGGCCTTCACTGTCGGCGATTGCGCAAAAGCGCCGGTACGCCAGATACCCGATAAGCCTTGTGCAAATGCCGCCTGTTGCATGGCGAAGGTCGCACAGGATGCACTGGCTATTTGCTCGACGCGCGGCACCTTGTCGTGAGGGGTGTATTTCATGATACTTACAATCACCATGGGAGCTCTATCCACGAGCGTCGCGGCCCGCTCTATGGTGCGCTCACCCATATCTTCGGCGACCGCAGCTTTGACAAAGATGCTGCCAAGTGCATCCCGTTGTTCATCTTCTAAAACAATAAACTGCCAAGGAGCTAGGTTGGCGTGATCCGGCACTCTAAGTGCAGCTTGTTGGATCAGCTCCATCTGCTGTGGCGATGGACCCGGGTAAGATAATTGGCTATCTGATTGGCGATTTAATAACAGCTCGGTTGCATTCATGATGGGCAATTCTTTCTCTTAAGTGCTTTTGCCTAAGGCTACCACAGTCACCCTAGGCTGATAAGAGAACCTAGGGTCTGTTTATCTTTGCGGTTTACTTTATGTTCAATCTAAACGCATTCTGATCGCGACGCGAGCTATGCAGCATAGTACTCTATGTAAATTAGTGAGCAACAAAGAGCAGGAAGCGTTTAGATGAACCCACAGGGCAGCGCTTGTAGTGTATTTCTACTGTGTTATCGCATGCTCGTGTAGAATAACTACACCACACCTGCTCTGCCTTGTATAAATTCACTACAAACTGCTGCAGAAACAAACAGAAAAGGTCAACAGACCCAAATGACTTATGTACGCCGTCTTCGTGGCACAAGATAGTAATCCAGGCTCACATAACGCCCCCCGCCGACAAAGAACAGCGACAGCAACATAACAAAATAGATAGCGGCAAACTCAATACCATTATTAAGAATAACGATATTGCCGCGCTCATAGAGATAACTGGGACGTCCATGCTCTGCGACCAAAGTTTTGATGACCTCTAATCGCATTTTTGCTGCTGCTGAATTCTCGAGGCTTTCCTTGCCAGCTTCAATGCCAACCCAGTGCAATACCTGCGCTGGACTGGTTTGTGTATCCGTTGGCGTAATGGCAAACCAGCCGTTATCCCAGTGTACCGTTGTGGCCGCCACCACCATGGTGATCATCAAAGGAATAGCAACCAAGCGAGTAAACAACCCAACCAGGAGCAGCCAGCCGCCGGCAAACTCCGCCCAACCCGCCAAAAACGCAAACACATCGGCAAAGGGTAACCCCAAGCCCCAATCGCTGTTACCGAACCAGGCCACCACATTGGGGTCGGCGAGTAGTCGTTGTGTCCAGGGCAAATCACTTTGGCCGAGATTCAATTTAGTAAACCCGGCGATGATCATCACCGGCGCCAAAATTAATCGCATAAGCAAGGGCGCTAAGCCATCAAAGGCCTGCAGAGGCCCTAACGGGGCTTCCTGGTGGGTAGTGGCAACTCGAGTGTGCATGGTACAACCTTTGTAAGTAAACAAGCTGTTAATGATATAGCACAAAGACCCGCATTCCCCTGCTTTTATTACAAAAAATATTAAAGCCATAAAAAATGCCGCACTTAGGCGGCATTAAAATTAACGATTATAAGGGCGGAAAATTAAATCTCCCTGGCCACCATCAAGGCTTCTTTGATGGCGCGTTTGGCGTCGATTTCCGCCGCTAATTTGGCGCCGCCTATTACATGCAGGCCAGCCTTACCTGTGCCCTGCTGTGCCTGCTTTAACTCACCGTCGTTCGCGGTTTGGCCGATACAGCCGATCACGGTATCCACATCCAGTACCTTGGCGGTACCGGCCACGCTGATGTGCAATCCGTCGGCATCGAAACGCTCATAATGGCAATCGGCGATTTGCTCGACGCCATGCATCTTGGCCACCTGACGATGGATCCAGCCGGTGGTCTTACCCAAGCCCGCACCAAAGCGACCACTGCTGCGTTTAAGCATGTAAAGTTGCTTGTCGCTCTTGTGTAACTCAACGGGCTGCTCTATGCCCCATTGCGCCTTGAAGTTGGCAATGCTCTGATGGTGTTCTTCTGTTAAAAACGCCACCATGTCAAAACCAATCCCGCCGGCGCCAAGAATGGCAATGCGTGATCCAAGCTCGACTTCGCCGCGGATCACCTCATCATAGCTGTAAACGCGTTTCCCATCTTCACAAGGGAAGCTTGCCTGCCGCGGAGACACACCACAGGCAAAGACGATATCGTCGTAGTCATTTTGCATGGACGCATCGTAGGCGGTGTTCATATGTAGCTGTACGCCCTGACGCACCACCTCTTCACTGAAATATTTCAGTGCCAATTGAAAGTCTTCTTTACCTGGGATGCGCATGGCCAGATTAAACTGACCGCCCAAGGTATCGGAGCGCTCAATTAAGGTGACCTGATGGCCACGCTGACGTAAATAGATGCTGGCGGCAAGACCCGCAGGGCCGGCACCGACCACCAGCACATTTTTACTTTTCTCTGCTTTTTCTATCGCTAAATCTAGCTCAAACCCCGCCAAAGGGTTAACCAAACAGGTGGCGCGCTGGCCTTTGAAAACATGGTCTAAGCACCCTTGGTTACAGCCAATACAGATGTTGATCTGCTCACTGCGCTGCTGGGCATACTTGTTAAACAATTCCGGGTCGGCCAACAAGGGGCGTGCCATGGAGATCATGTCCGCTTGCCCGGCGTTTAGAATTTCATTGGCTATCTCCGGGGTGTTAATACGGTTTACCGCGATCACCGGTTTATCGGTCGCCGCTTTTAAACGCTGTGACGCTTCACGAAAGGCGCCTGGGGGAACCATGGAGGCGATGGTGGGTACCCTCGCCTCATGCCAGCCAATGCCGGTATTAAAAATATCGACGCCCGCCTTGGCTAACACCTGGGCTTGCTCGGTCACTTCCTCTGAGCTTGAGCCGTTGGGGATGAGATCCATCACAGACAAACGAAAAACAATAATAAACTCGTCGCTCACCTGTGCGCGCACCGCCTCGACGATTTCCCTGGCAAAACGCATACGGCCTTTGTTATCACCCCCGTATTCATCTTCGCGCTTATTGGTATGGGGAGCCATAAACTCATTGATCAAATAACCCTCGGAGCCCATGATCTCAATGCCATCATACCCGGCTTGTTGCGCCAGACGCGCGCTCTTGGCAAAGTCCTTAATGGTACTTTTAATCATGCCCTTGGTCATGGCCTTGGGTGCATAGGGAGTAATTGGCGACTTGATAGCACTCGGTGCACAGTTAAAGGGATGATAGCCATAACGTCCGGCATGGAGCAGTTGCAGACAGATTTTTCCACCGTGTTTATGCACCGCCTGAGTGTACTTTTTATGCTTAATTACATCGAACAGAGTATTAAAGGACGATGAGATTGGGGTGAGCTTACCGCGAATATTAGGGCTATAGCCGCCGGTGATAATAAGCCCGACGCCGCCTTTGGCACGCTCCTCATAGAAGGCCGCCAGGCGCTTACGGTTATGCCACCCTTCTTCTAAACCTGTGTGCATTGAGCCCATTACCAGGCGATTTCGTATTTGCCCATGCGCTAATTCTAATGCTTGTTCTAGCATGGCTATCCTCTTCTAACTAATCTGGTCATACCTGTTTGAGAGTAGCGATTTTTATCTTAAGCGGCAAGTAGATTCGACAGCATCCATGATCTAAGCAGCGATAACTGTAAACACTTAGTTACTTTTTTCTGTTTAAAATTTTGAAGTCTTTGGGCTAATATGGAAGTCTAAACAAGGTGTAGAGCAGATTTTAATATTAAGGGTCTGATTTTGATTAAAAAAGTAGTAAAAGCCACCTGGGATGGAATTAACTTTTCCCGCCGCCTGGTGGTCAACATCATCTTCATAGTACTGGTTATCCTGGTAATTGCTTCAATTACCAGCGACGACGGCGAGATCATGGTTCCCAAAGGCTCGGTGCTAAACCTAAACCTAAATGGCTACCTGGTCGAACAAAAACGCTATGTAGACCCTCTCGATACCGCCCTCGCCCAATCCATGGGTGCACAAGATGAACCAGCAGAAATCTTGGTTGATGATGTTGTTGATGTGATCAACAAGGCCGCCAAGGACGAGCGAATAGAAGCCATGCTGTTAAATGTGCAAAACCTAGGCGGTGCCCATATCAATAAACTGGCGGCCATAGCTAAAGCCATCGATGCCTTTAAGGCCCAGGGTAAGCCGGTTATTGCCTCAGGCTACTATTACACCCAAAGCCAGTACTACCTTGCCGCCCACGCCGATGAAATTAATCTACACCCTTATGGCGGCGTGTCTATCGAAGGCTTTGGTGTTTATCCGGTGTATTTTAAAGACGCCTTAGACAAGCTTAAGATCACCCAACATGTGTTCCGTGTCGGTACCTTTAAATCAGCGGTGGAGCCGTTGATCCGTAACGATATGTCGCAAGCGGCCAAGGAAGCGAATAAAGAGTGGCTGTCACACCTATGGCAGCAGTATAAGGACGAAGTTGCGAGCCTACGTGGTTTTGAACAAACAAACTTCGACGAAACCCTGGACGCCTACCTGGCGAAGCTAGAGAAAGTAGACGGCAACGGCGCCGAATATGCGCTTAAATACGGTTGGGTTGATGCCCTGAAAAATAACCAGGAGCTACGTCAACAGCTGATCGACTTGGTAGGCCTTGATGATGAAGGCAACAGCTTCCGTCAAATTGGCTTCAATGATTACCTGGCTACCTTCAAGCTACCCATCGCTGTGGATAATCCTCTCACCGAAAAAGTGGCGGTGATCGTGGCCAAAGGCACCATAGTTGATGGTCATCGTAAAGCCGGTGAAATTGGCGGCGACAGCACCGCTGCCCTACTTCGCGAAGCACGTAACGATGATCGCGTTAAGGCCGTGGTTCTTCGTATCGACTCAGGTGGTGGCAGCATGTTTGCTTCTGAGCTAATTCGCCGTGAAGTCATCGCCCTTAAAGAAGCAGGTAAACCCGTGGTCGCCTCCATGGGCTCGGTAGCCGCCTCTGGTGGTTATTGGATTGCCAGTGCCGCCAACGAGATCTGGGCCGCACCTAGCACCATCACAGGCTCTATCGGCGTGTTCGGTACCATTATGACCTTTGAAAACAGCGCCGCAAAGCTAGGTGTTTACTCCGATGGCGTCGGCACTACAGAGCTAAAAGGATCATCTGTGTTACTTGGCCTTAATGATAAATTGGCTCAAGCCATTCAAATGAGTGTTGAAAACGCCTACTCTCGCTTCTTAAAGGTGGTATCCGAGTCTCGTGGCCTGCCAGTTGAAGAGGTGGATAAAATAGCTCAGGGACGCGTATGGATTGCTACGCAGGCACAAGAATTAGGCCTTGTTGACCAACTTGGTGACAAACAGGCAGCCATTAGCGCAGCGGCCAAACTCGCGAGCCTCAAACATTATGATGTGAAGCTGATTGAGCAGCCGCTATCACCACAGGATATCTTCATTCAAAACCTGTTTGGGAATGCTATGGTTCAGTCTCTGGTTGCCAAACAAGCCCCACACAGCGCCAGCGTTGGAGCAGCCATGCAGTTTGATAACTTTGTTGAGCAAATTGAACAGCAAGTCAGCTCCTTAAAAGCCTTTAATGATCCCGAAGGCATCTACGCTCGCTGTCTGGTGTGCGCCGTAACGAATTAATTTTCGTAAATAAATCCTAGCGCCACGTTTAGTCACGGCGCTACAGCATGTATACTTAGCCCGATAGCATCTATCGGGCTTTTTTATGAAACGTAAACGTATTTATATCGCCTATACCGGCGGTACCATAGGCATGAAAAAATCAAGTCAGGGCTTTATCCCTGCCGCTGGCTACCTGACCGAAACGGTAAAAAACAGTGCCGAGTTTAACCGTGATGAAATGCCGCTGTTCGATATCGAAGAATATTGCCCTCTCATCGACTCTTCCGATATGTCGCCGGCCCATTGGCAGATGATAGCCGATGATATTCAAGCCAAATACCATGACTACGATGGCTTCGTGGTGTTGCACGGTACAGACACCATGGCCTACACGGCGTCGGCGCTGTCGTTTATGTTCGAAAACCTGACCAAGCCGGTGATCGTCACGGGCTCTCAGATCCCCCTGTCGCAACTGCGCTCCGATGGCCAGGTTAACCTGTTAAATGCCATGTACTTGGCGGCGAACTACCCCATAGCCGAGGTGAGCCTATTCTTTAACAATCAGCTATTTCGAGGTAATCGGGCAACCAAGATCCATGCCGATGGTTTTAACGCCTTCGACTCTCCGAACATGGCGCCCCTAGCCAAAGCCGGTATCAATATTCGTCTGATAGAAGGCCAACTCAGCCCCTATATCGACAATGAGCTTCAGGTCTCACGCATTACCCCGCAAGCCATTGCGGTATTGCATCTGTACCCTGGGATCAGCGCCGATGTGGTTGGCTCTATCATTAACGACGATATTAAGGCACTCATTTTATTGAGCTTTGGTGTCGGTAACGCACCGCAAAACCATGAGTTTTTGGAGCTGTTAGCCAATGCCAATGAGCGCGGTATTGTGATTATCAACCTCACCCAGTGCTTACAGGGTCAGGTTAATATGGGTGGTTATGCCACCGGCAATGCGCTGTTGAACGTGGGCGTTATCAGCGGTTTCGATATGACCTTAGAGGCCTGTTTAACCAAGCTGCATTATTTGTTGAGTAAGCAGATTTCAACACAAAGCATTCGCCACCTTATGCAGGACAATCTGCGCGGTGAATTAAGCCGTTAACGGCGAATAAGAAGCGAAACAAAAAGCCCCGCTAATGCGGGGCTTTTTAGCCTTTAATCATTTCGATTAGTCTTGGCTATTAACGAACCTTGGCATCTATCTCAACTAGGTCCGTCAGGTGGCACACCTCACCGCTGTGCGTTTTAATACCGTGCTCCCCAAAGTAGTCGCGTTGCGCCTGCACCAGGTGACCATTGCTCGGCGTGCTTAAGGTCGCCAAATAGTTTTGCGTGGCGCTCAGCACAGGGAATGCAAGGCCGGTGCTAACCGCAGCACCACTGATGCGACGCAGAGCTTTCACTTGCGTATCCAAAGTATCGATAAACTCTACGCCTTGGGCAATTTGGTCGAGGTAATCGGCGCGGATAATACAGCCGGCACGCCAGGTTTGCAGGGTTTTAGCGAGATCGACTTTCCACTGATGGGCGCGTGATGCACCTTTGATCAGCGCCAGACCCTGGCGATAACAGAGCAGACTCGCCAGGTGGAAGGCATCTTTTAGCTCGTCCAGGTCGATATCAATGCTTTCTGTTGCCTTAGCGGCATAGGTCATTTCTTTTGCCGCATGGGTGTCACCGGTATTAGTCAGGTGACGCGCTTGTACCGCAGCAACCAAGGAAGGCACGGCAATGCCCAATTCCAAGGCATTTTGCGCCGTCCACAAGCCCGTGCCCTTGGCGCCAACCTTGTTGTCGATTAAATCGACTAAGGCAGTGCCTTCTGTGGTTTCCAGTTTAAGAATATGGCTGGAAATAGCCAGTAGATAGCTGTTGAGTTCGCCTTCTGACCAGGCATCGAAGATTTCGGCGATTTGCTGTGGGGTCTTACCCGCGCCCAGGCGCAATAATTGGTAAACCTCGGCGATTAACTGCATCAACGCATATTCGATGCCGTTATGTACCATTTTTACAAAATGGCCGCTGGCGGATTGGCCCACACGGGCAAAACAAGACTCGCCATTGTAGCTGGCCGCTACTTTTTCAAAGGAAGACTCGATGCGCTCCCAGCCGCCCTCTGAGCCACTGGCCATCATTGCCGGACCATGGCGAGCACCCTCGGCACCACCGGAGATACCCATGGTGGCGAATTCAAATTTATTCTGATATTTCAGTTTGCGGGCAATACCGTCTTTGTAATTACTGTTACCGCAGTCGACGATGATGTCATCTTTGCTCACACCCGCATCAACCAGGTCCTGACACACACGGTCAACCAGTTCACCGGCAGGCACCAACAAGAGGATGGAGCGTGGCGCTTCTAAACGACGCACCATATCATGAAGATCGGAGACGATATGCAAGCGATCGGCCGTTCCTTGCGATTTGGCGCAGCTTAGTAATTCTTCACCAGCGTCTGGATTTTTATCATAAGCAACGAGCGTGAGCCCTTTTTCGATTAAGTTCAAAGCAAGATTTTTGCCCATCACTCCCAGACCTACTAATGCTACTTGCATCGAGTTTCCTCCTCGGTATAAACGTGTGACTGGTCTAGAACACCCATGGGTGCAACAACATAATAATGTTAGCGTAAGAGCCTAACTCGCTGACAAATATTCACCTGTTAGCGTGTCTGTGCCCGGCGCTTGGATTGACCACCTTTAAAAATTGGGTGTATAACCTGATTACGGCGGGCATTATAGGGAAAACTATGCACCATTCAATCCCCGCCTTGGAATTATATCAAATTAGCCCAATATCATTGCATAAAGGAGTCAGCTGGCGATTATAGCACAATTGACTGCATCTGACACCGGTGTCATACTACCGAAACATAAATAGTAAAAAATAAGTAAAAAGCGGACTCCAAGCTGTAATCAAGCCAGAGTTTGCTACCATGCTATAAAAGCAAATACGCCTACGGGAGACTTTAATGCTTAGACGTACAAAAATCGTGGCCACCCTTGGTCCGGCAACGGACAGAGACAATAATCTAGAAAAAATCATCCGCGCCGGCGCTAATGTGGTGCGCTTAAACTTTTCCCATGGTAAAGCCGCCGACCATCAGCAACGTGCCGATGCGGTACGCGATATTGCCAGCCGCTTAGGTGTTCACGTCGCCATTCTTGCCGATTTACAAGGCCCTAAAATTCGTGTTTCCACCTTTAAGAATGGCAAGGTTACCCTCACCCAGGGCGAAAAATTTATTCTTGATGCGGACTTAGGCCCAGATCAAGGCGACATCAACGGCGTCGGAATCGACTACAAAGAACTACCTCAGGATGTAAAAAGCGACGACCTGCTGTTATTAAACGATGGCCTTATTCAACTAACTGTTGACCATGTTGAAGGCAACAAGGTCCACTGTATCGTCAAAGTCGGTGGCGTGCTGTCGAACAATAAGGGCATTAACCGCCTAGGCGGCGGCTTAACGGCACCGGCCTTTACCGATAAAGACAAAGAAGACCTGATCACCGCCACCGACATTGGCGTTGATTATATCGCCGTGTCTTTCCCACGCTCTGGGGAAGATATGCGCTATGTACGCTCTTTGGCCGAAAAAGCGGGCTCTAAGGCGCAATTGCTGGCCAAGATAGAGCGCGCCGAAGCGGTCGAAAGCGTTGAAGCCATCGACGATATCATTCTCGCTTCCGATGCGGTCATGGTGGCCCGTGGTGATCTGGGGGTGGAAATTGGCGATGCCGAGCTGGTGGGTAAACAAAAAACCATCATCAATCGTGCCCGCTCGCTTAATCGTGTGGTGATCACCGCCACGCAAATGATGGAGTCTATGATAGACAATCCGATGCCGACCCGCGCCGAGGTGATGGACGTGGCCAACGCAGTATTGGACGGCACAGATGCGGTCATGCTCTCTGCCGAAACTGCGGCCGGTGACTACCCGGAGCAAACGGTTGCGACCATGGCGCGCGTTTGTTTGGGTGCCGAATCGCAAAAAGAAACACATATTTCCAAACACCGTCTCGATAGCATGTTTGCCGACAACGCCGAAACCATTGCCCTTTCGGCCATGTATGCGGCCAACCACCTAGGCACGGTTAAAGCCATCGTCGCCCTGACCGAGTCCGGTAACACGGCCAAGCTGATGTCGCGTATTTCGTCGGGTCTGCCCATCTATTCGCTATCACGTCACCAGCAAACCCTGGGACAGTCTGCGTTATATCGCGGTGTCTACCCGGTGCACTTTGATTCAAGCCAATATGAGAAGGAAGAGATTGCCAGTCAGGCGCTTGCTCGCTTGGTTGAACTGGGCGATCTGCAGCAAGGTGATACCGTGATCCTCACCCACGGCGACATGATGGAAACCGTTGGTGCCACAAATACCTTGAAAATTGTCACCGTTCAATAAATAGTTAACATAGGTTTTAGCAACACACGCAAAGACTTATGTCTAAACAAAAACGTATAGCAATGATCACTTCCGGGGGCGATGCCCCCGGAATGAACTCCGCCATCCGCGCCATCACTCTCAAAGCGCTCTCGTGCAATTACCAGGTAATTGGTTACCACGGAGGTTATAACGGCCTCATTGACGAAAATTACACCGAGCTCGGTGCCCATCAAGTCAACGATATAATTCATCGCGGTGGAACCATTATTAAGTCCGCCCGTTGTCCGGCGATGCACACGGAGTCAGGTATTCTCCAGGCGGCCAACAGTTTACGAAAATGCCATGTTGATGCCCTGATCGTGATCGGCGGAGACGGCAGCTTCAAGGGGGCCGAGGCACTTAGCGCACACTGGTCGGGACAAATTATTGGCATTCCCGGCACCATAGATAACGATATCAATGGCACCGACGCGACCATAGGCTTTTACACGGCCATAGACACCGCGCTCGGCTGCATCGATAAAATTCGCGATACGGCGCAAGCGTTCGAACGTACATTTGTGGTCGAAGTGATGGGACGCGATTGCGGCATTATTGCCATGGAAGCGGGTTTGGCCAGCGGTGCTGAACAGATCATCTGCAAAGAGCTCATTGACGATGAGCAGCAATTTATTGCCCAGTTGAAGCAAGATGTCGCGTTATCGCTAGCCCAGGATGCGGCGCACAGCTATGTGCTGGTGATGGCAGAGCATTCGTTAAGTATCAGCGCCCAAGAGCTGGCCGAGCAACTCAGTGACTTCACTGGAGTCGATAGTCGCAGCGCCATTTTAGGGTATGTTCAGCGTGGCGGTGCCCCCGTGGCCGGCGATAGAATACTGGCCACCCAATTGGGAGTCGAGGCGGTTAAGCAAATAGAGCTTGGAAATACCGGCATCATGGTCGGCATTGAAAACGCCCAAGTGACGACCACTGCACTTAGCGACACCTCGGATACCCAGGCCCGCAATGTGAACTTCGTAGCGCGACTCAAAGAATATCGCCTTTGAACTTAGCACAATAAAGGCCGTGTAAACGGCCCCTTTGTTATCCTTCGGCGTATGCCTTGTCGCTTCGCTCATACCAGATTTGGTATTTATCACCTTGGTATTTTAACAAGGTAAATAAATAGCCCGACGTCAGCATGATCAAACCACCAATCAACGCGGCTTCATTCATAACACCCAAGAAGCAAAAAAGGTAGCCACACACATGACTGAGTCGCTCAACATTATGAGCCGAGCGCCGTGTTGGCCTCAATTGCAAAAAATTAAAGACGAACCAAACCCTTAAAAACAAAGGCAGGTTTTTCCAGTTCTCTGAGCTTCTATCTATCATCACTTTCTCCTGATTCAATGTAGCTAAATCGACATTGAGTGCAGCAGCCAGGCACTTTTGAGACTCTAAACTCGCATTGGCACCACTTTCTATCCTTTGCACCGTTCTCACGTTGAGCCCGGACATCTGTGCCAATTGCTCTTGCGATAATTGTCGACTCAAACGTAATTGTTTCAAATTCATTGCCTGCCTCTTACTGCTTATCCATGTCAAAGTGAAGATTGGACGAATATTAACACTGTCAGGTACGAAAGCTTCCCGACATTTACCCGACAGCGACCATTTCACAGCCTTAGCACAACAAAAAAGCGAGCACTCAGGTCTCGCTTTTAATAAGGTCTAAAATTTTGACAAGGCGCTTGCTATTAATTAGCTAACGCCGCCTTCACCTTATCGCGGTAGCTACGACTCACCTTCAGCTCTTGGCCATTGCTCAACACCAAAAGGTATTCGCCACTGACCTGAGTCACCAGTTTGCTGATCTGTTTGGAGTTGACGATGGCACTGCGATGAACGCGCACAAATAAGCTGGGGTCGAGCTCGCGCTCCAACTCTTTCATGGTTTTACGCAGGATATGGGTTTGTCCATCACCACAATGAAGACACATATAATCGCCTGCGGCGTCTACCCATTGAATGCTGTTGGTGGGCACGCGGATGATCTCACCCTGCTCTTTCACCGCCAAAGATTCCGGATAACGCTTGGTTTCCAAGCTATCACCACTGGCGAGTTTCTTAAGAATTTCTTCGCAGTTATTACCGGTGATCCCGGCAACGAAACTGGCAAGCTTTTTCTTATGAAGGTTATCTTGTTGTGTTTTTAGATGTGATTGCACTTTTTCCACCGCCTGTTTTAGTCTTTCGTCATCCACAGGTTTGAGCACATAATCGAGCGCATGTACTTCAAAGGCCTGCACGGCATAGCGATCGAAGGCGGTAACGAACACCACTAGGGGTTGCTTCTCGGCGGGCAAGTGCGCAAGCGCATCCGCGACCTCGAAGCCGTTCATTCCTGGCATCTGAATATCCAAAAAGACCAAATCAATCGTTTGCGCCTGGCACAGGGCCACTGCATCGCTGCCTTGGGCACATTGTTCAACCACTTCGATGTTATCGAGTTGGGCCAAACGCACAGCCAGGCCCTTGCGAGCTAACGACTCATCGTCGACGATCAGGGTTTTAATGGTACTCACTCTGTTACTGCCTTCTCATAAGGGATACGAATGTTGACGGTTAAACCGGTCGGCGTATTCCCTGATAATACAAATGAATAATTGTTCTCGTAAAGTGTCTTTAATCTATCCTTGGTGTTGGCGATACCAACACCACCGGCATTAAGCAGCTGCCCGTCTTTAAGCTCGGTACCCGGTCCATTATCGCTGACCTCAAGCAACAACTCCTTGGCAAACACCTGAGCCTTAACGCTGATCACACCCCCTTGGGTCATATGAGCGATGGCATACTTCAACGAGTTTTCAATTAACGGCTGTAGGATAAGGCTTGGCACCAAGGCTTCTCTGGCCTCGTCGCTGATATCCATCTGTACAGCCAAGCGGTCGTCAAATCGCACCCGCTCAATATCTAAATATAGACTCAGGGCGTGCAGCTCTTGCTCTAACGCCACTTTTTTTATGGGGTCGGTGTTGAGTGTGTAGCGCAAAAAGTCACTCAAACGGGACACCATTTTGTTTGCATCCTTGTTTTCCTCAACCAAGATCAGGGTCGATATGGCATTAAGAGTATTAAACAAAAAATGCGGATTTAACTGGTAACGCAGCATTTTTAATTGCGCTTCATGGGCCATGGTATTGGCTTTGAGCGCCTTTTGCCGCTCTCCCTGAAGCAACTGATAGTATTTGATCCCGAAATACAAACCACTCCAACATAAAATGATATAAACCGAATCCAGGCCTTGCTGGAAGTAGTAAAACCATTCGTCGGGTCTATACCCGTGGCGATAAATTTCCCATAGGTTAAACTTTTGTACCACGGACCACAGGGTTCCGGTGATATAGGACACCCCAAACACCACCAGCACCAAAATCCAGGGTTTGGCATTCCACACCCGGCGGTACAAATAGCGCAGCGGCACCGTCATCAGGCACCCGGCATAGGCATTAAGCAAGATCACGAACACGTAAATATCACGCATTTCGAAGACCTTGGAGCCGATGTAATTAACCAGGGCGTAGCCTATCCATCCTGCGATTTGCAAAACCCAGAAAAAACGCTGGCGATTATCGACTAATTGCTGCCAATTCAAAATTCACTAAACTCCCTGCTAACGCCATCAATATCCATGCGCGCTGCATACTTATCTAACATCATTATTAATAAAGCCAACCCAAAAGGCACTGTATTTGGTCTTATCTAACCCTTCCTTCAACGCAAAAACGCCGCACAAGGGGTGCGGCGTTTGCTGGAAAGGCGTCGATTAAATACTCACACGCTTATAGTTGCGATACTCGGGATGCCAGTAGTTTTTGTCTATGGCCTTAATGATATCTTCATCACTGACCTCCAGCGCCTCACCCTGCTCGATGGCGACTTTGGCAACGGCAAAAGCGATACGTTTAGATAAGGCTTCAATTTGAGTCAAAGGCGGCAACAGGCTGCCCATCCCTGAGTTGGCTAACGGCGAACTCGACGCCAAGGTCTCGCTGGCGGCCATCAGCATTTCATCGCTAATGCGCTTGGCTTTAATGGCAATCACGCCAAGGCCGATGCCCGGGAAGATATAGCTGTTGTTACACTGGGGAATGGTGTAATCCTTACCCTCATGGTTAATAGTACCGAACGGGCTGCCGGTGGCAATAATGGCCTCGCCATTGGTCCAGTTAAGCACATCCTGTGGGTGCGCCTCTACCTGTTTCGATGGGTTAGACAGCGGGAAAATAATCGGCTGAGGATTATTCTCGGCCATGGTACTCACAACCTGCTCGGTAAAGAGGCCAGGCTGACCTGACACCCCGATTAAAATACCCGGCTCGGCGCAGTGCATCACATCCAATAAGGACGGATAATCGCCGCTGTATTTCCACTGTGCTAGATTATCCTGAGACTGCATTAGTGCCTGCTGGAAATCACGCAAGCCTTCCATGCCTTCACTGAGCAGACCAAAACGGTCAACCATAAAGATTTGACTACGCGCCTGGGCATCGCTAATGCCTTCTGACACCATTTGGCTGATCACCTGCTCGGCAATACCACAGCCTGCAGAGCCAGCGCCAACGAACACTACCTTTTGCTCGCTTAATTTCGTGCCCTTGACGCGACAAGCGGCCAATAAGGTACCTACGGTCACCGCGGCGGTACCCTGTATATCGTCATTAAAGCTACAGATCTCATCGCGATAGCGTTTTAACAATGGCATGGCATTAGGTTGCGCGAAGTCTTCAAACTGCAACATCACATTCGGCCAGCGGCGTTTAACCGCTTTGATGAAGAGATCAAGAAACTCGTCGTATTCCGCCTGGCTGATACGTGGATGGCGGGCACCCATGTACATGGGGTCGTTCAATAATTTCTCATTATTGGTGCCCACATCCAGCATCACTGGCAATGTATAGGCCGGGCTAATGCCACCACAGGCGGTATACAGGGAAAGTTTACCGATAGGAATACCCATACCCCCAATCCCCTGGTCGCCCAGACCCAAGATACGCTCACCGTCGGTCACTACTATGACCTTGACCTTGCCCTTGGTGGCATTACGGAGAATATCGTCGATATTGTGCCTGTCTTCATAGGCAATAAAAAGACCACGAGAACTGCGGTAAATATCGGAGAACTGCTCACAGGCATCACCCACGGTTGGCGTGTAGATGATGGGCATCATCTCTTCGATATGATCACGCACCAAACGGTAATACAGGGTCTCATTATTATCTTGAATGGCACGCAGATAGATATGCTTGTTTAGGTTGTCACGAAAGCTCGAATACTGCTGATAACAACGCTCGACTTGCTCTTCGATGGTTTCAAAGCGTGGCGGTAGTAAGCCAGCCAGGTTAAAGCTTTCACGCTCACGCTGGGTAAATGCACTGCCTTTGTTTAATAAAGGCGTTTCTAACAGAGTGGGGCCGGAATAAGGAATATAAAGATAATTTGGATCGCTGGATTGTGTTTGAGATGCGGATGATTTATCAGTCATGATGCCTACTTAGCGCAGAATACAATTGCCTGATATTATTGCCCCTTGGGCTCAAATTGCAAACCCAAATCGGTTAGATTACGTATTCATTCCCAGTTTTTGAGCTTGTTAGCAATTAACCAACAAGCCCATGAATTTATATTAACATTGACGCCCTACTGACCCAGAGCAATGCCTTCACGTCGAGGATCGGCGCTGCCGTAGAGTTTGCCGTCAATCACCTCCACCGCATGTAGGCCTGAGTTTAAGTCGCCGATGCGCACCTCATGGCCACGCAACTCAAATTGCGCCTTAAGCTTTGCCAATTCGGTGCCCTGCTCCAAGGTAGTCAGATCGTTGCGATTAGTCAGACGCGGCATATTAATGGCATGTTGTGCCGTTAGTCCCCAATCGAGCACGCCGATGATGCTGTGCGCCACATAATTTATAATACGGCTGCCGCCGGGAGAGCCTATCACCAGGCGCAGTGAGCCGTCGTCATTAAACACCATCACCGGTGCCATCGAGCTTCGGGGGCGCTTCTTGCCCTCAACACGGTTTTGCACGTAGTTACCATCACGTTTAGGCGAGAGCGCAAAATCGGTGAGTTGGTTGTTTAACAAGTACCCATTAACCATCACGGTCGAGCCGAAGGCCATTTCAATTGAGGTGGTCATGGACACGGCATTGCCCTTGGCATCAACAATGGAAATATGGCTGGTATTTGGGAGCTCAAAAGCGTCATCCTCGGCATAGCTTAGACCCACAACCGGGTTACCATGACGCTGCTTTTGGTCGCGCTCACCGATAAGCGTCGCACGCTTGTCCAAATAAGCGGTGTCCATCAGGGCCTGAGTGGGGACAGGCTGAAAATCCGGGTCCGCCATATAGACATTACGGTCTGCAAAGGCCAACCGCGAGGCCTGAGTGAAATAATGCAGCGCCTCAGGGTCGTTAGCCGGGTACTGACTTAGGTTTTTGTGCTCCAGCAATTTTAGAATTTGCAGTACCGCCATACCGCCACTGCTCGGCGGCGCCATGGAGCACACGCGGTAACCATGGTAGCCAACGCAAATAGGAGCCCGTTCTTTGGCTTGATAAGCTTGAATATCCGCGGTGGTTAACAGCCCTGGTGCCACTTCACTATGCTGCACGGCATTGGCGATGGCGGCGGCGTTATCACCCTGATAAAACGCCGCAACGCCCTGCTCGGCCATCTGTCTATATAAGGCCGCCAGTTGCGGGTTTTTGCGAATGGTGCCCGCTGCAAGGGGCTCACCGCCGGGGAAAAAGTACTCGCTCGCCGCAGGTAATTTCTCAACGCCCGGGTTTATGCGTCGGGACAGCAGGTTATGCAGTCGCGGAGACACTTCGAACCCCTGCTCGGCTAAGGCAATGGCATCACCGAACAGCTCTTCCCAGGCCAGGGTGCCATATCTTGCATGCGCGTCGGCCAGGGCTTTCATCACCCCAGGTACGCCCACAGAGCGACCACCGACAACCGCATCTATCCAGCGTACCGCCTTGCCCTCGGCGTCAAGGAATAACTCAGGGGTAGCCGCCTGTGGTGCGGTTTCTCGACCATCAAAGGTGGTTAACTGACGCCCTTGACCGTCATAGTGCATAATAAAGGCACCGCCGCCTATACCCGATGATTGTGGCTCAACCAAGGTCAAGACCAATTGCACGGCAATGGCCGCATCGATGGCACTACCGCCTTTGGCCAAGACCGCTTCGCCGGCCCTTACCGCATAGGGATTCGCGGCGGCGACCATGTACTTATCACCGACAACCTGGTGCTTAGTGACGATACTGGTGGTAGCTTCGGGTTCTCTATCAGCGAGTACCTGTTTGGTGGCACCGGGTTGTTCTGTGGTAACGCAGCCGATAGTAAGAAAAAGAGAGGCTGCAAGGATCAGCAGGGATTTAGAAAAAGTCATAAAAATGCCAGGGTCCATTGTCTTGTTTAAGATTGGCATCTTAAGGGAAATACCAATTCACTTAAATAGCTAATCATTCTAGCGGGCTAAATATCATGCTCACTGTGTTGGGATTTTTCTATGTAGAATAACTACATAAGAAAAAACTCCGCCTTGTGAGCATATCATTTATCCAGCGCTATATCTGATCACATACTTAACAGAATTGGTATAAACGGGCACAATACGCAAAAAATAATAGATTATCGCCCTATGTTTCAATCCTTGTTTAAAAAGTCGACCCTGTTTGCGCCTTTAGCCCTGATCATATTCTGCACCCTGATCATGGTATTCGACCTTAACCCCCTGTTACAGTTTGATCGCGCTGCCATTAATGAAGGGCAAATATACCGACTGCTCAGTGGCAATTTTAGTCACAGTAATGGTGCCCATTTATTAATGAATATGGCCGGGGTCGGTGCACTGTGGCTACTCCATGGTCACTTTTTTACGGTTCGCGGCTATTGGCTGGCGGTCGTGAGCATATCAGTGGGGTGCACCGGGCTTATTTATTTGTTTGCCGACAACATCGATATTTATGTGGGCCTAAGCGGCACCTTACACGGTTTATTAGTTTATGGCGCACTGAGGGATATTCGCAGCGGCGAGAAAACCGGTTACCTCTTGTTGTTAGGCGTATTGGTCAAGGTGGGCTATGAGCAGTTTATCGGCGCCAGTGCCGACTTAGAAACCCTCATCGCCTCCCGGGTGGCCATTGAAGCGCATTTATTTGGCGTTATAGGCGGTGTGGCGCTGGCCGCATTGCACTGGTTAAAGGCATCGCGCTCGCCAGTAAATTAGCTTATCTAGAGAAGCAAATAAAAAAGCCCGGGGAGACCCGGGCTTTTTTATGCTGTTAACACTCAACCACTATAGGTTTTCTTTAAACAGCTTATGGATACGACGGTATTCGTCTAACCAGCTTGAAGGTTGGATAAAGCCGTGCGGCTCCACAGGGAAGATGGCCGTCTCAAAGTTTTCTTTTTCCAGCTCGATAAAGCGCTGTACCAGACGCACTACGTCCTGGAAGAACACATTATCATCCACCATGGGCGCGTTGATCAGTAATGGCTTTTGTAGGCCCTCGGCGAAATAAATCGGCGAGCTACGCTCATAGGCGATGGGATCCACATCCGGATGGTTAAGGATGTTCGAGGTGTATGGCGCATTATAATGAGCCCAGTCGCTGACCGGACGCAGTGCAGCACCGGCTTGGAATGCATCTGGCGCGGTGAATAGAGCCATAAAGGTCATAAAGCCACCGTATGAGCCACCATAGGTGCCCACGGCGCCGGTATCAACGTTGGCATGCTCAGCCATCCATTGAATACCGTCAAGCAAATCCTGGGTCTCCGGTGTACCCATCTGACGATAAATGGCAGTACGCCAGTCACGGCCATAGCCTTTTGATGCCCGGTAATCCATATCCATGACCACATAGCCTTCACTGGCCAGTAATGAATGGAACATAAATTCACGGAAATAACCGGACCAACCAAAGTGTGAGTTTTGTAGATAACCGGCACCATGGTTGAAGATCACTGCCTTACGGGTCTTACCGCTTTCACCTTCTTGGTAGTCGCTTGGGTAATACACCTTGGCATACACAGGCTGCTCGCCGTGGCTTGATGGTACGGCAACAATTTGCGGCGCTACTAGTTTGGTGGCCTTAAACTGCTCGGATACCGTGTGAGTCAGTTGCGTTACCTCGGCCTTAGGGGCCGCGTCCATCACAAATAGCTCAGGTGGATTCATAATGGTCGAGTGCGTCAGCAACAGTTTGCTCTGATCCGGGCTAAGTACATAGTCCGTCATGCCGTTAAGGTCGGTCAGCGCTTCAACCTCACCGCCTTGTAACGCCAGGCGATAGATTTCATAGATACCCGGGTGCTTTTTGTTACCCTTAAAGTACAGGTAGGCATCATCGTCGCTGAGCGTCAGGTTAGACACCTCAAATGCACCGCTGGTGCGCTGAGTCGCCTTACCATCGAGCGCCTTGGTATAGATATGACTGTAACCCGATTGCTCGGATAGGTAGTACAAGGTGTCACTGTTGTTGAACCAACCAAAATCATTAAAGGTGTAGTTGACCCAGGCATCATCATGTAAACGGTGCTGATTAACCAGCTTTTTACCATTGAAATCAACGGTGGCAATCCAGCGGTCTTTGTTATCCCAGGCTTCCAGCATCACCGCGACCTGAGTACCGGCGTTGTTCCATTGGATAGCACTTTGATCCCAGCCCCAGTCCATCATCAAATTGATTTCACGGCGCTTCTTTTCAGATGTGTACTTTTTGCCTTCGCGGGCATAGTTTTCAGCCTTAACCTCGGCCAAAACATCTTCATCCCAACCTGGCAGGGTGTTATAGGTCAAGGTCGACTTTTGCTTGTTGTCCAGGTCGATATACACCAGTTCGGTTTCCTGCGGCTTGGCATCGGCCACTCGACGACGAGCCGGAACCGCATCGATACCGGCATCATCGGTGATGTAGTTAGGCATGATATCGCCTTCACCACGCCAGCTGCGGGTGTCGGTTAGGGCCACAATAAGCTTGGTGCCATCCGGTGATAGCTGGGCATCCACTAAGCGCTTGTTCTCGCCCAGGTAGATACTGGCATCGATGACCGAGTCATTTTCATCCATCAGCGCTTGTTGGCGTGCAGCGGCATCTTTTTTATTCTTTAACTGCAAGGCCACATAGTCGATCAGCTTATGCTGCTCTTTGGCAATGTAGCTGGTCGGCTCGCTCACCTTCACCGGCGTGTCTTCAAGCTTAAGGTTCACCAGCTCGCTGCGCTGACCTGTGCTTAAATCAACCTGCATAAACAGGTTGCCGACTCTGTATACCAAAGAGTTATCATTTAAAAACTGTGGCTTAGATTCAAAGGCAGAGGTCTTGGTAATTTGGATCAGGGTATTGTTAACCATGTCCTTAACAAAGATATCCCCTTCAAAAACATAAGCCTGAAGACGCTTATCTTTGCTCATGACCGCACCGTCAGCGCCCAGAGTATGAAGCTCTTTTAAAGGCACCACGACTGCATCGTCGCCAAGCACTTGAACATAATGATCTCTTAGTTCATTGCCCTGCTGTTTCTGCTTATAGATCACCGCACCTGAGTCGGCGCGCCAAAATGCACCTTCGGGCTGATTACCCAACCAATCGGGATGGGCCATCGCCTGCTCTAAGGTGATGGCAATAGAGCCTGGTTTAGCAGGAGTCGATACTTGTTGTTTTTCAATCGTGCTGGACTCAAGGCTAGTCGGAGCATCACTTTGTGACGCCGTACTTTGACAGCCCGCGAGGATAAAGCTAGAAGCAACGGTGGCCGCTAGCACAGTTTTATGAAACATAATTATTAGTATTGAAATTGCAGGTGCCAAGATTTAAGCAAAAACTCGACAATAAAGACAGGTGTTTTAGATTAAATACGCGCTTAACGAGGCGAATAACGGCACAAAAAAAGGTCAGCAAGTGTTGCTGACCAAAACTCTGCGCTAGCAATAAAACAAGCTATGAACCTGTTCCCTATAAATATAGACCATAATTTGAACAATTACGTTTATTCATTTGTAAGTATCTGCACATCCAGCCAAACCAGACGATGGTCCGAAGAGAGCCTCCTATCGCGCACCAATTCATAACCTGCTTCGCCTTTTGCCGGCCAGTAAACGCCGCCTTCGAGCGCACGTAATCCCTGCTTAGAAGGCAGCACATAGTCGGCGCGAGCCTGCCAACTGGCGGTATAATACTTGGCGTATGACTCGGTTGCCGACTCGGCACCGCCTTTGCTCTGAGGCGTTACACCGCTGTCTACCTTAGGATGCTCTAAGACCTGATTAATGGCCGCGGGACGCGCCTTTGGCCCTTGCGGCGCTGCATTTAAATCACCGAGGATCACAAAGCGCCCCGCTCCTTGTAAACCGCCGCGGCGACCCTTGTCATCAATAAGGTAATCGGGGACATCCGTAGCGATATAGTCCGCCAATAGCTTAATCTCAGCAAAATTACGCAGACCATTTCTGTCTTCAGGGCCGTCAAACACAGGCGGCGTTGGATGCGAAGCGAGAATATGCAAACGCTGGCCGTTAATCGTCAATGGAATATCCCAAAACGACTTGGAACTTAGGCGTGCGGCCTGCCAGGTTTGTTGATCATAGAAGGCTTGGCCGTTCAGTGTAGGGCCCACAGCCCCCGTTTGCGTATGCCAGGGCAGATGTTGGAAGGTTCGCACCGCTTCGTTATCGATGGGAAAGCGGCTCAACAACAGCATGCCGTATTGGCCGGGATAAAAGCCAAAACCATAGGCATCACCGGCTATGCCGCTTTTTTTGCCATCCCCATCGAAATCAAACTCACTGGCAACCCCGGTATTCACTGGTGCCGCATAGCTGTACTGGTAACTAATTCCCTGATACTCATCATGTGCCTGGCCGAGGAAATGTTGCTGAAATAACGCTGCATTTTTTTGCCAGTCAGCGGTGAAATCAAATTCATTGAGTAAAATCACATCCGGGCGCACGGCCTGAATAATGGTCGCAATATTATGGATTTGTGGGTGAGTGCCCTCGGCCAGTAACTGAGGCAATGGAGACTCGGTGAGTGAGGTAAAGTGTTTACTGTAATTAGAGCCGTCCATACTCACATTAAAGGTTGCGATGCGTATGCTCGGCGCTGACTGTGAGGCCAGAGATTGAAGCGCCGAAGAGGTGTTGGCGCTCACAGCGCCAACGCTGATCAATAACGTGCTGACAAGAGAAAAAGCCCGACATTGTACTTTCATACTGGGTTCCATATAAGCTGACGAAAGAAGGCTTGTACCCATGAAACTAATAAAATTGGTACAAGGCCATTATGGTAGCAGCTAAGGCTTTGACTTTGTAATTAAAAGAGGTAAAAAAACCGAGCTGTTGCTCGGTTTTTATGGATTCACCTAAATTATCGCTTAATTTAGAATAAGTCGCTGAGCCATGGCCGCGACGCCCGGGTATTGCTCCTCGGGAAGGTGCGCTGCTAACTCTGCCAGGCGCTGACCCAGAGCATGCAAGGTATCTGCACTGACATTAATATGACCCATCTTACGACCCGGCTTCACACCCTTGCCATACCAATGGCTACGGGTTTGTGCAACGCTTAGCACCTCGGCCGGAATAGCCGCCTGACCCAGCACATTGATCATCGCACTTGGGCGCGATAACTCGGTATCGCCTAAAGGAAGACCGGCTACGGCACGCACATGGTTTTCAAACTGACAGCTGTAGGCACCCTGTTGCGTCCAGTGCCCTGAGTTGTGCACGCGAGGGGCTATTTCGTTAACGAGAAGCTGGCCGTCGACGTCGAAGAACTCAATGGCCAATACCCCAACATAGTCAAGCTCATTAGCCAATTTGCGATAGGCATCAATGGCTTGCTGCTGCACACTGTCATTTACCAAACCGGCCACCGACAGAGTCAGTACACCATTGGTATGTTCGTTTTCGGTTACCGGATAGATGGCCAGGTTGCCTTGGTGATCACGGGCACCGATCACAGATACTTCGCGCTCAAACGGGATCATCTTTTCGCAAATAATGCTGTGCTGCGCATCCTTTTGTAAAAACTCGACCATTTCAGCCCAGATAGTGTCCGCATCCGCGGCGTCTTTTAGGCGCCATTGACCCTTACCATCGTATCCCGCTTGACAGGTTTTAATCACCAAAGGTAACGACAACTCGGTGATGGCTTTATCGAAGTGGCTGCGCTCGGTTACCAACACATAAGGTGCGCTCGGAACACCGGCACGCTCCAACAAGGCTTTCTCTTTTGCGCGGTCACCACCACAGGCAATGGCCTCTTTCCCTGGGAAGAACTTACCACTTTGCTCACACAGGGCTAATACATCAGCAGGAATGTGTTCGAATTCGGCGGTAATGCGTTCGCTCTCGGCAATCGCCTGCTCCAGTGTTAAGCCATAATTTTCACCTGTAACAGGGTGAACGACCTGCTTTGATCCTACATCATAGGCATAGATATGAATATCCAAGGGGGCACCAACCAGCGCCATCATTCGCGCTAACTGTCCGGCCCCAAGCACTAACATTTTCATTGAAGCCTACCCCTTATTCAGCTGGGTTAGGGTTGGCTAATACGGTATCGGTTTGCTCTTTGCGGAAAGCATCGATTTTTGCTAGTAGCTCTGGCTGCTGACAACCTAAGATTTGTGCCGCTAACAAACCGGCATTGGCGGCACCCGGATCACCAATGGCTAAGGTGCCCACGGCCACGCCTTTAGGCATTTGGCAAATAGATAGCAAGGAATCAACACCGTTTAAGGCTTTCGATTTTACTGGTACACCTAGTACGGGCAAAGACGTAAAGGCCGCGGCCATACCTGGAAGGTGAGCAGCACCGCCGGCACCGGCGATAATGACCTTGATGCCACGCTCGGCGGCTGATGAGGCATAGTCTGCCAATAATTGAGGAGTACGGTGTGCCGATACCACCTTGGTTTCATAGTCAATGCCAAATTTATCCAACATATCCGCTGCATGTTGCATAGTGGGCCAATCAGACTTGGAACCCATAATAATACCTACTTTCATTGTTACTCCTCGGGTCAATAACGATACTAGTTTAACTGCAGTTTACCCGTGCCGGCGCCAAGCACAATTGACTTGAGGGGTACGCCAGCACACCGCGGTTGGCCATTTGCCAACATAAGTTGCGGCGCATTATACAAAAAAGCCAGCTAAAAAGCATGCCAAGTTGGCGGATAAAATGGTGTTATCCGGACTTGCTATTTTGACCCGATGCGTTAGCGTCTCGCCATGCCCTTATCGTCTCTTTGGGGCCTAAAATAAGCGTCAAGAGGGTTAAGCCGCCAGGCAGTAAAATTGCTTTGAGTATAGGACCTAGGATATAACTATAAAAAATGATAAATGGCATAAATAAGATATAGCCAAAAGCCCAGGTGGCAAGGTTAGTAATTGATTTCATGCTGTTTTCCTTAACGATTTTAAAATTGAGCGCGCTCATTGTAATTATTGAGCGCGCTCATTTCCAGTTTTAAAACAGGTGTTTTGTGAGCGATAAAGAAGTAACAAGCAAAAAACAATTAACTCGCGAACGTATCATGAGTGCGGCCTGGCGATTATTTCAGGAGCGCGGTTTTGCAGCTACTTCTACACGCGATATTGCCAAAACTGCCCAGGTTGCCAACGGCACCCTATTCACCCACTTTGAAAATAAAGATGATTTGCTGCGCCAGCTGATGCTGATGCACATCGATGAGGTAATTGCCAAGGCCAAGCATGAGGATACGTTTGAACAGCCAAAGTTGAAAATGCGCCACTACGCACAACATCTCTATCGGTTTTATCTGCAGCACATCGAATTCAGTAAGTCTTTGTTGCAAGGCTTGGTATGGCAAGGCGCGTTTTTTAGTGCGCAAATGGAAGAGTTTAAAAAGCTGTTATTCGATGGTACTCGGCAATATGACGAGGTGCGGGCCGCTGCCATGATGGATTGCTACTTTATGACCTTGCTTGAAGGGCTTAACAGCGAGCGGCCGGATGTCTCCACCCTGGTTCGCCGTTTGAGTGCCAAAATAGCCTTGTTATAAAATGCGGCTCTGCGCTTTGGCGCTAACCCTTGGTCGTTCTGAGTTCCGCGCCGTGCCAAATTAGCTGGTAGCGGCTTTCTGTTACGAAGGAAAAACCAAGGCGTTGTAATAGCCTTATGCTGCGCAGGTTGTCCCTGTGAACCTGGGCTTCCACAGCCGTCACCCTCCCTCCCATATATTGCTCCCCATGCGATAGCAGCAAAGACAAGGCGTGATACATCAACCCTTTACCCCAAAACAAGGGGTGAAGTTCATAGCCTAGTTTTGCCACCTGGGTATGGGCGTCATAAATCCCACAACTGCCTATCAGTTGCCCTTGATGCATGATGGCCATACGCACGCCCTCGCCCGTTAGAAAGAGCTCAATATCCCCTTGAATAATGTCTCGCACCTGCTGTTTTGAGGGCATGGCATAATCGTTGTAACGCACTACCTCGGGGTGTGTGAGTAACGCATAGAGATCTGGCGCATCTTTGTGACATATAGGACGCAGTGTCACCGAGCCTTCTGGGCAATCAATCATTAAACTTGAGGAGCGGAGGTTGAGTTGTGGAATTATTGCCTTAAACTAGCGCTATCGGCAAGTTTAAAAATGACAACAGCATGAGCCAAGAACAATTTATCATGGTCCCTCCCACCACCACAGTGTACTGCCCACAGCGTGGCGAGGGATGGACGCTAACGGGGATCACAGGTATCGATGAATATACCTCGGTGATGTTCGATGGGGTGCGTTATACCCTGTCGGCCAGGGAAATCGTCGAGCAACTGCTGCCTAATCAGCAAGCGCGCGAACAAGCGGGCAGCTAAGATCAATAAAAAAGGGCCTGTCGGCCCTTTTTTATTATTACTTTTAATTTAATGCGTTGATACGCGCATCCAACGGCGGGTGCGACGCAAACAGTTCGCCGATTGAGCGCCCCGAGGCAATGCCAAAGGCCATCATTGATCCCTCCAATTGCGACTCGCGATTGCCTTTTAGGCGCTCCAGTGCAGCGCGCATCTTATTGGCGCCCACTAGCTCGGCAGCACCGCGGTCGGCGGCATATTCACGTTTACGACTAAAATAGGCAACAACCACGGATGCCAGTACGCCAAAGAGAATTTGAAACAGCATATCGAATAAGAAATACGTCCAGCTTGGGCCGCTCTCTTCTTCGTTGCCGCTTAGGAAGTTATCCACCACACCGGCTAGCACCTTGGCTAGGAAGATCACAAAGGTATTTACTACGCCTTGGATCAGTGTCAGGGTCACCATATCGCCATTAGCAACATGCGAAACCTCATGGGCCAGCACCGCCTGGGCTTCATCCTTGGTCATGTTATGGAGCAGACCGCTGCTCACCGCAACCAGGGCATTGTTTTTTGAAGGGCCGGTAGCAAAAGCGTTAATTTCCGGGCTATCGTAAATCGCCACCTCGGGCATTTTAATGCCACGTTGCTGGGCCTGCTCGGCCACGGTAGCCATCAACCATTGCTCTGTATCGGTGCGGGCATGTTCAATCACATAGGCGCCGGTTGAACGCTTGGCTATCCATTTAGACATGGCTAAAGATATAAACGCGCCACCAAAACCAAAGACCGCGGCAATCGTGAGGATCCCGCCCATGCTGCGTGAGGAAATACCAAATACGGCAAATATAATCGATAACACCACCCCGAGCACCAGCATTACCGCCAGGTTGGTCAATAAAAACAGCACAACACGTTTCATACTTCATTCTCCAATCGAGTAAGATTATTCATTAGGGGTCCTCCCTTAGGGTTGACCTTGACCCATAATGGATAGCATCACTCTGGCCATGAGTTCTATATATAGGCTAACTACGGCGGCATCAAGAGATAGTTTTATGAACATTTGTAAAGAGTTGTTACAGGGCGCGGGGTTGCATTGAGGCGCTAGCGCAGCGCCAACACATCCAACAAAGCACCATGAATGCGCAGTTTTGGCGTCCCTTCGCTGTATGGGCTCTCGGCCAACATGGGTACCGGCAAACGTGCCTTTAAAGTCGCCAGATTAGCATCGTACTGTGCCATTTCTGGGTCTACCTGATTGGCAATCCAACCCGCTACCTCAACGCCACTCTGTTGTAAAGAAGCCATGGTTAACAAGGCATGATTTAAACAGCCGAGTTTCATGCCCACCACCAGGATCACGGGCAGATTTACCGCTGCCACCCAGTCACTGAGTAATTCCTGGTCGTTAATCGGTAACAGCCAACCACCGGCCCCCTCGGTGAGCAAAAGATCTGTGTCCAAGGCACGGATCTCATCATAGGCCCGGTTTAGCTTAGCCATGGTGATCTGCTCTCCCTGCTGGGCCGCGGCAATATGGGGAGCTATGGGCGGCTCATAAATAAAGGGGTTCACCTGCTCATACAAAGCCTGAGTATTGCCGCTTTCGATTAACGTTAGGGCATCGGTGTTTACCAGACGACCAAAGGCCTGCTCGGCACCGGCGGCGATAGGTTTAAAGCCTAAGGCCTTGCGTTTATGTTGTACCGCCAGTTTAAGCAACAGGCTGGTCACATGGGTTTTCCCGGCATCCGTGTCCGTGGCGGTAATAAAAAATTGCTTCATTTGATAAGTTCCAAAAAGACCACGTTATAACTGAGGGCAACCTCTGAGTTATCGCCCCCTAAGCACTGCAATATTTGCGCATACTCGCCTTTACTCAGTGCCCTGTGACCCTGCTCTGCACTGTTTGCACCTATGGCAGACAGGCTTTTTAGGGCTTCCTTGGCACTTGCATAGGTGTCAAACAAGGACAACTCCTGCTGCCAATTGACCTGGAAGCCGGCATTGTG
The DNA here is from genome assembly GCF_018334135.1 of Pseudoalteromonas sp. BDTF-M6. Classification (NCBI taxonomy): domain Bacteria; kingdom Pseudomonadati; phylum Pseudomonadota; class Gammaproteobacteria; order Alteromonadales; family Pseudoalteromonadaceae; genus Pseudoalteromonas; species Pseudoalteromonas sp. BDTF-M6. The sequence goes on from NZ_JAGXTQ010000001.1 coordinate 767,926, forward strand.
CGCTGAACCTAGTATGTCTTCAAAGCTAGCGAAGTGATTAATCGCCGCTCTCCCTATACTGGCAAACGCCGTTTTTACCTCACCCAAAGAGCCGGCGGCAACAATGGCCAAGTAGGCACGCCCCTTGGGTTTAAGCACGCGATAAAGCTCGCCCAGAGCGATGTTTAAATCACTGGACCACTGCATGGCAAAATTGCTGAACACAGTGTCCAAGCTGTTCCCATGCAGAGGAAGCGCATCCATATCGGCGCAGAGCTTAACGCTAGGTGTGTGTATTTGCGCGAGCATCGAGGGTGATAAATCAAGGGCTAGCAAAGTATCGCTTTGTGCCGCAAGGGCCGCACTGTTAACGCCGGGCCCCGCCCCTAAATCCAAACACAGCCCTAATGGCCGTAGTGCTAGATGTGCCAACAGCACCTCGCTGGCACTGGCCTGTACGCGGGCGTGATGCTGATAACGACACGCCGCCTTAGAAAAGTGCGATTGGGTTTGTTGCTTTAACGCCACGCTCATCGACAGGACTCCAGGGCCTTGACCAGGGTGTCTATGTCCCTCTCTTGATGGGCCGCGGTCAAGGTGATACGTAAACGCGCGGTATTATGAGCAACCGTAGGCGGGCGAATGGCACTGAGCCAGATCCCCTGCTCACGTAAATCGGTTTGCATCTGCAAAGCGCTTTCGCTGTCACCCACTATCAGCGGCTGTATCGGCGTTTGCGACTCCATTAGTGCCAAAGACGACTGCGCGCACCGCTCTCTAAAATACGTGATATTTCGTTGCAATTGCTGACGCTGCACATTCGCATCAAGCAATTGCGTCAAACGCTGCTCGGTAATGGCACACTGCATGGGCGAGATAGAGGTGGAATAAATGTAGTCTCTATTGCCCTGCAGCAGTAGCTCTATCACGGACGTAGATGCCAACACCACGGCGCCATTGCTGGCCAGAGCCTTACCGAAGGTGATCACCAGAATATCCGGACGGGTTTTGCGCTCGAGTGCCGAGCCTAAGCCGTCACCGAGTACACCAAAACCATGGGCGTCATCAAGCATAAACCAGGCATCATGGGCACGACATAGGGCATCAATCTCACCGACCGGCGCACAATCCCCGTCCATCGAAAATACCCCTTCACTGACCACCAGCTTATTTCGAGCTTTAGACTTAGTGAGACGAGCCTGTAAGTGGCTCATATTGTTGTGATTAAAACGCTGCATGGCGGCGTTGGCCTGCAGGCCGCCGTCGATCAAGCTGGCATGATTAAGCTTATCCTGCACTATCAGGCCATCATTACTCTCGGCAAACAGGGCTTTTAACACACTGATATTGGCGCTAAAGCCACTGGGAAAAAGCATGGCGCTTTGGTAGCCAAGCAGATCGCAAAACCGCTTTTCCAACGCTTGATGACAGCGCTGATAGCCGGTCACCAAGGGCGAACTGTGAGAACCGGAACGGGCCTCTAGCTCATTCAGGGGCAGATCCCCTAGGGCAAGGTAGTCGTTCGAAGCAAAGTTAAGGTAGTCGCTCCCCTGCACCCGAATGCTGCGGGCACTGACTTCTTCTACCAGTACACGACGGCGCAACAAATGTTGCTGCCGCCTTGCATTTAATGCGTCTTGTATGTAGTCAAACGCCATTTATTTTGCTTCGTAGAACAACTCGGACTCGGCCTTATCGGCAATCGCCGAGCTCAGTGATGCCTCATAGGCTTCATCTGAATAGTCTTCGCCCTGAGCCGGACGCATGCCTAACTTGCGAATTAGGTTCATATCCGTATCCGCTTCCGGGTTGTCCGTGGTCAGTAACTTGTCACCATAGAAAATCGAGTTCGCACCGGCGAAGAAACACATGCTTTGCATCTGCTCGTTCATGGCCGTACGACCGGCAGATAAACGAACATAACTCTTCGGCATCATGATACGCGCCACGGCAATGGTACGAACAAATTCAAAGTGATCCAGGTCGTCAACATTTTCCAGTGGCGTTCCTTTCACCTTTACCAACATATTGATCGGCACACTTTCCGGCTGTTTTGGCAGGTTAGCAAGCTGGATCAGTAGGCCGTATCTGTCCTTAGCCTGCTCGCCCATGCCAACGATACCGCCCGAACACACCTTCATGCCGGCATCGCGAACATGGTCTAAGGTGTCTAAACGGTCTTGGTAGGTACGTGTAGTGATGATCTGCTGGTAATACTCCGGTGAGGTATCCAGGTTGTGGTTGTAGTAATCCAAACCCGCGTCACGCAATTGGTGAGCTTTGTCGTTATCCAGCATGCCCAGAGTCATGCAAGTTTCAAGGCCAAGCTCCTTAACCTCACGAACCATTTTCTCGATGTAAGGCATATCGCGGTCTTTAGGATCGGACCAGGCGGCACCCATACAAAAACGGGTCGCGCCCTTTTGTTTTGCTAAACGGGCCTGCTCAACCACCTTTTCCACTTCCATCAAGCGTTCACGCTCTAAGTCGGTTTTATAATGGCCGGATTGAGGACAATATTTGCAGTCTTCTGGACACGCACCGGTTTTAATCGATAGCAGGGTCGAGATCTGAACCTCATTGGGGTTAAAGTGCTGCCTATGAATACTCGCCGCTTTAAACAGTAGATCGTTAAACGGCATTTCAAAAAGGGCTTTTACTTGTTCATGAGTCCAGTTATGGCGAATTTCGGCCTGTTGCATGGGGTTCTCTTTATTATCGACGGTAAACTTATTTTGTATCAGTCTACGAGTTGCCTTAGTATTGTCAACGCCAGTGCAATGTTTAAAGTTTACCTATGAACAATAATTATACAGAAACAAATCCCATTGATGTCGAATTTGACCGTGACCATATTTGGCACCCCTATACCTCCATGCTCAAACCCCTGCCCAACTATCCGGTCAGCCATGCCCGCGGTACTCGCTTACACTTAGCCAGCGGCGAGAGTTTGGTCGATGGCATGGCCTCATGGTGGAGCGCATTGCATGGCTACAATCACCCAAGCTTAAATCGCGCACTGCAAGAGCAAAGCGAAAAAATGAGCCATGTGATGTTTGGTGGTATTACCCATGCGCCGGCCGTGGATCTGTGTAAAAAGCTGATCGCTATGACCCCAGCGCCTCTGGATAAGGTGTTTCTGGCAGACGGTGGCTCGGTCAGTGTTGAAGTGGCGATCAAAATGGCGCTGCAGTATTGGTTCAGTCAGGGTCATAAACAAAAGCATAAAATTATGACTCCCCGAAAGGGCTATCATGGCGATACCTTTGCGGCAATGAGCGTCTGCGATCCGGTTAATTCCATGCACAGCATGTATCGCGGCTTCCTACCCGAGCAAATCTTTGTTCCGCAGCCGGTCAGTGCCTTTAATGGCGACTTTGACGAGCAAGAAGCCGAGCAATTGGCGCATTACTTTGCCGAGCATCATCAAGACGTTGCCGCCTTTATCATCGAGCCCATAGTGCAAAATGCCGGCGGCATGAACTTTTACCACCCGCACTATCTAAAAACCGTACGCGCCCTGTGCGACCAATACGATGTACTGTTGATCTGTGACGAAATCGCCACAGGATTTGGCCGTACCGGCAAGCTTTTCGCCGTAGAACATGCGGATATCTGCCCGGATATCATGTGTGTGGGCAAGGCCTTGACCGGTGGCTATATGACCTTAGCCGCCACCCTAACCAGCCATAAAGTCGCGCGCGGTATTTGTAGTGGTGAAGCCGGTGTCTTAATGCATGGCCCCACCTTTATGGGCAACCCCCTCGCCTGCGCAGTGGCGAACGCCAGCCTAAGCTTATTGCTAGAGAACGATTGGCAGCAACAAGTCGGCAATATCAATCTCTGGTTACAACAACTCACGCGCTGCACGGAGCTAGACGCCGTGGCTTCGGTGCGCACTTTGGGCGCTATTGGTGTGGTAGAGCTGGATACCAACGTCGATGTGGCTAAAATTCAGCGCTTTTTCGTAGCGCAAGGGGTGTGGATCCGACCCTTCGGTAAACTCATCTATCTTATGCCGCCGTTTGTCAGTTCGAAGCAGGATATCGACACCCTGTGCCAGGCCATCTACCAGGCTATTGCCGAAAAACATTACTAGTTCAAAGGGCTAATAACCTAGCGGCCACTTTATTAGTTTGCGCACAAAGCAATCAAATCACCGTAAAAGTGAATAAAAGACGCTTTTACGGTGAAATTTGCCGCATACTTCCCGGATTACACTAGGAATCCCCCCTTGCTTTTTGTTAGAGTACCAAACTTTTCAATAAGCAAGTGACTTTCTATGCAGCAACACGTTCAGATCCAGCCAGCGGAGGCCTTTGTACCACCGAGGTTTACCGTGTATCAACATCGCCAAATCGATAAAATTGAGGCTTTGCACCAACTGCCGGAGCATATGCGCTTTGAAATGAAGGTGGTCGCAAGCGTATTCCCTTTCCGCGTCAATAATTTTGTCATTGAAGAATTAATTGATTGGGATAAGGTCCCCAATGATCCCGTCTTTCAATTGACCTTCCCTCAACGCGGTATGCTTGATGACGAGTCATACGAAAAAATGGCGGCGCTGCATAGAACCAACCCCAGTGCCGAAGAAGTGATGACTCTGGCCCAGGAAATTCGCTTAAAGCTGAACCCGCATCCCGCCGGCCAAATGGAAAAAAACGTGCCCGAACTGGATGGCGAGCGCGTCGAGGGTATCCAGCATAAATACAAAGAAACCGTCCTGTTCTTTCCATCTCAGGGCCAGTATTGCCACTCTTACTGCACCTTTTGCTTCCGCTGGGCACAGTTTGTAGGTAAAGCGACACGCTTTAACAACAACGATACCGAACTGCTGCACGGTTATTTGCGCGAGCATACCGAAGTAACCGATCTACTGATGACCGGCGGCGACCCCATGGTTATGCGTACGGTCAAACTGCGTGGTTATCTTGAAAAGTTAAAAGAGCCCGAGTTTGATCATATTCGTACTATTCGTATCGGCACCAAGTCATTGACCTTTTGGCCATACCGATATCTGACCGACCCAGACGCGCAGGACTTACTTGCCCTAATAAAAGAATTGGTCAATGCCGGAAAACATGTGTCCATTATGGCTCATATAAATCATAAGCAAGAGCTGCGCAGTCCGGCCACCCGCGAAGCCATCGCCTTAATCCGTAAAACCGGGGCACAAATTCGTACCCAGGCGCCACTGCTCAATAACATCAACACCGATCCCAATATGTGGGCCGAGATGTGGAAAGAGCAAACCCAGCTTGGCATGATCCCCTACTATATGTTTATTGAGCGCGACACGGGTGCAAAACGCTACTTTGAGTTGCCCCTGTATAGGACCTGGGAAACCTTCCGCGAAGCCTATAAGCAGATCTCCGGAGTAAGTCGCACCGTTCGTGGCCCGTCTATGAGTGCTGGCCCAGGTAAGGTCGAAGTATCGGGTGTGAGCGAAATAGCCGGGGAAAAGGTGTTCGTGCTGCGCTTCATCCAGGCTCGTAATCCGGACTGGGTACAACGTCCTTTCTTTGCCAAATACGATGAAACGGCGACCTGGCTTGATGATCTTAAACCGGCCTTCGGCGAAGAGAAGTTCTTCTGGGAAGACGAATACAACGCCATGTAAGGCCATTAAAAAAAATCCCGCATTAAGCGGGATTTTTTATTTGCCGAAGCAATAACTACCATTCAAACTGATAGGCCATTTTTGCTATGGTGCGCAGCGCCACATTATGGGTATTACGCTGGGCATATAAATGTTGCATGGCCTTGTCTTTGACCTCACCAACAATCACCTCTTTGACCTGATAACCCAAGGCATGAGCGGCTTCCATATAGGCTACGAATTCCCATTTCTTAATATTGGTGTTATCGGCGATCACCAGGGGGATCCCCTCGCTCAGGGCTTTGATAAAACGTGCCAAGTTTAGGTTGTGATATTCGGGCAGTTTATGTTTATCAAACTGATACCCTTCGGCGCCGACAAAGTAGTCGTCGGTACTACAAATTACATATTGACTGGTATCGCCGGCAACCAGGTCGTCGGCGAGATTGAGCGCGTAATGGGTTTTACCACTGCCGGGCAAACCGCGCAAAATAAACACTTGTTTCATTAACTACTCACTAAGGCTAGCGTGAAGCTGATGCATAAAAACGCCAAGGCGATTAAAGATAGAGGCGCTAGATGCATCATTTTATTTATCTTTCTGGCTCTTATAATGCCACAAACTGCGCACAGACTGCACAGCCCAAGTAGTAATAAAGCGGAATTTTTTGCATTTATAAGCCAAAAATCCCGAGTTTGCACTCCCAGGTAACGCCACAAGCCAAAATCCTGCTCGGGACGACCGTAATGGATCAGTATCAAAACCAGCACAAATACGCTCCATCCCAGCGTCGCACACCAGCCGACCAACACAAATGGACCCACCCTATCGCCTCGTAACATATGCGTTTGCCTTTTATAATCAACGTCAATTTGAGTTTAGGTTAATTTTCACCCAATTTTCAGCAATTAACCGGCTAAGAGCGTAATTGAGAGTTTTTTTCTCACCCGAACACGGTTAAGATAGGCCTCTTAACTTACATCATAATAAAGCTGCTTAGTAAGAGGCTAAGCACTTTGGGCAATAGTAATCATTGGAGTGAAAATGAGCCATACAGCAATCGCCGAGCTATTAAAAGGCGCCGTTGCCGTGGACAGCCAGGTCACCATTAAAGGCTGGGTGCGTACACGTCGCGATTCAAAAGCAGGTATTTCGTTTTTAGCCGTTCATGACGGTTCGAGTTTTGATCCTATTCAAGCGGTCGTGCCCAATTCGCTTAATAATTATGATGAAATCACTCGCTTAACCGCTGGTTGCTCTGTCTCTGTCACAGGTAAGCTGGTTGCCTCAGCTGGCCAGGGCCAGGCTTATGAAATCCAAGCAGAAACCGTAGAGGTAATTGGCTGGGTTGAAAACCCGGACACCTACCCAATGGCGGCCAAGCGTCACAGCATCGAATATTTGCGCGAGCATGCTCACCTGCGTCCGCGTACCAATGTGATTGGCGCCGTAACGCGCGTGCGTAACTGTTTATCGCAAGCGATTCACCGCTTCTTCCATGAGCGTGGTTATATGTGGATCAGTACGCCTATCATCACCGCCAGCGACTGTGAAGGCGCCGGTGAAATGTTCCGCGTGTCGACCCTTGATATGCAGAACTTACCGCTAACCGATAAAGGCGATATTGATTACAGCCAGGATTTCTTCGGTAAAGAAGCCTTTCTAACCGTATCGGGCCAGTTGAATGGCGAAACTTACGCCAGCGCGCTATCTAAAATCTACACCTTTGGTCCTACCTTCCGTGCCGAAAACTCGAACACCTCGCGCCACCTGGCGGAGTTCTGGATGGTTGAGCCGGAAGTGGCGTTTGCCGACCTTAACGATATCGCCAAGCTGGCCGAAGACATGCTGAAGTATGTATTTGCCGCCGTGCTTGAAGAGCGTCGTGATGATATGGAATTCTTTGCCCAGCGCATTGAGAAAACCGCCATTACACGTTTAGAAGAATTCGTGAGCAAGGATTTCGCCCAGGTGGACTACACAGACGCCATCGAAATCCTTAAACAATGCGGCAAGAAGTTCGAATTCCCTGTTGAGTGGGGTGTTGATCTACAATCAGAGCACGAGCGTTACCTGGCCGAAGAGCACTTTAAAGCACCGGTAGTTATCAAAAACTACCCTCGCGATATCAAGGCCTTCTATATGCGTCAAAACGAAGACGGCAAAACCGTGGCGGCCATGGACGTGGTAGCTCCAGGTATCGGTGAGATCATCGGTGGTTCACAGCGTGAAGAGCGTTTGGATGTACTTGATGCCCGTCTTGAAGAAATGGGTCTAAATAAAGAAGACTACAGCTGGTATCGTGACCTGCGCCGTTATGGCACAGTGCCGCACTCAGGTTTCGGTCTGGGCTTTGAGCGTCTGGTTGCCTATGTAACCGGTATGGGCAACGTCCGTGACGTTATCGCCTTCCCGCGCACTAAGGGCAGCGCCGCTTACTAAGTTTAAGTGCCTAGCCAGATAGCAAACACAGAAAAACCGCTCATTGAGCGGTTTTTTTATTGCCGTTCTATTGAACGCGCATGAATTAACGAGCCAAAAAAAGCCGCTATTAAAGCGGCTTTTCTTCACTAAGCTAGTCTATTACAGAGCGGCTTCCAGCTCAGGCAGCACATCGAATAGATCCGCAACCAAACCATAATCGGCTACCTGGAAGATTGGTGCTTCGGGGTCCTTATTGATGGCAACGATCACTTTCGAGTCTTTCATGCCTGCAAGGTGCTGAATGGCACCGCTAATACCCACGGCAATGTAGAGGTTAGGGGCAACGATTTTACCCGTTTGACCTACCTGCATATCGTTAGGCACAAAACCGGCGTCTACCGCGGCACGTGACGCACCGATGGCGGCACCGAGTTTATCGGCAATGCCTTCAAGCAGCTTAAAGTTTTCACCATTTTGCATACCACGACCACCTGAGATGATCACATCGGCAGCGGTAAGCTCTGGACGCTCAGATTCGGTCTGCTCTTTAGAGACGAACTCACTGTTGCTAGAAGCAATCACATCGGCAATGGCTTCAATCGGTGCAGCACCGCCCTGCTCGGCAATATCAAACGCACTGGCACGTACGGTAATGATGTGTTGGGATTCCAGAGATTTTACTGTGGCAATGGCGTTACCAGCATAAATCGGACGCTTAAAAGTTTCGGCGTCGATTACATCAATAATGTCCGATACCTGTGCTTTATCCAGTAGCGCAGCAACACGTGGCATCATGTTTTTGCCCGTGGTGGTGGCGCTGGCGAAGATATGGCTGTAATCGGCGCTTAGCTTAACTACTAGGTCGGCACAGTTTTCTGCTAGCTGATGTGCATATTCGGCGCTATCGGCTACCAAAACGCGGCTTACGCCACTGATGGTGCTCGCTTCCTGCGCCGCGCCCTCTAGGCCTTCACCGATAAGCAGCAGATCGATATCGGCGCCCACTTTGGCAGCCGCATGCACTGTTTTCGCCGTTTCAGGCTTAAGATGACCGTATTCGTGTTCAGCAATTACTAATGATTTCATGACACCACCTTCGCTTCATTCTTCAATTTACTGACTAAGGTTGCTACGTCTTCAACGATCACACCACCTTGACGTTGGCTTGGCTCTTCTACGCTCACCAACTGCACGCGAGGAGTAAGGTCAACGCCCATGTCTGCGGCATTTTTAACGTCCAACGGCTTACGTTTTGCCTTCATGATGTTCGGCAATGAAGCATAACGAGGCTCATTCAAACGTAGATCGGTTGTCACGATTGCCGGCAGTGTGAGTGCCACTGTTTGCAAACCACCATCGACTTCACGGGTCACATTAACCTTGCCATCATTCAATTCTACTTTTGAGGCGAAGGTGCCTTGCGGCCAACCGCGTAACGCGGCCAGCATTTGACCTGTTTGGTTATTATCGGCATCAATACTTTGCTTACCTAAAATCACCAAATCTGGCTGCTGTTCATCAATCACCTTATCAAGCAACTTGGCCACATGCAGTGAGTCCAGCTTATCTTCACTTTCGATATGAATAGCGCTATCGGCACCCAGTGCTAATGCCGTACGCAGCTGCTCCTGCGCCGATTTGTCACCTATGGTTACCGCAACGACTTCCGTCGCCTTGCCCGCTTCTTTTAAACGTATCGCTTCTTCAATGGCAATTTCACAAAATGGGTTCATCGCCATTTTCACATTGGCCAAATCCACATCACTGTTATCGGCCTTAACGCGTACTTTTACGTTGTAATCGATTACACGTTTAATGGGCACTAATACTTTCATATATGCTCCTAGTAGAGACGCAGGAAAGTGGGTTTAGGAGGCTAAAGCCTGCATGTTCACTATTTTGACACCACAACCTGACGTTAACGTAAACTTATTTATTTTGATGAAATCAGCGTACTTCCTGTTGACGTAAACGTCAACCTAAAATAACCTTGGAGCACTATCTTTTGTGTAACGATTAATTTGCATTTCGTAACACTTTGACCGTCATCAATAGCAGGGGATTATTATGGTAGAACGTGAGACCATGGAATTTGACGTGGTGATCGTAGGCGCAGGGCCTAGCGGCCTTGCCAGCGCCATTAAACTTGCGCAGCTTGCACAAGAACAACAACAAGAACTAATGATATGCGTGGTGGAGAAAGGCTCGGAAGTCGGTGCTCATATCCTCTCCGGCGCGGTATTTGAAACCAAGGCCCTCGATGAACTACTTCCGAATTGGAAAGAACTCGGCGCCCCAGTCAACACAGCAGTGACCGAGGATGAGATCTTGTGGTTTAGCGACGAGAAAAGCGCCAAAACCCTACCCCACTTTATGGTTCCTAAAACCTTCCATAATAACGGCAACTATATTGTCTCAATGGGTAATGTCTGTCGCTTCTTGGCCGAACAGGCAGAGCAGCTTGGGGTGGAAATCTTCCCAGGCTTCAGCGCCCATGAGCTGATCATCGAAGACGATACGGTCAAAGGCATTATTACCGGCGATATGGGTCTGGACAAAGACGGTAATGAAAAGCCGGGCTATATGCCGGGCATGGAACTGCGCGCCAAGTACACCGTATTTGCCGAAGGCTGTCGTGGTCACTTGGGTAAGCAACTAATCAATCAATTTGCCCTGGATGCAAACAGCTCGGTGCAACATTACGGTATCGGCTTTAAGGAAATTTGGCAGATCGATGCGGAGAAACACCAGCAAGGTAAAGTCGTCCATGGTACAGGTTGGCCTTTATCCGGTGATACCAGCGGCGGTGCCTTTATGTATCACAGTGAGGACAATCAGGTGGTGGTCGGTTTAATCGTGGATTTGAACTACTCAAACCCACACCTAAGCCCGTTCGATGAATTCCAACGCATGAAGCACCATCCAGTGTTTGCCGATGTGCTTAGCGGCGGAAAGCGCCTCGCTTACGGTGCCCGCGCCATTGCCAAAGGCGGCCTGCACTCTTTACCTAAGATGCACTTCCCGGGTGGTTTGTTGGTAGGCTGTGACGCCGGCACCTTGAACTTCGCCAAGATCAAGGGTAACCACACGGCGATGAAATCAGGTATGTTAGCCGCAGAAAGTATTTTTGCTGCGCTTAAAGCAGACCAACAACATACGGATCTGGCTGACTTTGCAGAGCGCTTTGAAGCGTCTTGGCTGTATGATGAACTGTACCGCTCACGTAACTTTGGCCCGGCCATGCACAAGCTAGGTAAGTTCTTCGGTGGCGCCTATAACACCCTAGATCAAAATCTGTTTGCTGGTAAATTGCCCTTCACCTTTAAGGACAATACGCCGGATTATGCCACCTTGCTACCGGCTTCTCAGGCACCAAAAATCGACTATCCAAAACCGGATGGTCAGCTCAGCTTCGATAAATTGTCGTCGGTATTTTTGTCTAATACCAACCATGAAGAGTCGCAGCCTTGTCACCTTAAACTCAAAGATGCCAGCATTCCCATTAAGGTGAACCTAGCGCGCTTTGATGAGCCGGCCCAGCGTTATTGCCCGGCGGGTGTTTATGAGGTGGATAACACCGAAGGCGAGCCTAAGTTTGTGATCAATGCGCAAAACTGCGTGCACTGTAAAACCTGTGATATTAAAGACCCCAGCCAGAACATCACCTGGGTGACACCGGAAGGTGCCGGCGGTCCAAACTATCCAAATATGTAATATTATCTCTATATCCTAAGTTGCAACTGGGGCGTCAGCCCCTTTTTTGTGCGTAAATTCAGACGATTACTATACTAGTAGTAACTATGCACGCAGCCGGGGAAGACCAATGCCACAACAATCAGTGACCTTTCGCTTTTTAGCCGAACCTACCGACGTCAACTTCGGTGGTAAGGTGCATGGCGGTGTAGTAATGAAATGGATAGATCAGGCCGGGTACGCCTGTGCCGCCGGTTGGAGCGGCCATTATTGCGTCACCGTGTCTGTGGCTGGCGTAAAGTTCCGCCGCCCCGTGCTGGTCGGCCAACTGGTCGAGGTTCAGGCCAGCATAGCCCACACCGGTAAAACCAGTATGCAAATCTTTATCCAGGTGCGCTGCGGCGACCCGAAAACCCAGCATATGGTGGAAACCAATCATTGCGTGATCAGCTTCGTGGCCATGGATCAAGCCGGCTACCCGGTAGAAGTGCCAGAGTTTGTGGCCAAAACCGATGAACAAAAGCGACTCGAAGCCTATGCCATACGTATGAAAGAAATCGCCATAGAAACGGAAAACCTGTTGCACCAAACCACGGATAAGGGATAAAGATTAGCCGTAACCCGTTCGCAAGGGGCGGGATTAGTCTTTGCTAGCCCTTGAATTTAGCCGGCACCGCCGATACACTGGCGCGCTAATCTTATACCTAAGCCAGTACCGCTGTGACCACATCCTTTGCCATTGACGCCATCGGCCATATCCGCTCACCCTATAAACAAAAGTTTGCCATTCCCAGGCAACCACGCTTGGTGGATAGCGCCCGGGCGCAGCTGGTGCTGGCGGGCGAGTTTAATCACGAAGAGTTTGTCCGTGGCATCGAAGAGTTTAGCCACATCTGGGTGCTGTTTCGCTTTCATGAAACCGCCGATAAAGGCTATTCCGCCTTGGTGCGTCCTCCGCGTCTAGGCGGCAACGCACGTAAAGGGGTATTTGCCACCCGCGCCACGTTTCGCCCCAATGCCATCGGCATGAGTGCGGTGGAATTGCTTGGGGTGGAGTATGCAAACGGCCAAGTCTCGTTACAACTCGGTGGCGTCGACCTGCTCGATGGCACCCCGGTGCTCGATATCAAGCCCTATCTGCCCTATTCCGATGCCTTGCCCGATGCCAGCGCCGGTTTTGCCGACACCCGACCGCAAACTCAGATGACGGTGAGCTTTTCCGAGCAGGCCCTGACCTTTATCGCCTCGGTTGATCCGGCGTTGCAACTGCAAACCTTTATTACCCAGGTGCTGCAACAAGACCCGCGCCCGGCCTATAAGAAAAACAAAGAAGGGACGCAGAGTTACGGCATGACCCTGTATGATTTTAATATTCGTTGGCAGGTTGACGGCGAGCATAATCATGTCGAGCAAATATCGCCACTTTAGCGCTTTGCCCACGGGCGCAGCACTGCTAAACTAGCGCCCATACCTATTTACTAATAACAAAACGGAACCTTCATGCGTACCAGTCAGTATTTACTTGCGACCTTGAAAGAGACGCCTTCAGATGCCGAGGTGGTAAGCCACCAGCTTATGCTTCGCGCCGGGATGATCCGCAAATTGGCCTCGGGCCTGTACACTTGGCTTCCGAGCGGTGTAAAAGTACTTAAGAAAGTAGAAAACATTGTTCGTGAAGAAATGAACAAGGCCGGCGCCATCGAAATGTTGATGCCCATTATCCAACCCGCCGAGCTATGGCAGGAGTCTGGACGTTGGGAGCAGTATGGCCCCGAACTACTGCGCATTGAAGACCGTCATAATCGTCCGTTTGCCTTGGGTCCTACGCACGAAGAAGTGATCACCGATTGCATTCGCCGTGAGATAAGCAGCTATAAGCAGTTGCCTATTACCCTGTACCAGATCCAAACCAAGGTGCGCGATGAAATTCGCCCGCGCTTCGGTATCATGCGCTCACGCGAGTTTATGATGAAGGACGCCTATTCATTCCACTTAAGCGATGAATGTTTAGCGCAAACCTATGAAAAACTGCACCAGGCCTACTGTAATATCTTTGATCGTTTAGGCCTGGATTATCGTCCTGTATTGGCCGATACCGGCTCTATTGGCGGCAGCTTCTCGCATGAGTTCCACGTTCTAGCCGAATCCGGTGAAGACGCCATCGCCTTCAGCGACGGCAGCGATTATGCTGCCAATATCGAAAAGGCTGAGGCTCTAGCACCTCTCGATGCACGCCCTGAGCCAAGCAAAGAGCTGCAAAAATTCGATACGCCGAAAGCCAAAACCATCGCCGAACTAAAAGAGCACTATGGTGTGAAACCTCACCGTGGCGTCAAAACCCTGTTCGTATATGGCGAAGAAAACGAGCAAGGCGAGCGCGGCCTAGTTGCCCTGGTATTGCGTGGCGACCACGAGCTAAACGAACTAAAGGCAGAAAAGCTAGCCGGTGTGTTCTCACCGCTTGAAATGGCCAAAGAAGAAGATATTGTTAACCTAATTGGCGCCCGCCCTGGCTCACTAGGCCCGGTTGGCCTGACTGTGCCAATCATTGTTGACCGCAGCGCGGCGGTAATGGCCGATTTTGTTGCCGGTGCCAACAGCGATGACATGCACTACAGCGGTATCAACTGGGATCGAGATGTGAGTGACTATGAAGTTGCCGACATTCGTAACGTGGTTGAAGGCGATCCTAGCCCCTGTGGTCAGGGTACACTGAGCATTAAGCGCGGTATCGAAGTGGGTCATATCTTCCAGCTTGGAACCAAATACTCAGAAGCCATGAACGCCGGTGTATTGGGTGAAGACGGTAAAAACCAAACCATGACCATGGGTTGTTACGGTATTGGTGTTAGCCGAGTGGTTGCCGCTGCCATCGAGCAGAACAACGATCAATACGGCATTATTTGGCCCAAGAATATCGCCCCGTTCGAGGTCGCGATTGTGCCTATGAATATGCACAAATCACACCGTATCCCGGATATTGCCGAGCGTTTTTACAGCGAACTGCAAGCAGCGGGTGTCGATGTACTATTTGACGACCGTAAAGAGCGTCCGGGCGTGATGTTTAACGACATGGAGCTGCTAGGTGTGCCTTATACCCTAGTCATTGGTGAGCGTAACCTGGATAACGACGAAGTTGAGCTGAAAAACCGCCGTACCGGTGAGAAAACCATGCTTAAAATCGACGAGGCCGTGGCCGCCATTGTGGCGCAACTGCAATAAGGCTGGTTTAGCCCGAGCCAATATAAAAAAGCCAGTCTCAGACTGGCTTTTTTAATGTCATTGATAGTCGCGATAAAACTCCCACATATCAACCTTAGTGCCATCATCCAAGACACAATATTGTTGCCGGTTCGCCGCTCTGCCCTCACTTAGGTAATGACCGCCTTGTTCAAGGCAAAAGCGTATCGCCGGATTGCGCATATCACCGGGCTGCAACTCGGTGGCTTGTTGTTGTTCACAAGCACAAACAACACAAAGTGACACGAGAATTATTACTGCACGCATCTGTGCCTCCTTAATCCTTGGTTTTACCACATCAAATTTTGCAGCTAACGCAAGTAGAGTAACACCTGTTATTTATTGGCTTATTGTTTTATCACCGAGACATCGGGTGTCGTTGCCGTGACACGAATTTGTACCCGGTAAAGCTGGGCTCCCTCTTCGGGCACCTTGATATTAAAAACATGGCTTTTAAAGTCCTTACCCTGATAATAGCTCAATCGTAACTGTTCGGCATTATAGCTGTGCGCCGGGAATCCGGTACCACACTGGCCGCTGCTGTCGATATGAGTGCAACTCACGTGGGCCATGTCCTCAATAACGGCTAATTTAACATCCCTCAACACCATCCCGGTGCGGTTGATAAAATCGACCCCGACAAACGCATCACCTGAGCTCGTGGTACTTTTACATCCCCCTAGTAATAACAACAATGACAGCAACAACATTGTCATGGATTGTTCTTTTTTTAGACTTCTTATTGTCATTCGTGCCTCCTAGGCTGGATTCTATTACTCTGGGATGAACCTGATTATGGATAAGAATAAGCGCACATACTACCGAGCAGTTTTTATATCAGATGTACACTTGGGCTATAAAGACTGTAAAGCTCAATATCTATTGGACTTCTTAAACAGCATAAAGTGCGACCGACTTTATCTGGTCGGCGATATTGTCGATCTGTGGTCGATGAAACGCCGATTTTTCTGGCATCCCAGCCATTATCATGTCCTCGAATCCCTTAAGGCCAAGGTGGATGAAGGAACCCGCGTTATCTATGTGCCGGGCAACCACGATGAAACCTTCCGCCGTTACGATCAGGATACCCTGATGGGGGTGGAAGTACATCGCCAGTTTGTCCACACCACGGAAAATGATAAGCGCTTTTTGATCCTTCATGGCGATGATTTCGACTCGGCCACCCGCTACAACAGGCTGATCCGGGTGGCAGGCGATGCCGCCTATGATTTTTTACTGTTTTTGAATCGCTGGCATAACCGTATTCGCCGTCTTTATGGCGGTCGTTACTGGTCTCTTGCGTCTTGGATTAAGGCCCGTGTGCATAAGGCGCAAGCGGCGATCACCGCATTTGAAAATGCCGCTATCCATGAAGCCAAGCGCCAGGGGTACGACGGTATCGTGTGTGGTCATATCCATCAGCCGCAACTGCGTATCAGCGATGGCATCATTTATTGTAACGATGGCGATTGGATAGAAAACTGCACTGCCCTAGTCGAAAACGAGCACGGTCGCATGGAGCTGCTACACTGGTCTGATACACAACATGTGGTGGCAACCAACACCCTTGCCGAAGTGAACAGTAAGGCGGCTTAAATTAACCTTACCTTGGCCTCATTTGCTCCGTCAAAAACGGCCAAGGTTGCATCTCACGGCTAATTAACGTACTAATAATTGTTCACTATAACGACAATAATGGAAGTGAATCTATGTCTGACGAGCAATTATCCACGCAAAACAGCGTGGCCGGAGACGCCAAGCTGGACACCGCGTTTTTCGGTCACCCCAAAGGTCTGCAAACTCTGTTCTTTACCGAGATGTGGGAGCGCATGAGTTATTACGGCATGCGCGCCATGCTGGTACTCTTTATGACCGCCTCCTTGCAACAAGAAGGCCTGGCCTTTACCGTCGCCTCCGCCGCTGCCATTTATGGCTTATACACGGGCGCGGTGTACTTTTTAGGCCTGCCCGGCGGCTGGATCTCCGACCGCCTCCTCGGCGGACAAAAAACCGTCTGGTATGGCGGCATTATTATTATGTGCGGCCATATTATTCTCGCCATTCCCCACCCCAGCTCCTTCTTTATCGGCTTGATTTTTGTGGCCACAGGTACGGGGCTCTTAAAACCGAATATCAGCGCCATGGTCGGCCAGCTTTATCAAACCGAAGATGAGCGCCGCGATAGCGGCTACGCCATTTACTACATGGGCATCAATATCGGTTCCATGATAGGGTACGGCGTATGCGGTTACTTTATGGAAAATGTCGGCTGGCACTGGGCCTTTGGTGCGGCGGCCGTGGGCATGGCCTTAGGTCTGGTACAATACCGAATGAGCCAGGGTTATATTGCCGGTATTAACGACAAGCCCGCCAATCCACTGTCGGCCAAAGGCGCGTCCTTGGCCTGGACCGTCATCGGCGCCTTTATCACTATTGTCGCACTCACGGTTGTCGCAGGTTATCAGGGCTGGCTGGTGATCAATCCGGTTGCCTTAGCCGGCTCCGTGGCCATCGTCTTTACCATCACCTTCTTTATTTATTTTGGCCACATCTATTTTATGGGCGAGCTCAGCAACAGTGAAAAGCAGCGGATGTGGGCGCTGTTTTTGGTCTGTGTGGCCTCCGCCTGTTTCTGGTCTGGCTTTGAGCAAGCAGGCTCATCGCTTAACTTATTCGCCCGTGACTACACAGACAGAATGTTAGGCACGTTTGAAATCCCTACCGCCTGGTTCCAATCCGCCAACTCGATTTTCATTATTATTTTGTCGCCATTTTTCGCCGCCCTGTGGATTAATATGGCCAAGCGCATGATCACCCCTTCCTACAGTGTTAAATGCGCCGTAGGCTTGATTATCATGGCGTCGGGTTTCTTAGTGATGTTTTTTGCCGCTCAGTACGCCGCAGATGGCTTAAAGGTGGCCCCTTACTGGCTGATCACTACCTATTTCCTGCATACCGTGGGGGAGCTCTGTTTAAGCCCGGTGGCATTGAGTGCCGTGAGTCGTCTCTCTCCCGCTCGTTATGTCGGGCAGATGATGGGGGTCTTTGTTCTGACCTACTCCATCGGAAATATTATCTCGGGTTTGTTGGCCGGTTCTTTCGACCCGGAAAATGTCCAGCAAATCCCGGGCTTATACATGCAGATCGCCCTATTTAGCATAGGCGTGGGTATCGTCCTGGTGCTGCTTAACTTTAAAGCCAAGTTTTGGGAGCGCGCCAACGGCAGCAACGAGCCCATGCTTGATGCCAACCCCAGTGAGCAACCCGCAGAGCAAAAAGTGTAATTAATAACCAATCTAAATAGGCCTCTGAATTCAGAGGCCTTTTTTATTGAAAAGGCCAGTAACGCGCGGCTTAGAGGCCCAACCAGTCACATAAAAATACACTCTGTTACGCATAAGTATGAATTGTTTTGGCATATTAGGTATCATTGCCCCGAATTTTTATGCAGTATCAGGTAGTAGTATATGAACTCCTCTCACCAAGTCCTTGGCGCCAGCGCCTCGGCAACAGCAAGTTCATGGAATCGTCATGACACCCATTGGCTGCTCAGCCTTTTTGGCACCGCCGTTGGCGCCGGTATTTTATTTTTACCCATCAATGTAGGTTTAGGAGGGTTTTGGCCCTTAGTAATTATGGCCTTGGCCGCCTTCCCCATGACCTATTTAGCTCACCGCGGCTTGGCCCGCTTCGTGCTCTCATCAAAAAAGGATGACAGTGATTTTACCGATGTGGTGCAGGAACACTTTGGTGCCACCGCAGGGCGTCTGATCTCCCTGCTCTATTTTCTATCCATCTTCCCGATTCTGTTGATCTATGGCGTTGGCCTGACCAACACGGTGGATGACTTTATCGTCAACCAGCTGTCAATGAGCTCACCGCCACGGGCTGTGCTCTCTGGCGTACTGGTGGCGGCCATGGTGGCAGTCATGCTAGGCGGCGAAAAACTGATGTTGCGCGCTTTCGCATTTTTGGTCTACCCCTTGGTGGCGGTGTTGTTTGGCCTATCTCTGTATCTTATTCCACACTGGCAAATCCCCTCCATGGACATTAGCAGTGCGCCAGAGCTGGCGACCAATCTCTGGCTAGCGGTGCCGGTAATCGTTTTTTCATTTAGCCACGCCGCTGCAATTTCCAGCTTTGCCAATGCCCAGCGCCGCCACTATGGTCAGCAAGCCCGCGCCAAATCTGACAACATCCTAAAGTACACCGCCATTATGCTGATTAGCTTTGTACTGCTGTTTGTGTTCTCTTGCGTGTTTGCCTTATCAAGCGAGCAGCTGTTAGCGGCGAAGGACGCCAATATCTCGGTGCTTTCTTATTTGGCCAACACCTATAACAACCCACTGCTTGCCTATGTTGGCCCCTTGGTTGCCTTTGTTGCCATTACCTCTTCTTTCTTCGGCCACTTTTTAGGGGCTCGTGAAAGCTTTAACGGCCTGGTGGTAAAGCATTCGTCATTAAGCTATCGCGGCGCCGATAAACTCGGTGTGGCCTTGATGTTTGTGGCGATCTGGATTTGTGCCATTTATAACCCCAGTATCCTGGGTATGATGGAAGCGATTTCCGGTCCAATTATCGCCATGATCCTCTTTATTATGCCCATGATTGCCGTTTACAAGGTACCTGCGCTGGAGCAATACCGAGGTAAACTCAGTACCCTGTTTGTACTGCTGGTTGGTGCCTTAGCGGTGTCGGCGCTGGTATACAGCCTACTGAGCTAACTTAGCTCTGCGCTTGGTTCTATAAGCCAAAGCAAGCTTGAGCCCACCAGCCTGGGCAAAAAAAATCCACCTGATGTACAGGTGGATTTTTACGTTTTGACTGCTGGGTTTAATTAGAAATTAACCGTAACTTCTGGCGAACAAATTGACGTGCCAGACTCACACACTTTATAAACGAAGGAGCCGCCGCCACCGAATGAGTCGGTATGGGCACCATCGTTAGCCGTGGAAAAGGTCACGGTGTCACGGTTTTTGGTGCGATATACATCGACATTACTGCCGTTTGCATTGCTCCAGGTTAAATCCACGTAGCGGGTGCCTCTGGAGGCATAACCGGATGCCTGCAGGGTAATATCGCTGCTTGCGCCGCCTGTAACGGTGACAACCTGGCTGCTACTATCCGATGCGCCGTCGTTGTCGGTGACGGTCAAGGTGACGTTGTAGCTGCCATCGGCACTGTAGCTGTGCGAGGCAACCTGGCCACTGGCCGACGTGCCATCGCCAAAGCTCCAGCTATAGCTGCTGATGCTGCCGTCACTGTCAGCGCTGAGGCTAGCGTCAAAATCACAGCTTAGATCCGTGCAGGTGTAGCTGAAATCACTGGTTGGCGGCGTATTGGGCGTGCCCCCGCCATCATAGTTACCGACCAGAGAGACGCCGGAGAAGCTACTATAACCGAGCACCGTGACGTAATAGGTGCCGGTCTGTGGCGAGGCGAAGCTACAGCTTTCGTCGTTACCCCCTGAATACGGACGACAATCGTAACTGCTGGCCGTTGGTTTTGAACCGAACTTAACATAGAGGTCAGCATCGCCGCTGCCACCGGACATATCAAACACTAGGTTAGATGCGCCTGAGGGCACAGCCATCTTATAGTCAAAGGCATCGCCGCTGGCCCCGGCCAGGTTCTCGACCGGCACACTGTTAACTAAATCTTCCGGCTCTGGAGGCGGTGGCAATTCACCGACATCACAGCCATCGGCAAATAGATCAAACATGGCCTTGGCTTTGACTATACCCCAGCCATAGCTGTTATCTCTTCCAGCACTGCCACGGTCTTCTGCTGACAGCGCCATTGCTGTGCGGACCTGGTCATTGCTACAACTTGGATAATGGCTCCATACCAGAGCTGCAACGCCCGCTACATGTGGAGTCGCCATGGAAGTACCACTCCAGGCGGCATAGCTGTTATTGGGCAAGGTTGAATTAACCGCCACGCCCGGAGCTGCAATTTCAACCTGGCTATTGTACTGAGAGAAGCTGGCTTTAGTGCCATTAGAGTCAACCGCCGCAACCGACATCACGGAATCGTAGGACGCCGGATAAGACATGCTGCTGTTACCGTCGTTTCCCGCCGCGGCGATAGAAAGCAGACCATTAGCATGGGCATTATCGAACGCCGCTTGCTCGGCGCTACTTGAACCACCGCCGCCCAGGCTCATGCTGATCACCTTGGCGCCGGCGGCCATACACTGATCAACCGCGGCAATTAAATCTGAACCGTATGCCCAGTTGCCGCTGCTATTGAATACCTTGACCATATGCAGGCTTAAGTTACCACTGGGGTTCACACCCACCACACCCGTGCCATTACCGCCTAGTGCGGCAATAGTGCCGGAGACATGAGTGCCGTGGCCATGACCATCTTCATACCAGTTGCCGGAGTTGTAGTTATCGTATCCATCATCGCCGGTCACACCGGTAGTGGGCAGGTCCTCATGACCGAGATCATAACCGGTATCCATGATACATACCTTCATATTACCGGTTAGGGCATCGCTCACTTGATCCGCTTGTACCATAGAGATGCCATAAGGCGTACTTTCAGCCATTAGGTAGCGCTTTTGATCCACTTCGACAAATTCAATGTCTTTTCTATTTTTGAATTGTTTGGCCGCTTGCGCTGAGAGTGTAACGGCAACGAGGCGATGTTTGTCGAGCTCCCGCTCAACCTTGCCCCGGCTATTGCTCACCGCCGTCATCACCGAGGCTTTGTGACCTGGTTTGAATTTGACTATATAGCGTTGATCTTCGTTGGCCGCCTGTGCGGTGCCTGCAAGTGCTAACGCAGACAGTACTGCAGACACAACCAGGGGTCGTTTTATTTTCAGCATAGATAGATTCCTAAGATAGATTTATAAATTTTCCTTCATCGGGGCGGGTTTGCTGGAACCTCTTGCGCTCACTCGTCCCTGCTATTCGCCACTTTTGTTTACGGCTTTTTGTTAATAGAAAGTGAACAAATATCGAACAGAGTATAGCAGGCGATTTTAGAGTCGAAAGAAATCGGCGAAGAAATGGGCATTTTTTAGGAACTACGAAGGAAATATAAAAGATTAGCGCTGTAACTACCCTTATTAAATAAGAAATATCTGACCAGCTCCGAGGCGAAAAGTACTACCCTGGTAAGGGAAAATGCCTGCCAAGCAGTAAACAACTCAGCAAGCAAAAAGCGCGAGAAATTAAATCATAGATACAAGGTTGAAGCGGGGTTTCTAAGGGGTCTTAGTGGCATATTCACATCCTTGTAAATATATAATGATGCCTAGCTAAAATACGCTTTTTAACGCAAATAGCGTCTGCCCCAGTGCCGGGACGTTGGCACAGATGGGGATTAGCCGTAAAACGAGAGGCCACAGGTGCCCTGGTACATGGGCTATTGACTGCTTAATAAACTCCAAAGGATAGTCAAAATAAACCAATAAATAGAGTACATTAGCCAGACCGATGCGGTAGCCGTCTAAGACATACTCACTTTGATCCTCAAGCACTAAGGCTAGCTGATTCACCGAGGACCTCGCCCCAGAGCTGCCCACATCATGGTCGTGAGTCAAGGTGTAGTAAACCTTTACCTTGGCAATCTGCTGACGAGATAGCACGGCTTTTTCACTTAACTGCGCACATGCCAATGGGCTTATCTCAATTTGCTCGGCACTCAAAGTCATCAGCTTTTTCTTATCGGCGCCAAAGGTGCGCCAAAAGACAATGTGCTTAAGTATCAAGACGCCAACTAAGGCCGGAAAATAGATAAATACAAATGCCCTAGGGCCAAAATAGGGCTCAAGGATAAAAGGCAGCGGCGCTAACGCCAGTACCATAAGGGCAAACAGCCATTCCTTTTTTGGCGACAGCGTTGCCAGCAGCCTAAGTAATGGCAGCTTAATAACACTGTGCGGGGAAAGCCCCTTTTGCCCTTTAAAATGGACGTAGGAAAACCACACAGGATCGGTGAGTTCAAGCTTCATAATTGAATTAACAGTTAATTTAAAACATTCATCATGACCCAGCGGCCACCGATTTGCGCAAACTTACACTGCCCGCTTTTTACAGCATCCTTCTTATCGACGCGGCTGGTATCGAACGAATAATTGACCCAAATCTCTTTGTCGTAATTATATTTTTCTGCATTTTCGCGCGTATCTTGATAGATGCTGGTTTTCGCATTTTCGATCACTTGTACGTCTTTGGTACGAAAATTTCTAATACCCTGATAGCTACCCTTGGTGTAATAGGTGTGGATTTTTGCCAGATACGGCGTCATGGCCTTTTCTTCTTCTGGATTCAAATCTCTCACCAGTGGTTTTAACAAGGCTGAATCATTATTCTTAACAGCCTCGGCTGCTTTTACGCAGTTTTCGATTGGCACACTGTAGTCTGCTGCGCTGGCATTATATGAGAGGACGGCTGTGGCGATTAGCAAAGGTGATAGCTTCATATTTTATCCTTAAAAAGGCCCTGTAGTCAGGGCCATCTAGTGTTTGTAGTTATTGCCCAGCACACTCACTGGGTGCGGAACTACTTTCATCCTGTAAAATAGACAGGGGATCAATAACATAGCTACGCTGACTTGGCACTGAATTAGCGACAGTTGGGCCGACTGTGATAGTAAATGTTTTGACCACTTCTGGGCAAAGATCCCTACCCGATTGCGCATCACCGCTGACATTTACAACATCCCCGGCAAACTCAATATAATATGTGCCTATACCATCGTCGGCACGAATACCGGTCAACTCCACCGTGTGCTCACCCTCATCCAAGGCAATGGCCAAGGGGCCCACCTTTCGTTTTGGCGTACCATTTTCATAAATAACCTTGCCATTTACGGCCAATTTATAAACGTCATCATTAAAGTTACCGTTATCACCAAAGGTAATGCTCACTTGCCCAGGGCCAAAGAATGGCAGCTGGTTACTCACCTCTCCCCCGACTTCCACGGTGACATAGCCGGCACCGGGCGAGTCCGGCACGGTGACAGTAAGAGACTCTGTGGTCGCTGCGGTGACACTCGCCCGCTTCACTTCACCGGACTCACTGACAAAGCGCACGATATTGCCCACTAGCGGTTCACTAAAGCCTATTCCACTGATTGTTACCTGTTCACCGGCTTTTGCCCTATTTGGAGTAATAGCTGAAATCATCAAGTCGGTTCCGACCAGTATTTGATAGGGTAACTTCGCCTTATCATCACGGTGCTCTACATAGACATCCAGTGGCCCTTTAGCCGCATCTATTTGGCTAATGTTAGCGAGCATAAATTCCAGCTCAGTACCTTGCTTGTTAACGCCTAGGAAGGTGACATCGAGCTCCACCTTGGTTTGCGAATCAATCACTATGACTTTAGGTTTATCATCACTGAAGACACCTTTTTGAATGGCCATGCCACTGCCAACCAGAGTAAAGGTTTTGGTTTGGCCATTTTGCTGGATACTTCTTGGGGTGATATCGGCCAGTTGTAATCCCCAGGAAACGACATAATCCAGTTTGCTCGGTACCGTGGCTAGATCTTTAATGGTTTTACCCATATCCACCATGGCCGTGGCCAATTGACTTGCTTCATAGGCCGTCTCTACGGCACCAAAGCCTGGAATTAACTTTTTCGCGAGTTTTTGACCCAGTGCTTGGATAAAGTCTGCCTGGTCATACGCGAAGACCTTTAGTAATGCGGTTGTTGCAGGACCGAGTTTGATGTTCGGGAAATTACTCAGATCCGTCATAATGGGTTTAATTTCTTTGTTATAGATTTCCAGACCTATCGCCTGGCTTAGGTCGATCCATTCTTGTTCGGTGACCTTTTCTTTACTCGCCAGTTTCTCCACTTCCGAGGTGAGCGCCGGCATGTACTCATACACCGCCTTAATCACAGCACGCGCTTGCTCCGGCTTTTTTAGCGCACCCTTATCTATATTTAGGCCTGCGGCATCAAATAAGATTGAATAAAATCGAATGATGATATTATCGATAATGGTGCGAATGGTCAGCATGCGTCTTGCTTTTTGCGCAATTTGGTTATGGCTTTCAGCACCAGTTAGATTAAACGGCGTCGGACCAAAAATACCGTCCACACCGGGGGTTAGGATCTGATAGGCACAGTCTTTGTAGACGCATGTGTCGATCAATTTATCGCTAGACCAAAACTCAAACACCAGGAAAGTACCCGACGTGGGTGATGCCATGGCGGTGTGATATGGCGTATCTATGTGTTCCGCTAAGGGTGAGCTGATGGCGTCAGCGGGGATCTCGCCCGTTGCTGGATCCACCTCATAAACTCTATAACTGAGGTATAATTGACTGCGGTTCTCTAAGCGAACGCAACCATCATAGCCCAGTACCTCATACCATTTTGGGTCAACACCTTCGCCACATTTATTGCCAAGCTCAACAGAGTTATCTAAAAATGTGGACGCTTCCATACTCATGTCGAACAGGTTCCAGGTCCCATTGGTCTCAGGATAAGACACAATACTTGGCTCTATATCGGTATCTACTGCTTCTGTGGTTGACGCGTTTAACGTTGCACCACGTAACACATGCGCCCGTGAATAATTGGCAGCGTTAAATTGGTCTGCACTGAGGCTACTTTGACTCTTGGCATTGACGAGATAGTTTTTGAAATGTTCGCTGTATTTATTCAATAACTCAGCGCTACCTGGACGCGCATTTGCGAATGAGAAAAAACCCTTATCGGCCTCAAGTGCCTCTGTCACCTCTTGCAAGTAATTGGTAAACTCGGGGCTTTGGGCAATAATCTCTGAGGCCTCATCAAGGCTCATACCCTTGCTTTCAATGAAAAAAATCAGGTGTGAAGCCATGTTCGCCAGAGCGGTAGAACGATAGCTAAACTCTACCTCCTGCACGCCGGCCTCCAAGATAGCGCTGAGATACATTTCAGGCTGGCCATTAACATTTAGCGCGAATGAGTAGAGAACCTCGGCGCTGTTGCCTAGCTTTTTAAACTGCACTGTATTTCCTGAAACTTCAGTCGCATGACTAGGCACTATGCCGCCAATCGAGTAAATGGGGCTTGCTCCGGCAACAGCGACACTATAGGCAATGTTTTGCTCTAGGAAGTAGCTCATTTCATTACTGCTACCTTGAGCATTGGACACCCAATACCGCCCTGCGGCTATGCCCTCAGGAACTTCTACCACTATCTCACTGCCATTATTTACCGAGGGCATCACGGGTGTGCCTTGGAAAACGACGGCGGTATCGTCTAGGTCAAAATTATCTCCCTTGAGGGTGATGGTGTCACCGACTTGGAAGCTCGATGGACCGCTATGGATTAAGGGTCTTTCTGGTGCCACTATCTCGAAAGGCAACTCGTCTGAGATTTTTTCACCAAAAGCCAGCTTAATCGACCCTGTGCCAACCAGATTTGGTAATGCCAATGACAGACGCGTTTCATTGTCGACTACCTCTGTTATCGCAGGGAGACTGTTGAACACCTGACCATTAATGGTGTAAACAACAACCAGGTTTTGCTCTTGTGGTAGATTGCGTACCACTAGCTCGGCGGGGTCGCCGGCGCGCACAAAGGAACGAACGGTAAACGCGGCATTATGCAGGTTGTATAACCACTCAATAGAGAAATCATCAGGGCTACTTGGAACAACGCGTTGTGCCTGCTTTAGGCGATTCATATCATTGATATCAAAGATACCATCGCCATCATCATCTAAGTCCAGGTGATCGATAATATTGTCATTATCAAAATCGTTTGGAGCCAAAGGGTCACCACTTTCTATCTTGTCATCTATGGTATTGCCATCGGCGTCGCGGTCGAGATAATTGGCAAAGCCATCACCATTTAGGTCTTCAATCCCTTCGATCTTATCCGAAAAAGAGTCGCCGTCGGAGTCCGTATCTTGCCAGTTAGCCAAGCCGTCTTCGTCAAAGTCAATGTGCTCTGTGGTGTAGAGTAAGGTGAACTCCAGACCATCCAAGATACCGTCTTCATCTTGGTCGTTTTTTATCACGTCACTGGCAAAGGCACGCTCTTTAGCATCATCAAAGGCATCCACATCTTGATCATGAAAAACCACGACCTCATAAGTGAGATCCGTTCCACCGGCATAGTTATTATCCATCACGCTCAGTTGATAGCGACCAGGCTCAAACAGTTGGAAATTAACAATATGTTTGCCACCCTTGGTAAATTCGTTGAGCACAAAACTGTCTATTACCTGCCCTTCGGAGTTCGACATATAGACCTGAGGACTAAAGCGCTCAGCCGGACTCTCAAATACCGCCGTTATCAGAGTGACCTCATCAACATCAAAGCCGAACAAATCCCCTTTATCCGTGCGCGAAGAGATTGTGCCCTTTACCCTAAAACCCTGCTCAAGTTCTACTGGCGTCGCCACCGAGGGATTATCGTTTGGCTCTTCTTCCTCATAGACGGGATACGCACTTTTGCTTGGATCAAAAGGATAATCATCATCGGCATCTAACACACCATCGTTATCCTCATCTTGGTTCTCCCAAGTGCCCACCGGTGGTTCGTCGTCTCCGGAGCCATCGCCCGAGCCATCGCCCGAGCCATCACCCGAGCCATCACCCGAGCCATCACCCGAGCCATCACCCGAGCCATCGCCCGAGCCGGAATCTGGTTGTTCTGTAGGAGTCGATTCATCGAGTGATTCATTACACCCTGCGAGCGTTATGCTCAGTGTTCCTGCCAAGAGCATGGCGAGAAGTTGTTTTGCGTTCATTGTCCTTACCCTTTTAAAATTGAATTCCATTACATTCGAAACGGCGATTGCATTCGAATTAACGCATAGGATTTAAGAGTTATGTAATAATCTGTTTGGCCGTTTTGTGTATTCCCGGCGGCGGCTGCCAATGCATTGCACTTTAATTGCTCCTGCCCAGGAATATAATTGACGTAATTATCCGACAGCGGATTTGGGTCGACGTTTTTCAATGTCAGTATTTCGCCAATAACCCAGTTGGCAATGGGCACTTCCAAGCGCTTACACCAGTTAACCTCTATCTGTAATAAATTCGCATCCTGAATATTAATTTTCACATCATCGTATACCCTAACCGCAGCGCTGCTGCGATACATCAGGTTGTCGTTAGGTATCTCATAGAGTGTGCCAACCCCCTTGTATTTACGCTGTTGCTTGAATTTATTAAAAACAGCGGGCGTGGGGTTTAAAATAATAATGTCCGAGCCAACTGCCACGTACGCCCTCGCTTTTGCATAGGCCGTCGCGACATCGGCTACGTCCGGCGCATCGGTGTCAGCTTCCATAAACAAAGGCATCATGCCCTGGGCGAGCGCATCTTTCATTGCCTCAGGGCTACCATGGTTTAGGGCACCCGCTCGCACGGCTTCAAACACCGCGCCATTTAAGGTCACTTTTTCTTTGTAGATGAAAAGCCACTGCACCAACAACATAATGAGCACCAAGATAAAAGGCGCTAAGAAAGGCAAAGATATCGAAAACTCCGCCATGGCCTGCCCCTTGACGGCCCCGATACTAGGTATCCGCGTGCGCCTTTGCATTGTTAGCCTTCCCTGTCTGCAATTTCATTAGTTGTATAAAAAGCTCATCCATTTGCGCTTTTATCTGGGTATCGCTGCTTACATGTTCTTGCGCTTGGATAATCACATTGGTGGATTGACGCATTCGCGTAACGGCCAAATTGAACCAGGCCTTTTCATGCTCATTATCAATTTGAATACAGCGCTGATAAGCACTTACGGCGGCATTTAGGCGGTTTGTTCGGGCATAGATATTACCGAGGCGAAACCATGCCGGTGCATACCCTTCTTTGGCAGAAAGTAGTTGTCTGTACATGCCCTCGGCCATATCCAAATGACCAGCAACGTACGCCGCCTCGGCTTGATTCTCCAACTGCACTAGGTTTAGCTTCTCGGTGTCACCCTTGCTCTGAGAACTTGCGCAACCAGTCAGAAGCAAACAGGCACATAGTAAAACCAAATAGATCCTCATTATTTACCCCGATATCTCAATTGTATTTCCTTCCTTAAAGCCCCAGAATTCTGCCTGCCCTGCCAATAACTCAATAAGGTTATAAGCCTCGGAACAGGCACTCAATTTCCAGGGTTTTAAATCTCTTTTTATTGCTACGATTCTATTTTCTTTATCTAAATAGACGACATCTATGCTGTAGCTCATCCACATGGTGTGCACCGAACGACAGGGGGTAATGAGCATCCCCTGACTTGGGCTGATAACGCGCCCAAGTAAACCCCTTAAGCGCGACCACCAGCTATTGGCCATCAGCAGCTCTAATTCACCTTTTCCTTCAATGGATATAAACACTGACTTCATCGCTATAACTCGTAGATAAACTTCATCACGATCGGGAAGAACAAGATGATAAAGGTCACGGGAAATATAAAAGCCACTAACGGAAAGATAAGCTTGATGGGCGCTTCCAACGCTTTTTTCTCTGCACGCTGAAAACGCTCTACTCGTCTTTGGTCGGCCTGGATCCTCAATGCGCCGCCTAGGCTGGCACCGGTGCGCTCTGCTTGCGCTAAGGCACTGACCAGGTTGTTGATATCCGATGTTTGCACCCGTTCGGCCATGGCCCTAAAGGCATCGATTTTTGTTACCCCGGCGCGCAGGTCGCGGATCACCTTTTCAAACTCTACCTTAAGCGGCCCCTCGGGGCCTTTATCAACCGCCTGCGCCAATCCCCCGGTCAGGTTCAAACCGGCTTCCACCGCCATGGTGATAAAATCCAGATACACGGGAAGTGCTTTGGAGATCTGCATATGCCGTTTCTTTTTTAGGTCATTGAGGGTAATAAGCGGCAGAAAAGAGCCAAATACGGCTGCAAGCAACAGGTTTAACGGGTCAATGGGTCCAAGCAGCGCCATCCCCGCATAGGCAAGTAAGGTAAAGAACAGCGCTGAAACCACTCGTACACCCACGTATTCTTCCGGCGTTAAAATATAGGATACGCCGGACACCTGCAGTTTTTTGGCGACCTTTTCCAGATAATCTATCGGCAGGCGCTCACCAATATAATAGGCGGCGATACGCACCAAGGGCCAGATGGTGCGAAGTGATGAGGGCAGCGGATCCATAAAGTCCCGATTTTCGTCGGGAATGGATTTCTTAATTGCATAAACGCTATAACAGCCCATCATAATAGCGAGGCCAAATAAGGCGATTATCCCTATAAACATGTACTGTCCTTATACATCTATTGTGACTATTTTCTTGATGAACTTGTAACCGATGAACAACATCACCGCGACCACAAAACACACCAGCCAGCCTATGGGCTCACTAAATAATCGCGCCATATGGGTGGGCTCCATTTGATAGAGCACAAAGCCCACAAACAAAGGCAAGCCGGTCATCACCACCCCTTGCATTTTCCCCTGCGCCGTTAAGGAGTCGATTTTCCCTTCCATTTCCAATTTCTTGCGCAAGGTATCCGCTAAACGCTCCAGAGTTTCGGAAAGGTTACCGCCTATCTCTTTAGAAATTTGCATGCCCGCCACCACCAGCTTAAAGTCCTGCTCGGGCATACGCGCCAGCATATTATTGAGGCCATCGTTAAAGTCGACGCCCAGGCGCTGCTCACGTAAAAACAACGAGAATTCTTGGCTTATCGGGGCATCTTGCTCCTTAACCATGGCTTCAATTGAGTTGATCAGGCTTGAGCCAGAGCGCATTGACGCACAGATCATATTCAGCGCATCCGGCAGTTGAGAGATAAACTTTTTACGTCGGCGTCGTTGTAAAAACTTATACAAATACGGTGGCACAAACGACAGCAACACCACCATCAAGAAAGCGACAAAAATCGTGCCCGTGTACGCCCAGATAAATAAAAACAGCACCGCCATGCCCACCAAGTTCATGGCGAACAACTTCTGCGGTTCGATAAACAAGAACATATCCGACAGATTGTGCCGTGCCGAGTGAGTAAAGGTTTCTCGGTATTTAACCGCAAGGTCGCGGGAGATGTAGTTGCCGCCATAAACCAAGAGCGCCACCGACACCCCGACCAAGGTCATCAATATCAGTGAACTAGTCATTGCCGCTAACCTTGAATATGCCCAGATCCACATCCATTCCCTGCTCCCGCAGCTTTTCGTAAAACTCAGGGATCATTCCAGTCGCCACATAGTCGCCCAGCACCTTGCCCGATTCACTGTACCCCGTTTGTTTAAACTTAAAGATTTCAGACAACTGAATAGTATTGGACTCAACGCCGGTAATTTCGCAAATGGAAGTGACCCGGCGCGAACCATCGCTAAAGCGAGACTGCTGCACTATCATGTTCACCGCCGAGCCGATTTGCTCGCGAATGGCCTGAATGGGTAAGTCCATCCCCGCCATCATCACCATGACTTCCAAACGAGAAATACAATCGCGCGGCGTATTGGCATGCGCGGTTGTTAACGAGCCATCGTGACCCGTGTTCATGGCTTGAAGCATATCCAGGGCTTCACCACCACGACACTCACCCACCACGATGCGGTCGGGGCGCATACGCAGACAGTTTTTAACCAGATCACGTATTTCGATGGCGCCTTTACCCTCCTGGTTTGGGGGCCTGGCTTCAAGGGATACCAGGTTAGGTTGATAGAGCTTAAGCTCGGCCGCATCCTCGACCGTGATGATACGCTCATCATCGGGTATAAAATTGGACAAAACGTTAAGCAAAGTCGTCTTACCCGAGCCGGTACCGCCGGAGATCACCACATTGCGCTTATTCACCACGGCCATTTCTAAAAAGCGCACCATATCCGGCGACAGTGAACCAAAGCGCACCAGATCTTCCGCCTCAAGCTTATTAGACATAAACTTACGAATGGTGATGCAGGGTCCTTTTAGGGCCAACGGAGGAATAATGGCATTCACCCGGGAGCCGTCCTTGAGACGCGCATCGACCATGGGCTGGCCTTCGTCGATACGCCGTCCAAGGGGCGTAACAATACGCTCAATGGCGCCAAGTACAGCCTGATCGTCGGTAAAGGCGATGTCTGATAGGTAGAGTTTACCCGCCTTTTCAAAGAAGATTTCATCATGGGAGTTGACCATGATCTCCGACACATCCGGATCGGCCACCAGACGCTCTAAAGGCCCAAGGCCAATGGTCTCATCAAGCACCTCTTTGCTGAGTGATTCTTTGGAAATGGTCGCTGGCAAGTCAAACTTATCTATGATGGCGTCAATTAACCCCTTACTTTGCGTGCGCAGCTCATCATCGGACATTTCCGACACATTCACGCGGCGCAAGTCGATTTGCTTGATCAACTCCTTATGAACCTGCTTACGCCAGGTGTTGCGCAGCTTTATTTCTTCGCGCTTTTGCTCGGTATCATTGGCGGCCAGCGCCGCTTTAGGCGCCTGGGTAGTGGCACCGTCAGATACACTTGGCACCTCAAAGGCAGGTGCCTGGGCGGGCACGCCCCCTCGGTTTGTCTCGGCACTTTGTCGCTGCTCTTGCTGCGTCTTCTTCATGCTTTCCGAGGCGACCACGCTCAGGTGATAACCCCCAATTTCAATCACATCATCGCCATTAAGTGGCCCCGCAGATTCAACGCTTTTGCCATTGACCAGGGTGCCGGTTCGACTCGCTCTGTCTTCTAAATAAATGCCATCGTCGCGCAAATACAATTTTGCGTGTTCGCGGGACACCTTAAAGCCATGCAACACCACGGGGTGGCGCTTGTCTTTACCGATAACACAGGTGGTTTCATTGCATTTTATAGTGCCGACTTTAGTGCCTTTGGCCGTGTTTACTTTCACTTCAAACATAGCGGCTCCTAGTCAAGAATATAAAAAGCTTCGAGATTGTCAGCTTCGGAAATCATTTCCTGAGCACGCTTAAGGCGGTTTTGGTGGTCCTGACTTTCGATAGGCACGATTTTGGGCGTCACCAGAATGACCAACTCGGTTTTGTTGTCGGTAAAGTCGCGAGATTTAAACAGCTCGCCAAGAATTGGGATAGAACCAAGGAAGGGCACCTTGTTCACGGCCTTCGCCATTTCACTGGATACCAGACCGGAAATCACTATGGTATCGCCGCTGCTGACATTGACCACAGATTCCGTTTCTCGGGTTTTAAACCCAGGGACACCGTCGACCTGCACCGATTGGTCTACTGAGCTCACCTCGGCGCTGACAAATGACACAATATTGCCTTTTTCATCGGCGACCGGTTCAATTTCTAACTTAATACCATATTCTTTGAATTCGACATTCGCTGCGCCATTGGCCGCAAGCAAGGGAATGGGCACCTCACCACCGGCCAAGAAGCGTGCCTTTTCACCACTTCGGGTGCTCAAAGTAGGCTGGGCCAACATGCGCGCATCGCCCTGCTCAGAGAGCAGCTGGATTTGCGAGGTTAAGCCGGAAACAATGCCAAAATGGGCAAAGCTGGTTGAACCGACCAAAGTGTCACCCAGTTGGTCAACGATGGAGTTACTGACCACGGAGGGCGATGAAACAGAAAACAGATCGTTGCTGGTCCAGTTGCTAATGGCGCCAAAGGCCGGCCCTGCAGCACTGCTGTCCCAACGCACGCCAAGATTTTTTAAGTTACGTTTTCTCAATTCAACAATATCCACATCCATGCGGATCATCTGTTGCATCGACAACACCTTGGTAGAGACCAATGAAGTCACATTAGGAATGCTCGACGCTATGGTATTGATTTTACCGAGTTGTTGCTCGTCTACCTCGCCATTAAGCACTATCAGAGAGCCAACCTGGCGCACTTGGATCCCCTCAATGCCTTTAAGCAAGGCGCGCACCTTGGTCTCAAGCTCGTCGCCATTGAACTCAGACACCCTGATTTGAATCTTGATAATGTTGCCTTCGCCATCCCAGGCCTGGAGCTCGGTGTTACCCTGCCCCTCGGCAATCACTAACACGTGCTCGTCATCAATCACTTTGGCGCTAATAACGCCCGGATTAGCAATGGCCAAACGGTTTACTTTTTCGATTGGCAGCAAGTCCATGGTGCCAACTTGCATGTCAATGGTTTGCACGGTAGCGAAAACTACACCTTGATATAAGCACAATATCAAGACCGCAAGTGTCTTCAGTGACGCCTTCATAAATATTCCCTTATCTGTACTTCAATTATAAGTTCTTGTTCTTAGATGCATAATCTTTGTTCAAAGGCGGATCTGCCGGATCTTTGACAAAGGTTTGTACGCCACTTGCAAGCCCGCCTTGACCACCGAGAATCATTTCAACCTCACGTTCTGACTCACCGTGTTTAAACAGCGCGCCGGAGTCGATCGATTGGTGTTGGACTTGCAACGCATCACGGCGGTTTCTCAATAACGCCACAAACTCACCATGCTCTTTGGCCAGCGTTACGCGCGCCGCATCGAAGGCACTTAAATCCAGCGTTACCGTACTGTAATTGGATGGATCGGAGTAGATCTCATCAACCAACTCACGGTGTTTATCTACCGTCACCTTGCCGGTCGCGAGCACGGTCACGCGCTCGATTAACAGATCAAAGCGGCTGGCCTCACGGCTAGCCTCATCCTTTTTTTCTCGCATTAAAAACAGGTCTACCTTGTCGCCAGCAACGAGCATACCGGCATTGGAGTTACGCTCATCGATACTGATGGTCACCGCCCGGCGGCCATCGGCTATGATGTCGGAAAACTGCTCCACCCCTTTCCCGGGTAAAAACGAACGTAGGATGGGCTGGCCCTTTGCCACGTGATCGAGCAACATTTGCCCATCGGCTTCGGCAAATGCGCTCGGGTGCATGG
Source organism: Pseudoalteromonas sp. BDTF-M6 (assembly GCF_018334135.1). Taxonomy (NCBI): domain Bacteria; kingdom Pseudomonadati; phylum Pseudomonadota; class Gammaproteobacteria; order Alteromonadales; family Pseudoalteromonadaceae; genus Pseudoalteromonas; species Pseudoalteromonas sp. BDTF-M6. The sequence goes on from NZ_JAGXTQ010000001.1 coordinate 802,608, forward strand.
CGCCCGGCGCCAGATAATCTTGCGGCACTTCACGCACGGCGACGGCAGACTGGTCAATGATATCGCCCTTATTCAGCTCCCTGGTTGCCACTATCACCGGCACTTTTACTATGTTGTTACGGCTATAGCGCTCCTGCATTTCCGTCTCTTTTGCTTTCATATAGTTGCCCACGGACCAGGCGGCTACGCCGCCTAGGAGAATGGAAATGAGCAGGATCACCCAGTTTTTATCTAGAAACTTAAGCTTCTTCATCGATTACTTCCTTGTTATTTTCTACCGACTTGTTTTTGGCAATGGTGGCAAAGACTTCGCATAGCTGTAGGCGTTGTATGCGCGCTTGAGCCTGTCATTGAGAATGGTCATCACGTTTTTGCCCTGATAATCTTTGAGCCAGGTGTTCTCTATCAGCTCCGAACGCGGAACCGGGGTCAATAACGCGCCGGCTAGCGCCGCTGTGACTATGGCATATTCGACCGTTGACTGGCCTTTGACCCGTTTAAAGTTGTACATCGACTCGTACCGCGGTAATGATTGAATATTGGCGCTCTCTATCAAAGGTGATGTTAATATTCTCCGGCCCTTTACGGGCCATAAACACGCCACTTTGTTGGTCTTGGGTGTAGGCCGACGTGTCTATATCCCAACCGTACTTTTTAAAATAGCTGTCATAAAAGTTCAGGTTTTCGGCAATAGACAAGCTATTGCGCATCAACAGGGTATTGGACAGCTTGACTCCGTCCTTGGCTTTAACATCGGTCACCACATAGGTGCCCAAGGGCTTGGGAAAATTCTCCAGGGCTCTGTCCAACTTGATGAGTTCAGAGTCCGGCTCTTCCATCGAACTGATATAAGTCAGATTGTCCTCGGCATTCAACTCGGGGATCTTGGCGCTATAGTGAATATCGTCTATGAGGGCGTTAATGATCCGCCAGCCACTAAGCGTCTGGTCATCGAATTTATCGCTGCGCCCTTGCCATAACTGGGTGTAATAGGCGGCAATCTCAGTGCTCGATAACTGCGCCGAGAACGTCCAGGCTTTGACCTTCTTACCATTGACCAGCATGCCATCGGAGACGGTCGTGACCGTCGCCTGCTCGGGAAAGTCTATCTTTGCAACGGCGCTGGCACTGCAAAATAACAGCGCTGATATAAGTAGCAATTTATTCATCATTAGCATCCGTGTTACTTCCTGTTCTGTGCGCTGGCAGTTTTTCAACGTCCGTGTGCCCGAGTTTCAAGCTGCTTGGGCGAATAGGCCGAGCAATGGGAATATTCGACAAGAGTCTTCGTAAGTTATTTAACAGGGACATGTTCAACAGGTTTGCAGGCACCAGGGATTTCACCCGTCTTCTGTTGTGCCTTTGGCTACCGGCATTCCAGCCATCGGCAACTATGTAGTTTTTGGACTCCATTTCTAATTCAAACTGGCCCAGGCGTTTATTCTCTTGCGCGTTGCTGGCGAGCAGATCGCCGTTGACATTTTCCAACAACTTATGACTGTTTACCTTAATTTTGCTGGTGCCCGAATACATACCACGTGTCTCTAACGACAGCCCGCCTATTTTCAATACCGACATAGCCGAATTCAGTAACGAGGTGACTCTGCCTGGCACGCGCTCGTTATTAAGCGTATGCAGCATGTATTGCTTGTTGTTTTGGTCTTTGCCGTCGTTGTAGTCGGCTAACAGAAACTGGCTGTCATCCTGGCCGGCTTGATTAAAGCGGTAATGCTGCGCCGCCTTGTCTTCATGCCATTTCTTTGTTTGCGCACTGGCGTCAGAAAAGATCAAGGATTCATGGCCATTGATAATGCGATGCGGTACCTGAGCAACCACCTCTGGAGTGCTTTTAATGGCCAGATGACCGCTGCTGCGCGACCAATTGCCTGGTGCGCGTTCAAACCACACGGTACGCTCCCAGGCAACATAACGGGCGGCCATATCATTATAATGACGGGCCTCGATTAACTTGGAGAAATACGGAACCAGTAACATTAAAGGGGCGACAATAAAGGCCACAAAGATACCCATTTCTACTAAGGATTGACCGGCTTGCTTGTTCATGACTATTTCTCCTGCGCCGCAAAGGCGAGCGCGGCCACCATGCCCCGCTCACCATTGGTGGTGTCGTCCAGGGTGACCTGCCAGTATGGGTTGTAGAGGTTGCCATACTCCCATTTAGAGTCGGAGCGTCCCCACAGAGCACGGTCACGGAAGTAGTATATTTTCGCCTTACTGAGCACTAACAACTCACCGTCCGGGGTGGCGGTGTGCTCTTCTAAGTTGACGTTGGTCTGCGCCGGACCGCCGGTGCCGATATTAAGCTGCTCCGAGGTGCGAATATTTTTACGCTTTTGCGACACGGCAATGGTGAATTTCGGCGCCACGTTTCTGTTTTGACTCTGTTTGATGTCATAAAAAGGCTGCAAACCGGAGTAAGCATTATTCATCTCACTCTCATTGGTATAGGCGTAACGCGATGCCTTGCGGTTAATCGCCCGAGAGCGGCCATAATAATGGCGCGCGGTATAATTCGTTGTATCCTGGTCATCGCCCGCATGCCCAGCGCCCCAGCCTACCGGTATTTCACCGCCACGCCACTTACAGCGAAATCGTTTACAACTGAATCTATAAAAGTGAAAGCCGAAGGTATCCATACCACTCCAGGTTTCCGCATCACGCTCACCATTGTTAAATAGCTCGGTCCCTCCCGCCTGCTTTGATTTATATTTCACCGGGAATAAATGAGCGGAAAACGGAAAAGACCAATTAAACGAACGTTTTTTACTGAAGGGATCGCGAGAGTCGACAATCAAATTAAAATGGTCATCGTAACGGCCGGTGTTATCGCGTCTGTCAAAACGCCCCTGGAAATTCACCCAGTCCCTTGCCACGTAATTGGCGACACCGAGCGCTGAGATAGTATCGATATCGGCGTTTTGATTGTTTTCTTTTAGCACCTTATTGGTGGTATCGACCGCCGCAACCATGGTCGCCGAGCTCATCAGCTGTTGCGATCTTGAAAGCAGGCGATTGACGCCATCGGTAAACATCACCGCATATTCAAGCACCGGCTGCATATATTGATTGATTTGGGTCACGGCGGATTCAATCGCCGAAGCGATGGCCGCCGCCGGCGGGATAAAATACATGATACGGGAAATATTGCGCGTTGTTTCTTCGGTCATATTGCCCCAGGACGCTAGACCGACGTACTGGGCTACCGACACATGATTGGCCACCATGGCGCGGTTGGTGTAGGCCTTGTAGTTCAAATCACGGGCCAATAGCTGAGCCCCGCTTAAGGCCGCGGCATCGGAGAAGTTTTGCAGTCGGGTTTTATGCAAGTTCTGCTGTGAGACATTAAATAAATACAGCAAAGATAAGACGATTATCGATAAAAATATAAGACCCAACACCAGGGACTGACCCTTTTCCTTGTGCATTATCTAATTCCTTTAAAGAAAGAAATAGGGAGCCAGGCCCCCTATTCTTTTAATTGCCTAGCGCTAATAAAACGAGGTTAATCTACGGTGCCTGAACCACCCGAGCTACCACCCGAGCCACCCTCTTGTGCGGCTCCTTCGTTATAGTTACCCAGGTTATATTCTTTATCGGCATTAGTAGTTGCCTTATCAGCGGAGCTCTGTGCCGCTTCAATTTGCGCCGACGAGTTCTGACCACCCACTTCCGTAGCCAGGCCAGACACCTGATTACGTATGGTTTGCCCGAAGAGACTGTAAACACCAATCGCAGAAACGGCGATCAAAGCAACGATGATAATGTACTCAACCATGCCCTGACCCAGCTGTTTTCGGAGTTGTAGCATCATGACAGCGTCCTTCTGTTTAGCGTTAGCAGCAATTAGTTACCTGAGCCGCCACTCTCTTGAGCCGCACCTTCATTGTAATTGCCCAGGTTGTACTCTTGATCGGCGTTATCCTGCGCATCTTTCGCAGAGTCCTGCGCCGCTTGAATTTGTGCAGATGAGTTTTGACCACCCACTTCGGTCGCCAAGCCCGACACCTGGTTACGAATAGTTTGACCAAACAAACTGTATACACCGATAGCAGATACAGCGATAAGAGCAACAATAATAATGTACTCGACCATACCCTGGCCTAATTGACGTTGTTTCATTTTCTCTCCATGCATAATTAATAAAACATGAACATTCTAGATTAATAAAAACAAACGACCAATCATCCGATTGGATTATTAACTCAAAATTAATATTTTAATTAATAGCTATAAATTAAAATCAGATAGATAACCCACAAGTTGAGTGCGGTTTTTAACCCCTAATTTTCGCAATAAGTTTTGCACATGAGTTTTGGCGGTTGTCTCGGCTATCCTCTTCTCTAGCGCAATTTCTTTATTCGATAAACCTTGAATTATCAACTGTGCTATCTCGCGCTCACGGCGGGTTAACTGCGACTGCAACTGGCATTTTTCTGCCTGGCTTTTTAGTACCCGGTCGATAAAGGTCGACATAGCCGCACGGGAAAACCAGCGGATATTGTTGTTGAGCGCCTTAATGGCCTCCTCCAGCTCTTGAGCACCTATATCCTTATAAATCACTCCCCTGGCGCCTTTACCCAGCGCCTCGAGCTCAAGTGTCAATGGACAATCACAGCCACGACTATGAACGACCACGACGCCCGTCACCGCCCCTTCATCAAGGCGGGAGGTCATTTCATCAAGGTCGACGAAGTTGATATTTTCTCGGCGCAGTGTTTGCCGCCAGTCTGTATCGCTATGCAATCTAAAGTCCCTCTTAATATCGCTATTTACGATTGCCCGTTTATTCTTGCTCTAAATGTTCGGCTAGGTCATCAAGTGCTTCGAGATAACGTTTCGTTGCGTCTTGAAGCAGATAACCCTTGTTAATGCTTAACTCCCGCTCGTCTATAGGCCCTCGAATAATCTTCTTCAATTCAATAACAAAGCCCGCGTCAATGTCTTCAACACGATAAGGAAAGGCATCATGCTGGTAATTTATATGCCGAAATAGCTCGCTCACCTGATGGGTCAATTGCGTACCGGAAAGACCAAAACGTATGTCTTCACGTACCCGCTGTAACAGCCAATTAAACTCGTCACTGCTTAAAGGTTTTATCCCATTAACAGCAGGCACAGTGCTGATGCGAAAGCGAATATCGCTAGGGTCTTCGGGTTTATGGCCAACAAGATGCTGCTTATCAGCCTGTACATAAATAAGGTATTCGCTCGGGTCAGATTGAGGATCGAACGCCATTTCATAGATATCGCGCTCACTTAGGTTAGGCATCTGTGAGGCCATCATTTTCAACTGCGGTGCATAATGCTCTGTCATAACCTGGTAGTTGGTTACAAAAACATGTTTAAGGTTGTGATCTATGACATAACGACCCGCCCACTTCTCGGTCATGTAAGAGCGGTTTTCACCCTCAAGCTGATAGTCTGTACGCAGCACTTTATCGCTGACTTTCAGTACTGCCTTACCTAGCTTTTCATTTTCATCCAGTGAATAAATATCATAATTAAGTATTAAATCAGCGCTAGCATTAAAAGATAAAAACAACATTGAAGTTAGGGATATGACTAGTTTATTCATACGTGTTAGCATTAAAATTAATATTAATATTAATAAAAATTATTCTATGGAAAAACAAAAACAAAATCTAGATTACTTTATTTTTGTATTTATGAGGGAACATAAATGAATATTAATGAAATAATAACAACAGTATATATTTTACTTTTTAGTCACACTACCCTGGCCGAAAGCGGCTCAAAATGTGATGGAAACATTAAGGGAATATTAGATATTGATACATCGAGTTCGGCATACGACTATGCGCAACAATACACGCCCATCGATATTAATTATGCGTTAAAAGAAAATAAGCGCCTAGCCGGTTATGCCAGGGTAGCGGGCGTAGAATTCGGCAGCGATATAACAAGAACCCGTGAGCTAAAGTCCGACGTTGCCCAAAAATTAGCATCTATGGGGTATGAACGCCTGTTTAGCTGTCGCGATACGGCCTGTGGCAACGCCAATAGCCTGCAGCGCAAATTGGGGATCAAGAACACTGTGGTCGACAAGGGTGAACAGTACCAAGAGCTCTGGGTAAAAGATAAGGAATACTACTCTCTTTACCTTGGCAAAATGACCTTCTTTGCCGACAACTACTTTGTTGCCCTACAGCACTTTGATTTAGTAGATATACCTTTAGAAACCTATGTACGCTTTGCTTTGGACAGCGCAACGCTCACTGAGCACACGACAACCGCTCTTGATCGATTTGTTGAGGTCATCAACGAGCACCCTAAGCTTAGCTTTAAAATTACTGGCGGCACAGATAACAGTGGCTCAGCGCCATATAATCATAAACTGGGGCTGGAACGTGCACGCTCGGTGTATGAGTATTTACTGGCACAAGGCGTTATGCCGCATGTATTAAGCTATGAATCGGTGGGAGAGCTGAGCCCAAGGTTTGCAAACGAGTCTGAGGCGGGAAAAGAGAAGAATCGCCGCGTCGACATTTCCCCCTTAATATCTAATTGAGCGAGTGGCTACGATGGCAAGCCCACCGTAGCCACGCCCTTTTACCTAAACAGCACTTTTTCTTGATTAAACCAACGCACACAAAAGGCTAACAGTCCTACCGCGAGCAGAATGCTCGAGCCGACGATCACCGCCAGTATGCCAATCTCGCTGGTACCCTTTAACAACTCCTTGATTGCTAGGGCCACATTGGTTACCGGAATAAACGCCGTTTTATAGGTCAGTTCCATATTCGGCATCACCGAGATCATCACCGGAATAAAGACCAGCATAGACAGCGGACCCATATAGTTTTGTGCTTCCTTAAAAGTGCGTGCATAGATAGAAATAGACAACACGATACTTGAGAACATCGCCGCCAAGGGGATCAGCAAGGACAGCATGGCGAGCAGCTCAACAAAGGTGATGTGCGATAGCGCGACGGTGAACTCACTGACATTAACAAAGGTGCGGGCCACAAACAGCCAGAGCCCCATGCTGAGTATACTCAAACTGGCCGTTGCCAGGGAGGCGGACAGCACGGTTAAGAACTTACCCAAAACTATGTTGGTTCTGGATATTGGGGTAAGTAGCAGGGTTTCCAGCGTACCACGCTCCTTTTCACCGGCACCCAGATCGATGGCTGGATAGACGGCCCCGGTCAGTACAATGGGGATCAACAAATAAGGCAGCAGCACGCCAATTTTTTCACCCCAGCTTTCACGCGCATCCGCCGTATCCACCTTCTCCAGTTTGATGGGGGATATCAAAAACTCCATCTCGCTCTCTTTAGTGACACCCAGCGCATTAAATGAGAGGGTCTGCACCTTGCTTTGGTATTGCTCTTTTAACTCTTCGATATACCTAAACAGGTAATTGATACGCGCAGAGTCATTGTAAATGACCTGCCAGGTGGTTTGCTCCCGACTTTCGGGTTGTGCCTTGGCTTGGATCACTATCCCCACATCCAGCTCTTCATTCTGGATTGCCTGGATAATGTCATTCTTATTTGCATAGTCGGCGCTGACCAGTTCAAAGTTCTTATGGTATTTGACGGCCTCGGTAAACTCAGGCGCCGCCTCGGCACCTATGATATACACCTTATGAACTTCCTGCTCCGCCTCTAGGTTAGCCATTGCCATCATGTAGCCGACCACGGCAAAAATAACCGGGAAGATCAAAAGCGGCAGAGCAACAATAAACATCAGGGTTTTTCTGTCACGTAACAGCTCTTTTATTTCCTTTAAAAATACTTCAAACATGACGATGTCCCTCAAGAATGTTCATAAACGCCTGGTTTAGCTCCTCGCTGCGCCCTTGTTCTTTAAAGGCCGCCAAGGTGCCATCAAAACAAGTGAGTCCCTGGTCAATCACGGATACGCGGTCGCACAACAATGCCACTTCGTCGAGATGGTGGGTTGAGAACACCACAGGCGTGCCCTGCTCCTTAAGGCCTTTAATAAAGTTGATCACCGTTTGTGTGGTCATGATGTCCAATCCCGTGGTCGGCTCATCAAGAATGACCACCTTAGGTCTGTGCACTACGGCGCGGGCAATATTGGTTTTTTGCTTCATCCCCGTGGAGAGATTGTCGGCGCGCTTATCCAAAAAGCTATGCATATCCAGCAAGGTGAACAGCTCATCGCAGCGCTGCTTGAGCTCGGCCCCCTTCATGCCATGTAATTTGGCAAAATATTCGACATTTTCTTTAGCGGTCAAACGACCATAGAGCCCGGTTGAACCAGATAAAAAGCCGATGGCCTTACGCCCGGCCAAAGGCTTTTTCACTAAATCAACGCCGCCGACCTCGATACTGCCTTCATCCGGTTTCAGCGCCGTAGAGAGCATGCGTAAGGTGGTGGTTTTACCGGCGCCGTTAGGCCCAAGCAGGCCCAAGACTTCACCCTGTTCACAGTGAAAATGCACATCACGGACGGAGTGGAAGTAGTCTTTTTCTTCACGCGGGTCTTGCTGCGCCTCGGAGACCCCCTTTTTATGATCCTTGGTGAGCTTGAACTTCTTCTTAAGCCCGTTCACGCTTATCATTTGTTATTCTTCCTTCGTTTTGGCCTAAAGTAGTCGGTATTGGCATAAAAAGCGGCGTTATTATTGTCTTCATACCAATGCGGCACCCCCAGTAATGGCAGTGGCGACATGGCCGAGTTATCCGCCAACACCCTATCTTTGCCTATCATCTCATAGAGGCGCTCATCTAGGTAGCTGTATTGGCTGGCTAAATCTTTACAAAATATATCAGCGCTTACCGGCACAAACAGCGCCTTACCGGTTAGGCCAATAAAGGGCTGAGTCAGCATTTCATAGTTCGCATGGCCAAAGGTATAGGCGCGGATTTCGCTTTGCCACCCTTCGCGGCGCGATACAAACACCTCATGCCATTGATGTTCACGAAATGCCTCTGTCCAACTTGAGTCAGTCACCGCCAAGATCACCGCACATTCGTCAAACAGGGTCAGGGCATTGCGCATTTTACTGCGCTGATTTCCTTGTTGCACAGCCATTTCGTCTATATGCAAACGGTTTAATAAGGCCTTGGTTTTGGGAAACAGATGCCACATATAGGCGCCAAAAAGGTCGTGCCAGTTATGCTGGCGCGTAGGTACCTTGCCGGTTTCAAATATAAACGACTCATAATAACGTCCGTCACGCTCAAACTCGGCGTTATCGATAAACTGCAGCGGTTGGTTATTAGCATTGACGATAGTGTGGCGGTTAAGCTCGGCCAGCGTTGGCCAATCCGAGTATTGGTTCAGTGCAAAAAGGGCATTTAAATGGGCAAAGGCGCCGCTTTGCAAGCAGCCTGTTTGCCAATGTTCAAAAGGGGTAAAACGTTTCATTACTGCGATTGCTAAGCGTAAATTTTGCGTAGTTTAGCGCAAAAACTGGTTTAATTTTACCGCTATCCTTATACTGGCTCGGTCTTATAGCAATGAAACTAATAATATTATGAAGCGCTATTTTCCTTTGACGCTAGTCAGCGCGGCGATTCTTGCCGGCTGTGCCAGCACACAGATCAGCAATCAAGACATGATGGCTGGTTGGAACAGTATCAATGCCGAGCAACTGGCAACGCATGTAAAAACCTTGGCCTCAGACGAATTTGGTGGCCGTGCCCCTTCTTCAAAAGGCGAAGAACTGACTTTGGCTTATTTAACCGAGCAGTTTAAAGCCCTGGGTTACCAACCCGGTAACGGCGATAGCTTTTTACAAAAGGTGCCTTTGGTGTCTATCGAGGCCGACGCCAACATGACCCTGAGCATTGGTGGTAAAGACTACCAATATAAAAAAGACATGGTGATGGGTACCAGCCGTATCAGTGCCAAAGAAAGCATTAAAGATTCCGAGCTAGTGTTTGTCGGTTATGGCGTAAATGCCCCTGAGTACAACTGGAACGACTACGAAGGCCTGGATGTGAAAGGCAAAACCGTGGTGATACTGGTGAACGATCCAGGCTTTGCCACCAAGAACCCTGAGCTCTTTACCGGCGATGCCATGACCTACTACGGCCGCTGGACCTACAAATATGAAGAAGCCAGCCGTCAAGGTGCCGCCGGCGCTATCATAGTGCATGAAACCGCACCGGCCTCCTACCCCTGGTCCGTGGTTGAAAACTCTTGGAGCGGCCCGCAGTTTGGCTTCCAAAAAGACAACAACAATATGGATCGCGTTGCCGTTGAAGGCTGGGTAACCTTGGATGTGGCTAAAGAGCTCTTCACCAAGGCTGGACTGAATTTTGATGAGGCCAAGCAACGTGCCGCCAAAGGTGCCTACCACGTGGATATGGGCGACCTGACTGCCAGCGTTGAGGTAAACAGCGAAATCAAAAAATCGGTATCGTACAACTTTATCGCCACCCTACCGGGCAGCAAAAAGCCAGATGAGCACATTATCTACTCGGCGCACTGGGATCACCTGGGTACGGATAAAAACCGTAAAGGCGACCAGATTTATAATGGTGCCCACGACAATGCCACCGGCACCGGCGGCATGATTGAAGTGGCTGAAGCCTTTACCACCTTGCCGCGTCATCCCGACCGCTCTATTACATTCTTGGCCGTGACCGCCGAAGAGCAAGGCCTGTTGGGTTCTAAATACTATGCCGCTAACCCTGTGATTGCTACAGATAAAACCGTGGCCAATATCAATATGGATAGCCTCAACCTGCTGGGCAAGGTTAAAGATGTGAGCGTAGTCGGCATGGGTAAGTCTGAGCTCGACGATATGCTAGGTGAAGCGGCGAAAATGCAGGAGCGCACCATCTCTGGCGATCCTAAGCCAAGTTCGGGTGGTTACTATCGCTCGGATCACTTCGCCTTTGCCAACATGGGTGTCCCGGCCATGTATGCAGGCGGCGGCAGTAAAGCTCGTGACGAAGAAACCGCACAATACCGTAAGCGCATGAGCTTGGTACTGCGCGGTTGTTATCACCAGCCTTGCGACCGTTACCGCGATGAATGGGATCTGTCCGGCGCGGTGCAAGACCTGCAATTGTTCTATAAGGTGGGCTTTGATATCTCGCAACAGGAACAATGGCCAAAATGGTATGCCAATTCAGAGTTCCAGCGCGCCAAATAGGTTAGCTGAAATACCAAAGACATAAAAAAGCCGGTTATTAAACCGGCTTTTTTACTGAGCTAAAACTGCTGCATTAAGCAACAGCGCCTTCTAGATCAGCTTCTTTTGGGTTAGGACCGTGGTCGTTGTCACCGTCTTGGCTGTCTTGAGCAAAGAAGATGATAAGCACGATAAAACCGATAAGCGGTAGGAAGTAAAGTAACTGCCACCAACCTGAACGGCCAGTATCGTGAAGACGACGAGCGCCCGCGGCTAAGCTTGGGATCAGTAGCACTAGCGAGTAAATTGTACCGATAAACGCGGTACCAAGAACCATGTCGATAACCGTGGCTACGATGCTAAAGATTAGGTTGAATAAAAAGAACATCCAGTATGCTTTGCGGCGGATACGGCCGTTGAAATCAGCAAAACGCTGGAGTGCTTCAATATAATAGTTCATCACTATTTCCTGTTCGTTATTGTAAATTCCATTGATCTGAACGAGTTACGCCAGAGCAAACCACCTTCGCTGGACGCAAAAGCTGGACAAATCATAATCCAAAAGACGCATAAAAAAAACCAGCAAGCGCTGGTTTTTTCAGTTTTTATTCAGGTTGTTAGCTAATTTTAGCTCATCGCCATCAACATTTTTGTGGGCTGCTCTAAGTAGTCTTTCCACAGGTTGTTGAAACGGGCAATGGTGCCGCCGTCGATGACGCGGTGATCGCCAGACCAGCTTACCTGCATAATGGCACGAGCCTCAACTTCACCCTTGGCATTAAAGCGCGGCAAATGCTGCAGCTTACCCAGGGCCACAATGGCCACCTCAGGTTTGTTGATAATAGGCGTCGCCGTGGTACCGCCGATAGCGCCGATATTCGAAATCGAAATGGTGCCAGACTTAAGGTCCGCCGGCGCTACACGACCTTCACGGGCGCTGTCCGTAAGACGCGTTACTTCGTTAGCCACATCTACAATAGACTTGTTCTGTACCTGCTTCACGTTTGGTACCAATAGACCCAGTTTAGAGTCAACGGCCATGCCGATGTTGTGATCGTCAAAATACGTCAACTCGGTGCAGTCATCATTCACCTGGGCATTGAGGATCGGGAATTCCTTCATCGCCAGTGACAGCGCCTTGATGAAGAATGGCATCATGGTGAGTTTCACACCTTGTTGCTTATACTCTTCTTTCATGCCACCGCGCAGGGCGATAAGGTCGGTCAAATCGATTTCATCGCTGTAGGTGAAATGCGGAATAGTCGACACCGAGCGCACCATCTGTTTGGCCATCGCCGCCTTCATGCCCTTAATAGGCTCGACGCGTGTACCACCGCTTACTGGAGCTGCTGGCGCCGCGCTTGTGCTGGTTGCTTGCTCCGCATGCTTAGCAGATGCACCACCGGCAATAAAGCGTTCGATATCTTCTTTAAACACACGACCATTCTTGCCTGAGCCAGGAACCGTGCTGATATCCACATCCAATTCACGAGCACGACGACGTACCGCAGGTGAAGCCAGGGCTTTACCTTGGGCCACAGGTTCGCTTGATGGCTTATCGGCATTGGCTGTTTGTGCTGGTGCAGCTTGAACAGCGGCAGCTGCATCAGTGTTTGCGGCATTAGCTGATGAACCGGCGATTTCCATCTGGAATAATGGACTGTGAACCTTGGCAATATCGCCCTTTTGGTAATACAGCTTCATCACCTTGCCATCGTACTTGGCGGGGATCTGTACCAGGGCCTTATCGGTCATTACGTCACAAACGGGCTGATCTTCTTTGATCTCATCGCCTTCGCTGATGAGCCACTCAACCACTTCACACTCAACAATCCCTTCACCGATATCCGGCAGGATAAAGTCTTCAAGGGCGCCACCTTGGGAACCACCTTGAGCCGCAGGTGCAGGCGCTGCTTGAGTCGCTTGTTCGGCAACCGGCGTTGCAGCTGCGCTGCTTTCCTCACCGGCCACATCCATGGCAAACAAAGGAGCATGCACCTTAGCGATATCGCCCTTGGCGTAGTACAGCTCGGTGATCACGCCATCGTGTACCGCAGGGATCTGAACCAGCGCCTTGTCCGTCATTACGTCACAAATCGGCTGGTCTTCTTTAACCTCATCGCCCACGGCAACTAGCCATTCAACCACTTCACACTCGACGATACCTTCGCCGATATCTGGTAGGATAAAATCTTTAGCCATGCCTGTCCCCTTAAAACTCAACCGCGTTTTTAATCGCCTCGAATACCTTTAAGGCATCTGGGATATATTCTTTTTCTAATGCCAACGGATATGGAGTATCAAGACCACATACACGAGCAATCGGCGACTCCAGGTGCAAGAAACACTCTTGCTGGATGGTGGCAACAATCTCGGCACCAAAACCATTGGTAATAGGCGCTTCGTGGCTAACCACCAAACGGCCGGTCTTCTTCACCGAGTTGGCAACGGTTTCTACGTCCCAAGGCAAGATGCTGCGAAGGTCAATCAGTTCAACGCTAATGCCCTGCTCTTTGGCTTTCTCGGCGGCGGCACTGATGATTTCCATCTGCGCACCCCAGGCCAATACGGTCACGTCTTTACCTTCTTGCACTACTTCGGCCTTGCCAAGCTCGATGCTGTAATCCTCTTCAGGTACTTCACCCACCGAGGCGCGGTATAGGCGCTTAGGCTCAAAGAAGATCACTGGGTTATCGTCTTTAATGGCCGCACGCAGTAGACCTTTAGCCTGATACGGGTCGCGTGGCACCACGATTTTCAGACCCGGGGTATGTGCAAAATACGCCTCCGGTGATTGCGAGTGATAAAGACCACCGGCGATACCACCACCGTACGGAGTACGAATGGTCAGGTTACCCACGTTAAATTCATTACCGCTGCGGTAGCGGAACTTAGCTGATTCGTTGACGATTTGGTCAAAGGCCGGGAAGATGTAATCGGCAAATTGAATTTCGGCAATGGCCGGCGCACCGAAGGCGGCCAAACCATTAGCAAAACCGGCAATACCTTGCTCGGTTAGCGGCGTGTTGAAAACACGGTGCTTACCGTATTTTTCCTGTAGGCCAGAAGTGGCGCGGAACACACCACCGAAATAACCCACGTCTTCACCAAAAATACAGGCATGGTCATTCTCGGCCATGGTGATATCCAGGGCTGAGTTAATGGCATGGAGCATATTCATTGTTTTCATTATTTGATTCTCCCTGCTGTAATTGGGTAAGCGTCCGGGTACTTCTTAATATGAGATTTTAATTGCTCATATTGCGCCTGTAGGCTTGGAATTGGCGTGTCATACACATCGCTGATCAAATCTTCAAGCGGCGGCTTGGCCACTTTCTCTGCCACTTTCAGGGCGTCAAGGATTTGCTCACGCACCTGCTCTTTGACCTGCTCGTCTTCTTGCTCGTCTAACCAACCTTGAGCCACAAGCCAGGTACGGAAACGCGCAACTGGGCAATTATCGCGGTAGTTTGCTTCTTCATCTTTCGAGCGGTAACCACTTGGGTCATCCGACGTTGAGTGAGCACCCAGGCGATACGCCAGAGATTCGATAAGCACAGGCTCACCGGTTTTGGTCGCATGGTCGCGCGCCGCTTTAGTCGCCGCGTATACGGCAAGGGCATCACCACCGTCAACACGAATGGTTTGAATACCATAACCCACACCGCGTGAGGCAATACCGTCACCGGCAAACTGCTCTTCCGCCGGGGTAGAAATCGCATAACCATTGTTACGAGCGAAGAAGATCACCGGCGCTTTGTGTACCGCTGCCATGTTCAAACCGGCGTGGAAGTCGCCCTCTGAGGCCGCACCTTCACCGAAGTAACAAATGGTGATGTTGTCGATTTCGCTATCAAGTTCGCCGCTTTGCTTGTTGATATGCTTAATTTTCTGGCCGTAAGCATAACCGCTCGCTTGCGGAATTTGTGTGCCCAGCGGCGAAGAGATGGTCATATAGTTCAGTTCATTTGAACCATAGTGGATCGGCATCTGACGGCCCTTACCCAGGTCCAGCTCGTTAGAGAACATCTGATTCATAAACTGTTCAAGGGTAAAACCACGGTAGCGCAGCGCCGCTTGCTCGCGGTATTGCGCCATAATCATGTCGTTATCATCCAATGCTGCAGCACTGGCTGTTACCGCCGCTTCTTCGCCTAGACATTGCATATAGAAGCTAACACGACCTTGTCGTTGTGCCGCTTGCATACGCTCATCCAAGGCACGGATAAAGCGCATGGTGTCATAAATTTTAAGTGCCGTGGCTTGATCGATTTCAGGCACGGTGGCGCCTTCGCTTACGGCACCTTGTTCATTAAGGACGCGGTAAGTGGGTATATTCAGCGCGTGGCTGTCAATGAACGCAAGTTCGTGACTGATATTCAACGAAACGTTATTGGGGTTAGTCATAACCTTCCCTTCTCTTGTTGTCATGTCACTAGGCACAGGTTTGTTATTGTGGCTTCTGCGTTAACGTTAAATCTGAAATAAACAATTCAACCGCAGTGGGTATGTAGAATAATATTTCTACACTTGGTGCCTAGTTTAAATTATGCTTCCGCCACTTTACGTCAACGTAAAGGCTTATTCAACTAATCATAGCCGAATAATTGCATCATTCATAACCTCGGGTTGGCAAGTTCGGTGTACGCCTCATAACACACTGAAATAACAAGATATTATGAGGCGCAGTGGTCTGATCAGATGAAGTCATCAGACAATTCGGTAGGTACAACGGTCAGCAATGCACGCTGGCCCAGGGCCACCTTGGCATTGGGGAAAATGATGGCTTCGCCGTCAACCTCGGCGCGTATTTCTTCGCCCCCGTCCTGACCTAGCAACTCGCCTTTGGCAAAGCCGGTGAAGTTAGGCACATCATCGGCAAAGGTGAAAGAGAAGTCTTCATGGTGACGATTAATGGTGCGATACACAGAGAACAGCTCAACGTCTTCTGCGCGCAGTGGCGGATAGCTCACCTCATTTTGGCTGATCAAGCTCGCTAAGGTCACCTTGGTCTTTTCAAAGCGGGCCATATCGTTCTCACCGAAGGGGCGCACCTTACCCAATTCAATGGTAAAGGCATCGGCACCAAAGTGGCGCGATGAGAAATAGCTAAAGGTAGATGCTGGCTCGGCCATGAGTAACACGGTTTGTACGCCACAGCTTAGCAAGAACTGCAGCTGTTCGCGCTTGTGCGGTTTGCCATGTAAGAAGGGGTAAACGGCAAACTTTTCATTTTTTGAATCGCGAATAGCAGTATGCAGGTCATAATGGGCGCGATAACGGCCCTCACCCGGCGCGGTAAAAAACGCTTCCACGTATTCTTCCAGCTTTTTCGCACGCTCACGCTCTGGGTTCGTTACCTCGCCGACGCTGTGTTTACCGCAAAACAAGCGATTAAGGTTTTCATCGACAAAGCGCTCGCCAATATTGATGGACTTGGGGTTGCCGAAAATAAACATCACGCGATGAGTCAACTCAAGGGTGCCTGCGATTATGGCTCGGATCAGCTGGTCGCAAATTTCAATGGGGGCAGTTTCATTGCCGTGTACGGCACTGGAGAAGATAAAATCCTTGCTGCCATAGTTCTTCGGCTCGAATTGGATCACCCCAGTGTCAAGGACCTTTACATGAGTGCCATTATCAAGTGTGAACTGCTCTGGCGCCAAGTTGAATTCATTTTCACGGGTAATACCGAGGAAGTCGCCACTTTGCTGAAGACGTTGTAAATACATAGTACACCTTTGTTCTACGTGTGCTGCCACCTTGGGTGGCAAAGTTTAGATAGCAAAAAGCCAGTCAAATGACTGGCTTTATAAAATAATTAGGCTTAAGCAATGCTGGCGTTAACCAGCTCAATGGCCGCTTGTTCTAATTGTGCCAAGTGTTGCTCGCCCTTAAAGGACTCAAAGTAAATCTTATAGATATCTTCGGTGCCCGAGGGGCGCGCCGCAAACCAACCGTTTTCGGTAACCACCTTAAGACCCCCGATAGCGGCTTGATTGCCCGGTGCCTCGGTGAGCTTGGCAACTATGCGTTCACCGGCTAGCTCGGTGGCACTGATATCATCACCACTAAGTTCTTTAAGTTTTTGTTTTTGCTCAGAATTTGCAGGTGCATCGATACGCTTGTAAAGCGGTTCACCAAATTTGGCGACCAGCTCGCGATAGTATTGCGACGGTGTTTTACCGGTCACCGCAAGGATCTCGGCGGCCAATAGGCCCATAATAAAACCGTCTTTATCTGTACACCACACCGAGCCGTCGATGCGTAAAAACGCCGCGCCGGCACTTTCTTCACCACCAAAGCACAGGGCACTGCTGTGCAGACCCTCAACAAACCATTTCATGCCTACCGGCACTTCGACCAGTTCTTTACCATGGCTGGCCACCACCTTGTCGATGATAGCGCTTGATACAAGAGTCTTACCTACCTTGACGTCCTCTGGCCACTCGCGATGGGTCAACAGGTAGTCGATGGCCACTGCCAGGAAGTGGTTAGGGTTCATCAAACCATCCTTGGTAACAATGCCATGACGGTCAAAGTCGGGATCATTACCTATGCCGATATCGAATCTGTCTTTAAGACCAATCAGGTTGGTCATGGCGTAAGGCGACGAGCAGTCCATACGGATTTTGCCGTCTTTGTCTTGCGGCATAAAGGCAAAACGTGGGTCGATGACATCGTTCACCACGGTCAGGTTTAAACCGTATTGCTTAGCGATAAGCGGCCAATAGTTGATGCCCGAACCACCAAGTGGGTCAATGCCCAGGCTGATACCGGATTTGGCAATGGCATGCATATCCACTACGTTGACAAGGTCTTCGACATACGGGGTTTTCAGGTCCACATACTTGATAAAACCGGAGCGCACCGCCTGCACATAAGGAAACAGCTCGACTTCAACCAGATCTTCCGCCAGCAGCTGGTTCGCTCTGTCCTCAATCCATTTGGTGATCTCTGTGTCCGCCGGGCCACCATTCGGTGGGTTGTATTTAAAACCCCCATCCTGTGGCGGATTATGTGACGGCGTCACCACGATGCCATCGGCCAGCTCGCCCGGGTGGGCTTGGTTATGACTCACCACCGCATGACTGATCACCGGCGTTGGTGTGTAGTCATCCCCTTCTTGGGTGATGATCTGCACCTCATTGGCAACCAAGACCTCAATGGCAGAATTAAACGCTGCCTCAGACAAGGCATGGGTGTCTTTACCCAGGAACAAGGGGCCAAAGATATTGTTTTGTTTGCGGTAATCGCAAATAGCCTGAGTAATGGCCAAAATATGCGATTCGTTAAACTGGGTATTCAAGGAGCAGCCACGATGGCCCGAGGTGCCAAATGCCACACGCTGTTCGGGGTTTTGCTCAACGTCAGGTTCATGCAAATAATACGCACTCATCAGCTTGGGCACATTAATCAGCTCTGACTGAGGGGCGGTTTTTCCAGCGTTAGGATGAACGGCCATACTTGGCTCCTTATAAATAGTCGCGAATGGTTTCAGCTTGTTCTTTGCTATAACCTAACTCCAGAGCCACCTCATGCAGCATCATTTTCTTGCGCGTGGTGTTGGAGTTAGTCATCACCCAATACGGGCTGTCGTCTATGTTCTTTGGATTTAGGCTGCTGCCGCTGGCCTGAAGCTCTTCTTTGCTGGTGGCAAAGTAGCGACGGTCACGACCTTTAATATTCAAGACACGTTCAAAGGTGGTTTTGTGGCTGCGGTGAAATGCCGCAAGAATAAATAAGAAGCGACCCACCACCCCTTTTTGCATCGCCAATTCTTCTTTATTAAGAATATCGAATACCGACCCTTGATTGCTGGCCTGTGCTTTAGCAGGTGCACTGGTTGCCACTGTAGCAGTCTCTGATTGTTCTAAGCCGGTTGCGTCAGCCGATGTTGCGGGTGCAGTTGTCACTGCAGGGGCAGGCGCGGCCGCAGGCACCGAATCGGCGCCCGTATTGTGCAGATTCAATAAACGACGCAGAATAGTGGAGGCACTCTCGCCAATACTTTGGGTGTTGCTGGCGATATATTGATATAGCTCGTCGTCTATTTCTATTTTTTTCATGATATTCCTGTCATTACTGCCATGTCTTTCACGCATGCCAGAATTATACCCAAGTTACCTGAATAAGCTAGGGTATACAGAGCATCATCTCGGTATAAATACGCCAGTTGATTTACCTTCAAGGTTGCAAATAGGCCCTTAGCTCGGGCACAATCCCTGCGTTTTCCTAACCCCAAATTGGCATATCTATGTTACTTAATTATGAACAAAGCGGATTAAGCATCGAACAGGCGCCGAGCGTTATCGTTATCCATGGCCTGTTTGGCTCACTCGACAACTTAAAAGTCGTCGCCCGTGCGTTGGCCGAGCACTTTCATGTGGTTAATGTGGATGTGCGTAACCATGGTCGTTCATTTCACAGCGAGCAGATGGATTATCCGGCGATGGCCGCTGACATCATCACCCTGCTCGCCCATTTAGGTATAGAAAAAGCACATTTGGTTGGCCATTCCATGGGCGGCAAAATCGCCATGCAGGTAGCGCTCAGTAAACCCGAATGCGTCGATAAGCTGGTGGTACTGGATATCGCCCCGGTCGCTTATCACTCGCGCCACGACGCCATCTTTAAAGCCTTGCACAAGGTGGCCAACAACGCCGTACAGTCACGCAGTGAAGCCGATGCGCTAATGAGTGAACATATCGACGCGCAGGGCGTACGCCAGTTTTTAGCTAAAAGCCTGAGTAAAACCGACTCGGGAGCGCTTGGCTGGCAATTTAACCTCCCGGTGCTGACCGCCCAGTATGAGCAAATTCTTTCTGCCCCAGTTGCAAATGATTCTTGTTTGTGTGATACACTATTTATCAAGGGTGCCGACTCGGATTACATCGACAGCCCTCACCGCGATGAGATTATGCGCTTGTTTCCCAAGGCCAAGGCCAAGGTGATTCAAGGGGCCGGGCACTGGCTGCACGCGGAAAAACCCGTGGCGGTCAATAAGTCCATTGTTGATTTTTTAACTCGTTAATCCATATCAATAAATTTATGCGCTAAGCGCACTATAATGATGTGGGTCGAAACGCGCATTATGGCCTAAATTATTCGTTTTTTATGTGCTACAATGCGCGCCGTTTTACTAATAGGTAGCAGTAAATGGTCGACCAATTAATAAATGGACTGGATACCCTTGGGTTGTATTTTGGCCTTGCTGGCATCTTTTTTTTCATCGGCATGGCAATTCAAGACGTGTTGAAAAAAGGCGATGTGCCTAAATTTGGCCGTTATGTTGTATGGCTTGTATTATTTTTAGGCTGTTCCGGCTTTATCGCTAAGGGCCTTATTCAGGTGTTTTGGCAAGGAGCAGGTGTGGGTTAACCATGGCCAAGTCAGAGCTAGATAGAACGACGCTCGATTTATTCGAGTACGAGCGACGCCCGGGTCGTCCAAAAACAAACCCGCTCCCACGGGAGTTACAATTAAAAGTTAATAAGCGAAACCAGCTTAAGCGCGATAAGGCGCGAGGCTTGAAACGCGTCGAATTTAAAGTTTCATCGGAGCTGTATCAGGCATTAAATGATATGGCGGATGCGCAAAATATTAGCCGCAGTGCGTTGATTGAAACCATTTTGCAAGAACGATTGGCTATAGATACATAAAAGGTTATTTATTCATGGCAAGTGTAGGTATATTTTTTGGTAGCGACACGGGTAACACTGAACACGTAGCAAAAATGATCCAAAAAGAGCTCGGCAAGAAACTCGTGGCCGTGCACGATATCGCAAAAAGTAGTAAAGAAGAGATCGCAGAGTTTGACTTGCTGCTATTTGGTATCCCTACTTGGTACTATGGTGAAGCTCAGTGTGACTGGGACGACTTTTTCCCTGAATTAGAAGAAATCGACTTCGAAGGTAAACTTTGCGCCATCTTCGGTTGTGGTGACCAGGAAGACTACGCCGAGTACTTCCTAGATGCCATGGGCATGGTTAACGACATCATCACCGAGCGTGGTGCCATCGTTGTGGGTCACTGGTCAACAGACGGTTACGACTTTGAAGCATCAAAAGGCATGGCCGATGACAACCACTTTGTTGGTCTTGGCATCGACGAAGACCGTCAGCCTGAGCTAACCGAGCAACGTGTGAAGCAGTGGTGTGCACAAATTCATGAAGAAATGTGTCTAGCCGAATTAGCCGACTAACGCATTGACGGGCAAGTTTAACTTGGCTTTACACTTGCCCCTTAAGCACGTTATTGTTAATTTTTAAAATGCGTCGCGCGCGCCAGGGCAAAATCTGCTTTAGGTGCACAAAAAGAATCATAATTGAGAACACGTTGAATGACTGATCATAACCTAGAGCTCAAAAAAGCAGGCCTCAAGGTCACGCTCCCGCGGATCAAAATCTTAGAGATCCTCCAATGCCCTGATAACCAACATATCAGCGCCGAGGATGTCTATAAAATCCTGCTCGATAACAGTGAAGAAATCGGTCTGGCAACTGTGTATCGCGTACTAAACCAATTCGATGATGCCGGCATCGTCACCCGCCACCATTTCGAAGGCGGTAAGTCGGTATTTGAACTTGCGGGCTCAACCCACCACGACCATCTGGTGTGCTTAAAGTGTGGCCGAGTGATCGAATTTGAAGACGAGATGATCGAACAGCGTCAGGTTGAAATTGCCACCAGCAATGGCATTAAACTGACTAACCATTCCCTGTACCTGTACGGTGAATGTGTGGACACGGAGGCGTGTAAGCAATACGCCTTAGAAAACGGCTAAACAGCCATTTTCGCTGACATTAAGCCTGCCCTAGCGCAGGCTTTTTTGTGCCTGTTTGTAAGGGTCCTCTCTAAGAAGCGGCATTAAGGTGGGTTGCCCTTATTTCCAACCTTGAAGCCATTTCTCTTGGCTTTTCAATTCAGTCCAGTCTATGAAGTACTCGTTCTTAGACAAAACCGCTTCCAATTTACAGGAAATGACAGAACCCTCCTCGTCGAACTCAATTTCTGATACTAAGAAATGCTTTTCTCGATTCATCGGCTTCACTGCTGTCCACTTACTATGGTGTAATTTAGCCGGGTTAATACGGTTCATGCCCACTCCAAAACGTTCTGACTGTATTTGCAAACAATGAGTTTTACGAAGCTTCTAAGACTCAAGTTCAGTAATTTTGAATGTTAACAGATAGCACCTAACGTTAAAGTTAAAAGCAAGACGTTTTTCAGGTCCTTTTTGAACGCCTCGTAAGCGCCAGAGGCAACACAAACAGCATCCGTTATCACCGTTCCAAACGGGTATGAAGAACTGCCATTGGTGACACACTCAAGGAGGTTTTGTACGTGCAGGCAAGCACCTCAAAAGAGCAAGCCCAGCCACTGCAGAGAAAACGGAGGCGAGGAAAATTCCCAGCTTAGCACTGTCAATCAGGGTCTTGTCGAAAGCTATGTTCGCAATGAACAACGCCATGGTGAAGCCGATTCCGGCGAGCAGGCTCCCCCCGGCCAATACCCTCCAGCTGAGTTCTGGTGGGCGAATGGCGATGTGCAAACGTATAACCAGCCAACAGAACAACAGGATACCAATAGGCTTACCAAGCACGAAACCTAAGAAAATCGCTACGGTGAGCAGGCTCTCCACTTCGCTGAACGTGAGTGGCAATCCAGAGTTCGCAAATGCAAACAGGGGCATGATGACAAAACCCACCCAGGGATGTAGCGCCATCTCCAGACGCTCCACTGGGGATAGCGTTTCACGCGCGGCAATTTCGGCCATTTTTAATGTTTGTCGGTCCTTGGTATCGCCGCTGCCTTCACTGCTTGCTGGGTGCGCAATAACCTGACCCAATATCGCGTATAGCCGCTCATCGCTGACCCATCGACGCGCCGGCGTCATCAGGCCGAGCATCACGCCTGTGATGGTAGCGTGGATCCCGGACGCATCCACTGCAAGCCAGATGACCACGCCCACCAGAAAGTACAGAGGAAAACCACGAAATCCGAGCCTTGCGATTGCGCGGATACTCACCAGGCCAAGCGCAGCCATCACCAAGGGCCACCAGGCAATATCATTGCTGTAGCCGATTGCGACGACCAGTATGGCGCCGATATCGTCAACAATCGCTAACGACAGCATAAACACCCTTAAGCTTTGAGGAACGCGTGAGCCAAGCAGGGCGAGGCAACCAATAACAAACGCTGTGTCAGTTGCCATGACAGTGCCCCATCCATGCTGGCCGGGTTGTCCTGATTGCAGTGCCAGATAGATCACAGCGGGAACGACCATACCGCCCAGGGCTGCCGCTATGGATAGCGCGGCCATGCGAGGCTTGCTTAACTCGCCGAGAACCAACTCCCGCTTAAGTTCCAATGCGACAAGAAAGAAAAACAGCGTCATCAGGCCATCATTGATCCATTCCCGCAGAGAACGGACAAACTCGAATGAACCAACCTGAAGACCTATTTGTGTCTCCCATGCGTGTTCGAACGAGTCAGCCCACGGTGAGTTGGATAGAATGAGCGCGGCAACAGTGAAAAATAGAAGAATGGCCCCACCCGCTGACTCAATGTGCAAGAAGCGCACAAAGGGGTTGGTCAGCCGATCAGCAAATTCCTTGGGTAATCGGGCGACTCCTGAATTGTCTTGCTTACCTGTACCCATAAGAAGTCGCTCCGACTGTCAAGCGCCAACGCCGTGGTTCAGGCGCGTTTGAGGCGATATGCCCTTGTGGAAGCAAGGGTGCGCAGCGGGTTAAACGCCGCCTGCAAGCACTTACTATGTTTCATTTTCTGCGATGCGCTCAAAGCGAAAATACGCAAATTTTTGCACCCTCTTGGCCGGAGTGAGGTGCTCCTCTATTCGTTCCTCGCGCAGCTTGAAGCCCGACCCAAGCTCGGCTATCAGCTTTGCAGCATCATATTGAACTATAGGCAATCCACTGCATTTTTCAGGGCCACCGATTGCAAAAGCAGCAATAATTAGATGACCGCCCAGGCGCAGCGCCTTTTTCAACGCCCCAACGTAACGCTGACGGTCTGCAGCGTCCGTTAAGAAGTGGAACACCGCCCGATCGTGCCAAAGTGCAACCTGACTATCTGGCGAGAAAGCGGTAACGTCAGACTCAAGCCAATTGACCGCGCCGGCTTTTTCTCCCAGTCGCTTTGCCGATTTAGCCAATGCCGCACCGGATATATCTAGGACGGTAAGATTTGTGTACCCCTGATCAAGCAGTTGGTCGACCAGCACCGACGCTCCCCCACCTACGTCTATGATCGGAGACACGGGTTGGAGATGACTGTTGGCTATGAGCTCAAGGGAGAGGACCGGCTTTGCTTGAAACCAGCTGACTTCAGTCACTTCTTTGTGCTCATAGACGTTTTGCCAATGAGCCTTTCTATCAAACTCTTGCACTTACCCCTCCAGAATGAAATTGGTCTTCCCCATCAAAAGTAGCACAGGCTCGCTGTTTGGCGTCCTTTGGTTTCGGCGCTTGTTATGTGCACTGTTAATATGACTTTGGTTCATATGAGTTAGGCTCGGGAAGCAAAGGGGGGGTTGAATCAACATAAGTTAAAAATGACTGCCACAAAACAGCCGTTCTTTGATGAGTTAATTCTAATTTGCAACCCAGTCCCATAGCCGTCCTTATGGTGCCATCACGCCAAGTGTCATAAACTGCTCCACAATGTGCTTCGCGATAACTCAACCAGGCGTCCTGGCCTTTTTGAATTGCAGTTGCTAAGACACTGTCTTGTGCATATCTCTCTAGGCTCTTCGCCAAGTACTTATCCATTACCTTCTCAGCCGCTACTAAATCTCTATGCATACACTGATTAATCGCGAGTGTCGTCCACGCTTTTTCACAGTCTACTGCTTCCTCAGCGAAAGCGAACAAAGGGATAAAAAGTAACAGGGGCACTAATTGTTTCATTGCTTCTCCATGTGCATATAACGCCTTGCTAAGAGGCAAATAATTGTTGGCTAAAATAGGCGACGAAGGAGCAAAAGCCAACTGTTATTTGTCCTTTTAAGCAACTTGTTAGCCGTCTTCTAGGTCACTCATATGGAAGATCACTTGACTAGACTCTTTACTTGTTTGAAAACTAAAACTGACCTTATCTGTATCGTAGTTCAAGCCATCTACATCAAAATCCTGACAGCTTAAATTGCCCCACATGTCTTCATAACAAACAGCAAAGACTTTAGGCTGATGTACGCCAGAATTTAATAAATATTGACCAAAGTTTCCTAAAGACAAGGAGTTAGAAATCCCTGAAAGTAATGATAGCTCCACTTCATTACTTTCAATTTCAATACCTATCCATTTATGGACTCTGAAGGTTACTTCATTATATTTAACACCGTTCACTGTTAATTCTTTATCGTCTACATTTGCTTTATGGTTATTGATCTGAATTACACCTTGAATAAGTTGAGCAAATTGTGAACGACTCATTTGAGATAATGCTTGATCATTTGTTAACGTATCTCTCATAGCCTCGACTACACCATCAAAATCAAGACCAGATGCTTCTTGGAAAAGCTTCATGAATTCAGAGTTACTTAAGTAGTCTTTAAGAAGGTGTTCTCTGACAGATTTAAAGTAATAACTTTTATTGGATGTGCAAATAACGCTAATAGCTGGATTTACGAAAAAGTTACTATCGTTGTTTTTTAACCTTTCAAGCTCACTTCCTTTAAGATCTGTAGAAAATGAAAACAATACTGTGGGTGAATATCCACCAATAGATTTGAATCTTTCAAATTTATTTATTGTTGTTTTTAGCTCAGTTGCATTTAAAGTACTCTTTACTTCAAAGTTATATTTTACAGCCTCTACAGGAACAAATGTTAGATCATTTCGCATGTACAGAGGAAGGATTTCATCATCATATATAAGAATGTCAGTCTCATTGGATTGCTCACCATCAGAGTTTTCAATAATCCCACTGGATATTTGATATTTTTTCGGTACAACCTCTTTGATTAGAGTGGATAATTCATTTTCATTAATCCCGCCTTTGACTCCTTGATGGACAATACCCTTATTAACTTCATACTCATTTTTTAGCGAAGTTATTTTGGCGTTAAATTTTTCTGAAATGACACTCATCTTTATTAATTTTCACTCCGTGGGAATATTTGGCATTGACGGCTAACAGCTTATTAGTGCGAATTCCCGGTTAAGGAAGTTATCCACAACCTCACCATTGCTCACCAATAAACTTTTTTATTCAATAATAGCAATAAGTTATCAGGTGTTTTGTTCACACGCAATCGCGAAACGAGCCAGAAAAAACGAGCCTTCACTTATTCGAGCCTTGCGTGGCTCGCTATGTAATCTATTTTTGCCACTTAATATCGGTAACCTATCTTTTATTACCACATAATCGCGCCGTTTTTGTGTATTGCATAGCGAGCCAAAACGACGTAATTGACGCGTTTTTACTTATCCATGTTTTTGATAATGTGGGGAGAAAGTCTTGTTCTGACACCGAGCCGAGCATATGTTCGCCCCGGTGTCAGAATCGGGAATAAAGGGTATGGCTGTGCAATACTAAAGCAAATTAATCTTCATAGAGCTCGCTTAAATAGGCCTTGGCGGCCTCATGCCAGCTAAAGCGACATTCTCTGGCATTTGCGCATAGCTCTTGCCAGCGCTGGGGCTGGTCTTTATGCATGTCCAGAGCGCGAGTAAGGCACGCCAGTAACTGCTCGCTCTGCTGTGCTGGGCTGTCGCCATTAAACACAAAGCCGTTGTCACCTTCTTTGACCGTATCCTTTAAGCCACCAACACCGTGCACCAGGCAAGGTGTGCCGCTGCGCAGGGCCAGCATCTGGCTGATACCACAGGGCTCAAACGAGCTGGGCATAAAGAAGAGTTCACACAACTCATAGATGGCATCACTAAGCGCCAGGGAAAAGCCGTTGATAAAGAGAAAGTTATCATGTCTGGCCATGGCTTGAGTCAAGAGCTGCTCATAATAAGAGTCGCCGGAGCCAAGCATAATAAAATGCTTTTGTTCTTTGGCCAGTTCATCGAGCACCGCATCGATAACCAGGGTTCCAGCCGACGGCGTTGCCGTGTGCTGTGCCAGTAGTGCCACCTTTTGCGACGTCACCCGCCCCACCGAACCCAGCCAAGGTTTGATTAGCAACTGCTGCCATTGTTGCATCCGCACATGGGCAATATAGTGGCCGCTGCTCAGCTGTGGCTGCTTGGCCATGGCCGAAAACAGCGCCTGCTGCGTCAATGGCCAAAGCGCCTTATGCGGATAACAAGCGGCCTCTTGTTCATAGTCACAACCGTTTAATATGCCAACCAAACGACCTTGCTGATGGGCCTTTTGTAATTCGCCCTCCAGACCTTCGCCGCCAATAAAGCCCCGCTCTGGGTCGCTCGGTTGCAATACTTCCTCGACATACGTTGGCGACACCAGATGAACCTTATCGCACAGGGCAATGGCCGTGCGCATCGGGTTATAGCAATGCTGATAGTGCGGATCGCAGATTTGCTGGCCATCGTAACCCAGCCAGGGGAACCAGGCCTGCAGCGATGAATCGTCGCCGCTAAATGGCCTTGTGCCCTGCAGCGCCAGGTTATGCACGGTATAAACCGTGCGCAATTCCTGTAGGCACTGATACTGAGGCGCAAACGCCCGCAGCACCGCCAAGGTGGCGCTGTGCCAGTCATGCAGATGCAGCACCTCAAGCTCCTCGCCAAAGGCGCCCTGTTTTATCGCCTCGGCCACACCTAAACAAAATAACGCGAACTTGCTGGCATCGGCTGCAAAGGGGCGGTTATCCGTGTCGTTGTGATATACCTCGGGGCTATTAAGCCAAGGGTGGCTGAGCACATAATGAGTGACGCCCTGCTCCACCAGCACCCGATATAAATTCAGGGTTAGCTGATTGCCAGCAAAGTTCACCGAATACTGACCACAAAGCGTACGCTCGGTCAGCGCCAGGCAGGCGTATTCGGGAAGCACCACTTGTACCCCATTACCGCTGGGACCTGTATTTACCTCGGCGATGGCCTTTGATACTTCGGCGACCACATCGGCAACGCCGCCTACCTTGGCGCCGCTAATCGCGGCGCTTTCGCTACTTACAAATAATACTGCACTCATAAGAACTAGGCCCTTTGCTGCTCGGCGCTGTTGGTCTTTGCCGCCAATGCCGCGAGCATATCGCGGGTCACCAGCACGATACCGTTTTTAGACACCCTAAAGCCGTTGGCGCGGTCCTGATCATGGTCGACGCCTATGTGCAGACCCGCCGGAATCTTACAGCTGCGGTCGATGATCGCCCGTTTTATACGGCAATTGCGGTTAACCACCACCCCGGGCAACACCACCGCCTCTTCTATTTCACAGTAGGAATGCACATAGACATTGGAGAACAACAGGGATTTACGCACCATTGAACCGGAAATAATACAGCCGCCGGATACCGTGGAGTCCACCGCCATGCCGCGACGGTCATCATCATCGAAAATAAACTTGGCCGGCGGCAGTTGCTCCTGATACGTCCAAATTGGCCAGCTTGGGTCATAAAGATCAAGCTTTGGCTCTGGCGATACCAGCTCCATGTTCGCCTCCCAGAACGAGTCCAGGGTGCCCACATCGCGCCAATAGGGTTGCCCCGACATATTCGGGTCGGTAAACGGAAAGGCAAACACCTTATGTTTATCGATCAGTGCAGGAATAATGTCGTGACCGAAATCACGGCCCGAGCAGGAATTTTGTGCATCCTTTTTTAATTGCTCGAACAAAAACTCGGTGTTGAACACATAGTTACCCATGGATGCCAGACAGCGGCCACTCTTGCCGGGAATTTCATTAGGCACCGGCGGCTTTTCATCGAAGCGGCGGATTTGATTATGTTCATCCACCGTCATCACCCCAAAGGTGTTCGCCGCGTCCTGACTATCCACCTCGATACAACACACCGTCATGTCGGCACCCGTTTCCACATGCTTGGCCAACAGAGCACCATAGTCCATGCGATAGACATGATCGCCGGATAAAATCATCACATAGCGCGGCAAGTCGTGGCGAATAATATCCATATTCTGGAACACCGCATCGGCGGTACCACAATACCAGTCATCACCGTAACGCTGCGACGCCGGTAGAATTTCCACCGACTCACCCAGCTCCTTTTTGAAATGACCCCAGGCGCGTTGCACATGGCGAATGAGCGAGTGCGACTTATACTGAGTGGCCACACCAACGCGACGAATGCCCGAGTTGATGCAATTAGACAGCGGAAAGTCGATGATCCTGTGTTTGCCGCCAAAATACACTGCCGGCTTAGCTCGCCAGTCGGTGAGCTCGTGCAGGCGCGAGCCTCGGCCACCGGCGAGGATCAAGGCATAGGTATCACGGGTCAGGTTACTAATATAGCGATTGGCATAACTGGGCATACTATTCTCCTTGGGGTGAAGCAATCGGGCTTAGGCGCCAAATCTCTTGACTGTATTGGGCAATGGTTCGGTCACTGGAAAACGGGCCGGATGCGGCGGTGTTCAACACACTCATTTGCGTCCAACGCTGTTTATCCTCGTAGGCTTTGCTGACGCGTTCCTGCGCTTGGCAATAGTCGGCAAAGTCGTAACAGGTCAGCCAGGGATCCGAGTCGCTATAGAGCGCCGCCAGGATGGAATCGAAGATCCCCGGCTCGCAGAGGTTGAATTGGCCACTTTTCAGCAGCGCTAATACCGCATTTAAATTCTCATCTCCGGCGATAATGTCGCGTGCATTGTAGTGACTGCGAATGGCGTCGACCTGATCAATCTCGGCACCAAACACAAAGAAATGCTCGCCACCCAAGGCTTCGCGCATTTCCACATTGGCGCCGTCCAAGGTGCCTATGGTAATGGCGCCATTCATCATAAACTTCATATTGCCGGTGCCCGACGCCTCTTTACCCGCGGTGGAGATTTGCTCGGACAGATCCGCCGCCGGACAAATGGTTTCCATAGCGGTGACATTGTAGTTGGGCAAAAACGCCACCCTGAGCCAGGGTCTGGCTTTGGCATCATTATTGACGGTCGCCGCCACGTTGCTGATCAGCTTGATGATCTGTTTGGCCATAAAATAGCCCGGCGCCGCTTTGCCGCCGATCAACACGCAGCGCGGCACCATGGTCTCGGTGTCGCCATCGCAAATGCGTCGATAAAGGTGAATAACGTGGAGGATATTCAGCAACTGGCGTTTGTATTCGTGAATGCGTTTAACCTGAACGTCAAATAGCATGTTGGCGTCAAATTCGACACCGCATTGCGACTGCACCAGGGCGCACAGGCGCTGCTTATTGGCCTGTTTTACCTGCTGCCACTGGGCCAGCAATTGCGGCTCGTCATAATAACGGCGCAGTTTGCTGATGTCGCTGAAGTCATCTTGCCAGTGCGATCCTATCTTGCTGGTGATCAACGCCGCCAGCCGGGGATTGCAATGCATCAGCCAGCGCCTTGGGGTCACCCCATTGGTCTTGTTATTGAATTTATGCGGCCATAACTCGTAAAAGTCTTTAAACAGGTTTTGGCGCAGTAACTGACTGTGCAGCGCTGCCACGCCATTGACCGAGTAACTGCCAACGATGGCCAGATACGCCATGCGCACCTGAGGCTCCGCGCCCTCCTCGATTAATGACATCGCTCTTTGCTTGTCACTGCACCCAGGCCATTGCTTGGCCACCTCGACGAGGAAACGGGCATTGATCTCATAGATGATCTCAAGCAAACGCGGTAGCAGCCTGGCAAACAAGGCCACCGACCATTTTTCCAAGGCTTCCGGCAACAGGGTGTGGTTGGTGTAAGCCATTGTGTTGGTGGTTATCTCCCAGGCCCCTTGCCAGTCGAGCGCGTGCTCATCAATCAGCAAACGCATCAACTCGGCCACGGCAATACTCGGGTGGGTGTCGTTAAGCTGAAACACGTGATAATCGGCAAACTCGGTAAAATCGTCGCCATGCTTTTCACACCAGATCTTCAGCCTGTCCTGCAAGGACGCACTGCATAAGAAGTATTGCTGGCGCAGGCGCAACTCTTTGCCGTTTTCCGAGGCATCGTTGGGATAGAGCACCATAGAGATCTGTTCTGCCAGGTTCTTCTTCGCTACCGCCTCGGCATAGCCCCCGGCATTGAATTCACTCAGGTCAAACTCATCGGTGGCTTCGCTTTTCCATAGTCTTAAGGTGTTGACCACGTCATTGCCACTGCCCGGTACAGGCACATCGTAGGGCACGGCAAACACATCATGGGTGTCGACCCACACGCGATGGCTGCGCCCGCTGGCGTCCTTATACACTTCCACATGGCCGAAAAATTTAACCCGCACCGTTTGGTCCGGCGCCGGGAGCTCCCAGGGGTGACCCTCATGCAACCAGTGATCCGGTTGCTCTACCTGATAGCCATTGTCCAGGCGCTGATTAAACATGCCATATTCATAGCGAATACCGTAACCGGTCACCGGCAGCCCCATGGCCGCACAGCTATCGAGAAAACACGCCGCCAGGCGCCCAAGGCCGCCATTACCCAGGCCGGCATCGTGCTCGGCATCGGCCACGTGCTCCAGCTCGGCGCAGTAGTTTGCCAATGCCGCCGTAACTTCATCGGCCAAATCGAGATTTAAAATGGCGTTATTCAGGCTGCGGCCAATTAAAAACTCCAAGGACAGATAGGAGACGCTGCGTTTGTCGGCATTGTCATTACGGGTATGACGCATGCGTGCCACCAAACGGTCGCGTATGGTCAGCGCCAGAGCCTGATAAAGATAATGCTGCGACTCCCCTACCTTGTCGCGACCCAGGGTGTAGTGAAAGTGCCGAGCCAGGTCGACGGCCAGGGTTTGGCTGTCGAGCAAGGGGGCTTCTTGCCAGTCGTAGGGTTGGCATTGTGGTGCAGGTTTTGTCATGCTGAAGGTCTCACTATTTGCGGCCAGGGAATATTGCTAAATACCGAGCTGGAACCCGGGCTCAGGGTCAGTTCGTCGCCCTCGTAGAGGTCCGGTGGCGTGCGCTTATCGCTCTCACCCAAGGCGTGACTATCACTGCTGAGTACGCAGTGCCAGCGCCCTGGTACGCACTCATCACCAGGTTCGGGCGCAACTAAGCTCAAGGCCAAAGGCGGCAAACGCAAGGTGCGTTCACTGCCACCTCGGTGTAACACTATGGCCAAACTCTGCTGACGCTCGTTATCGACCAGGGTGTAGATCAGGGTATGCAGGCTGGCATCGTGCCAATCCTGGGTTTGCATTTGTGTGCCATCGGGGCGATACCAGAGCAAACTAAAGCGGGGATCGTCCGGATGGACATGCCTGTCCAGGGTAAAAATGGCGAAGTAGCGGCGTAAGGTCAGCAGATCGCTGATAAAACTCGCCAAGGGATGGTGACTGTTGTAATCGTGCCAGGCCAGCCAGCTAATGGCGTTATCCTGACAATAGGCGTTATTATTGCCGCCCTGGGTATGACCGAGCTCACTGCCGGCACTGAGCATGGGTACCCCCTTAGAAAGCAGCAGGGTAAGCAGCAGATTCTTTTGTGCTTTTAGGCGACGCGCCTTGATTTGCGGGTCCTGGCTATGCCCTTCGACGCCATAATTACAGCTGTAGTTAGCACTGTGGCCATCGCGGTTATGCTCGCCATTGGCCTGATTATGCTTGTGCTCATAACTGACCAGATCGGTCAGGGTAAAACCATCGTGGCTGACAATAAAATTAATGCTGCTGCTCGGGGGGCGATTGACGAAGATATCGGCCGAGCCATGCAGACGTTTGGCCAGCAGCCCCAGCATATCGGCATCGCCGCGCCAAAAACGGCGCACCACATCGCGATACTGGTCGTTCCATTCCCGCCACGGCGGCGCAAAGGCACCCAGCTGGTAACCGCCCGGGCCTATGTCCCAGGGCTCGGCAATGACCTTGGCACGGCGCAATATGGGGTCTTGCGCCAGACATTGGAAGAAACTGTGGGCGGCGTCAAAGCCCCGTTTATTGCGACCGAGAATGGGCGCCAGATCAAAGCGAAAACCGTCTACGCCCAATACCTGGTACCAGTAGCGCAGGCTATCAAGCACCAATTGCAGGGTTTGCGGATGCTCCAGCGCCAGGGTATTACCGCAGCCGGTGTCGTTGATATACTGGCCTTGGCCATCAAGGCGATAATAGGCCCGGTTATCAAATCCGCGCAGGTGACAACAAGGCCCAAGCAAGGCGCCCTCACTGCTGTGGTTGTAGACTACATCGATGATCACCTCCAAACCCTCGCTGTGCAGTTTGCTGACCATCTCGGTAAACTCCTGCACTGGGTGATCCAGGGCATAGTCCCGATGCGGAGCAAAATAGCTCAGGGTGTTGTATCCCCAGTAATTACTAAGCCCTAACGGCGCCAAAAACGGCTCACTGATAAATTCGTGTACCGGCATCAGCTCGACACTGGTGATCCCTAAGGCCTTCACATGCTCAATAAAGGTGTCTTCGGCCAAGGCTAAAAAGGTACCGCGCTTGGCCGGGCTAATGCCGTTGTGGCGCGCCGACCAACCCTTAACATGGCACTCGTAAATCACCGTTTCCGACCAGGGGATGTCCGGGCGCTTGCCGGTATAAGGGGTCGCCTGACATACCTTGGATTTAGGCATAAGATGCGCATTGTCCAAGGGGCATAAAACGCCCTGCTCATCGATGGCGCGATGGCGCACGCTGGGCTGAAACTCCCCATGCAGGGCGTAGCTATAGGGGTCAATCAGAAGCTTATTGGCGTTGTAGAGCTGACCTTGTTGTGGGGCAAATGGGCCATGCACCCGATAGCCATAGAGCTGCCCCGCGTGAAGGCCATCGATTTGCACACTCCAAAGCCCGGCTTCGCCGCGATGCAAAGGCACTCGAGCCACTTCGCTATGGCCGGAGTGGTCATACAGGGACAGAGACACAGACTCAGCATGCTCGGCAAAAACACAAAAGTTCACGCCCTCGGCATTGACCGAAGCGCCCAAGGGGTCAGTTTTGCCGTTACGGGTTAGCCACTGCATCGACTTCGCGCTCCCACAGCAAATAAATACTGGCCAGTGGTCCCAGGCTTAGTTGCAGCGAGTAAGACTCCTGTAACCAAGGCACCGGCTCGGCGTCAATCCCAACCTCTTCATCGGCGATTACGGCCACCCCGCTGCCGCCATAGCCCTCGTCGTCACTGTTGAGCAACACCCGGTAGCGCCCCGACTCGGGTAAGGGGACGCGAAAATCATGGTGCACCTGAGGCGTAAAGTTATGCACGCAAACCACCTTCTGGGCACCATCGCGCGCTGTGCGCACAAAGCTGAAGATACTGTGCGCGCTGTTATCGCCATCCAGCCAGGTAAAGCCATTGGGGTCACGGTCGTTATCATGCAAGGCCCGGTATTGACGGTACACCTGGTTCAAGTCGCGTACCCAGCGCTGTATGCCCTGGTGACTGTCATGCACCAGCAAATCCCACTGCAAGGACATGTCGTGGTTCCATTCATGGTGCTGCGCAAATTCGCCACCCATAAACAGTAACTTTTTGCCCGGGTGAGCCCACATAAAACCGTAGTAGGCGCGCAGGTTAGCGAATTTCTGCCAAAGATCGCCGGGCATCTTATGTAACAAGGAGCCCTTACCGTGTACCACCTCGTCGTGGCTTAGCGGCAGGATAAAGTTTTCGCTAAAGGCATAGACTAATGAAAAAGTCATTTCAT
Source organism: Pseudoalteromonas sp. BDTF-M6 (assembly GCF_018334135.1). Lineage (NCBI taxonomy): Bacteria > Pseudomonadati > Pseudomonadota > Gammaproteobacteria > Alteromonadales > Pseudoalteromonadaceae > Pseudoalteromonas > Pseudoalteromonas sp. BDTF-M6. The sequence continues at coordinate 837,426 of NZ_JAGXTQ010000001.1, forward strand.
GGTGATGGTATTGACGATAGATGGGGTCAAGCTGCATGTATTTAAGCGAGTCATTCATCCAGCCCATATTCCATTTATAACCAAAGCCAAGGCCGCCATGCTCAACACTGTTGGTGACACCGGGCCAGGCGGTGGACTCTTCCGCCACCATCATGATCCCCTTATTGCGGGCATAGCACACACTGTTGATTTGCTGCAAACAGTCGATGGCGCCGAGGTTTTCGCGACCACCGTATTTATTCGCCAGCCATTGGCCGTTTTCGCGGCTGTAATCGAGATATAACATGGAAGCAACGGCATCGACTCGCAGACCATCGACCCCATACTGCTCCAGCCAATAGGTGGCGTTCGACACCAGGAAGCTGCGTACCTCTTGGCGCTCATAATTATAAATATAGGTGTGCCAATCCGGGTGGAAGCCTTGGCGAGTGTCGGCATGTTCGTACAAGTGGGTGCCATCGAAACGAGCCAGGCCATGGCTGTCACCCGGAAAGTGCCCGGGAACCCAATCGAGCAACAGGCCAATCCCCGCGGCGCGGCATCGTTCGCAAAAATAGGCAAAGTCCTCGGCACTGCCAAAACGTGAACTCGGCGCAAACAGACCTATGCCCTGATAACCCCAGGAACCGTCGAAGGGGTACTCGCTGACGGGCATCAATTGAATATGGGTAAAGCCCATGTCCTCAACATAAGGGAGCAATTGCTCCGCCAATTGGCGATAGGTTAAATACGCATTGTTGTCACCGCGCCGCCAGGAGCCTAGGTGTACCTCGTAAATGCTAATGGGCGCATCAATGGCATTGCGTTCGCTGCGCTGCTCATAATAGTCGGGACTCAGCGGGGTAAGCCTTGGCGCCGCGGTCACTATGGATGCAGTGGCCGGCGGTTTTTCCATCGCCAAGGCATACGGGTCGGCCTTAACCAGGTGCTCACCCAAGGCGCTGAAGATGGAGAACTTGTAACAGCTGCCCAGCGGCACAGCGGGAATAAAAATAGCCCAGACGCCGGTGTCATCGACGCGACTGAGGGGGTGCTGGCGCTGATCCCAATGGTTAAAGTCACCTATCACGCTGACCGCCTGGGCATTAGGTGCCCACACGCTAAAACGTACGCCCTGGATGCCGTCGATATCCATGGGGTGTGCGCCTAAATGGCGCTGCGCCTGCTGCTCTTGCCCCTGGCGAAAATAATAAAGATCGCCTGCGTTTAACCCCAAGGGCAGACTAAAGGGATCCGCCTCCTGACGCGTTAAATGCGGATAGCGTATTTGCAACTCGTAAGGCTCAAATTGGGATGTACAGGGCGCTAAAAACAACGCCGAGGCACCATAACGCTCAGCCTGGATAGTGCCCGTTGCAAGCACCACGGCCAGCGATTCGGCGCCGGGTTTAAAGGCAAGAATATACCAGGTCCCTTCGATACATTGATGCCCTAAAAGCTGACGGGGCTCACCCACTCGGGCCTGCTCAAGGGCTGCCAGGGCAGCATCTAAATTAACCGGGTACTCGAATTTACTTGCGCTACGTGCCATGTCTTGCTCTACCTAAATGCTGAAGAAGTGGCGCCTGACGCGCCAAGATGGCGGCACCCTGGGTGCTTAATTGCCGCCGCCAATTGGGATATTGAGTATGGGTGCCAGGAACATTAACCGCCACGCGCTGATTATCCAGGTCGTCCAGTTGCAGGGTTAGCATACGACTTGGCGCCCTTGCCAACACCCGGCACAGGGCCGCATAAATGTCCTCACTCGGGGTGTCCTGAGTGCACTGCTGGCCATGCTCGCCAAGCAGCCCTAGCAACTGCTCTCGCAAAACTTGACGCTCACCGCGTAAGGCCTCGGCTTGTTCGTTATCTATTAACTGTAATTCTAGTGCCTGGTCGATATCGCCCCCCTGCCACCAAGCGGCAAAGGGCGGCAGATCATGATTGCTGATCATCAAGAGCGTCTGCTCGGGCAGTTGCTCGGGTGCAAAAAAGCCCCGGTGATCATGACAAAAATAGAACACGGTATTGGTTAACACTCGGGATTCGGCCAACGCCGTTTTAACCTGGGGCGGTACCACCCCAAGATCTTCACCAATAATGGCGCAGCGCTCTTGATGACTGAGAATTTTTACCGCCGCTAACAAGGCCTCGAATGGATAATACACGTAACACCCCTGCTGATCGGCCAGGCACCACCACAGGCGGCGCAGCGCCATAACGTGGTCAATACGCAGCGCCCCCACATCGTGCATATTGGCGCTCAGCAGGCTTTTGAAATAAGCAAAATGCTCGCTTGCCAATCGCTTTGGATGCAGTGCCGGCATGCCCCAATTTTGCCCCTGACGGGCAAAGGGATCCGGGGGCGCGCCAATCTCGGCGCCTTGCGTAAAGTGCGACTGATATTGGCGATACTCGCCATCACTGCGCGTCACGCCAACGGCCAGGTCATTAATTAAACCAATGCGCATACCACTGGTAATGGCCAACTGCTGGCAGTGCTTACGTTGCAACCACGCCTGCCACTGCCAATATTCATCCTGCTCGGTACTGCCACTGGGCAAGGTATCCAGTGCATCGCGCTGAGCGAGCTGGAATTGAGCAAAGGCCCTGCGGCGCTCATCACTAGCAGAGGCGCAAAAATTGGCGTAAAGGCGCTGTAACAACGGCCATTTCAAGGCATACACCCGCTCGTAATCGAGCCAATGGCCGTCTGCCGAACTCAAATAGTGTACATGAGCCTCACTCACGTCCTGGCGCAGCCCATGATCGCAATCTTCGCTGAGCTCGATACTGATGTACAAGGGATGCAATAACAGCCGACTAACCGGGCTATAGGGACTGGCAGCCTGCACTTGCGTAGTGTCGAGCAGATGTAAGGGGTTCAATAACAGATAATCGATACCTTGCTCTGCCGCGGCAACGACCAGGGCGGCCAGGTCGGAAAAATCACCAATGCCCACGCCTCGCTCGCTGATCAGGGTATAGAGCCCGAAGGACAAGCCCAGCAGCTTTTGCGCCGGCACCTTAGCATGCGCTGTAAAACAAGGAGGCTGGTAGCTAAGCGCAGGCACCCACCATAACTGGGTTTTGCCAACCTGCTCACCCATGCTCACCTGAGCGTCATAAAACCCTGGGGCCAGCCAGTCTTCGGGCAAATTAAAGGCCAGCTGCAAATACACCTCGTGCTCAAGATGATAATCGCCAACAATCTCGCCCTGGGCCAGCGACCAATGCAATTGCTTATCGCCCTCAAGCAAGGTCAAATGGACGCCGGCGTTATTCTGCTGATAGCGCGAGCGTGCCACCCGCACCAGTAGACGCGGCTGCTGCTCATTCACCAGGGAGGTGTCATCCACCAACTGCTGCCAGGGCGCGGCATCCAGGCGATAATTAAGCTCACTTAACGCCGCCAAATCTGATCCATCTACGGCCATGGCCGCCAAGGCCTGGCTGCGCACCTCATCACTGAAGCGCAGCAGCTCGCCCTCGTAGCTATGATACTCATAGCCAACTCCCATGAGGTAACAGGCCTGAGCAAAGGTATCCATAGCGGACGCTAGCTCAGGTAGGTCGAAACAACACTGTTATCGGTGCCAAAGTCGTTGGCGACATAGGCATCGGCCTGGTGGTCATTGTCCCACTGCTCATCGTTGATCAAATAGCGAAAGTGAAACTCGCTGTTTTTTGGCAAGCGCAGCTTAGTGCGAAAGGTGTGGTCTTTTTTTGAATACTGCATAGTCAGTGGCTGCCACTGATTAAATTCGGCCACCAGCGCCACCGCTTCGGCATCCGGGTGCATATATTCAAAAGTCACTTCGGCTTCTTCTTTAGTTTTAAAAAAGCGTTTTTTTAACATAGCTGGGCTCCAAATAGGGTTGAATATTCGATCGCCACATCAATGTGCTATGGATACTGCTAAGCAAATCGGTGTGTTTTGCAAAGTTTTAATCAGGCTAACAGGCAATTATGGACGCTTTATTACAGTGCAGCCCACGCTCCAAAATAGTGCAATCTTGGTTGTTACCCCAACTTTTTAGTAAAAACCTCTGCCTCAGTAGATTCACAGCATGAACAATGCCAACTTCAAAAAGACCCCAAAGCCTATGTTAGGTAATTGTTCATAAAATGTGTTTTGGCCCGATTAATAGCGATTAAAAGTAAGGAGCGTAAAAAGCTAACACTATGGCTGTTAAGCAAAAATTCATTTAAACGGCAATTTCTCATCCTAAATCATGAGCCTGTGCTATGATTAAAGGTGAGTCAAAATGCGAGCACACACCATGGAAAGACCCTTTTCGTTCAAACTTAATGCCTTGAAAGTGTTTGTATTATTTGCCGTATTAGGGACAACATTTGCAGTTCAGGCGCAATCCACCATCTATCATTACTACAACCAACAAGGGATCGCGGTTTTTACCGATGCCAAGCCCAAGGTTAAGGGCTTTGAGGTTGTCGAATTGAAGTGTGCCCAGTGCGATCAGCAACTCGCCGCCTGGCACAGAACCCCACTGTATACCGAAAAATATCATCAGCATCTGGTCGACGCAGCTAAAGAGCACGGCATTGACCTGGCACTGCTTAAGGCCATCGTGCATGCCGAGTCGAACTTTAACCCCAAGGCCGAATCTCATAAGGGAGCGAAGGGTTTAATGCAACTCATGCCGCTGCTGGTAAAAGAGTTCAATATTAACGACCCCTTTGACCCCGCAGAAAACATTGCCGCCGGCAGCGCTTATTTTGCCCATTTGTTAAAACGTTTTAAGGGCAATGCCAAACTTGCGGCCGCAGCCTACAATGCCGGCCCAAGCAATGTGGTGCACTATGGGGGCGTGCCCCCGTTTAAGCAGACCCGCGCCTTTGTGCAGCGCATCGATATTTTGCGAAATCGCTATCGCCAACATTTTGAGGAGCAAAACTTGATAGCCTCGCAATTGATGGTGAATAATGACACACTGGAGCAATCTGCCACTTCACCTTAAATTCTATGATGTTAAATATCGTCCGTTGGTGCCGTAATTACTTACGTCTGTGCGTATTCTTTATCGCCGCGCTAGTTGGCCTTCAGGTACCTGGATTTAAAGACGATTATGGACATGCGCTACGTGCGGCCATGGTTGAGACCAACGCCGCGGTAGCGCCTTTTAAAGACGATGCCGAGCGGTTTTTTGATGGCTCCCTCACCAAGTTATTGGCCCATTATCAGCAAAGCGCCGACCCGGTGTATGCCAAAGGCGGCGATAATCTCGCCACGCTTTTGCAGCGCAGCAACACACTCGAAACTGCCCTTGAAGAATTTAGCCAACACCCTTACCTGCATTTGGTGCGCTCCCCCGTACCAAGCATTGGCACTCAGGTCTGGCACAATTACACGCCACAAATTCAGCTGAATCTTGAAGCCCTGGCCAGCGCGGTTATTTTTGCCCTGATCGTCAGCTGGACGATTGAGGCTTTGTTTGTCTTGCTAATTTTGTTACTGCTACGCGCTTTTAGTGCTGTATTCACAAAAAAAGCGCCTCAAAATTGAGGCGCTTTAGCTAAGTTGGGAATCTTGATTTATATCGACCGATAAGGCTTACTTTATGGATACTTGGCGACCATAGCCTAGTCGTTTACCACTGACCAAGGCCGCCAACAAGAGCAACCATATTGATACACTGCCACCACTATCAGACTCTCGCTCTGGCTGCGTAGGAGGTGTCGTTACTGGTGCCGCTTTAATTTCAAGCTTAAAGCTGGTTGATGTATTCAATTGTCCATCCGATGCACTCAATACCACGGTATAGCTCCCTGATTTATCGAAACTTCCTTTAATCACACCGTTTTCTATACTCAGTTGCTCAGCGCCGGAAACACTCAGCGTAAGCTCGTCCTGTTGTTCATCGATAAAGACGTTTGCGGTATCAATTTCTACATTCACTGGCGAATCATTTTGCAGTTGATACTCAACGTCAGGCAGCGCTGCGTTAACTATGGGGGCTGTATTAGGATCTTGAGGCTCCTTGCCCGTGATCTTGAGTAAGGTGGAACCAACATTCGTCTTTAAACTTGCGGCCGTTCCTACTTCCACTAGCCCATAGTAGCTTTGCCCCTCTTCCAATGCTGTCAGCACAGAGTCTTCAAGGTATCCGTCCACAGTCACTGCGATATCGAAGTACTCATTGGTATCCACTGTTTTCGGTGCTGTAATCATGAAAGACGGCTCTGAGGTATAGGCAATTTGCGCGTATTCAAGCGTTATTTCGTCTTCGACACCCGCGCTGGTTCCTTCATAGTTGTGTGCTGCCAACCAATAGTTTCCAGTTGGTGGATTCTCTAAAATACACTGCTCGTTTGAATCGGCATTACCGCTGATACACAGTAACGAATAGAACATTTCAGTGGCATCAGGAACACCATCGTTGTTTTCATCAATACCCACATACAGGTCAACATCCGGTGACGTGGTCTTAGCAACATTGACTATCAAACGCTTGGTATAGGGTTTAACGGTGATCGCGTGTGAGAACAGCGTATGTAAATTCGTGCCCGGGCTGTTTCTTTCTGAATCAAATTCCGAACCTTTGGCGCGGCCAGTGGCCTCCAAAACCCGAGTAAGACCATGCCCAATGACTTGCAGATCTGACGATCCTGACGTAAATACATCTTTTATAGCCAGTTTGTTATCAACATTGTTTAACGTTGCAGAAACCTCCTTAGCAATACGTCCCGCTTTAAAGCGCGTTGCAACTTGAAAGTGACTATCGCTTAGCGTTTCGTTATTCGACTTAAAGAGCACATAACCGTGAACCCATTCACTGGCAAGCTCCGCATTCGCAGAGGCGGTGAACGTCAACGTCTGTTTTTGGCCCTGTGTAAGTGAAAATGTTGATGGGCTTACAGATAGATCGAAGCCTGGATTGATATAGTCATAACTTGCTGTCCACGTACCATCAAGCGTTGCCTCGACCTCACGAGTCCAACTACATGAAGTGATGCATTGTTCTAACACGACGGAAGTACTATTAAGTTCCGTGGGAATGCCGCCCATACTTGGGTCCGCATCGAGATACGCTTGCTTATCCGTATGTAGAATGAGGCCTGCATTAACAGCCTTGTTAACTCTTAGGCTACCAGCACCCTGGTCAAAAAACGTAGAGCGCTCTTTTACGCCATCAAAGTCATCATCCTTATGGGTAACCTGATGTGCGGTAGACATGATGGCTGAGTGGGCCTGTGATGGTGTCCATGAAGGACGGGTAGCTTTAATAAGCGCCAACGCACCAGCAACATGTGGACTCGCCATGGATGTACCAGAAAGTGGTGCATAGGCGATTTGCGGTGCATCTTCTGTAAACGGTTTATCTTCAGCAAATGCCGCATGAATATCTACGCCAGGCGCTGCAATGTCAGGAGTCAGTACACCAGCGTATGGAATGTTCGGCCCTCGGGAAGAAAACACTCCGGCTATATCCCCAAGTTCAGGGCTACGAATCAGTTGTGAAGCACCAATTGTCGCATAATGATCACTTCCAGATGCGAGCCATTGTGTTAATTGCTCTCCATCTTGCGCAGACACATGGATAGCAGGGATAACATGTGGATCTGCTGCCAGGTTATCTGCGCCACCATCTAGGTTAATAAGTATCATACCACCGGCGCCTCCTGCGGCGACGTTTATGCCTTTGCTTACCCGGGCAATATCACCACGCTCACACACGACAATCTCACCCTTGTATGTACCGGCTTCTAATTGGGTTAAACATTGCTTATCTTCAGGAATAACCACATTGGCGGAATACCCACCTGTAGCCCCTTTGCCTATTATGGATGGTGGGGTTGATTCACCACCTGTAAACCCACTCAAGGTTTTATCAGAAAAATCGCCATCATGCGTATAGGCAGCGACAGTTGTTACCCAAGGTGCATTACCAGGAGAGCCAACGGTTTCTGCACTCGGGCCGGCGTTACCCGCTGCAACCGCGACGTGAATCCCTGCCTCTCGGGCATTCAAAAATGCTAATGAGTCTGCTGTACCCCAAGGATTTCTGGCTCCACCACCGACAGAGTAATTAAGCACATCAATATTATTCTCAATGGCGTGTTCGATGGCTTTGATGGCCAACTCAGGGAAACAGGCACCATCTTGATTACAGACCTGATACGAGACAATGTTGGCGTGTGGGGCAACGCCGCTGATGCTGTCAAAGGTAAAGGCACTGGGTTCGGAGATGGTTTGATTAGCATCTTCGACCAATAAGCGCATGTTGACGTTTTTAACGACGTTACCCGCCGCAGTTGAAGCCACATGAGTGCCATGCCCATTGAAGTCATAACCAACTCGTACCTTTTCTTGTATGTCTTCAAGGTCAGTGTTAACAATTTCGGGGTAGTTATCGATGATCTCCGGGTAACTCACTATCCCTATCAGTTTGTCATTACAAAACTTTGCATACTGCTTACAGTCGCCAAAGTAATTACCTTCACCCAAGGGGTTGATATGGTCATAGCCATCACCTCCCACATCTGCAAAAGACGGGTGAAAGGCATTGATGCCTGAGTCAATAATACCGACTACTACCCCTTCACCTCGTGAGCCAAGGCGCTCGCCTGAACCTTGCCACATGCTCTTGGCACCGACAAATTCAGGGCCGACCGCTGTTTGAATTTGATGTAGCCCTACTTTTTCAACACTCATAACCTCATCTGAGCGTTCAAGGAAAGAGACTTGCTCCGCACTCAAATGAACAGCAATCGCATTAACAGCCACCTGATAACTGTGCTTGGTTTGCACCTGCGTTCCCAAAACAGAGTTCATGTTTTTGACTAGTTGCTGCTGTGTGTGCGCCAACTGCTTTCGATACAGAACAGCCTGTGTTGAACGGGTATTAATATCCGATGATTTAGGCTGATTTGTCGATAGCAACGCATCTGCATTCCTTTGCGACAAATAGCTCACCAGTGATGGCTCCTTCATTACCACAAAATATAAGTTGTCTCCACGTTCCTTGTAAGACTTAGTATTAACGACGTATTGTTCTTTAGAAGTGGCCCTATTTGGCAACTCGGAAGTATAGATTGGCGCATTGGTAGCCGCACTTGCAGCCGCACTGAGGCACAACAATGGCAATAACGATTTATTTAATTTCATAAGCAAAAATTAGGAAGCCTGCAGTATGAGGCTCCCTAATACTCCTCTATCTGCGTCTATTGAAAACTAGGAAACTACTAAGCACTAAGATGAAGAAGCCAAAGCCGCCGCTGTTCTTATCTTTAGGTTGCTCTGCAACGTTAACCGAAATGGTATGACTCACCTCATTAACACCATCAGAAGCAAGGATGGTTACTGTATGTATACCCGCCTGGTCGATAACACCTGACAATTCGGTGCCTTCCACCATAAGGCCGCTCAAGCTTGAGTCCACGGAGTAAGAAAGCATATCGCCCTCGCTATCTGTGAACAGGCCATCGAACGCTAGCTGTAAGTGCGCCGTTCCCTCATTGCCCAGTTGAAGATTCAAGGTTGACAACTGAGCTGCAATCTCCTGTGAGACCGTAGGCGCAACATCGTTTTTATTAACCAGGTTAACCACTAACTGAGCGGTTTTACCTATGTTGTTACTCTGGCGTGTTACTGCCTTCACTGTCAGTTGGGTATTGTGTTCATAATCAAAGGCCTCAGGATTGGCAACGACCAGCTCGTAGTCGCTGTTAATGCCAAACGGCGAGTTTGGTGCAACACTCACCAAGTCCAGTTGTAACGGCTCCCGCTCACTGTTCGGGTAAGTAAAAAAGCCATAGGTATCGAACTCGATTTGACCGATCACGGTCCCGGTTTCGATGTTTTCCTCTATGGTAAATATCTGACCTTGTCTAACATCGGCAATGATACTGCCATCATTGTCCAGGTATCCCGCATAACCAAGTTGAGCGTAGTCATCGTTCTCACTCACCACTAAGAACTTTGGTAACGAGTCATCCGCTAGCGTTTCAGCTGAACCAATACCAAAGCCCATACTTGGCTTTTTAATGGCAGCAATATTGACCGCTTCACCCGGTTGGGCAACATAGCTTGAAACCCAAGCTGTTTCATTTACCGCTTCATCGGCAGATGAAAAGAAGATGTTGGCGCGGGTATCGGTTGTTAGCTCAGAGCACCACCCATAGTCATCACAGACTGTTTGTGTTTTAACAAAGCCACCCTTAACCGGGTTGATTTGCGCCATAGGCTCACCGTAGCCGCGGCCACTGTCGCGGTCGGTTTCAATATGAATGCCCAGGTTCTGGTCAAAGTCCTCTATACTGTCTATCTCGTGGTGGAAGCTATCTTCCAGACAGAACTGGGAGACAATATTGCGGCCATCACTGGTAAACAGTGTAGGAAGGCTTGATTTTACAATTCGCCCGCGCGGGTCATTCCAGTTATATTCCTTTTTGTAATCAATAAGGTAGGTTTGTGGTTGACCATACTCATTGATAGACACATAAGGCTGGTTAAAAAGCTGAGCTTCGTCCCAAATAAATGCACCTGTGAAGGACTCATTCCAGCCGTTTTCTTCGACCACAGACTCATGGAAAATATCATAGAAGAACAAGCGCTCTTGTACTTTATCCATAAAGTTTGCAAGCGTGGTATTTGCCGGCTTGTCAAGGCGAACCGCGAGTGCAAATTTTTTGCCAGTAACTTCACACAATGGCTCGTCTGTAACCGACACGCCCACGGTTTGAATGAAGTGGCCGTTAAGCGCCGCTTTATCCTCAGAGACATGATCTTTGTGGATCACCACCGGGTAGGCGTTGAGCTTTGACGGGGTTTTTGAATCATTTATAAAAGATGACACATAGGCGGTGTAGCCGATACCACCGTACTGATCGTCTGGGTACATATCTCTGGCGACATCCAGGTGCTCCCACTGAGTTTGATTGGTCTCTGGGTCGAAGCCCAGATATTTGGGGTACTCTGCCGTTGTTGGCTTTTTTGTCAGGCTTGTCGCCGGTCTTGCTCTAACCATCCAACCGAGCTTAACTTCCGGCTTGTCTTGCTGAGAGAGCATTATATAACCGTTGATTTCTGTAAACTTGAGGTTTTCATCGGTAAAGTCTGAGGCACTGGATAGTGGCCACTCATTGAGCACCTGCGCATCGATATCAACAACCACTGAAAACGTCACGCTTTGGTTTGCTGGTACGCTGATGGTCTCTGGTAAAGAGATGCTGACACCATTTAAGCGGTCAATGTCACCAAACGCATCGAAGCTTAGCTGATAGGTTTGTACCTTATCCGATAGGTTACGCACATTCACATTTTTAACAATGCGTTTGCTATTGAGTACCTCATGGGTGCCAAATTGGAGGTAGGGCTGATAGTTTTCCACATCCCACACAAAAATAGGTGTGGTGCTCGCGGCCTCGAGGTTTTCCATACCGTGACCAACGGAGTAAAGCTCAGCCTCTCGCTCACCTGCCGATTCACTAATACCCGGATTATGAGCAGTATTTGCTAGAATAGCCTTAATTTCAGCGGGACCGGCGCTTGGGTACTGGCTTTTAATAACTGCTGCAGCTGCCGCGATCCGTGCCGCCGCTAGCTGACCACCCGTTTCACTAATAAACTGGGTTTCTGTTGGGATCTCGCTGGAGCTCCCCAGAGGTTGTGTGATTAGCGCAACGGGTTGATTCTCGCCTAAACTAACCAGTTCTGGTTTAAGTGCTTGGCTTCCACGAACAGGGCCCTTTGGTGAAAACGCTGACACGCGATAAGCGCCCTCTTGCTCACTCACTGAGCCAACGGCAATGGTGCTTGTTACCGCCGCGTTAGAGGCGAGCCAGTATCTGTGTTTTTGCTCGGCCAGCGCATACATGGACCACTCGCCAAAGTCACCTGCATCAGCCACAATAGTCAAGCCTAATGCTGAGGCTTTATCGATAAGATGTTGGTCGAGTAAATACGATGCCGTGCCATCTGGATTATAAAAAGCCGCAGCACCTATACCATCTACCAAGGCAATATCCAGGTGATCACTGGTATCGCCATCTTGGTTTGGGTCCAGCGCGTGCTCTAGCGCCTGGACGATACGCTCTAATGTAGGGCCATAGCCATATCCTTCGTCAACGTTATACACCTTGTAGGCATGAATGGCCGCACCGGGAGCAAGTTGATGAACAATACTGGCCAATTTTGTCCCTAAGCCCGTGGGGTAGACCCAGCCATTCCAGCTCTCATACTGATAATACTGATCAATCGGGTTGGCATCGTTACCAAAGTTTTCGCTGGCAAAATCCCAACCGCCTTGCACAACGTCAGTAGGAAATCCTTGGTATTCGATAGCCCCATTCTCAAGAGCTTCGAGATAACTGCCACGGTCAGGTGGAGTGCTGACATCACCGTCATCTCCGAGTATGCCGCTACCGCCAAACAGTTTTAGGGTATAGTCTACGCCGGTTGAAATAATAGCAACACTTGCCCCCTCACCGGCTTTGGCGTCGCCTTTATAAGGCGTCAGTTGCTCAATCTTTTCTTCAGATACACTCAACGAGTTGGTTTGAAACGCTGACGATACCCGCCCGCTGCGCTGCATTATATTTTGTTCAGCATTTACTGCGTGTATAGATTTAACCGCATCATACCCAGCGAGCTTTTCTGTTAGATCTATGTTCGATGAAACACTAACAAAGTTACCCAAAATCTTTGCCTGGGCAAGAGTACGTGAGGACGGATCTAATACCTTGATAAATGCCAACAGCGCCTCTTGCTGTTCGGTCACGCTTTTTATGTGTGAATCACCTTTTCCCGTTTCTTTAAGGATTATCGTATATTGTTGCTGTTGGGTTGTTTTTTTATTTATCGATTCAACGTGTCGAATGTCATTTGAGTCAGGCGCAGACGCAATCGCACCACTCATACATAATGAACTTATTAAAAGCGCAATCGCTTTTTTCTTAAACATCATCATGCCTCCTGTTTTTAATTTATTAAATTTATGCCCGTAAAAAGTTAACGACTTTATTACAAACAGGAGTGTTATTACGGCGTGTTGAAATCTAAAGCAATCCAGTAAAAGTCAAATATTTCTCCAATTACATAGATACACATAAATCATCTATTCAGGCCCTCTAATAGATATCTAATCCTTTAAATTTCATAATCTTATATGAAGTTAAAAATCACCATATAAAAAACCATCGCAAGCATGGTTACAGGCTGATTACATTTTTTTTGCGTACTCTAATGTCGTCCGGTAGCAAATTGTAGGGACATATATTCGATTTCACACAATGTTGTTGGCGTATTAAAAACTCAGGACACGGGTTTGCTCAGGTACACAGCTAAATCAAGGCATGCGTTTGGCTGAAGATATAACTTGGTGAAAATGGCAGGTTTAGCTGGTGAGGAGCAATATTAAAACGCTTTGCACCACATTGCCGGTGACAACAACGACAACCTCTAGATGGGGACTTATTTTGACAAGGTATACCGGTAGATGTCCGCTTCGTTTGCAAGCTTCATGGTCAATATTGCCGAGCCGCTCTCACCTTTGGCGATACCGAAGAAGCGGCGAATAGAATTGGCCGGAAATTCACGCACCAACTGTATATCGGTTGAGGTGATTTTCATTATTTGATCGGCGAGCTTGGTTCTTTTTACGAAGTAGACATCGCCGTCTTGTATATAAAACGCACCAAAGTCGGCTTTATCTAACTGTTCAGAAAGTAGGGTAAATTGCTTGGTTTGCTTATCGAATATCCACAGCCCGTTAGCGCTCTGCTTAGTTACCACCAGGCGTGTATCATCAAGCTCCAATGCATACACTTCCCCGGTCTGCGTAAGCCTTTCTATCTGACCGCTCTCCATATGGTAGGCAAATATGCCTAACTTTTGCTTTTCGGAGGCGCTGAAATAGACCGTTTCCCCATCGTCAGACCACGAATAAAAGTTCGGCTCAATACCATCCAAATCAAGTACATGCTTTTCACCGTCCTGAAGAACAAATAACCTAGATGCACCTGTGTGTGGTTTTACACGGACAAGTATCTTCCCCGTTGGCTGGTGTACACGAGGAAGCGCTGCCTCTCCCAAACCAGCAGTAAGGTTGATACTCTCTGTCGCCGTTTTTTGCCATACTCCCCATGATTTATCGCGAGTAGACAAGAATACATAAGCCTGCTTGATAGGCATGTATTCACCATAAAGATCCCGTGAACTCGATACCACTTTAGCGCGTACCTGACCCGATGCAAGATCTATGTTGGCTATGTATTCGTTGGAATTGTGCTCAACTACAAAGACACTATTTCGCTGCTGAGAATAGTTGATATTACTCGATAAGCGGCCCTTACTAATAGTTCTTACTAGTTCGCCATCCATCGTCAGTGAAACCAGACGATGATCACTATCAACCATGGTGTTAACAAACAACATTTGTATGTCTTCAGCGAGGTCAAAATCGACGATACCCAACATTTCTTTACCTATGCGGGCCACCTTCCCTTCGCCATCCAGTACATTCAACTCGGTAATGTATTTACTTTGGGTATCGCGAACAAAATACACTTTGTCATCGAAAGACCGCGGTGCGAAGTCTATTTCACCCGCATTTGGAAAGGTTAATTGTATTTCTGCGTTACTTTTTAAATCAACTTTGAACAAGGCAACGCGATCGTCAAGCTGTTTAGCATAAACCAAGTGGTTGGGTGCGCTAATTGACCAATCGATTAGACGGCGATAAGGAATGTAGTAACATCCTGACGCTACCTTAACTTCGTTATTGAGCAACAGGTCTTTTGTGATCACCTCACATTTACCATCAGCAGCCACCCTGGCATAAGCAATATGATTATCATTAGGTGACCAGGTGGCAGATACTTCCTTAAAACGACTACCGGAAACCTGTTTAAGCGGCGCATCCCCATTTAACAGGTTTTTGATGTAAATTTGACTGAACTCGTTTTCGCGAATCCAAGTGAAAGCGAGGTATTGGCCATTGTGGGAGACACTTGGTAGCTCTTCAACCCCTTCAAAATTTGTGGTTTTATTGTAACTAACACCAGCGCTTTGATGCCAACTGTCAGATTTTAACAACAGATATGACGCTGCAAATGAGAGCACTAAAACTATTACCCCCCCCATTGCCATTAACCGCAACCTTTTAGTAAGGGGCTTTTTCACACTCGGCTCTGACTCCTTTTCGAGCGTCGTGATCTTTGCTACGAGTCGGTAGCCGACTTTAGGAATAGACTCCAGAACGTCATCTTCATAGCCTACATCCTTAAAGCCCTTGCGAAGCATCCACACCGCATTGGTAAAGCCCTTTCTGCCGACTTCCGCATTATCATCCCAAACATGGGTGACGGCGCTATCGAAATCAACAACGTTGTCGGGCGATGTAAGAAACAAGAGCAGCAGCTCTGCCGCCTTAGCGGTTAATTTCACTTCTGTGCCATTGTGCTCCAACAATGACTGACTTACCTTAAAACGTACGCCCGCTATAAGAAAATCACAATGTGCATAGGTACTGGTCAATTTCATAATGGCGGGATATTTACAACTTGGCGTTACATTAACAATAATTTCATTCTATACGAGATATAAATTTAATTCCTAGTAAGACCAATTAAAACGCCCTATCAACTGACTATTTAATAGCCGGTTAAAACACTATTTCACACTTAATAACAGAATGTTACTGCAAGTGATCAACCAGCCAGGCATTTTCCGAGCGTCCAAATTCGGTTTGCTGCTGTAATTGCTCCAAGGCCAAAGTGAGCTGACTTTGTGCCTGCTCGCTGATACGCTGTGCCTGCTTTTCCAAAATGCGGCAGTTGCCGACCTGAGGCAAGGCCTCTAATTGCTTATCAAGACGCTCGGCGGCGGCAATGATCATCATGCCCTGTTTACGCTGATACTCGGCCAGATGTGGATACCAACGAGACCAGAGTTGCTTCACTGCCTCGCTGTAGCTGTCGAGTTTGGGCAAGGTATACTCGATTTCCACCGTGGTGGTGAGTTTATTCACCTGACACTGACGGGCCCGACTATTAAACCAAAACTCCCAGCCGATCTGATGGTGAGTATGGCCATGCTCAACCCGAGCACCGCGTTTCACCGGAGAGGCAGAATCAACCGCAACCAGCAATTCACTCAGCACATCCGCATACACAGGATAATTCTGCGTACTCTGCCTAACATCGAGTTTGCCGTAGGCTGGCAGAGATAAAAACATAACTACAAGAATAAGACGCACACTACTTCCTAGGTCACGGTTACGGCCACTGCATACGACCGCAACACCATTCTTTATGCTAAATAATTACGGAAGCTTATATCATGGCTTCATAACAGAATAATGACAGTATTCAGTTAGTTGCTCTCTTTGGGCGGATATTCCTCATAACCCGGTAACAAGGCAATGTATTGCTGCCACCCCTGTTGGCGCGAAGTGAAAATATGGGCATTAGGCTGGGGCAGCTCACCATTATCGACACTACCGGCGGGCACCATCACCAACCCCTTCTCCTCCACTAACAAAGGCAAGGAGGAGCCACAAACGCTGCAAAAACACTTTTCATGACGGCTGTCGTCAACGCGATAGCGGCTTAATAGATGCTCACCGCGCAACCAGTCGAGCTGGGCTGCGTCCATAAATACAATGGCACCATGAGCAGAGCCCGTACTTTTTTGGCAGCGGTGACAATGGCAAAGATAAAAACCGCTCACCTCACCGCTGACACTGTAGCTGGCGCCACCACATAGGCAGCTTCCGTGTAGTTCCATAAGTATCTCCTGACTAATTATTATTCACGTCCTAGCAAAGTGTAGCCCAAGCTTTGTGAGTGTGAGAGGCTATGTAATAATGGCAGAAATGATAAGTAACATGCGGTTACGCGGTTACACGACAAGTTAGGCGAAAGGATCGACAATGGCGCATAACGGCGACGAGCAGAGCACAATCTACTGGCACGACTATGAGACTTGGGGGGCCAACCCGCAAAAAGACAGGCCGAGCCAGTTTGCCGGTATTCGTACCGATCTCGATCTGAATATTATCGGTGAGCCGCTGATTGAATACTGTCGTCCGGCGCCGGATTATTTGCCTCATCCCGAGGCCTGTTTAGTTACCGGCATTACCCCGCAACATGCGCTGCGCCACGGCCTCAGCGAGGCGGAGTTTATCGCCAAGATCCACGAAGAATTCAGCCAGCCCAACACCTGTGTGGCCGGCTATAACAGCATTCGTTTCGATGATGAAGTCAGCCGTTACACCCTGTATCGTAACTTTTATGACCCCTATGCAAGGGAGTGGCAAAACGGTAACAGTCGCTGGGACATTATCGACCTGGTGCGTGCCTGCTATGCGCTACGCCCTGAGGGTATCAACTGGCCGCGTAAGGAAGACGGCAGCGTCAGCTTTCGTTTGGAAGAGCTCACCAAGGCCAACGGCATAGAGCACGCCGATGCCCACGATGCCTTAAGTGATGTTAAGGCCACCATTGCCCTGGCCAAGCTGGTTAAAGAGCGCCAGCCCAAGCTATACAACTTCTTTTTCGGCCTGCGCCATAAAAAAGCGCAGTTGCAGCTGGTGGATGTGTACAATATGACGCCCCTGGTGCATACCTCGTCGCGCATTCCGGCAACGCAGGGCTGCACCACCTGGATTGCGCCCATGAGCTTTCATCCGAGCAACAAAAACGCCGTAGTCTGCTTTAATCTGACGCAAGACCCTCAGCCCCTGCTCGATTTATCCGTTGAGCAATTGCGCGAATACCTTTATACCCGCCACGACGAGCTGCCGGAGGGTCAGGCACCTATTGGCCTGAAACTGGTGCACGTAAACAAGTGCCCTATTCTCGCGCCGGCAAAAACCCTGTTGCCGGAAAACGCCGAACGTCTGGGCATAGACAGAGAGCAATGCCTGGCGCATTTGAAGTTTTTACAGGCGCATCCGGAGCTGCGTGAAAAGGTAGCCGAAGTCTTTAATGAAAGCCGTGAATTTGCCGCCACCACCAATGTGGATTATCAGCTCTACAGTGGTTTTATCAGCAACGGTGATAAGGCCAAGTTCGATGTGATCCGCAGCAGCTCACCGGTGGAACTGGCGAGCCTGGAACTGGATTTTGAAGACCCGAAATTCACCACCATACTGTTTCGTTATCGCGCCCGTAACTGGCCCGAGAGCCTCACGCCGGCGGAGCTGGATTCGTGGCGTAAATACTGCCAGAACAAATTGATGCACGGCGAGGACAACCCGTCTATTAATGCTCAGGACTTTATGCTCAGCCTAGAGAATCTGGTACATGAAAACGAGGGCAATGAGCGCAACATGGCGGTACTCAAGGCCCTGTATCATTACGCCCAAAGCCTTTAAAAAAAGCCTTGGGTTAATTGCACCTTAGTCGCTAGGGTTTAGCTTCTCTAGACGCGCAAGCAGGCTGGAGGTGTCGTAACGATTGCCACCGATGGCCTGCACAT
The DNA here is from genome assembly GCF_018334135.1 of Pseudoalteromonas sp. BDTF-M6. Taxonomy (NCBI): domain Bacteria; kingdom Pseudomonadati; phylum Pseudomonadota; class Gammaproteobacteria; order Alteromonadales; family Pseudoalteromonadaceae; genus Pseudoalteromonas; species Pseudoalteromonas sp. BDTF-M6. The sequence goes on from NZ_JAGXTQ010000001.1 coordinate 855,853, forward strand.
CACCATAGTATTGGTCAACCAAGGCCGTAAGCGCCAGGGTCGCGCCATTGTTGCGGGCCTCATCCAGGGCAATGCCCAAGTCTTTGCGCATCCAGTCAACGGCAAAACCGAACTCGTATTCGCCCTGCAACATGGTTTTATAGCGGTTTTCCATCTGCCACGAGCCGGCCGCGCCTTTAGAAATGGTCTCCACAACCTTTTCACCGTCTAACCCGGCTTTTTTGGCAAAATGTAAACCTTCCGCCAGACCCTGAACCACACCGGCGATACAGATCTGATTGACCATTTTACACAGCTGGCCACTGCCGATGGGGCCGAGCAATTCGCTAAAACGACTAAATGGCGCCATTACCGGCTGCACCGCTGCAAACGCATCGGCATCACCACCACACATTACGGTCAATACACCATTTTCGGCGCCCGCTTGGCCACCGGAAACTGGCGCATCGATAAAGGCCACCTGCTTTTCTTTAGCCGCTTCACCCAGTTCACGGGCCAATAGTGCAGAGGTGGTGGTGTGATCGACCAAATAGCTACCCGGCGCCATGGTTGCAAGGGCGCCGTCGTCGCCGTAAATCACGCTGCGCACATCGTCGTCATTGCCCACACACACGAATACAAACTCGGCGCCGCTGGCCGCCTGTGCGGGTGTTGCCGCACTGCGTCCGCCGTATTGCTCAACCCATTTTTGCGCTTTCTCTGCGCTGCGGTTATACACGCATACATCGTATCCCGCTTGTTGTAGGTGACCCGCCATGGGATAGCCCATAACCCCTAGACCGATAAAGGTACATTTTTTTGACATATTTCTGACCTATTTGCCTGCTAGCCTCGAAAAAACGCACACAGTATATCAAAGGCAAAGGCTAAAAACGTCTGGTTTTAGCAAGGGAGCACTCAATGGATAGCATTTACCATTTCAACGCCACACTTATCGACGGCCAACCCTATTCATTTAAACAATTACAAGGACGTGTGGTGCTGATCGTCAACACCGCCAGCAGCTGTAACTTCACCCACCAGTACGGCGCACTGGAGCGCGTTTATCAAGACTATCAACATCAGGGCCTGGTTATTCTGGGCTTTCCCTGTAACCAGTTTGGCCGCCATGAGAGTGCCGATAACGCCACCATAAAAGACTTTTGTGAAAGCACATTTAATGTTAGTTTTCCGTTGTTTAGCAAAGTCATGGTCAATGGTCCGGACGCCCATCCGCTGTTTAATTACCTCAAAGAGCATACCCGAGGCATTGCCCAAAATCGGGCAATAAAATGGAATTTCACTAAATTTCTCATAAACTCTCAAGGACAGCTGGTAAATCGTTACGCACCACGCACCAAACCCGACACCCTAAGGTCGGTGATAGAGAGTCAACTTGATGAAATTAGCCCTATTCAGCTCGCAAAGGTATGAACAAACGGTATTTGATGAACTCTGCCCCGCAGACGTAGATATCGAATATTTCGATGTCGGCCTCAATGTCCACACCTGCTCCCTTAGCAAAGGCTTTGACGCCGTTTGTGTTTTCGTAAATGACAACCTCAACGCCGAGGTCATAGCCAAATTGGCCGACCTTGGCATCGGTCTGATTCTGCTGCGCTGCGCCGGCTTTAATAATGTCGACCTGGCGGCGGCCAAAGCACATAACATAGCCGTGGCCAGAGTGCCGGCCTACAGCCCGGAGGCGGTGGCCGAGCACAGTATTGCCTTGATGCTGACCTTAGCGCGCAAAACCCATAAGGCCTACAACCGGGTGCGCGAGGATAATTTCGACCTCAACGGCCTGCTTGGCTTTAACCTGCACAATAAAACCGTGGGCCTGATCGGCTGCGGTAAAATTGGCCAGGCGCTAGTAAAAATACTCAACGGCTTTGGCACCAAGGTGCTGGTGTGCGACCCCGCCAGCCCTAAAGGTGCCTTTACCCTGGTGAAGCAAAGCGAACTGCTCGCCAACAGCGATATTATCAGCCTGCATTGCCCGCTTAACGAGCAAACCCATCACATCATTAACAAACCAGCCCTGGCGACGATGAAACGCGGCGTCATGCTCATTAACACCGGTCGCGGTGCCCTGCTCGATACCAAGGCCTGTATCGAGGCGCTTAAAAGCGGGCAGCTCGGCTATTTGGGCTTGGATGTATATGAGCAGGAATCCGAGTTATTCTTTAAAGATAGATCGGAAGAAATTCTCCAAGACGATGTGTTTGCCCGCCTACTCACCTTTAAGAATGTGTTGATCACCGGCCACCAGGGCTTTTTTACCCAAGAAGCGCTGGAACAGATTGTACAGACCACTTACCTTAATCTGCACCAATTTACCAAGGGCGATACCCTCACCAACCAGGTACTGGATGTGTAAGCATTAAGCTTATCGGCAGGCACAAAAAAAGGGGTATGACAGCATATCCCTTTTTTCGTTCTAGTTGGCTTTGTAGGATTATTTCATCGCTACATTGATAAACACGGCGGTCATCAAAATTGGGCACACCAAACGGATATACCACAACAGCGCTTTAATGCCCGGGTGGTTCGACTCGGCCAGTTTATTGCCACGATTCCACACCCAGCCCAGGGTAAGGAAGTAGAACAAGCCCATCAGCGGCAACTGGTACTGGGTAAAGACCTGGATCACCAAGCCAAACAGCCAGTCAAAGTTCATAATGATGGTGCCTGAGGCGATGGCCACCACTAAGGTCACCAAGGCAGTCGCACGCTTACGGTCCATTTGATGGTTTTCCACCAAAAAGGCCACCGGGATCTCGGTCGAAGAAATGGTCGAGGTCACGGAGGCGATAGACATCAGCACGAAAAACGCTAACGCGATCACCAGACCCATGGTGCCCATGGCTTCAAACAGTTGCGGCAAGACCGCAAAGATGAGCTGGCCCTCGCCGATCAGCTTGCCATTGGCAAACACTTCGACGCCGTTATGGCTGGCCACAAAAATGGCCGGCACGATCAGTAAACCGGCTAAAAACGCCACCGAGGTGTCGAGTGCGGCAACGCTTAAGGTCAATTTCCCCAGGTTAGCACCCGGCTTAAGGTAAGAGCCATAGATCATCATACAGCCTACCCCAAGCGACAGGGAGAAAAACGCCTGTCCCATGGCGGCGATAATCAAATCCGCATCCCACACCTTGTCAAAATCCGGCTTCAGATAATGGGCAAAGCCCTCTGCCGCCCCATCAAGTGAGCCAATATAGAAGATCAGCGCCACCAACAGAACTAAGAGCAAGGGCATTAGGCGTCGTGACCAGGCTTCGATACCCGACTTCACCCCTTGCAAAATAATGCTCGCGGTCAACACCAACATTAAGGGCGTAAATACCAGGTTGCGAGTCAAGGAATCATTGCTTAGGAACTCGGCCGCCGCTGGCATATCGAGCATTTGCGCAATCGGCGCCAACGCATGAGCCAGCATCCAGCCGGCCACGATGGAATAGAAGCTCAGCATTACCACCGCACCGCCCAGGCCCAGGTAACCGGCGCCAGCGCCAAGCTTGGGAGCCTTGTTCTGCCAGGCACGTTTAAGCGCCTGAACCGGGTTGGCCTGTGCCGCATAGCCCAGATATAACTCGGTAAAGAGCGCGGGCAGTGCCAAGGCAAAAATTACGATAAAGTAAACAAGTAGGAAGGCTCCGCCTCCGTGGTTTGCAGCTTGAGTTGGAAACCCCCATATATTTCCTAAACCCACTGCAGCGCCGGCAGCTGCCAGCACAAATCCTATGCGACTTTGAAAGCCGTCACGATTATTCGTCATTCTTATTGATATCTGTTATTGTTTTGCCGCTATTAAACCACACTTACCATTAACAAAGTAGTCGCCGCCAACCATATCGGACCATTCATCCCATGTTTAATGCAGCTTATCGCTTTCCCGCATTACCAAAGAGCACTCCATCTGTGCCGATATCGGAAAAAGTCTTACTGTGCCTTAGTGCCGCCATTGAGCTCAATGAAGCCCACCTGCACCCAGGCGAACTCAAGGTGCTCAACAGGCGTAAACAACCCCAGGCCAAACGCGAATACCTAAGTAGCCGCTATTGCATCAAGACCCTGGCGCAGCACCTATTTCCGCAATACGCGCACATCCCCCTTACACGTTGGCAGAGTGTGTTTAACGAGCAGGAAAGAGCCCTGCAGCTTTTTATCGACGGGCAGTTGTTGGACATCAACATAGTGATCAGTCACTCGCACGGCCATATTGCCGTGGCCATGACTCAGGACCAGCAATCTTTATTGGGCGTAGATATTGAAAAGCGAGATGCAAGCCGGCGCTTTGAAAAGCTGGCGGCGCATTTTTACCCCGAGGTGGAAGCCCGGGATATAGGCGACGATGTTGATACTTTTTTTCGGGTGTGGACGTTAAAAGAGGCCTATGCCAAGGCCGCCAAGCAAAGTATCAGCACGCTGTTAAGCCAGCCCATACTGCCCTTGCTTGACCGCTTCCCGGCCCAGGTTTATTGCCAGCCCTGGCGGCATTTCGATCTCAGTTTGATCACCGCCAAGACCGAGGTCGAACTTATCGACCTTGCTCTAACAACTGCTGGTGAATAGCCTGCACCACGGTATCCGATTGTGATTGCTCCACCAAGAAGCACAGGTTGTGCTTTGACGCCCCATGACAAATCAGGCGAATATCAAAATCACTGAGCACCCGCATCAGGTTCAGTTCGCTTTGGCGTAACTGAATCTCGGAGCCGATCAGTGCTACCAAGGCAAGATTGGTTTCCACGCTCACATGACAAAATTCACCTAAACGCTCCAGGGCTTCCTGATCAAGCTCAGGGCGGCTGGCATTAGGCGCGTTATCCAGGGTCACGGCTACGCTTATCTCCGACGTGGTGACCAAATCTACGGAGATTTGATACTCGCTAAGAATGGTAAACACTCGGGCCAAGAAACCGCTGGCGAGCAGCATTTCAGGGCTCTTGAGCGTCAGCAACAGCTGATTTTTACGCTGGGTCACCGCGCGTACGCCAGCGATCAATTCACTGCTGGGCACTTTTTCAATCCAAGTGCCCCCCCCTTGAGGGTCTTGGCTGGAGCCAACGAATACACCAATGCCGCTGCGCGCTGCGGGTAGAATGGTCGCCGGGTGTAATACCTTGGCGCCAAATGTAGCCATTTCCGCAGCCTCGTCAAAGGTCAGATGGGCAATGGGCTTAGCCTTGTTACACAGACGCGGGTCCGTGCTGTAAATGCCAATCACATCGGTCCAAATATGGATGTTGTTGGCACCACAAGCCTCTGCCAACAAGGCGGCACTGTAGTCCGAGCCACCGCGACCTAGGGTAGTGGTATCGCCGTATTCATCAGAGCCGATAAAGCCCTGAGTCACCACCACCTGCTCGCTTAAAAGTGGTACTAGCTCGGCCTGAGCTCGCGCCTTGGTTTGGGTTATATCCGGCTGCGCCTTACCAAACTGGCCGTCGGTTTTTAGTACCGAACGCACGTCGAAGCGACTTGAGGCTACGCCTTTATCGCGCAGCACCTGGGTAAATAGATACGAAGATAAACGCTCGCCAAAGCTAAGCAATTCATCTCGGTGCGCATTGGTTTGTGCCGGGTGCTGGGCGGCGTGTTTAAAATCATTAAGGGTGCTATCGAAGCCATGGGCTAAATCCGCGTCCAGGCTCAGACATTCAATGATATTCAGTTGGATAGCGATAACACCATCGATATGTGCCTGGCGCTCCTCAATGCTAAGCCCGGTTTGACACAAGGCGACCAGATGATTAGTGACCCCGGCGCTGGCACTGACAACGACAATGCGTACTTGCGGGTCGCTGGCAATAATATCGGCGCAACGGTTCATTGCTGCATGATCGGCCACTGAGGTGCCGCCGAATTTGGCGACGGTAAATTCCTGATTCATTTTCTCTCCGAGATGAAAAATAGGTTATTTTTCAAATACAATCAGGAGAACTTGGCAAGACTAAAAAGAAAGGTATGTCCATTGCCAGAAGCCCTCCACCCAAACAGGTGACAGTTCCGAGGATTCAGCCTCAAGAACCGAAAGTCATTGTGACGAGCAATGTACTTCCTCGGCGATAGTCTCCCTCATAAACGGTCATGGGCCTACGTCTGCCTCACGTTTACTACCTAGCTATCGCACCTCTTCTGCTAAGGGTTTACGGTGTGAACCGCAAACCTAGGCAAGCAATTTAACGTTTGGATGGCTGGATGTCAATCACCCTTAGGTCGAGCATGGGCACTTTATTTTTGCTTGGCGGCCAGCAGCAAATCGGCAAGCTTAACAACACCGCCCCGCTCTAACTTTTCAATACAGGCAACAATGGCCGAGTTTACGGGAGTGGCTACCGCGTGCCGCTGACCAAGTGCGACCACGGCGCCGTTGAGATAGGCGATTTCCGTTTTGCGTCCCGCCTGAATATCTTCCCACATAGACGAGCGCGCCTTGGGATCAATGTCCAACATGGCCGATGCAACACGCTTAAATAGCCAGTTAGGTAAGCTCAAAATCACCGGCACCCAAGCCGGCTTGACCTTGGTAAACTGCGCCAGCTCGATGTTCATGGCCTTACAGACCCCAAGCCATTCGCGCATGGCCGCCGCCAACACGTGTCTTAATGCTTTATTTTCCAGCTCTTGCTTAATGGGCATATCGGCCACGGCATTAAGAGCATTATTGAGATTTAATAACAGCTTGCCGTAGATCACCGACTCCATCTGAGCCTCTAATTCACAGTTAACCCCATGTTCTCGCAGGGCCTTGGCTATTTGCTCTGTGCGGGCGGTTTTGGCAAATACAAATTCACCCTCGGTGCCCTTATGAAAGTGCGCGCCCTGCTGCAGCACATTGAATGGAGTAATACCAAACACACAGCTGCGCGCCCCGAACTGGTTCTTGATGGCCTCAAAACTGCCAAGGCCATTTTGCATAAACACCAGCTCGGAGTCCTCATCGGTGATGGCCAACAACTGTGGCAGCGCGGCTGGTAATTGATGACATTTTAGGGTGACAAAGACAATATCAAAGCGCTGCCCTTGAGGTTCGGTAAGCAGCTCTTCGGGCATCAGGGTTTTATCCAGCCCCTGGTAGTCGCTGATATGAATGCCGCCGTTGTTAACAATGGCGTCTTTAATTCGTGCCCGGCATATCAGGGACACCTTGAGCCCCGCCGCGCTCAGGAGCGCCCCTAAATAACAGCCCGTCGAGCCGGCACCAAAAACCGCAATACGCATAAGCCTCCTTTATTAATCTGGTCAATAAGTTACCTGATATGTTCATAGTGCTGTAAGTTTAAGTACGCGGCAATGGTTGAAAGGCTTTTAATTGTACCAAGCGGTATGTGGATGCGCTTAGAAGTGCGCCTTAAACAAAAAGACCACCTGGGTTTAAGCCCAGATGGCCTTTATAGAAAACGCAGATGCCGTCGCCGTTACACGAATGAACCCATGTAAAAAGCGCCCACATAACCCACCGAGTAGGCTATCAACAGATAGAAGCTGTTACGCAGGTAGCTGCCGAAGGTCAGATCGCGCACCTTGCTCATAGCGATAATACCCGCCGCCGAGCCAATCACCAGCATGGAGCCGCCTACCCCGGTAGCATAGGTAAATGCCAGCCAGTTCTGGGTATCCATATGAATATCGGCTTTAAGCAGGGCCGCAGTTAAAGGTACGTTATCGACCGCTGCCGACAGTAGGCCCATCAGGTAGTTGGCCTGACTTGGCGCTAACACCTCATACAGATGAGTAAACTGGGCCAGCACGCCCACTTCTTTTAGGGCACCAACCAGTAACAACACACCCACGAAGAACAACAAGGTGTCGTACTCAATCTCACGGATATAGTCGATGATCTGTTTGTTTACATCCTTTTTGCGCATCAAGAATTGCGCCGTTAGGAACATCAGGGATAAGCCGAATAAAAACGTCAACAAGGGCGTAATTTGAAACATCACACTCATGGTCAGGGTGCCGACGATTGTCGAAAGGAAAATTGCCGCTATAGTGATGTCGGTTTTTTCTATGGGTTTGCGCTCGCCCAGAGAAAAGGTCACCGTGCCGCGCATCTTCATCGATAACAAGGTCGCCAGCACCAGTACACTAAAGGCCGCAGGAGCAATCAATAACAACAGATTGCCTATGGTCACCTTATCGGCCAGGAAGATCATCAAGGTGGTTACGTCACCTGTGATCAGCGACACGCCGCCGGAGTTAACCGCAAAGATAATCAAGGTCGCGTATTTTACCAGCTTGCGGCCATCGAGTTTCAACGACATCACCACCGCCAACGAAACTAGAGTCGCGGTAATATTGTCGGAAATCGATGAGAATAAAAACGCAAAACCAGCGATAAGGAACATCAGCTTACGCTCGCTAATCTTACTTGGCAGTACCCGTTGCACCAAATTTTGAATAAACCCTTTGGAGTTGAGATAGGCTACAAAGGTCATGGCCGCCATTAAAAACAGCCACAAGGTCGCTATTTCTAAAATGTTCTCATTGAGTTCATGCTTAATATGGTCAAGGGAATGACCGTGAAGGGGCGAGATGAAGAGGATAATCCAGCACAAAGTGCCGAAAAACAGCGTGGTTTTAGCCTTATTTACATGGATGACGTCTTCCACAACAATAAGCACAAACGCCACGGCAATGAGCGTCAAGATGAGCGCACTGACCATTTTGGGTATTATTCCTTGCGACAAGCGATTTAAAAAAGTACGGCTAAGTTTATTGGTGGTACAAAAATACCCTGATGTACAAATAACAAACTTAGCGATACCATGAATTATTAACAGACGGTTACAGTCTGTAAGCGGCGCGAATTCTAACATTCATATGGCAAAGGAGCTATTACCAATTCGTGGTAAATGACAATTTCTTTACATAATTTTTGTCAACCTAAAACAACGCTTGCCGTAAACGTAAAGTAACAACGAAAAGCTATTTTCCCCTTTTGTACCTTTGGTTATAATCCCTGCCTATTGCCAAGCACAAAGATAAAACATAATGATAATAGCGAAACGCGTGCTCAACACGCTGACGGAGCTATGGCCGGTGCTTGAGACCCTGATGAAACGTTTCAAAATGGGTGACTTTAGCATCAAGGAAGTGCAAAGCATCATAAAACAGCACTTTCCCCATTATTCCGGCGCCCAAATTTACAAAGAAACGAACCGCCTGCTCAGCCAAGACATTCTTGTTCCCTTAGCAAAATCATCGCAATTGGAGATCAACCGTGCGGTCAGCGATTTTGCCGCCTATTTATTGCAAGATGAAAGCCTTGGCGTGGCCGCTGAAATTCATGTCTTGGTGGAAGACTTGGAGCGCTTGAGCACCAAACTCTCCAAGGCCGTGAGCGACGATGATTACGCGGATATCAGCCGCTACACCCGTATTATGGATGAACGGGTACGTAAAATCGTCAAACTCTATAAGCACAATGAAAACGCCATTTATAACCTGGTCGAGCAGGCCAAGGCCAACGGCTCGAGCATGTCCCTGAGTAAACGTTATAAGGCGGTGATCGAGGCCTTTGACGAATACATAGAGCCCATGCTGGAAATGCTCGATATCAGCGGTGCCTTTCAAATTTGCTTCGACGCCATTGAGTTAGGCCTCACCGAACACCTGTTACACCTAAAACAAAGTGGCCGCGACACCAACACCATTCGCATGTTGGAGCAACTGCGCACCCGTATTCTGGATATGCACCACATAGGCCGCGAAAGCCTGCGCCAAAGTGCCGACATGCTGATGCCACTGCGTGAAGAGTTAAGACAAAACACCCTAGTCACCCGCCAGGCCGCTAAGGTACTGGGGCTTATTCGTAAACGCGGTTTGGATAATGTGATGAGCGCTCATCAGCCATTTTTTGCCAGCGAGCCCATGCATCACCAACTCGGCAGCAATGCACAACTGGTGGCGTATATGGCCGGCTTAAGCGAGTATGAGGAGCATGACTTTGAAATGCCCGACGCCAGTGCCGCCGAGCCCTATCGCGCCCCAAATATTCCCAGCTTCAGAGATGTTCGCGCCCTGTTTAAACCCGCCAAGGGCAACAGCAAAGCCCGTAAGCAGCAGCTTATCGATGTGCTCGATACCCATTATCCTGAGCTGGAGTCCGACGAGCTGTTATACCTGTATCAAAAACTGATTAACGACCCATCGCTGACCCTGAGTCAAAGCGAACAGCTTGAAACTAAAACCATCGCCGGCAAGCGCTTTGCCTTGTATCCCTTTATCGATGCCAGTGATGCGACAACAACAAAGAGTAGCGAAGAATTATGACCACCATAGACTTAACCCAGCTTACGCAGCTGCACTACATCAATAAGAAACTGGTCAGCGGCTATCATATCAGCGAGCAGGACAACCTTGCCTGGCAGGAGCTCGACCAGCAACAAGCGCAATACGCCGCCCTCTTTAGTGCCCTAGGTCACACCCTGGTGCACGATGCCCGTGGTTTTTTCCATTTTGCCACCGATGAAGGCACCGCCAACATGGGAAAAATCTCCCGAGCCATTGCGCTGTTTATCTATACCCTGATTGAGCACTACGCCAACCAGGGGCAGGATCCTATGCGCGCGCTGTTCGACAAAGACGTCGACCTAGAGCTGTGTCAGGAGTTGGTGTTGCACAACAAGGTACTCTATGACCAGTTGGAGATCTTCTCCGGCACCGACTTACGCAAGGATGTGCTAATGCGCATGGTACGCCTGGGTATGGCCAAGGCCAAAGACAAGGAAAGCGTGTTTCGTTTACTCGCCCCCATTCACCGCTATCTCGATGCCCTGTTAGAAGTAAATGAAGACGCGCTTGAAAGCGCCGAGGAGCTATAAATGCAGCAATTACATGGTCTGAGTAAACTTGCCCTGTTAAACACCGCGGGCTATGCCAAATGCGTGATCCCGCTGGATAAGAGCAGTTCTATTTGCGCACCAAATAACACGGGTAAAAGCTCGGTGATCAACGCCCTGCAGTTTCCGCTTATCAATGACTTACGCCTGACCGAATGGGATGGCCATGACTTAGAAGAAACCCGCAAATTCTATTTTAATTCCGACCAGTCCTATATCTTGCTTGAGGCCGACCTGCCCCATGGCAAGGTGGTCATAGGTGTAGCGGGCCTTGGCAAAATAGCCGGCTTTGCCCATCAGTTCTTTTGTTATAACGGCACGCTGAACCTCGATGACTTTACCGACAACAAGCGCATCGTCAAATACACCCGCTTGTTCAATCACCTCAAGGACAAGGGTTTTAACCCCATCGAACTTAAGGCGCAGGAGCTCAATTCCCTATTAATAGGCGGTGCCACGCCCTTTGACGGCGACATCAACCTGCGCATGATCCCGCTCAACAATGTCAGCGATGCCGCCACCTATAAAGAAATCTTCCGTCGCATGCTCAACCTGCATAAGCTTGGCGCCAGCGATGTGAAACGCTTTATGATGCGTGTCTTTGAGCGCCATATGTCCAACGCTCATGTCGATTTTTACGAGGTTTGGCAGCGGGCATTCGACAAGGTTAATCGCGCCCGTCGTGAGCTCAATGCCCTGGAAACCATGCAAGAGCCCATTGCCGCACTGGAAAGTATGTTGGAACACCAAAGTGCACTCAAGGGCAAGCTTGGCGCCTATGCGCCAAAAATCGATCTCGCCCTAGCAGAATTCGATACCTTTTATGAGGACCAACACGCCACCTTGGCTGAGCAGCTTGAAGAAATCACGCAGGAGAAGGAAGAGTTCGAGCAAAAGCAGCGCCTCTACGTGCAACAGTCTCGGGATATCGAGCGCAAGCTCACCGAGCTGGCGGCCTGGTTTAACGATTTCGATGCCCTGCATGGCGAGTTTGAACTGACCAACAGCGCCACCTTGCAAAGTGACCTAAAAGCACTGAAACAAGAGTATGAAGCCCTGTCGCACTCGCTTAAAAGCGCCGAGGGCCAGAGCCTGCATACTCTGGATTTTCGCATCAAGGAAACGCAAAAGCAGATCAAGAGCCTGAAACTTCAGCTGAAGAACCTGGAGTACAACCTCTTTACCCGCATGCGCGAGGACTTGTCGCTCAAAGAAGTGGAAGAAATTTCGCGCATCCTTAACCCGGATCTGCTCTCTTTTGCCACCAGCAATGGCGGTGAGATCAATATTGACGATGAGGATGCCTTCGGTGCATTTCTAACCGAGCTGAGCCAGGCCGTGCGCGGCGGTGAGCTGGTTGTGCCTGGCGCGACCATCTCCCTGAAGAAGCTGCCTGTGGTGCAGATGCAAAGTGGCGCCGATAAAGCCCAACTAAGCGAGCAGCTGGCTTCCCTTGAACGTTCGTTGGACGATCTTAAGGCGCAGCGCGAGGTCGCCGCCGATGTCGCCGGTAAACAGGCCGAGCGCGATGCCCTGTATGAGCAACTAATGGCCCAGGAAGCGGCGTTAAAACGCTTTGAGCAATACCAGGTTATGCAACGCTCCTGTGATGCCCAACAGGCCTTGCAGGAAAGCCTTAATGGCGAGCAGGAAGAAGTGGATGCTCATCTGAGTGAAGTGCAGCAAAATGCCGCGGGCATTGCCGATCGCCGCGCCATTATTAACTCCAAAAAAGAGGCACTGGAGCGCCAAAAAGCCCGTTTGCAGCAGGTTAAGAGCGAACGTTTGGATCACACCCTGGACTTTATCAGCGGCAAGGTGACCCCTTACCTTATCGATATCACCTTTGATCTCGACGCCCTGGCCGACACCATTCACGGCTTTAACAAGGATTGTCAGGAGCTACGCAACTTCGATATCAATGTGCGCAACACCTATTTGCATATCTACAATGCCGGGATCACCAAGTTTGATAACGAAAGCGATGAGCTAAGCAAATATCAAAAGCTGATCAGCGCTTATCACAACCTGGATAACGAGCGCGAAGCGGTTAACCGTCAGGCCCGGGTGGCGCTGACCGATGTGGCCGCCACCATTAAGGGGCTGCGCCAGGACTTAAACCGCTTAACATCGGAAATGCGCCTGTTTAATCAGGGGATCAGCGAGCACCAGATCTCAAACCTCAAAGGGTTTAAGATTGAAGTGGTGCCAAGAAAAATGCTGGTGCAAAGCATAGATACCATACTTGCTACCTCAGATCTCTATGAGCAGGGGGACAGCCTGGATTTATTGGCGGAGCAGCATGTACACGAAAGTGAGGTGGACGAGGCCAAAGATCAATTGATCAAGCTGGCCTCCGACAAGGCGGGACTGACGCTGAGCGATCTCTTCGATATCCGCTTTGAGGTGGTTAACCGCGCCGGCGACACCGAGTATTTCGACAAAATCGACTCGGCCGGTTCAAACGGTACCCGTATTACCATCAAGCTGTTGTGTGGCATGTTGTTTATTCGCCATCTGCTTTCGGATAAAGAGAAAAGCCAGTACCGCGTCCCCTTGTATATTGATGAGGCGGCCGATATCGACCCGCAAAACCAACAGGCCATTATCGAAACCGCGTTAAGCTTCGGTTTTGTGCCCATCTTTGCCTCGGTTAAACCACAGATCAGCTGCGACTATATCGTGCCCATACGTACCCTGGGCGACGGCAAGCAAAACTGGGTGGATGAAAAAGACTGGATCCGGGTGGAAAACGAAGAGCTGGTTTCTTGATTTCACCAAAATAAAAAGGGGCACTGCCCCTTTTTATTAGCTGGATAACATCCCATTACTCATCAAGTAAGATCTCAAAACCACCGTAAATCATCCGCTTACCATCAAACGGCATGGGGTTAAGCTGCTCCTGGCAGCTGGGGTCCTGCATAAACTCCGCCCAGCCCTGATCACGCACTTCTTTTGACGGCCAGTGGATCCAGGAAAACACCACGGTTTCATCGTCTTTGCATTGCACCGCCATGGGGAAAGACGTCAGTTTGCCATCGGGTACATCACTGCCCCAATTTTCCACCACACGATCGGCACCATACTTTTTAAAAAACACCGCAGCCTTTGCCGCATGTTCACGATACTCTTCGCGTTTTTCCGTAGGCACAGCACAGACAAAACCATCTACATAACTCATGTTTATTCTCCTTGGTGCAGCTCGCACCTTTACATTTTTATTAGGATTAACCTATAGCGGACAAAGCCGACTGTTTCTAGCGGCCTTTTCAAGCGACATCTCCAAGCGGACGCATAAATTTCTCCCTTCATAGTATGTATGATGCTCGGCAAAACGCCGGAAAAGTTTCCTCCCCGACCGTAAAACTGATAATTCTCTACAACGAATTCAACCCCTTGCATATACTCACTCTACGATTGTGCACTAAGCCACGAAGGAGAATTAAATGATTGCCTATACCATGATAGGAGTAAGCGATTTACCTAGGGCGATAGATTTCTACAAGCCATTATTTGCGCAAATGGGCATGGAAATATGTTGGCAAGGCGATACCTGCGCCTCTTTTGGCATTGTCGATGATGAGTCGGTGCCACGCTTTTTTATCGGCTACCCATTCGATGGTGGTGCCGCCAGCGTCGGCAATGGCACCATGACGGCATTTAGGCTGCAATCACCGGAGCAGGTTGTGGCCCTGCACAAGATGGCCTTGGAAAATGGCGGCAGAGATGTTGGTGAGCCGGGTTATCGACCCCAATATGGCGAGGGCTTTTATGCCGCCTATGTGCGCGATAGCGATGGTAATAAACTCGCTTTTGTTGTCTATCCTTAGTCTTAAGCAACTTAACTAAGCGATCGGGGCTTTCCCTTCAGTGCTACAGCCACTTTTTTTACTCACCTTTTTTATTTGCACCTTTATTGGCTTTCGTTTTGTCCTGGCTTATCTACGGGTGAAAGACGAAGTCAATAAAAGGGCCATTGCACTGACGATCAGTTTTTTAGCCATTCAACTCGCCTGCGGCTGGGTGAGCAACCTGCTAAATTTTGTCGAGCCCACAACCCTTATCGCTTCGGTGATCCTCTTTGCCTTTGTATTAAGAAAAGTACTGATCCTAAAGCTATGGCAAGTTATCGCCATCCCCATTGTGGTATCTATGATCTCCACCCTATTTATGGCCATTACCTTTATGCTGGCCATTCGCTTGTTTGGGCCCATCGGCGTCAATTGAAACTCAACGCCTAGGAAAATATGATCCAGATCCTCTTTGCGTAAAATTCACACACATTTACGCTAAATGCTGTCGAAATTGACACAAATCTCACCCATACTGGATTTTAGTTTCGCTCAACCTGAGAATTAAATATGGATAATAAACTCTCGACCCCCACCATAGTATTGCATTGGCTTACCGGCTTGTTGTTTATCGGCGTATTGGCATTTGGCTTGTATGTTGAGGAGCTGCCCAAGGGGGATGAAAAGCTAGAGATGCTGGCACTGCATAAATCCTTTGGCATTACCGTCCTCTGTTTTGCCTTTGCGCGCTTGCTCTGGCGCCTTAAAGAGGGTGAAATTACCCATGTTGCCGAGCTTAGCAAAGTCCAGGAGTTAACCGCTAAGAGCGTGCATATGGTGTTGCTGATAGGCACCTTGTTAATGCCCATCTCCGGATTAATGATGAGTATCGGCGGTGGCCATGGTGCGGCCTTATTTGGCTTCGAGCTCTATCCAAAGAGTGAAAAAATCGAATGGATGGGAAGCCTTGGGCACGATATTCATGGCCCGGCGGCCTGGTTGTTGCTTGTGACCCTGTTGGTGCATATCGCCGCGGCCATCAAACACCATTTTATCGATAAAGATAGAACCTTAAGTCGTATGCTGGGGCGTGGCAGCGACTAACTCGAAAATAAAATGGGGAGCCTAGGCTCCCCTTTTTTATACCCGCTTAAGGCTCAGCCAATTGCCTTTTGACCTCTTCACTGTCCTTGTTCAGATAATTATCACTGCTTAACCCCAGGCTTTGCGGCAAGGTGGCACTGATAAATACCGACGACCAGGTACCCACCAGGACGCCAACAAACAAGGTGATGGCAAAGCCACGCAGCGGCGCCCCCGCCATCATCCAGATACTGATAATAGTGGTTAAGGTAGTTAACGAGGTGATCAGGGTGCGGCTCATGGAGGCAAAAATGGCCTCATTCACGCTTTTGGATACGTTTTGCTCGGGTTTAGCGCGCACTATCTCGCGCACCTTGTCGCCTATGACTATGGAGTCATTGAGGGAGTATCCGATGATCGCCAAAATAGCCGCCAGCACGGTTAAGGTAAATTCCACCTCAAACAAGGCTAACAGCGCCAGGGTGATAATCACATCATGGGCCAGCGCCAGGGTTGCCGCCACGCTTAAGCGCCATTCAAAACGACCAAGGAGGTAGAGCATCACCGCCAGGGTAGCAAATAACAAAGCCATCATTCCCTGCTCTATCAGTTCATCGCCGGCGGCGGCACCCAAGAAGCTGTTATCAAGCACGGTTGCACCGCTGTGCACCGACCAGCTCGCCAGCCAATCGCCGCTGGCGCGTCCCGCCTCGGGAGTTTGAAATACCGACCATTTCCCCGGACCACGCTCGGTTAAGCGAAATGGCCCATCAATATAGTTGCCGAGCTCTTGCTGTAACGGCTCTTGGGCGACCGACTGAGGCAGAGCAAATTCACTGACATAACCGCCGGTAAAATCCTGCCCCAAGGGTACGCCCTTAAGAGTGATGATCAACAGGCTCACTACCATAAGCACGACACTCAACCACAGGCCAAATTTGCGTACGGATTTAAAATTACTCACCATAATGGAACTCCTTGGTCGGGTGCTTAGCCGTCTCTTTCGCCCAGTTAAACAACAAATAAGAAAGGTATTTGGATACCAATACACCGCTAAAAACGCTGGTGGCTATGCCCAGCGCCAGGGTGATGGCAAAGCCTTTGACCGGACCATAACCTACCCCCACCAGCACCAAGGCGCTGATAAAGGTGGTGAGATTGGCATCGATAATACTGCTCATGGCGTGTTGATAACCTCGCTGCAGTGCCTGCAAACGAGTGCGCCCTAGGCGTAGCTCCTCCTTGATGCGCTCAAAGATGATGACATTGGTATCCACCGCCATGCCTATGGTTAGGACCAAGCCGGCGATCCCCGGCAGCGTTAACACCACCCCGGGCAACAGCGACATCAGCCCAAGTAAACTGACGACATTAACCATCAACGCCAGGTTCGCCACCACTCCTAGGCGGCGATACCAAAACAGCATAAAGCCCAGGGTCAACGCAAAGCCAAGCAATAAGGCATTAAGGCCATTACTGATATTTTGCTCGCCCAGGCTCGGACTCATGGTTTGTTCCTTGATGATGCGTATCGGCGCTTCCAAGGAGCCTGCACGCAGCACCAGGGCAAGATCCTGCGCCCGCTGCCAGGAACCCAGCCCGGTAATGCTAAAACGCGTTCCCAAGGCTTCATTGATGGTGGCAATTGAGATCACCTCCTCACGTTTATGCACATTTTCATCGGCGCCTTGCACATACTCGCTGTACAAGGTGGCCATGGGCTCGCCGATCTGGGCGCGCGAGAAACGATTAATTTTATCGCCGCCCTGGGATGAGAGCTGCAACTGCACCATGGGTTGGCCCCACTCATCGCGCCCGGCCTGCGCACCGGTAATATCATTGCCGGTAAATATGGCCTTGGCATCGATGGCCACTCGATCTCCCTCTTGGGTTAACACCCGCTTGCCACCTTGCTGCTGCAAGCCGTGAAACGACAGCTGGGCGGTAGCACCTATGATACGTTTGGCCTCGCCTGGGTCTTGGACGCCGGGCAACTCAATGCGAATGCCCTGCTCGCCCTGACGCTGCACCACCGCCTCGGTGATCCCCAGTTCCTCAATGCGCTTGCGCAAAGTGGCCAGGGCCTGAGCCATGTCCTCCCGGGCGAAAAGCTGCTGTTGGGCCGCAGGGTAATGCAATCTGTTATATACAAAATCCCCCTTTTGCTCGCGCGTAACATGCAATTGTGGATACAGCTGCTGCAGCTGATCTTGTAATTGCTCGCCCTGAGCCGCCGAACGCAGTGGGGAGCGCAGCACCAGGGCATGATCCCCAGTGTCTATGCTCACGCCTCGCAATCCATGGGTGCGCCGAAGAGTATTGGCATCCGCAGCAATGGATTCAATACGCTGCGCCATCGCTTGGTCGGTATCGACTTGCAAGACAAAAAGCACGCCGCCACCTAAGTCCAAACCCAGTTTCATCGGCGCTAAGCCTAGACTTTGCATCCAGCTCGGTGTGGTCGCTCGTGTTTGCACCTTGACGTCGGCGTCCATTAATTGTTGTCGCAACACCCCGGCCGCCGCGGCGCTGTTATTCGGTCTTTCCAGGGTCAGCAATAGCCTCTGTGCCTGGGGGTCAAAGTGGCCACCTTGTACAGGGAAACCTTGACTATCGAGCAAACGCTCGGTCTGAACCAAGGCCTGCGCTCCCTCGGGATTCTCGACTGCAATCACCTTGGTATTGGGGTATAAGTTGGGTAAGGCACTCAGTGCCAATATCACAATGAGGACAAGGGTGGTAAATACGCCCATGCCACGCTTGGCTCGCCATAACGAACCGTTTTTATTATTCATAATCTCTACCTTACGCTTGCCAAAACAAGCGTAAAAAGTTGCCATCCTTGTCAGCAGATACGGCCTAAAACCGGTCTGGGGACAAGAAATTAAACCTTTGCTGGATACTTGAGCCAGCAGCTAAATGGGTTGTGAAACGGGTCGTTAAACGAGCCGCTAACCAGGCAGAGAGTCGTACAGCAGACGGCTGCGATAGGTGAGATTGGCGGCCTTGCAGTTATCAAGCAGGCCACTGTTGGGCAGGCACGTATGCATATACCAGGGTAAGTCGGTCCTTGGCGTCACCCTTACCTTATCAAGGCGGCTGGGCTCGTCTTGTTGCGCCAGGGTGTAGGCGAGCAGATACAAGGGTTGCTGCTCGGGATGTAAAAAATAGCTTGGGTGCGAGCCCATGGCCCGCTGGGGCAGTTGTACCGGATGAGAGGTGGGCGCTTGATGCTGCTTGGCATTCATATCCATATCAAGCGTAAAGGTGAGACAGGGGGCAGTACTTTGCACTTGCTGCGTCGCACACAGCGCAGTTGGCACCGGCGGCGAACTCTGCTGCGAAAACTGCCCAGCATCGAGCGCACTCGCCAAAACGAATGTGATCGCCGCCACCCAGATTATCAAAAACGCACGCACAATAAGCTCACCCACAAATCATCATCTTGCCCCGCTAAGTTGTTATTTCGACATGGGGCAATCTACTCTTAGATATGGGCAAAAGACGATAAATCAAACCTCCATCTAAAAAATCGTTGTTTGGGAGATGCTATGCTAGGTCAGGTATTTAACGATGCGGTCGCGCGCTTAAAGCGCATTGGCGCACTCACCCAGTGCTCTAATCAGGTGATCAGTGCCCTAAGTCATGCCAATGCCATGTTGCACGTCAATGTGGAGGTGCGCATGGACAATGGCCATATTCACTACTTCCCCGGCTATCGCTGTCAACACAATAATGTGCTCGGCCCCACCAAGGGCGGGATACGTTTTCACCCTCAGGTCAACGCCGATGAAGTGCAGGCTTTGGCGCTGTGGATGACGCTAAAATGCGCGGTGGTGGGCATTCCCTTTGGCGGCGCCAAGGGCGGCGTCTGTGTCGACCCAAAAACCCTCTCCCCATTTGAACTGGAGCGCTTATCCCGCTCCTACGTGCGCGCCATGGCCGACTTTATTGGTCCTGAGCGCGATATTCCCGCTCCGGATGTCTATACCAACGCCCTGATCATGGGTTGGATGATGGATGAATACGAAAAAATAACCCGGGTAAAAAACCCCGCAGTGATCACCGGCAAGCCCATCGCCCTGGGCGGCAGTTTAGGACGAGACGATGCCACCGGCCGCGGCGCCTATTTGTGCATCAAGGAGTTGGAAAAACGCGACCAGCTTACGCCACAAGAAACCCGCGTTGCCGTCCAAGGCTTTGGCAGCGGCGGCTACCATGTGGCGCGCCTGCTCGCCAATGACGGCTATAAGGTGGTGGCGGTCAGTGACTCGCAAGGGGCTATTTATCGTCAGGAAGGTCTGAATATCGACAGTGTTTATCGGCAAAAGCAACAGCATAAGGAGCTCAAAGCCGTGTATTGCGAAGGCTCGGTGTGCGAGGCCCTAGAGCACCAACGCCTCAGTAATGCCGAACTCTTGGTCAGTGACGTCGATATCCTGATCCCCGCCGCTCTCGATGGGGTGATCACGGCTGCAAACGCCGCAGCCATTCAAGCCCGTTACATAGTGGAGATTGCTAACGGCCCGGTGACCAGTGACGCCGATGCCATTTTGAAAAATAAAGGGGTGATAGTAATCCCGGATATTCTTGCCAACGCCGGCGGTGTCACCGTCAGCTATTTTGAATGGACGCAAAATCGCTGTGGTCAACGCTGGGAAAGAGAAAAGGTCAGCGATGAGCTGAGCCAGGTAATGCAACGCGCCTTTAAGCGCGCCAATGATCTGGTAGACAAACACGGCATGGACTTTCGCGACGCCGTCTATGCCGTGGCTCTAGAGCGTCTCAGTGAAGGCATAGAAGCACACGGCACGCCCGATTATTTCAACGGCGGTTGAACAAACATCTTGCTACTAAGCTCGACCAGGGCGTCGAGCTTAGCTTTATCGACCGGAGGTTTCCAGGCGATTAATTGCTCCCAAAATGCCAACTCTTTGAGGCCACCAAAAAACACCACGGCGGCGGTATCGGGGGCAATATCCTTAAGCGCGCCCTTGCTTTGGGCTTCTTCGAACCATTCTTTAATGCCCTGCTCACAATGCTTAAAGCGCTCATCGAGCATGGCGGCGCGCTTTTTCGAGCGCAATGATTCGATCAAAATAATACGAGATAAGGTCAAGTAGTCCTTATCCTGAGTCAGCCTAAGTGCAACATCGGCTAACTTTTGCAACTGCTCTTTAATCGGCGTTTGCATGCAGAAAGGGTTGTCTTGTAGCGGGCGAATACGCTCAATCAACAAATCGACAACGCCATCAAAAAGTTGTTCCTTGTTGCTGTAGTATTTGTACAGCGTGCGCTTCGATACCTTGGCCTTGGTGGCCACCGCTTCCATGGTCGTGCCTGCGAGCCCGCGTTGGGCAAACAAGGCAATGGCTGCGCCGATCACTGCTTGTTGTTTTGTACTACTCATGTGCTGCCCCTTATGTCAACGCTCGGCAGTATAACTAAACTGCACTAAGAAGATAGTTGGTAAACGAAAAAGTATACCTAAATTAAAAAAAAGTATACACTTTCGTTTACTTGGTGACCATTGGGTTACAATAATTACATTTCGCAAAGTGGATTCATTCTTTCGAGAATTAACGCTACGCTTTATTTACTGCGGCTTTTTTGCCATGCGATATCAGCCTGAAGATGCCAAGTATTCCGCCTCGGCGGCTCGTAAATACCATATAACTTGCACAGGGAAACGCTTATCTTATGCGAACTAACCTAGTTAATTCTTTCGCCCGCTCCGCGTCTTTGGCGCTCACCGCCAGCTTACTATTAAGTGCCTGTGAGCAAGGCGCGCAACAGCAACAACAGGCCATGCCGCCAGCCCAGGTCGAAGTACTGGCCGTCACCCCCATCGATGCGCCCTTTGTGATCTCATTGCCGGCCACGGTATCGGGCTCTAAAGAGGTTGAAATTCGCGCCCGCGTCAGTGGCGTGCTTGAGTCTCGAAACTTTTCGGAAGGGCAAAAGGTCAGCGCCGGGCAGTCGCTCTTTACCATTGACTTAGCACCCTATCAGCTCGCCTACGAGCAGGCTCAGGCCGCACTCGCCGCCGCCGAAGCACGTTTAGAACAAGCACAAAAAGAAAGTAAACGTTTGGCCAAACTGCGCGAGGACAATTCGGTTTCCCAGCGCGACTATGATAACGCCCGCTCCAGCGTCGACATAGCCAAAGCGGATCTTAACGCCAGCGAGGTGCTCCTGCGCGAGGCCAAACTCAACCTCGACTATGCTCAGGTGAAGGCGCCGGTGAATGGCATCATGGGCCGTGAGCAGGTCTCAGAAGGCACCTATGTTTCCGGTCCCGAGGTATTACTGACGCAGATCACCGCCCTCGACCCGGTGCGGGTGCGCTTTGGCTTGTCCGAGCGTGAACAGCTGATGATGCGCCAGGCGCAAAAGCGTGGCGAGCTGACGCTACCCGCCGATGGCCAATGGCAAACCCAGTTAAAATTACAAGACGGCAGCCTGTATGAGCATATGGGCACGGTTAACTTTACCGATGTCCGCATTAATGCCAATACCGGCACCTCTGAATTTCAGGCCATTGTCGCCAACCCGGACTTTAGCCTGCGCCCAGGCCAGTTCGTCCAAGTTGAATTGCTAGGCGCGGAACACAAGGGCACCTTTGCCGTCCCGCAAAAGGCAGTGCTTGATAACGGCACCGGCAAATTCGTTTACCTTGCTGCCACCAATGAGCAAGGCGCCACCATAGCCCGCCCCGCTCCCGTTGAGGTCGGCGAATGGTATCGCCAACAAAAGGGGGAGCAAATAGAAAACCTGTGGATTATCCGCAGTGGCCTGAGCGCCGGCGATAAGGTCATCGTCGAGGGCATGGCTCGTATTTTCTTCCCGGGCATGCCGGTTAGCATCATCAACGAGCAAGGATAAGGGCATGATGTTTTCTCGATACTTTATCGACAGGCCGATCTTCGCCTTTGTGATCTCCATCGTCATCGTACTCGCGGGTCTGGCCGCCATGCGCGCCCTGCCCGTGGCCCAATACCCGGAAATCGCCCCGCCCGTGGTGCAGGTGACCGCCAGTTACCCCGGTGCCGCCGCCGAGGTGCTGGAGCAAACCGTGGCCGCTCCCATCGAAAACGCCATCACCGGCGTTGAGGGCATGATGTATATGGCATCGACGTCCACCAGTGCCGGCACCACCACCATAGAAGTGACCTTTGAAATCGGCACCGATGCCGATCAGGCCGCGGTGGACGTGAATAACCGCGTTAAACAAGTGGAAGCGCGTTTACCCGAGGAAACCCGTCGCCAGGGCGTGGTGGTACAAAAAGGTTCGTCCAGCTTTTTGCAGGTTCATGCCTTTTATTCCCCGGACGACAGTCGCTCCGCGCTGTGGACCTCTAACTATGTGACCTTGAATATACTGGATCGCATCAAGCGCATCCCCGGCACCACCAATGTGCAAATCTTCGGTGCCAAGGACTACGCGATGCGCATCTGGTTACGCCCGGATCTAATGAGTCAGCTTGGGGTGACGGTGAATGAGATCACCACCGCCATTCGTGAGCAAAACTCTCAATATGCCGCCGGTAACATAGGCGCAACGCCAACCCATGTGGCGCCGCAATCTTTGGTCTACAGCGTCACCGCACGTGGCCGTATGTCGGAGCCTAAAGAGTTTGAAAACATTATCTTGCGCGCCAACGCCGATGGCAGCTCGCTGCGTTTAAAAGACGTAGCCCGGGTTGAACTCGGTGCCAAGGACTATAACTTTGAAGGCAGCTTTAACGGCAAAGAAGCCGTGTTGATGGGGATATTCCTGCAACCCGGTGCCAATGCCCTGGAAGTCGCCGAAGAAGTCGGCGCCGTGATGGCGGAATTTAAGCCCCAGTTCCCGGCGGGCCTTGAGCATGTGGTCTCCTACGACACCACCCGCTTTGTTGAGGTGTCCATCCGCGAGGTATTAAAAACCCTGATAGAAGCCATGGTCCTGGTGTTCCTGGTGGTATATCTGTTCTTACAGAACTGGCGCGCCACCCTGATCCCCACCTTGGCTGTGCCCGTTTCTCTGCTTGGCACCTTTGCCGGCATGTATATGTTAGGTTATTCCATCAATACCTTGACCCTGTTCGGTATGGTGCTCTCCATCGGTATCGTCGTTGATGATGCCATCGTGGTGCTGGAAAACGTCGAGCGCATTATGCACGAAGAGCATGTCAGCGCCCGCGACGCCGCGATTAAAGCCATGGGCGAGGTGTCCGGCCCCGTGGTCGCCATCGTGCTGGTGTTGTGCTCGGTGTTTGTGCCCATCGCCTTCTTAGGTGGGCTCACCGGCGAGCTGTTCCGCCAGTTTGCCATTACCATCTCCATTGCAGTGAGCCTCTCGGGTGTGGTCGCCTTGACCATGACGCCGGCGCTGTGCGTGCTTATCCTAAAACATGAGCACAAGCAAACCGCAGGCTTCTTCGTCTGGTTTAATAAATTTTTTAGCGCTATTACTCATAAATACGTGGGTGCGGTGGGCTTTATGGTACGCCGTGGCCTGCTTGGGTTAGTGCTTATGGTTGCCATGGTCACCGCCACCATCAGTATCTGGCAAAAAACGCCGAGTTCACTGGTTCCCGATGAAGACCAAGGCTTTTACATCGTCGCGGTATTCTTACCGGATGGCGCCTCGTTAGAGCGCACCTCCGCCGTGGTGGATGAGGTGATAGCCGCGGTGCAATCAAACCCGGCGAACGAAAATATCGCCTCTTTTACCGGCTTTGACTTTATCGGCGGCGGTTTTAAAAACAATGCGGCCACCATGTTCGTCACCCAAACCCATTGGGATGACCGCGAGGTGGATACCAAGGCCCTGGTCGGCGAGCTGTTTGGTAAAACCGCCCATATCAATGAGGCTCTTGTTCTAGCGTTTAATCCACCGGCAATCTTCGGTCTGGGGTCCACCGGCGGCTTTGAATTTTATATTCAAAATAAGGGGGCCGGTGGTCCAGAGAAGCTGCAGCAGGCCATGCAACTGGTAATGAGTGAGGCGCAAAAAAGCCCCATTGTCGGCGGCGTGCAAACCCTGTGGCGCCCGGATGCACCGCAATTGAAGGTGGATATTGACCGCGAACAGGCCCGTGCCATGGGCGTCAATATCAATGAAGCCTTTAATACCCTGGCCGGAACGCTGGGCACCTACTATGTGAATGACTTCAACAAGTTTGGACGCGCCTGGCAGGTGCTGATGTCGGCGGAGGCGCAATATCGCATGCAGCCCCAGGACATTGGCCGTATTTATGTTAAAAGCAGCTCAGGTGAGATGGTGCCCATGTCGGCCTTTACCACCATGGAGTTTAGCCGCGGACCGGATAGCCTGAGCCGCTACAATAACCTGCCGGCGGTCAAGCTGCTGGGCGAAGCGGCGCCGGGATACAGTTCGGGCCAGGCCATCGCCGAAATCGAGCGTATCGCCGCCCAGGTTTTGCCTGCGGATATGAGTTATGACTGGACGGGTACCGCCTTCCAGGAAAAACGCAGCTCGGGTACCACGGGTATGGCACTGGGCCTGGCGGTGATCATGGTGTTTTTGATCCTTGCAGCTTTGTATGAACGTTGGTCTTTGCCCTTGTCCGTGATGCTGGCTCTGCCCTTTGGTACCTTTGGTGCGCTGATCTCCATCTGGATAGCGGGCCTGACCAATGACGTGTACTTTCAGATAGGTCTGGTTACCCTCTTGGGTCTGGCCGGTAAGAACGCCATTTTGATAGTCGAGTACGCTTTGCTTAAGCATCAGCAGGGCTGGAGTGCCGCCGCCGCGGCTTTAGAAGCGGCGCGACTGCGTTTTCGCCCCATTATCATGACCTCCATGGCCTTTATCCTTGGCGTTGTGCCCTTGGTATTGAGCTCGGGCGCCGGCGCCGGTGCCCGTCACAGTGTGGGGACCGGGGTGATGGGCGGCATGATGGCGGCCACCTTCCTGGCGGTATTCTTTGTACCCCTGTTTTTCTATTGGCTGACGCAGCGTCGCCTGGGAGAGCGTCGCTCTCGTCAGGAACTGGCGGAAGAAATCGCCAGCCAACATAAAAAGGAACAAGTGGATACCAAAGAAGGTTTAGTTTAACCCACTCACGAAAAGGCGCCGATGGCGCCTTTTCTCTGTGCTTGCACAAATCCCGCTTTTAAATTGACCTAATGCTCGCTACTATTGGGAAATCAGCGTGTTAAGAGATCTCTATGGCTACTAGTAAAGGCGATTTATTTGCCGAATTTTTTCAAGTCCAAGAAAGTATCGATGTGGTGGTTGAAGCCATAACGCCAGCGCAGCTGCCCGATGACAGCGACGCACTTGAACGTGATATTCCCCCCCTGTTTCGTTTGGCCAATGAGGTGAACACCTTAGAGCAAAGTGCTCTGCGGCCTTTGCGTCTGCTGGGCGAAACCGCCAGCGAGCTGGCCCAGTATTTATCCTTACAATCGCGCAAAATTGATCTCATCCTCAGTCATATTTTGATGCAGGAAAATGCCGACCACCCCAGTGAGCGCGCCCACAGTTATGGCGGCTCTGGCTTTACCCTGTGGCGCGAGTCTGCGCTTGAGCGCGGCCAGCCCCTGCGCTGCAAGCTGTTTCTAGAACATGAAGCGGCGGCCATCTATTGTTATGGCGAGGTGATCGATATCAGCAGCAGCGCGCAAGGCTTTGTTCATCAAATCCTTTTCACCCTGGTGCGTGAACAGGACCGGGAGTTACTGGTCAGAGCGAGTTTGCACGCGCAGACCCGGCAGCTAAAAAAGCGTAATCAGCAGCAACACTGAGCGCCTCAAGCCGACTTAATCACAGGCGGCGAAATTGCCGCCAATCCGCTATCCAAGCCGTATATTTAGCTGACATTCAAGCTATTAATGCTAAACTAGCGGCTTGTTTTTCAGTGATTGACAGCAATGACCTTTAGATTACTTCCCGAGTGGCATCGACAAGATGCGGTAATGCTCACCTGGCCCCATCAAGACACCGACTGGGCGGCCAACCTATCTGCCGTCGAGCAGGTTTATCTTGAATTAAGCAAGCATATCAGCGAGCGCCAGCGCCTGCTGATCGTCGCCGACAATGCCGAGCTTAAAGCGCATATCCGCAGCAAGCTGATTGAGCAGGGTGTAGACCTTTCACAGGTGTGCTTTGTTGATGCCCCCTGTAACGACACCTGGGCCCGGGATCATGGTCCGTTGACCCTCAGCGATGGGCAACAACTTAAGGCCATCGATTGTCAATTCACCGCCTGGGGCGGCAAGTATGAAGCCGACAAAGACAATGCCATCAATGGCCAGCTGTTTGCACAGGCACTCAATCAAGGCGTGCGCACCGAGCAGAGCGACTTTATCCTCGAGGGTGGCGCCATTGAAATCAATGAACAGGGCGTGTTGCTAAGCACCCGCGCCTGCGTGCACAATAAAAACCGCAATGCCAGCATGAGTGCAGAGCAAATCGACACTGCCCTAGCGCAGTTGCTTGGCGCCAAAAAGATTCTTTGGCTAGATCATGGTTACCTGGCGGGGGATGACACCGACTCTCATATCGACACCCTGGTGCGTTTTGCGCCAAATAATACCCTGGTGTATGTGCGCTGCGACGACCCGCAGGACGAGCATTATGACGAACTTGGCAAAATGGCCGAAGAACTGGTGGCCCTGCGTGGTCTTAACGATGACGCCTACGAATTAATTGCCCTGCCCTGGCCCAAAGCCGTCTATAACAGCGAGGGCGAGCGCCTGCCGGCCACCTACGCCAACTATCTGATTATTAATGATGCGGTCTTGGTACCAACCTACAATGACAGCCATGATCGGGTGGCACTGGCACAAATAGCCAAGGCCTATCCGGGGCGAGAAGTGATTGGCGTAGACTGCTGCGCCCTGATTGAACAATTTGGCAGCCTGCACTGTATTACCATGCAGTTGCCCCAAGGTTTTTTGGAGAATAAATAATGTCCTCTTCGAATTCAGCCGTGGCACCTTTAGCTGTGGCATTAGTACAGCAGCAAAACACTGCAGAGCGCGACTTTAACCTCACTAACTCCATCGCCGGCATACGCGAGGCCGCCGCCAAGGGCGCCAAGCTAGTGGTGTTGCAAGAGCTACACACCGGCTTATATTTTTGCCAAAGCGAAGACGTTAACCAGTTTGACTTAGCCGAAACCATTCCAGGTCCAAGTACGGATACCCTGGGTGCGCTGGCCAAAGAGCTGAACATAGTAATCGTCGCTTCTTTGTTCGAGCGCCGTGCCGCCGGCCTGTATCACAATACCGCCGTGGTGCTTGAGTGTGACGGCAGCATTGCCGGTAAATACCGCAAGATGCATATTCCTGACGACCCGGGCTTTTACGAGAAGTTTTACTTTACCCCGGGCGATCTGGGTTTTGAACCCATTAAAACCTCGGTGGGCACCTTGGGCGTGTTGGTGTGCTGGGATCAGTGGTTCCCGGAAGCGGCACGTTTAATGGCCACGAAAGGCGCTGAAATCCTGATTTACCCGACCGCCATAGGCTGGGATCCCAACGACGATGCCGCCGAGCAAAAACGCCAGCAAGACGCCTGGGTGATTTCGCAACGTGCCCACGCAGTGGCCAACGGTGTGTATGTGATCAGTGCCAACCGCACCGGTTTTGAGGCCGATCCCACGGGCCACAGCGCCGGTATCCAATTCTGGGGTCACTCTTTTATCGCCGGGCCTCAGGGGGAATTTTTAGCCACCGCCAGCGACGACAAGGCCGAAGTCCTGAGCGCCAACTTAGATCTTGCCCGTGGCGAGAATGTGCGCCGTATCTGGCCTTATCTACGTGACCGTCGTATCGATCATTACGGCGACCTAACTAAACTTTATCGCGACTAAAACGGAGATTTCCATGCAGTTAGCGCAGTTCATCGAATTGCCTTGGGTAAAAACGCAACAAGATAAAATCAAATGGGGTCAGTTAAGCGGCAGCGCTCTGACCCTGAGTGTCGGCGAAGCGGTCAAGCAGCACCCGCAACTGGTGGTGCTGATCACCCCGGATACACCCACGGCACTAAAACTTGAGCACGAACTCCATGCGCTACTGCCTCGCGATCAGGTCATGGTGTTTCCCGACTGGGAAACCCTGCCCTATGACCATTTCTCGCCGCATCAGGATATCGTCTCCACCCGCCTAAGCACATTAAGCCGCTTGCGCGACTCGCACCAGGGTGTGCTGATTGTGCCGGTGTCGACCCTGATGCTGCGCTCTGCGCCCAAACAATTTATCTATGGCAACGCCATCGTCTATCGCGTCGGTGACACCCTGAATATCGACAAGCTGCGCAAGCAACTGGACGACGCCGGCTATATACACACCCAACAGGTCATGGCGCACGGCGAATACGCGGTGCGCGGCTCGGTTGTCGATCTCTTTGCCATGGGCCAAAATGCGCCGGTGCGCTTTGATTTATTTGATGATGAAATCGACAGCATGAGTCACTTCGATGTCGATACCCAGCGCTCCAGCGAGCAGATCAAGGCCATCAACCTGCTCCCGGCTCACGAATTTGGCACCACGGATGCGGATATTGAGCGCTTTCGTATTCAATACCGTGAAGCCTTTGGTGCCAGCGCCGAACAAGACTCTGTGTATATGCAGGTCTCCAAAGGTGCATTGCCACCAGGGATTGAATACTATTTGCCCCTGTTCTTTGAGCAGCTCGATACCCTGTTCGATTACCTGCCCGAGCAGGCGGTGTTTATGCATATGGGGGATATCCAGCACAGTGCCGAACGTTTCTTAGCGGATGTCCACAGCCGTTATAACAGCCGTAAGGTTGACCCGCTGCGCCCCTTGTTGGAGCCGCAGCGTTTATATCTGCCCCTTGAAGAGCTCAACAGCCGCTTTAAACAGTATCCGCGTATCGAGCTCAGCCAAGCGAGCCTGCCGCTGCGCGCCGGGCATTTTAACCTGGGCACAGAGCCCTTACCCGAAGTACGCATCGACCATGCCAAGCAGCCTCCCTTTGGCGCGTTTGTGGACTATGCCCTGGCAGAGAAGCAAAATAAGGGTCGCATCGTTTTAAGTGTGGAGTCCGACGGTCGTCGTGAAGCACTCTTGACCTTATTAAAACCAAGCGGCTTAAAAATTACGCCCTGTGACAACCTCGATAAAGCGTTAGCCTGTGATGCGGATATCACCCTGATTGTGGCGCCCTTTGAGCAAAGCGTGGTGCTTAATCACAACGGCCGTGTCAGCCTGATCACAGAGCAGGAACTACTGGGTATTCGCGTCTCCCAGCGACGTCGCCGTAAACATAAGCATCAGGTCAGCAGTGATGCCCTTATCCGCAACCTCGCCGAGCTTAAAGAAGGTCAGTCCATCGTCCACCTGGATCATGGTGTAGGCCGCTACATCGGTCTGGAAACCCTGGATGCCGCGGGCGTGGCCACGGAATTTGTGACCATTATGTACGCCAACGACGCCAAGCTTTACGTGCCGGTGGCCGCCTTGCATATGCTCAGTCGTTATTCCGGCGGTGAAGAAGCCAGCGCACCTTTACATAAACTCGGCTCCGACGCCTGGGAAAAAGCGAAGAAACGCGCCGCCGAAAAGGTCCGAGATGTGGCCGCCGAGCTGCTCGATATTTATGCCAAGCGCCAGGCCAAGCCAGGATATAAGTTTGCCCTTGATGAGGCCGGCTATCGCCAATTCAGCGATAACTTTGTCTTTGAAGAAACCGAAGATCAGCAAAACGCCATCAGCGCGGTGCTCCATGATATGCAAAGCAAAAACGCCATGGATCGCCTGGTGTGCGGTGATGTGGGCTTTGGTAAAACCGAGGTCGCCATGCGCGCCGCCTATATCGCCGTGGCCGATGGTAAACAGGTGGCGGTGCTGGTGCCCACTACCTTGTTGGCACAACAGCATTTTGAGAATTTCCGCGACCGCTTTGCCGACTTCCCGGTGACGGTGGATATCCTCTCGCGCTTTAAATCCACCAAGGAGCAAAACGCGACCTTGGCCAAGATTAAAGAAGGCCAGGTAGATATTGTTATCGGCACTCATAAGCTGCTACAGGAAAACATCGACTTTGCCGATTTAGGCCTTTTGGTGGTGGATGAAGAACACCGCTTTGGCGTACGCCAGAAAGAGAAGATCAAGGCGCTGCGCGCCGATGTGGATATTCTCACCCTGACCGCCACGCCAATTCCAAGAACGCTTAATATGGCCATGAGCGGCATGCGTGATTTATCCATTATCGCCACCCCGCCGGCAAAACGTTTGGCGGTGAAAACCTTTGTTCGTCAACGCGACGATGAGATGATCCGCGAAGCCATTTTGCGGGAAATTAAGCGCGGTGGTCAGGTTTACTTCCTGCACAATAATGTCGAGACCATAGAGCGCACCGCCGAAGACATCCGCGCCATCGTTCCCGAAGCCACGGTAGCGGTGGCCCACGGGCAAATGCGCGAGCGCGAGCTGGAATCCCTGATGAGTGATTTCTATCATCAGCGTTTTAATGTGGTGGTCTGTACCACCATCATAGAAACCGGTATCGATATCCCCAGCGCCAACACCATTATTATGGACAGGGCCGACCGCCTTGGTCTGGCGCAATTGCATCAGTTGCGTGGCCGTGTGGGCCGCAGCCATCACCAGGCCTATGCCTACTTGTTAACGCCACCGCCCAAGGCCATGTCTAAAGATGCACAAAAGCGTCTTGAGGCCATCGCTTCGCTGGAAGACTTGGGCGCCGGCTTTACCCTGGCCACCCATGACCTGGAAATACGCGGCGCCGGTGAGCTCCTTGGCGATGAGCAGAGCGGACAAATTCAAACCATTGGCTTCAGCATGTATATGGAGATGCTGGAACAGGCCGTTGAAGCGCTTAAAAATGGCCAAGAGCCCACACTGGATAAGCTGATTAAGTCTCACACCGAAGTGGATTTAAAGCTGCCCGCCCTGCTTCCCAACGATTACATAGGCGATGTGAATCTGCGCTTGGGCCTGTACAAGCGCATCGCCAGTGCTGGTGATACGGAAACCCTGGACGAGCTTAAGGTGGAGCTTATCGACCGTTTTGGCCTGTTGCCCGATGCCACGAAACACTTATTCGCCCTCCAGGAGCTAAAACAACGAGCCGGCGCTTTGGGCATGACCAAGATAGAGGCCAACCCCAAAGGCGGTTACTTTGAATTCAGTCAGCAGACCAAGGTCAGCCCAACCTTTATTATCGGTTTAATTCAAGCAGATCCAAAACACTATAGAATGGAAGGCGCGAATCGGTTACGCTTTATGATCAGTGAAGCCAATGCCAAAGAGCGACTTAAGTTAATTACGGCGATGATCACCGAATTTGAAGCCAAGGTAGGAAGTTAATGATAAGAATAATGTTAATCACGTTGCTGGCGATGCTCAGTGTCCCGAGTTACGCCGATGGTCGTTGGTTTGAAATCGAAGTGCTGGTTTTTGAGCAAGGCCATACCCAGAGCAC
Organism: Pseudoalteromonas sp. BDTF-M6; assembly: GCF_018334135.1. Lineage (NCBI taxonomy): Bacteria > Pseudomonadati > Pseudomonadota > Gammaproteobacteria > Alteromonadales > Pseudoalteromonadaceae > Pseudoalteromonas > Pseudoalteromonas sp. BDTF-M6. The sequence goes on from NZ_JAGXTQ010000001.1 coordinate 887,991, forward strand.
GGAAACGCTGCGTAATGAGGAGCTCGATCTCAGCCGCTACCAATACGACAACGACCTGCTGACCCCGGCTTACCTGTACACCCTCAATGGCCAATGTGAGAAAGGCGAGATAAGCCCGCCAACGCGAGCGAACGATGTGTTTGCGCTGCAAGGACAGACACAAAGCAGCATCTGCAACTACAACGCCGCCGATATGGTGAATCTGCAGCGCGTGTCTAAGGTGCCCAATGCCGAAGCACAAAACCACACCGCCAGCCCATACTTGCTTGCTCCAGAGCAGCTGCAGTTTGACGAACAGCGCCAGGCGCTTCGCCGCAAAGGAAAACAGGTGCTCTTGCACATCGGCTGGCGTTTTGCCGGTCAATCCAAACGCTCGGCACCGCGCTTTCGCCTCTTTGGCGGTGAGCAGGTTGCGACCTTGAGCGAACTGCCCGAGCAGATGACACAAGATAGTCTATTATTATCGCCAAGCACTCACTACGAGCCCCAGTGGCAATTAGACGGTTTTTTAAAGGTGCACCTAAACCATTATCTTTACATCACTTCTAACCTGGTGACCCGCGCCATAGGCGATACCGACACCTCGGTCAGTGGTGAATTTTCACAGTTTCGTCGCGTCATTTCGGGCGAAATTCATTACTTCGACCACCCGCAAATTGGCATGCTGGTGCAAATTAGACGTTTTAATCACTAGTCAGTGATAAGGAAAATAATATGAAAAAATCGCTTCTTTTAGCTATCGCCGCAGGTCTGACCCTAACTGCTTGTTCTAAAGTGACTCTGGAAAACTACGAACAAATTAAGGTAGGTATGGACCGTGCAGAAGTGGAAGCGCTTTTAGGCAGCCCGTCTGCGTGTGAAGACAAAGCCCTACACACCAACTGTATCTGGGGTTCAGAAAGCAAAAACATTCAGGTTACCCTAGTTTCGGATAAAGTAACTCTTTATTCTGAAAAAGGCCTGTAAGGTCTAAGGGGTGGCGTTGCCACCCTAAACATGCGGCATCAATTATGCTGCACTTCGCCTATGGGCTCTAAGGCCACTATCGCGGAGCGATTCAAGGTGATCTTATAGCGCTGGGCCTGTTTTTCGCCAGCGCTGTTATGGCTGACCAAGACCAGATTAATTTGATAACGGCGCTCAACCGCGTGTTTACGTATTTTCTTACCCGTATATTCATACAGCTTCCCTTCCCCCTTGCGTAAATAGCGCACCATGGGTGCCAGACTTATACTGGTAGTCTGGTTTAAGGCATCATATCCAGGCAAAAAGGCATTAACCAAAACCTGATTTTCAAATTGCATATATAGCCATTGAGCGGCTTGCTTATTTTGTTGACGACGTTTTGAGAATATAGCGGCAACGTCTTTAGGTATACGCTTAGGTCGAATATATTCCAACCACACCTTTTGTTTTCCTATGCGAGAGCGTGTGGTGCTGTTATAAAAAAGATTCAGCCATTTTGCGCGGCCGCGAATAATTCGACGCCATAGAAAATAGGTGACGTCTTCCTTAAAAATTTCCCTGAGACCATAGATGGTGCCCAATAAGGCCACCAAGCCTACGGTAACCTGGGTAAAGTTGGTACGGGCGTTAAGCACCAAGACCATAACAAAGGCCATGATCACCGCGGTCACCAAGCCCTTTACCATCCTTTTCAACATGGTATTCAGGTTTTTTATTTCTCTTTTTAAGACCACCCCATGCTCAATTAAGCGTTGTAATAACAGCATCTTATTGGCGAGGCGGTTGGGATCTTCCAAGGTCGGAGAAGAATTATAGCGGGCATTTTGGCGATGCTCGTTTTCATCTTGGCAATATTGTAATAATTGCGCGCGCTCCAGGCCAAAGTCGGTAGTTTTTGGCGCCTTATCGAGCAGCTTTAATAGCCCTTGCTCTATATACCAACTGAGAAAGTTATCGGCATTATGATAAAAAGATAATAGCTTTTTCTCTTTTGGCTTATAACGACGCAAACGCTTCAATAGCCGGTGAGCCTCCTGCTTTAATGCCAGGGCCCGAATATAAAATTCGTCAGCCTCGGTAATAGCAAGCGCCTCAGAAATATCCGTATCTACTGCCAGACGTACCTGATAGCAGTATAAATTTAAATTTTGCCTGTATTCCTGTTCATCACCGCGCACTTTACTTACGTAGCGGCTACGAACTAAGGGTAAATGTATGCCGCTGGCATTATAAGCCAAATGACTTTTAATATGGTTATAGTAGAAGCTTTCCTCACCCAGAGTGTTGGGGTTTATACCCATTTCATTGGGAATACAAAAATACAATTCGATACGGGTGTGAGATTTAGGTAGCAATGATTGCCCAAGCGCCAAACGCAAGCCTTCATCAAGTTTGAGTGTAGCGATTTCGTGCAAAGATTAACCCCCCTATTGTATTGATAATAAAAGTATAACCTATTTTTCACGGATAAAAAAAATGCCCATCAGCACGCTGATAGGCATTTTAATGCTAAGACTTAGAGCCAATTAGAACTTAACGTTCACACTCGCGAAGAAGCGACGACCTAGTACATCATAAGTGTACGGGTCAGTGTTAGAATCGTTGTTACCTGAGTAGTAAGGAGGCTGCTTATCAAACAAGTTATTTACACCACCCGTTAGTGACACAATGTCATTGATAACGTAGGAGCCGCTTAGGTCATGATAAACTACGCTTGGAGTTGTAGGAGCTAGACAGCTAGTTTTACCGATACAGTTGTAGCTATCCATACCAGCAATGTAACGCGCTTGGTATTGTGCATCCCAGTTATCGCCAGCTACATTTAGCGTGAAGTTAGACTTAATGTCAGCATAACCCCCGATACCTGCAGTGATAAGACCCGCGTAGTCAGTTGTGTTGTCTAGAACAGTTACTACATACTCGTCTAGGTAAGTAGTATCAAGACCCGTTCTCCAGTTGAGGCCAGCAGCTTCGAACGTGTAAGATAGGTTAATATCCACACCTGATGTTTGTTCTGCACCGATATTTTGAAGCTGGTTGTTGAACTTGATACGACCCGTTGTGTCCATGCTGATATTAGCTGATTGACACAGAACTGTGTTGTCGTTTGCTGAAGTAGCAAGACACTGGTCAACGATGTACTGCTCGTTTACAGAAGCAATCGCGTTCTCGATTTCGATGTCGTAGTAATCAACAGTCATGCTGAAGCCTTCGAACCACTCTGGCTCGTATACGATACCCGCTGTGAACGTGTCAGCTTCTTCTGGAGTAAGAAGTTGGTTACCACCAACAGTTACTTCTGCTTGGTCTTGTGCACCAGGGAAAGTAACTTGCTCGAATGATGGTGAGTTACCTGAGTAAAGCTCATCAACAGTTGGAGCACGGAACGCAGTTGAAACTACGCTACGGAACATTAGTTCGTCGTTTGCTTTCCAAGTAAGACCTAGTTTCCAAGTCTCGTCTGAACCGAATGTGCTGTAGTCAAATGCACGGATTGCAGCGCTTAGGTCTACGTTTTGTGCAAATGGCGCGTCAGCTAGTAGAGGAATTGCGAACTCTACATACGCTTCGTTTACGTCAAAGCCACCTGAAGTAGGTTCAACTTTAGGGTCGTTTGCAAGACCTTGAGCTGTTAGTGAATCAGGAATGTACCAAGCTTTTTCTTGACGACGTTCAACACCTACTGCGAAACCTGCGTAGCCAGCTGGCATTTCAAACATTTCACCAGAAAGTGAAGCGGCTAGGATGAATAGCTGGCTACCGCCTGAGTTTTGCTCAGTGTATAGGTACTCTTGCATGTTGTCGTACTGCCAAGAAGACTGAAGCACTGGATCAAAGTCACCTGCTGTGATCGCATCTTGAATTGAACCCATATTGTGTAGGTTCTCTAGACGGTCTACAGAGTCGTTACGACCAAAGTTAGCAGAAACGTCCCATGCGTAGTCGCCTACGAAACCTTCAACACCGATAACAGCACGCACTGTGTCTACAGTTTGTGAGAAGTTACGGTTGCCTGTGTCAGTCATACGACGACCGTATGAGATTGAATCACCGTAAGCGTAGTTTACAGTTTCAGTTTGTACGAAGTTACCATCAGCGTCTAAGTCGATGTAACCGTCGCCATCAACATCAACACCACGGTCATATGTTTGACCTAGTAGTGATGAGTCCATGCCGTCCGTATAAGTAAAATCAAACCATACTGGCTGTGGGGCCATTTGCTGCTCTGACCAACGCTTAGTGTATGTGAACTCAGAGAATAAACGCGTGTCGTCAGAAATTTCGAAGTTAGCTAGACCAGTTAGGTTTAAACGCTCCATTGGCGTGTAAAGGTAGCTTGTTTCAGAATAGTTATAACGATCAGCGTCTGTGAAACGGTGGTAATCGCCACCTAGACCTGAGATACCGCCATCTACAGCAAGGCCAATTGGCTGTTCTTCAAGACCTTCCTCGCCTTCAACTAAGATAGTGCCAGTATTAGCGTTCCAGATGTGGCCGCCTGCAGAATATGCAGAACCTGCACAATATAGGCCGTTAGCACCTTCAGCTAGAGGACATTTAGAGAAGTCACGGTCTGCTTGAGACGCGTCGCCACGGTCTGTGTATTGAAGGCCGATAACAACGTTACCACGGTCAAAAGAGCTACCTAGAGTGATATCGAAAGAGCTTTCTTCTGCATCACCTTCACCAGACATCGCGGTGTTAAGGTTCATGTCCAGGCCTTCGAAGTCATCTTTAAGAATGATGTTAACTACACCCGCTACAGCGTCTGTACCGTAAACAGCAGAAGCACCGTCTTTAAGTACTTCAACCTGCTTGATCATAGAAACAGGGATAGTGTTAAGGTCAACTGTTGCTGCAGCACCGGTACCAGAGTTGATCATTCGGCGGCCGTTTACTAGTACAAGCGTACGCTGAGCGCCAAGACCACGTAGATCGATACGTGCGTTACCGCCAGAACCGTTGTTGATACCAGGATTGGTCATCGCACCGCCAGTTGCAGTCATTTTCTGTAGTACGCTGTCGATACTTGTCGCGCCCATCGCTTTGATGTCGTCTGCACCAATCAAAGTCACTGGGCTTGCAGTTTCCATATCCGCACGCTTGATGCGAGAGCCCGTTACTTGAATCTTTTCAATTGCGTCGGCTGAAGAATCGGCAGCAATTGCTTGAACACTTGAGAACATAGGCAAAGCTGCAACAACAGCCAGCCCTAGTTGTGTCTTTTTCATATTAAACCCTACTTGTTGAATTTTTACCCGCTTTGGGTGGCTATGCAGTTCATATTTTTATGAATTTACTGCACAACGCCGAGCAACTTAGGTTTAATTAACTGAACGAAAACTGAATGAAAGAACAGATATAAAACAACACAAAATACCCCGAGTTTTCCCATAAAAGCATGTAACCACTTGTTATAAATGTTTACGTCTATAAGCCTTTAAAAGTGCGAACTAAGCGCCTTTACAAATACCAATTTTTGATACATGAAACTAAATACGGTGAATTTGTAATTCAATGTAACCCATGATGATGGGCTTTGCTTAATCGAAAATTTACAACTTATACACAGGCCGTTATTCATGCATTTAAAATATACGGGTTAAATTAATAGCTTAGCGGCACTCGTTTTTGACTTGCTTAAAAAGCAACAATGCAATGCGATTATAATCCACCCAATTAGCGGTGAATTTATATGCAAATAGGTAGTTCGAACGGGTTCGGCTAAACAGCCGTGAGAATGAAGTGTAAGCCGCAAAGTGGGCTATGGCGTTATCTTGCCCTGGAGGGACTGTACCGGAGGCTAGGCTCCAGGCTAGGCCGTGATTACGGATGGGTAACGTTAATGGGATAGGCCAGAGTTTGCACTTGCCCCCGGTGGCTGACCCGAACGTCCAGCTGCCAAAGCATGTTTGGTTCGGAGCAGGCACCAACCATGATGTCCGCCTGCCACACGCGCGCGTCGATTTGCTTAAAAAGCACCGGGATGGTGCCCATATACATGGTGATCCCCTGCATCTTCGCGCTCTCTATCAAGGCGTCGGCTGGCATCTGCAAAGACACAGAAAACGATGACTCGGGATGGACACGCTCGCCACTGAGGGCAAACCGGAATGAGTCGATGTTGAGCGGGTGATGGTCACAACAATGGGTGGGCGGCGCATCTTTGACTATACTCATGTCGGTGTCGTCACACGCGGTCAGTGACAGCAAGGTCGCCAACAGGGGATACAAAACAAGATAGTGACGGGAATGTAACGACAGCTTCATGGTTATTTATTGAACATTAATTTAGCGTCAATATTAACCAATGGGATCCGCGCTGACTAGGCATTAGTTAAAAAATCCCCAACTTCGCATGATAATTTGATTGAAGTCATTATTTTAGCCATTTGCGCTATCTTTTTGAGGTCAAAAATTTTATTATTTCGACCGCAAATAATAAGAGTGTTGCGAGTCTGCTTTCTGAAACGCTTAATAAAATGAGAGTTTTAGGTAGTCGGCTTTGACACCATCAGTAGGCCCTATTCGCAAGAGTAGGTATTTCATTTCTAATCGCATAATAATGCAGCGGAAACCTGACAATGAGCCAAACAGTAGCATCACAAACTGAGTACAACTATAAAGTTGTTCGCCAATTCGCTATTATGACAGTGATTTGGGGCATCGTTGGCATGAGTGTTGGTGTGTTAATTGCTGCCCAGCTTGCCTGGCCAGCATTGAACTTCGATACCCCATGGCTAACATACTCTCGACTACGTCCGTTACACACGAACGCAGTTATCTTCGCATTCGGCACCAGTGCCCTGTTCGCAACGTCGTACTACGTTGTGCAGCGTACCTGCCAAACGCGCCTTTTCTCCGATAAACTTGCAGCTTTCACCTTCTGGGGCTGGCAACTGGTTATCGTTTTAGCCGCCATTACCCTGCCTTTGGGTATTACCAGCTCGAAAGAATATGCCGAGCTTGAGTGGCCAATCGATATCCTAATCGCCATCGTCTGGATTTCTTACGCTGTTGTTTTCTTTGGCACCCTGATTAAGCGTAAAGTATCGCACATCTATGTTGCCAACTGGTTCTATGCCGGCTTCATTATCACGGTTGCGGTATTGCACATTGTTAACAGCATGGCCGTGCCGGTATCACTGACTAAGTCATACTCTATCTACGCCGGTGCCGTTGATGCCATGGTACAGTGGTGGTACGGTCACAATGCGGTAGGTTTCCTACTGACCGCTGGTTTCCTTGGTATGATGTACTACTTCGTACCTAAGCAAGCGGGTCGCCCTGTATATTCTTACCGTCTATCGGTTGTTCACTTCTGGGCACTTATCTCTCTATACATCTGGGCTGGTCCTCACCACCTACACTACACTGCCCTACCTGACTGGACTCAGTCACTGGGTATGGTGATGTCTGTGATTCTATTCGTTCCGTCTTGGGGTGGCATGATCAACGGTATCATGACGCTATCTGGCGCATGGCACAAACTACGTACCGACCCGGTACTTCGTTTCCTAGTTGTATCGCTTTCTTTCTACGGTATGTCGACGTTCGAAGGCCCAATGATGGCTATCAAGTCAGTAAACGCGCTTTCGCACTACACTGACTGGACCGTTGGTCACGTACACTCGGGTGCCCTAGGTTGGGTTGCGATGATTTCAATCGGTGCAACATACCACCTTATCCCTGCCCTATTCGGCCACAGCCGTATGTACAGCGTGAAACTGGTTAACACCCACTTCTGGCTACACACGGTCGGTGTTGTACTGTACATCGTTGCCATGTGGATCTCTGGCGTAATGCAAGGTCTAATGTGGCGTGCAGTAAACGAAGACGGTACGCTTATGTACAGCTTCGTACAATCGCTAGAAGCATCACATCCTTTCTACATCATGCGTTTCCTAGGCGGTGTATTCATCGTAGCGGGTATGCTGGTAATGGCCTACAACAGCTATCGCACTATTGCAGCTAAGAAAGGCTCAATTGCAGACGATGCGCAAGCACAAGTAGCTTAAGGGGTAGGATGATGAGCAATAATAACTCTAGCAACAAACACGAAATTGTTGAAAAGAACGTTGGCCTAATGGCCATTCTCACAGTGTTCGCTATCAGCTTTGGTGCCCTGGTGGAAATCACTCCGTTGATGTTCCAAAAAGACACCACTGAGCCGGTAGACGGTCTACGCCCACTAACGGCGCTAGAACTTGAAGGCCGCGACATCTATGTGCGTGAAGGTTGTTACAACTGTCACTCACAGATGATCCGTCCTTTCCGTGACGAAGTTGAACGCTACGGCCACTACTCTGTTGCCGGTGAAACCGTTTGGGACCACCCATTCCAGTGGGGTTCTAAGCGTACCGGTCCTGATCTGGCTCGTGTTGGTGAACGTTATTCTGACGATTGGCACTACGCTCACTTAATGGATCCACGCGCCGTGGTTCCTGAGTCAAACATGCCAGCTTTTCCTTGGTTAGATGAAAACGTACTTGATGGCGAGTTAACTGCAAAGAAAATGGAAGTCTTCCGCGACTTCGGCGTACCTTACACGGATGAACAAATCCAAGGTGCCCAAGAGTCGGTTAAAGGCAAGACTGAAATGCAAGCGCTTATCGCTTACTTGCAGCAACTTGGTACACACTTGAAGTAATTATTATGGATTACGGCACGTTCAGAGGCATTTTAACTCTGGTAATAATGGTACTTTTTATCGTGATTGTGTTGTGGGCCTTCAGCAAGCGCAGCAAAAAGCGCTTCGATGATGCAGCCAACGCCGTGTTTGAAGACGAAAAGAAACACCAAAGCACAATCACTAATGAGGAAAAGGAGTCTGAGAAATGACTAGCTTTTGGAGTATTTGGGTCATCGTTCTAACCTTGGCCTGTCTAGTTCTTATCTTCGGCCTACTAGTTTGGAACTTAAAGAACTTCGTAGGTGTTAAAGAAGGCGAGAGCTGTGGCCATGAATTTGATGGCATCGAAGAAATTAATAACCCGCTGCCTAAATGGTGGACCTACATGTTCTTCGCGACCTTCGTGTGGGCCGTGTACTACCTTGCGGCCTACCCTGGCCTAGGTAACTTTGAGGGTTTGTTAAAGTGGAAGAGCTCTAACCAGGGCGTAACATCACTTGAAGAGTCGAAAAAAGCGGTTGAAGACATGCACGCTAACGGCTACCGCATCCAGCTGGATGGCGAGTACCGTGCTGCAGATGAAAAATTCGGCCCTATTTTTGAATCTTTCGCTAAGCGTGACGTACTGGACCTGGCATCTGACGAGCAAGCACTGGAAATCGGCCAACGCCTGTTTCTACAAAACTGTGCTCAGTGTCACGGCTCTGACGCCCGTGGTGGTGACGGCTTCCCTAACCTAACCGACAAAGACTGGTTATACGGCGGTACGCCTGACAAGATCAAAGAAACGCTACTACACGGTCGTGTTGCTGCTATGCCTAGCTGGGAAGCAGCCCTTGGCGACCAAGGCATTAAAGAAATGACTGCCTATGTACTTAGCCTTTCTGGTCGTACGGTTAACCAACGTGATGCCGCCGCAGGTAAAACTAAGTTTGCCATGTGTGCTGCCTGTCACGGTGCCGACGGTAAAGGTTCAGTGGCTCACAACCTACCTTTCGGTGCACCTAACCTAACCGATAACACTTGGTTATACGGCAGCGGTTCAGCACGTTCGGTAGAAGAAACGCTACGTAACGGCCGTGCCGGTGTAATGCCAGCGTGGAAAGAGATTCTAGGCGAAGACAAGGTTCATCTGTTGACCGCCTACGTATACAGCCTGTCGCAAGACAAGTAAGCATACGAATTTAATCGAAATCAAAAAAGCCTCCTATTTGGAGGCTTTTTTTTAGGATTTTATTCACCAATGCCGTAAAATAGCCGTCACTTATCTGGCAACTAACTTGGTATTATGAACGCGACTCCCTGGTATAAGCAGTTTTGGCCTTGGTTTTTACTTTTCTTCCCTCTTGCAACCATTATTGCCTGTGTTGGCCTTATCACCCTGGCGGTGGGCAATGGCCCGGATATGGTGGTCGATGACTACTATAAAAAAGGCAAAGCCATCAACCTTGAGTTAACCAAGTTCGACAAGGCTAAGGCCTTGTATTTACACGGAGATTTGCAGATCACCGATGAGCGTATCAGCTTTGCCTTCACCAAGGGCGATGACTCTAAAGTAGCCGCGCTGAATATTGGTTTGTATCATCGCACCATTAGCGATAAAGACCTTACCTTCAGGCTGACCAAAAACGCTCGAGGCCAGTTCACCACACTGCTCGATACACCGGTTGAACAAGGTGCCTATACGGTGTTTATCACCCCGTTTGATGATACCTGGAAGCTAAAAGAAAACATTCAATTGCCGCAAGCGGGCGCCATTAAAGTGAGCCCCGAGTATAAATAAATGAGCATGCAGTCCTGCTTCCATTGCCTTGAGCCCATTCCCAAGGGTTTCAATGAATCGGTCGTTGTTAACGACACGCCAGAGCCCATGTGTTGCATTGGCTGTAAGGCGGTGGCCGAGACCATTATCGCTCAGGGCATGAGCGACTACTACAAATACCGCACCGAGTCCGCGGGCAAGGTGCAGCAGCTGGTGCCAGAGCAACTGGCGCTGATCCAAAGCTATGATAACGAATCTATCCAGCAGGAGTTTATCTCCCATCAGGGCAATGACAAAGAAGTGCTGCTGAGTGTGGAAGGCATAAGCTGCGCGGCCTGTGCCTGGCTGATTGAAAAGCAGCTGTTGGCTCATTCCGGGGTGAAACGCGTCGATGTAAACACCTCGACTCATCGCGCCATGATCGTATGGGACGACACTCAGGCCAAACTCAGCACCCTGATCACCAGCCTGGCGGAAATCGGCTACAAATCCTACCCCTTCCAGGCCGATAACGAAGCGGCACAAAAGCAGGCGCAGGCCAAGAGTTTTATCCGCCGCCTGGGTGTGGCCGGTTTGATGACCATGCAGGTGATGATGTTTGCCTTTGCCATGTACTTTGGCATGTTCTCCGGCATGGAAGATAACTTTGAACAGTATTTTCGCTGGATCAGCCTAAGCCTGGCCACACCGGTGATTTTCTACTCGGCATTGCCGTTTTTAAGTAACGCCATCACCGGCTTAAAAGCCAAACAATTAAATATGGATGTGCCCGTTTCCCTGGCCATTTTCGGCGCCTATTTTGCCAGTGGCTATGCCACCGTCAGCGGCACCGGCGAGGTGTATTTTGAGTCCATCTGTATGTTTACCTTCTTGCTGCTGCTGGGCAAATACTTAGAGTTTCGCGCCCGCCTTAAAGCCAGTGAGTTCACCGCTAATCTGCAGCAACTGCTGCCACTGACCGCCCGCGTGGTCGACGGCGATAACGAAGAGCTGTTGATCAGCGCCAAGTTGTTAAAGCTCGGCGATACGGTGCGGGTAAAACCCGGAGAAACCATAGCCGCCGATGGCCTGGTGGTGAGCGGACGCTCCAGCGTCGATGAGTCCATGATGACGGGTGAACATCACCCAGTGAACAAAACTCATGGCGATCAGGTTCATGCCGGCACGGTAAACCACGACGGGGTGTTAACCCTAGAAGTGAACAAGGTTGGCCAAAACACCCTGGTTAATCAGATTATTCGCCTGCAACACAGTGCCCTGAGTCAGCGCCCGAAAATAGCGCAAATCACCGACAAGGTAGCCCAGTGGTTTGTCGCCTGTCTGTTAGTGTTTGCCTCCATTACCGCCTTATCCTGGTATCAAATCGACCCGGAACACGCCTTTTGGATCACCATAGCCGTGTTGGTCGCCACCTGTCCCTGTGCCTTGAGTCTGGCAATTCCCACGGCGCTGACCTGTGCGGTGGCCAACCTCACCAAGCGTGGAGTCTTGATAAAGCAGGCCCATGTGCTGGAAACCGCCACCAAGTTAACCAAGGTGGGTTTTGATAAAACCGGCACCCTCACCTATGGCCGCTTTGCTATCGCCAAGATGGACATTCTCGATAGCGGCTACAGCGCACAGGAGTTAAAGTCCCTAGCCGCCAGTTTGGAGCGCTATTCCGAGCACCCGATTGCCAAGGCCTTTAGCGAGATCACCCCTATTCACCCGCAACCCGAGCAGGTGGAAGTGCATACCGGCTTTGGCGTTAGCGGCCTATGGCAAGCGCACCGGGTGCATATTGGCAAGGCCAACTGGTTCACCCACGACCTTGACCTCAATGCCCAGGCCGTGTTGTTTATCGACCAACAGCCGGTGGCCGCGTTTTATCTGGAGGATCAGGTACGCGACCATGCCGAAGCGCTGCAACGCGAGCTTAAAGAGCAAAATATCAGCCGTGTGATGCTCACCGGCGACCCTTCTACGGCCGGTAAGCTCTTGGCCGAAAAGCTGGAGCTCGATGCCTACCACGGCGCTCTGCTTCCCGAAGATAAGCTGGCACTGATGCAAAAATGGCATGGCGAAGGTCAGGTATGCGCCATGATTGGCGATGGCGTTAACGACAGCCCGGTATTTAATGCCGCCCATCTCTCCATTGCTATGGACAGCGGTGCCGATATTTCGAAAAACACCGCCGATGTGGTGCTGCTTAACAGCGATTTACGCTCGGTGGCACAACTGATCCGCGTGGCCAAACAAACGCGTCGTATTATTAGGCAAAACTTAACCCTGTCTTTGTGTTATAACGGGGCTATTCTGCCCCTTGCCGCTTTGGGCTGGGTTGCCCCCTGGATGGCGGTGATCGGCATGTCGGCAAGCTCTATTATTGTTATAACCAATTCACTACGGCTACTGCGCTTATGAGCATCATCTACGTACTTATTCCCATTGCCATTTTGTTTGTGCTTATCGCCATAGGTATTTTTTTCTGGGCGGTCAGAAGTGAGCAATTTTCCGATCTGGAGAAACAAGGTCACAGCATTCTCTTTGAAGACGACAAAGAGGAACACGACAAGAGCAATGAACGAGATTAACTTTGCCGCTGCCCTACTGATGGGTTTAGCCGGTAGCGGTCATTGCGTCGCCATGTGCGGTGGCATCGCCGGCAGTTTTCAACTGGCCAGTCGTGAGCTTCCACCGCTGGGCGCAACCCTTGCCTATAATGTCGGGCGCTTAAGCAGCTATGCCCTGGCCGGCGCCCTGGTGGGCGGCTTTAGCGCCGCCTTTGCCAGTCAGAATAATCATATCAGCCTGGCACTTAGCCTACTCAGCGCCATCTTTATGGTGCTTGTTGGCTTATACGTTATGCGCCTGTTTAACCCCCTGGGCGGCATAGAAAAACTCGGAAACTGGGCCATTTGGCGCCATATCGTCAAGCTTAATCGTTACCTGATGCCGGTCAATAGTTACCCCAAGGCACTTTTATATGGCGCGCTGTGGGGCTGGTTGCCCTGTGGTTTAGTTTACAGCGCCCTCACCTGGGCTATTTTCAGCCAAAGTGCAACCGACGGTGCCTTATTTATGGCTTTGTTTGCCCTGGGGACTTTACCCGCGCTGCTCGCCTTGGGCTTGGGCGCCAACGCCATAAAGGGTATACTTAACCAAACGTGGGTGCGCCTGGTTCTGGGTAATCTATTACTTTGGTATGGGCTCTATAGCTTGGTTATTGCAAGTGCCTCGCTAGTCACGTAGATTTAACTTCATCTCTTGCTTACCTTGGAATGTAAAATGGACGTAAAAACACAACTTTCTGGTAAATTCGCCGGTAAATCGAATTGCACCATTAGCTGTAACAACTGCTCAATCTCACAGTTGTGCCTTCCTTTTAGCTTAAATGGCGAAGAAATGGACCGCCTCGATGAAATCATTGAGCGCAAAAAGCCATTGCATAAGGGCGACTACCTGTTCGAATCCGGCACTAAGCTAAAGTCCATTTTCGCAGTACGCAGTGGCTCGTTTAAGTCCTTCACCCTGTCTGAGCAAGGCGAAGAGCAAATCACTGGCTTTCACCTGGCGGGAGATCTAGTGGGGTTCGATGGCATTCATACCTTCACCCACCAAAGCTTTGCTCAGGCCTTGGAAACGTCCATGGTATGTGAAATTCCTTTTGAAACCCTCGATGATTTGGCCGGACGCTTACCTAAATTGCGCCAGCAAATCATGCGCCTGATGAGCAACGAGATTAATTACGATCAGGAAATGCTGCTGCTACTGAATAAAAAGACTGCGGAGCAACGCCTAGCGTCGTTTTTGCATACCCTTTCTCGCCGCTTTAGCGAGCGTGGTTTCTCGGCCCGTGAATTTCGCCTCACCATGACCCGTGGCGAAATTGGCAATTACCTGGGTTTAACCGTTGAAACCATCAGCCGTTTACTCAGCCGTTTCCAAAAAAGTGGCTTTATTAGCGTCGACGGTAAATTTATTACCATCAACGATCATCAGCAACTTGCTCAGGCCGCAGCTATTTCTGCGCCAAGCAGTTGATCTGACTCAAACTAAGTCCATTAGCGCCTTTAAATATCAGAGATTTCGATTACACTCAAAGATGTATTGAAATACTCTTAAAATTAGGTATCAAGGAGGCGCATAATGGACAAAATTAAACGAATACTCGCAGTTGTCGACCCTTCCGTCGAGCTACAACAGAGCTTATCTCGAGCCGCTGAAATAGCGCGCAACACCGGCGCAAAAATCACCGCCTTCTTATCCATCTACGATTTCTCTTATGAAATGACCACCATGCTTAGCGGCGATGAGCGTGAAGCCATGCGCAGAGCGGTGATCGCAGATAAACAGCAGTGGCTACAATCGTTATCGGCACAGCATGAGGACATCAGCTTCGATACCAAGGTGGTGTGGCATAATCGTCCTTTTGAAGCCATTATTCGAGAGGTGTTAGAGCATGAATATGACTTGGTGATCAAGGGCACCCATCAGCATCATGCCCTTAAATCGGTGATTTTCACCCCGACCGACTGGCACCTTATTCGTAAATGCCCCACTCCGTTGTTGTTGGTGAAAGACCATAAGTGGCTGGTTGGCGGTGCTATTTTGGCGGCCGTCAATGCATCCAGTGATGATGAAGAGCATCAAGCACTGAGCCATCGCATTATTAAGGATGCCCAGTTTATTAGCAAAATCGCTCAGGGCGATCTGCACCTGGTCAATGCCTACCCGGCAACTCCGGTCAATATTGCCATCGAAATCCCAGAGTTTAACCCGTCTCAATATAATGAAACGGTGAAAGAGCACCACCTTAATTCTACCCGGGAGCTGGGGAAGCAATTTGATATTGCCGAACATCATCAACATGTGGAAGAAGGCCTACCCGAAGACGTACTGCCTCGCTTGGCGAAGAAACTCGACAGCGAATTAGTGGTCATTGGTACCGTGGGTCGTACCGGGTTTAGTGCTGCACTCGTGGGTAACACCGCCGAGCATGTGATCGATAGCCTTGATTGCGATGTACTGGCACTTAAGCCGGACGGCTATCGCAGCCCCCTAGAAGATTAACGTTTTTCAACACCCAAAGGCAGCATCAGCTGCCTTTTTCTTGATGCCTTGAGAGCCTCAGCCTATAATACGCGCCTTTGATTTTAGCCGTAACGAGGGTGCCCAGGTGTCGCATTCAGCACAAGCCAAAGCGCAATACAATTTCAACAAACTGCAAAAGCGCTTACGCCGCCATACCGGTCAGGCCATTGCCGACTTTAATATGATTGAAGAAGGCGATCGCATCATGGTGTGCTTGTCCGGTGGCAAAGACAGCTACACCCTGCTGGATATCCTGCAGAACCTGCAACGTTCGGCGCCGATCAGTTTCGAACTCTTCGCCGTCAACCTGGATCAAAAGCAACCGGGCTTTCCTGAGCATATTTTGCCGCAGTACCTAAACGAGTTGGGTATCGAGTACAAGATAGTCGAGGAAGACACCTACGCCATAGTCAAGGATAAGATCCCCGAAGGCAAAACCACCTGCTCGCTGTGCTCACGCCTGCGTCGCGGCATTTTATATCGCACCGCCAAAGAAATGGGCGCGACTAAGATAGCCCTGGGCCATCACCGCGACGATATGATCGAAACCATGTTCTTGAACATGTTCCATGGTGGCAAGTTAAAAGGTATGCCGGCGAAACTCATGAGCGATGACGGCCAGCATATGGTTATTCGTCCACTGGCCTATTGTAAAGAAGCGGATATCGCTGAGTATGCCGAGCATAAGCAGTTCCCGATTATCCCCTGTAACCTGTGTGGCTCGCAGGAAAACCTGCAACGACAAAACGTCAAAGCCATGTTGCAGCAATGGCATAAGCAACACCCGGGGCGCATCGAAAGTATCTTTACCGCGATGCAAAACGTGGTGCCATCGCACCTAGCCGACACCAATTTATTTGCCTTTAGCGACTTGCAAACCGGCGAGGTGATCGACGGCGGCGACTTGGCCATGGATAAGGTGGAGTTTAACGAAGCGGTTCGCGAAGATGCCCCCGCTGAAGGCGTGGTTAAAGTTCAAGCCATTGAGCTAAGTTAAAAAAAGCGCCGAACGGCGCTTTTTTTATTGGTGTAAAACCTAAGCTCGGATTATTTAGCAATCCAGGGGGTAATACGTGCCAATTTGCTACCATCTACCAATACCGTCTCACTGTCTTGCCACTTATTTTTGATAGTGACCTTACAGCGGGTGTCGACGCACTGCCAATCGGTGGGCACATTGGTCGGTACCGAGCCGTTAAAGTGCAGCTGAATGCCCTGCTGCTCCGGTAACAAGAAAGACATCAGGGTCCCTACGAAGAAACCGGAAAGATCCGCTAATAGCTCCTCAAATTCTTCATTTACCTGATAGAGCTGCCCAGCGGTGATCCCCTGTTGCGGCATTTTCGCTTCAATTTGCATGCTTAACTGACAGCCACCGGCATCAGCGGGCGTTACCACGACCATGGCCTTGTGAGTATCAAGCTCTTTATCAAAGGGTAAAAACAACTGACCTTTGTCGTTATAGGTCAAGGAGTAGCTTTGTTTTTCCGTTAAAATTTCACCCTCGGTAATATCGCACGGCTTGGCATCGGCATAGGTTTTTAAATAGAAACCCACCTGCGCATACTGATATTCGCCCTCATTCACCACTTCCATGCGGTCATAAAACCCGTCGTAAGACATGACTACGGGCTCGGCGGCCGCGCCAAACGACAAAATTAATAAGGGGGATATCCAGGAAGACAATTTATTCATCAAAATACGCCTCATTGTGATCTATCATCGCGTGCAGCTCTTCGATATAGGCTTCACCGCGTTCGGAGTAGGACATTAACCCATAGGCCAGCGCTTTCGCGCTCAACGGTTGTTGCGCCTGGCGCAATTCGGCGCGAATATCACGCAGCTCGCGATAGGCATTATGAGTATTAATGTTATAGAAATACGCATCAACCGCCTCTTGCACCGACTGATACACGGCCACTTCATGCTTAGCCCCCTGATTACGGCGCTTGGGTACCAGGCCACAGCCTTCGCTAAAACACCATTGACCAAAAAAGTTTAAGCCAATACGGGCAAAACGCGAGGTGCCCCAGGCCGACTCATTGGCCGCCTGCATCATCACCAACTCTTTAGGGATCACATCCACTCGACGTAATGACTGTTGCAATGACAGTTCGCCGATTTCTTCATCCTCAAGGCCATATTCGGCAAAGATGTCTGCCACCTTTTGCTCTTGTGTGGTGGATAAGGCCTGCTGATACTGCACCATCATCAGGGCAATTTCTAAGGTCGCACGCTGCTCCCTTACTCGGCTGTTAGCTTTTTCCACCGGTCCACGAATAAAGTCAAAAAACAGGGATTTTTTCTTTTTGATATCGGTAACCTGTGCAAAGTTCGGCAACTTCACATTATGCCGTGGTTTCTCTACCACCGGCTTTTTAGCCGCCTGCTCAGAAGTCGCGTCTGTGACTTGTGCCCCTTGTTCTTGCTGCCCCCAAATAAAAGGGTACAAAATACCGGTAATGGATACGATGGCGAATAAAACGAGTCCCAGTTTTTTGATCATGACACCTCTAGAATTCATCTGTCTGGATAAACAAACGGCGCATTATATCCTAACAGAGGCAAATACGAAATAATCACTACTTAAGCGCTAACATCATACAAGACAATGAGTTATTTATTGTTTACACTGAGTATATAAGACTCAGGGTGACGAGTATTGCATGGCCGATATTTGGCAACAAAGACGTACAGGTGAAGATAAGCACCGCCCCAACGATAATCGCTCTTCGTGGCAGGTGGACCGCTCACGTATCATTCATGCCGCTGCATTTCGTCGCTTACAGGCAAAAACGCAGATCATGGGCATTGGTCTCAACGACTTTCACCGTACCCGCCTCACCCACTCTTTGGAAGTGGCCCAAATTGGCAGCGGTCTGCTGCGCCATTTGGGCCGACAGCACCCCGAGGTCAAATGCCTACCCGATGACTCCTTATTGGAAACCTTGTGTTTAGCACACGATATCGGTCATCCGCCTTTCGGCCACGGCGGGGAAATTGCCCTTAATTATATGATGCGTGAACACGGTGGCTTCGAAGGCAATGCCCAGACCCTGCGGATTGTCGCCAAGCTCGAGCCCTATACCCAGGGCTATGGCATGAATCTCACCCGTCGTACCCTGCTGGGTTTTATCAAATACCCGGCAATGCTCGATACCTTATGGCATAGCAAGCCATCGGAACCGGCGCAGCAGCGCTATATTAAAGCCAATGAGTGGCGCCCCGCCAAAGGCCTGTATGGCGACGACATTGATTTGGTGGACTGGATCTTCGCCCCTTTCAGTAACGCCGATCGTGCCTTGTTCCAAAGCCATCAGCCACTGGATAGTTTCCGTGCCAAAACCTTATATAAGTCGGTCGATGCCTCCCTCATGGAGCTGGCCGATGACATCGCCTACGCGGTTCATGATTTGGAGGATGCCATTGCCACCGAGCAGATCACCATTCACGATTGGCAATCTCATGCCGAGCCCGTTCTGGCTGGCCTCGACTGCCCCTGGTTAAGCGATGCCAATATGGCGCAACGATTATTTTTCCAATGCGAGGCACAGCGCAAGGACATTATCGGTGAATTGGTTAATTTGTTTATTACCCAGGCCAGGCTGTTGCCCACCGAGGGGGGCTTTAGTTGCGATATTCTCAGCTACCAGGTGGCTTTGCCACCGAGTTATCAGGCCCTGCTGGATTGCCTTAAAGGCTTTATCTATAAGCGCCTTATTCGCGCCCCGCATATGCAGCAGATCGAGTTTAACGGTCAGAAGCTGATCATCGAGTTGTTTGAAGCCTTTGCCAGCGACCCGCTTCGCCTGTTACCGGAAACAACCGCAATCGCTTATCGCCAAGCGGAACAACGCGGTACCAGCACCTATCGGGTGTTGTGCGATTATCTCAGCGGTATGACCGATGAATATGCCTATAAAACCCACCAGCGTCTATTTAGCAGCGGCGCTTATTAACCTAACAGGCTTTCCTCCCAAGATACCCAGCATTGCGCTGCGCCCGTTTGTACCCTCGGCAGATTGACCTATTATTAATAGGCAATTACTTGCGTTTATTCATTCATGTTGGAAACCGAGTTGCAAAGGAAGTCGCGATGCCATTTTTCGCCCTGTTGATTGTTATTTTTTCTCTGTTATTAGCGCCTGGGGTTTACGCTCAACAGCCTTCGTTATTTATTGAAGAACGCCAAGCCATTGTCAAAGACATAGATAAATATGACTGGATACGCCTGAGCTCGGGGGAGTGGCTAAAGGGCGAGTTCAAGGCCATGTACGACAAACAAATCGAGTTTGACAGCGACATACTCGACACCCTGTTTATCGACCGCGAAGACGTGCACATGGTGATATCCGGCAGAGCCCATAGTGTGCGTTTTAATGATGGCTCGGTTAGCGAAGGACCCTTGCTGATAGGCCCAAACTATGTCCAAGTGGGCGAACGACAACTTACCTATTTGCCCAAAGACCTGGTCTCCATCGCCGCCAGCGCAGACAATGTCGGCGGTGCCTGGTATGCCAAGGTCGGTATTGGCGCCAATCTCAGCCGCGGTAATACGGAACAAACCGAGCTCTCCGCCAGTGTCGACATTAAGCGGCGCACCGCCACTAACCGACTGTTGATCAATGCCCTGGCGGCACGCACCAGTAACGACGAAGAAGTCACAGAAAACAATGTTCGCGCCAACGGCACCTTTGATTGGTTTTATACCAAGGCGCTGTATTTTCGTCCGGTATTTTTCGAATACTATCGTGACCCATTTCAAAATATCGATCATAAGTACACCCTGGGCGCCGGGGTGGGTTATTACGTGGTTGATAATCAACGCTGGGAGTGGGATATCGGTCTGGGTCCGGCCTATCAACGTACACAGTTTGCCAATGTCGGCGTCGATGCCGCCAGCAGCAACTCCTCGACCTCAGTTTATTTTGCATCAAATATGGATTATGAGCTGACGTCTGACATAGATTTAAACTTTGACTACCGCTTTACCTTTGCCGAGCAGGCCGCCGGTGGCAATGCCCAACATGCCCTGGCCGGTGCCTCCATCGACATTACCAAGGATATCGATTTCGATATATCACTGCTTTGGGACCACCTGCAATCCCCCATTGCCAACGCCGATGGCAGTGTGCCGAAGAAGGACGACTACAAGATGATTGTCAACTTTGCCGTCGAATTATAGGAGTGACTATGGCTGAGATACATCCTCAACGCCTCAACGGCGTCGCAGTACAAAGCCCCACCAAGGGCCCCGCCTTTGGCACGGCTCTTGGCTTGGCCCTAACTCTGATGATATTGGCCACGCCGGTACAAGGCGCCACGGTCGAAGAGCGCTTAGCCGCCCTGGAGCGTCGCATTGCAGAATTAGAGCAGCAACTAAAACAAAAGGATGCTGAGATTGAACGACAACTTAAGCTCAAGAACGCCGAAATAGCGGCGATAAAACGTCCTCTCACTACGGTCAAAACCCAAACCGAGGAGCCTAGAAGCAAGCTCAATGGCCGTCTCTATCACGAGTACGAACGCCCAAGCTACCGTTTCAAAACGCCACCAAAAAGCATTTTCCTAAGCGACTCGGAAACCACCCTGCAAATCGGCGGGCAAATCTGGCTCGACGCCATCTATAACGATGGTGAAATGGCCAACCGCGGCGCCTTCCAAACCTCGTCCATTCTCTTTGAAGGCAACGCCAGTGACGATGACACCCTGCTCAGCGCCGGGCAATCTAAACTTTCCTTTCGCAGTCATACCCCCACCGAGCATGGCGATATGACCACACGTTTTGAGTTTGATATGTTCGATGCCGATGGCAATGCCGATTTTAATCTCACTCACCTCTGGGGAGAGCTGGGTAGCTGGGGGGCCGGGCAGACCTTTAGCGGTTTTATGGACATCAACTCCTTTCCCAATATCCTCGACTATTGGGGTCCATCGGCCATGGTGTTTGCCCGCCATCCGCAAATTCGCTATCGCCGCAGTTTAGGCAACGGCAGCTCTTGGGCCCTGGGCATTGAGCGCTCAGATGCAGATCTTGCGTTACCGGTTTATATCGACCCGGCGTCCCTGAACTATAGCGAACAAAACGACTGGCCCGATGCCAGTGCCAGCTATACCTACCAATTTGACCAGGGGTATATTAAAACCGCACTGCTGCTGCGCTATTTGGGATATAAAACCACCCAGCAAGAAGACAAGGTATGGGGCTGGGGTATCAATGTCAGCGGCACCTATGATCTGGGCTACAGCCATAGCCTCAAATTCCAGCTGGCCAACGGCAAAGGCATTGGCCGCTACCTTAACGATCCCTGCTGCCATTATTACGCCGATATCACCGGCGGCAGCGACGCCGGCCTGGACGGCAATGGCGAATTGACCGCCATCGGGGCCACAGCCGGCTTTATCTATCTGGATAAACAGTGGAACGACAGCTACACCTCATCCATTGGCATCAGCTACGTGGATATCGATAACATCATTACCCAGCATCCCCTGTCCTTTAACAACAGTCTCTACAGTACGGTAAACCTGATTTACAACCCCACCATCATGTCGCGCCTCGGGATCGAGTTGCAATATGGTGAGCTGCAAAATTATCAGGGAGATAAGGGCGACAATATCCGCTTGCAGACTTCTTTTGGCTTTAAATATTAGAGCCGCATTTCCCATTGAGTGATAAGGACTCACACAAATGAAAAAGATACTTTATCCGCTGTTATTGGTGTTGGCCCTTGGGCCCTTTACACAACTCGATGCCAGGCCCTACGATGCCGCCAAGGTTGAGCAGGTATTAGCCCAGGCCCACGCCTTGTATAAAGACGATAAGAGTGGCGCCAATGCAGATTACATTCCTGCCCTAGCCAAGGTCGACAGCGAACTTTTTGCCATTGCCGTGGTCACCGTCGATGGTGCGGTTTTTAGCCGTGGCGATATCGACACTCTCTTTTCAATTCAGTCCATTTCCAAGGTGTTCACCCTGGCCCTGTCCATGGAACAAAAAGGAGCCGAGGCTATCCGGGATAAAATCGGTGTTAACGCCACCGGCCTGCCCTTTAATTCGGTGGCCGCCATTGAGTTGAATGAGGCCAGAGCTGTCAACCCCTTGGTAAACGCCGGAGCCATGGCCACGGTCAGCCTGATAGGCGGCGATAACGCCGAGCAAAAGTGGCAGGCCATTAGTGCTTGGTATGAGCAATTTGCCACCCGTAGACTCGGGGTCATTGAGGACGTCTATCGCTCCGAGTCCAACAGCAATGGTCATAACCTGGCCATTGCCGAGCTGCTTAAATCCTACCATCGTTTTTACGGCGATGTGGATATTAACCTGGATATCTATACCCGCCAGTGCTCTGTGGGAGTCACCACCAAAGACCTGGCCATGATGGCTTCTGTGCTGGCCAATGGCGGTAGCCACCCCATTAGTGGCGAGCGATTGATGAGTGCCGATAATGTTGAGCGGGTCTTGGCGGTTATGACCACCGCCGGTTTGTACGAAACCAGTGGTGAGTGGGCCTACACCGTTGGCCTACCAGCAAAAAGTGGCGTTGGCGGTGGCATTATCGCGATTATGCCGGGTAAGTTCGCCATTGCCGCCTTTTCACCACGCCTAGATGGTGCCGGCAACAGTGTACGTGCCCAAAAAGCCATTGATTACATTGCCGACAAAGCCAAGGCAAATATATTCAGCCACCAGGACTAACACAAGATGCGGGGCGGCGAAAAGCGCCCCCTGCGGTGTTGTGGCGATTCCTTCCAAGGGCACAAAATGCTACACTGGCGCGCTATTAATAATAACTTTCGTCATTAATCACCAATGAAAATAATTTCCTTCAACATTAATGGGTTACGCGCTCGCCTTCATCAGCTTCAAGCACTCATCGACAAACATCAACCGGATGTGATCGGCTTACAAGAAATTAAGGTGCATGATGAAATGTTTCCCATCGCCGATGTCGAAGCCATGGGTTATCACGTTTATTTTCATGGCCAAAAAGCCCATTACGGTGTGGCCATGCTGACCAAAAAGCCGGCCAAAATGGTGAAAAAAGGCTTTTCGACCGACACCGACGAGCACCAAAAACGCATGATTGCGGTGACCGTCGAAAATGCCCAAGGGGAAGATGTAACCGTGCTCAATGGCTACTTCCCACAAGGCGATAATATCAATCATGAGACCAAGTTCCCTTATAAACGTCAATTCTACAGCGACCTGATGGCCGAGCTAAGCAGCCAATACAGCGCCGACAGCAAGCTAGTGGTAATGGGCGATATCAATATTTCCCCGATCGATTTAGATATCGGCATCGGCGAAGCCAATAAGAAGCGCTGGCTAAAAACCGGTAAATGCTCATTCCAGCCTGAAGAAAGACAATGGTTGGCCACCCTCACCGATTGGGGCCTGGTGGACACCTTTAGACAGCTACACCCGGACGTTGACGACAGATATTCGTGGTTTGACTACCGCTCCAAGGGTTTCGACGACAACCGCGGTCTGCGTATCGACGTTATTCTAGCCACCCCCGCCTTGGCCGAATCATTAACCGACAGCGGTATCGACTATGAGCTACGGGGTATTGAAAAACCCTCGGATCACGCGCCGGTGTGGAGCACTTTCGAGGGCTAATTGGTTATGTTGGTAAGCACCTTGGCCCTGGCGATTATCCTAATGTTGACCCTGGATAAACCCAGCCTGCTTGGTCTATGGCACCGTCCGGCAAGACAAACCGGGCTCTTTGCTTGCGCCCTGGTGTTAGCGCTGTTGTGGCGAATTAAGGCCGGTATTGCCCCGGGGCTGGATATACATATTCTCGGTATTACAGCGATGACGTTGATCCTCGGTTGGCGTTTAGCCACTTTGGCCGCGATACTCGCCACCGCCTTGCTTGCCAGCTTTTCGACCATCGCCTGGGAAAACGCCGCTGTGTTTGTGATCACCACGGCACTTATCCCCATTTACTTTAGCTATGGTGTCTTTGTGTTGGTTTATAACCTGCTGCCACGCCATTTATTTATCTATCTATTCGTTTGTAGTTTTCTCTGTGCGGCGCTGGCCAATTGCCTGAAGATTTTAGTTGGTGCGCTGTATTACTGGGCCATTGGCACCTATGAATGGTCTATGCTGATGGACAACTACGTGATTCTAAGTGCGCTTATCTGGTTCCCGGAAGCCATGCTCACCGGGATGGCCATGACTCTGCTGGTGATCTATCGCCCCCATTGGGTGCGCACCTTTTATGATAAGGAATACCTTGCACCATGAGTGCTTATCGCTGCCCGTTATGCCAACAACCTTTAGCCCGCCAGGGCAACGGCCTAAGCTGTGAACAAGGACACCAGTTCGATTATGCCAAAGAGGGCTACATCAATTTATTGCCGGTGCAATACAAGAAATCAAAACAGCCCGGTGACAATCAAGACATGGTGCAGGCCAGACGCCGTTTTCTATCAGCGGGCCATTATCAGTTTTTACGCCAGGCACTGGCCGAACGCGTTAGCGCCTTGCATCAGGCGAACACGGCGGTCATCGACATGGGCTGTGGTGAGGGCTACTACACCAGCGAACTAGCAAACCAGCTACAGCACAAGGGTCAGGTCTACGGCATAGATATCGCCAAGCCGGCGGTGCGCTACGCCGCCAAACGCTATGACACCTGCGAATTTGCGGTGGCATCGAGCAAACAGATCCCCTTGAAGGCCGGTTCGGCGTCGGTCGTGACCAGTGTGTTTGCGCCCATCTTTGCCCAAGAAAGCGCTCGTTTGTTGGCGCCACAGGGACACCTGGTGGTGGCCTCCCCCGGGCCGCGACATTTGGCCGAGCTTAAAGAGATTATCTATCGTGAGGTGCGTGAGCATCAGCAGGTTGACATACCCACCGGCTTTACTCGCAGCGCCGAACAACTGCTTAGCCATACTCTGACTCTTACTGGCGAGCAGGCGAGAGATCTGGCCTTAATGACGCCCTTTGCCTGGAAGTTTAGTGTCGAACAATTGGCCGCACTTGAAGCACAGCCGGAATTTAAGGTGCAGGCCGAGTTTTACCTCAGCGAGTTTCAGAAGAGTTCCTGACGAAAGGTCTTATCCATTTTATCAAACACGTCCTTTAGCAGCAGGGCCAACTCTCGATAACGAGGCTTGGCCTTGGCCGGAGCACCTTGATAGCCTTGGGCCACCATTTTCGTATACAACTCCTTGTACCAATGGGCATGTGCTGGCGGCAGCGGCGATGACGCCCGCTTAGCAAGCCATAACAGCCCCTGTACCGGCAAAGACAAAATCAATAAGGCGCACGCCAGCGCTGGCCCGAGGTAATACTGACCCAATAATTGCAATTGCACCACCAAGCTGGTGAGCGCCAGCACCGGCATTACCTTAATGGCGAATAAGGTGGCACTGATAATACGGTTTTCCACAAACATGGGAGCCAGCTCTCGGCGCAGCGGCCAGAGTTTGGCGTAGCTATGCCCTTGTTGAATTTGTGCCATCATACTGTTTTGCATTTACGCCCCTTACAGCTAACGTTTAGTGGCAATATAAGGTAAAATAGCCGGTCCCACTGCAATAATACCTTAGTCTAAATGTAGCCTTTGGTCATAGCTATTATGACCAGGTTAAAAGCTATTACTTTAGGTAAACGTGGGGTTTAATTTCTGATATTCAACCACGGGTCTACCAAATGTCTGTACAACACGTCCTAGTTTTAAATTGCGGCAGCTCGAGCCTAAAATTTGCGGTTATCGACGCCAACAGCGGCGATGAGCTGTTAAGCGGCTTGGCCGAACGCCTCCATAACGACGACGCTACCTTAAAGTATAAATTCGCCGGCAACAAAGAGCAAAACGCATTAGCCAGCGGAGCCGATCACAAAATTGCCATCGACGCCCTTGTCGCACTTATTCACCAATATGATCTGGCCAAGAATTTGATTGCCGTCGGTCACCGTGTGGTTCACGGTGGTGAGCAGTTTACCGGCTCTCAGGTGATCACCCCGGACGTGCTTGACGCCATTACCCAGACTGCCCAATTAGCGCCACTGCATAACCCTGCCAACCTCACGGGTATTAAGGCAGCGCAAACGGCGTTTCCTAAGCTGGTCCAAGTGGCCGTATTCGACACCGCGTTCCATCAGAGCATGCCCAAGCACGCGTTTTTATATGCCTTGCCTTATTCCCTGTACAGAGAGCATGGTGTACGCCGTTATGGTTTCCATGGCACCAGTCATCATTATGTTTCCAACCAGGCCGTCGAGGACCTGGGGTTGGCCGCGGATAATCATCGCCTGATCACCGCCCACCTGGGTAATGGCTGCTCCGTCTGTGCCATTAAAAATGGTGCAAGTGTCGATACCAGCATGGGACTGACCCCGCTTGAAGGCGTGGTTATGGGTACTCGCAGCGGTGACATCGACCCGGGTTTATTCGATTACCTTACCAGTCAGCTTGGCTATTCGGTGGCCGAGGTCAATACCATGCTCAACCAGCAAAGTGGTTTACTCGGCATTAGCGAATTGTCTAATGACTGTCGCACCATAGAAGAGGCCTATCTAGAGGGACATGAGCAAGCCACTTTAGCGCTGGATATCTTTTGTTACCGCCTGGCCAAACAAATTGCCGCCTACCTGGTGCCGTTAAAGGGTTTGGACGCCCTAGTCTTTACCGGCGGTATAGGTGAGAACTCAGACATTATTCGCGCCAAGGTGCTTGAGCACCTTAGCTTCCTGGGCTGGCAACTCGATGAACAGCGTAACTTGGCCGCACGTTTTGGCAAAAGTGGCATCATTACCAGTGACACCAGCCCAATTACCGCCATGGTGGTGCCGACCAATGAAGAATGGATGATCTGCCAGGATGCGGCTCGTCTGGCCAAAGGAGCCTGATCATGTCTAGACGTATTATGCTTATTCCCGTATCCACCGGTGTTGGTCTGACTTCGGTGTCGGTGGGTTTGGTGCGGGCGCTGGAACAAAAAGCACTGAAGGTCAACTTTTTCAAACCCATAGCCCAGCCACGTCGGGGCGAATGTGGTCCGGAAAAGTCCACCGCCATAGTGAAAATTGGTTCGAGCATTAACCCGCCGGAGCCGATTTCACTGGCCTACGCTGAAAAGATGATCGGCGATGGTAAGGGCAATACCTTGCTCGAAGAAATCGTTGAGCGTTTTGAAAGCGGCATTAACGACGATGAAATCGCCATTATTGAGGGCATGGTACCGACCCGCAACCAACCCTATGCCGGGCGCGTCAACCGAGAAATCGCGCAAACCCTGGGCGCCGATATCGTCTTTGTGGTGACCCCGAGCAACGACACGGTGGAAGAGCTTGAGGACAAGTTGGAAATCGCCGCCGGCAACTATGGTGGCATCGCCCATCCAAGAGTGTTGGGCTGTATTTTCAACAAGGTCAATGCGCCGCTTGATGAGCAAGGCCGAGCCCGTGCTGATTTGGTCGAGCAGTTCAACCCGGATTTACTGGATAACGAAATTAACCGCCTGGCGTCCATGCCTCTGTTTCGCAAGCACCCGTTCCAACTCTTGGGCACCATTCCCTGGGACTTTGAACTGGTGGCCCCGCGTGGCATCGATCTGGCCAATTATTTAGATGCCCGCATTATTCACCAAGGCGACCTGCTGCACCGTCGTCTGCGCCGGGTAACCTTCTGTGCCCGCACTGTGTCTAACCTGCTGAACCACATTTCTCCCGGGGTCCTGCTGGTCACGCCGGGCGATCGTTCCGATGTCCTGGTTGCCGGTTGTTTATCGGCCATGAACGGCACCAAGATAGGCGCCATCTTACTCACCGGTGGTATTGAACCGGAACCCCGCATTATGGAGTTGTGCCATCAGGCGATGGAGCAAACCGGATTGCCGATCCTGGCCACCGAGCACGATACGTGGCGCACCTCCTTGCTGCTGCACAACTTCAATTTAGAAGTGCCCTGCGATGATGAGCAGCGCGTCGACAAGGTGAAATCGCATCAGGCCACCTTTATCGATTCCGACTGGCTCGATAGTCTCGCACAGCAGTCGCAAAAAACCCGTAAGTTGTCGCCACCGGCATTCCGCTATCTATTAACGGATAAGGCCCGTCGCGCCAATAAAACCATTGTGCTGCCCGAAGGCGAAGAGCCCCGCACCATAAAAGCGGCGGCTATTTGTGGCGAGCGTGGCATTGCCAATACGGTGTTACTGGGCGACCCTATGGAGATCACCCGCATTGCCGAACAACAAGGGGTTGAACTCAACGAGCGCATGCAACTGCTCGACCCAGAGCAGATCCGTCGTGACTATGTGGCGCCCATGGTGGAGCTGCGTAAGAGCAAGGGGCTGACCGAGGTCGTGGCCGAAGAAATGCTGCAAGACAACGTGGTGCTTGGTACCATGATGTTGGCCCAGGGCCAGGTGGATGGCCTAGTCTCCGGCGCCGTGAACACCACAGCCAATACCATACGCCCGCCGCTGCAACTGATCAAAACCGCACCGGGGTCGTCTCTGGTCTCGTCGGTGTTCTTTATGCTGCTGCCGGATCAGGTGTTGGTATACGGCGACTGCGCCATTAACCCGGATCCGACCGCTGCCCAATTGGCGGACATCGCCATTCAATCCGCCGACTCTGCCAGCGCCTTTGGTATCGAACCGAGGGTGGCGATGATCAGCTACAGTACCGGTAGCTCAGGGGCCGGCGCCGACGTTGAAAAGGTGCGCGAGGCCACCGAATTAGCGAAACAAAAGCGTCCCGACTTAATCATCGACGGTCCACTGCAATACGATGCCGCTATCATGGAAAATGTGGCCCGTAAAAAGGCGCCTAACAGCCCGGTCGCGGGACAGGCGACTGTGTTTATCTTCCCCGACCTGAACACCGGTAACACCACCTACAAAGCGGTACAACGAAGCGCCGAGCTGGTCAGTATCGGCCCTATGCTGCAGGGGATGCGCAAGCCGGTCAACGATCTGAGCCGCGGTGCCTTGGTGGATGACATCGTCTACACCATCGCCCTGACCGCCATTCAAGCGGATCAGAGCCAAGCCTAATTCCTCGCTTATGTTAGGCACATAATCACAAGGGTGCACCTTCGGGGGCACCCTTTTTATTTCGTTATTAGCAACAACCAACCGGGTGTTGATCAATAAACAGACAGAGCATTAAATTTATTATATTTCAATAAGATAAAAACTATCGACCACCCTACCCCCAAACTTATCCACAGCTATTGTGAGCAACTTCCGGTGGCATAAATTGCGCTTTTTAGGTATAACTTGTACTTATACCAATTCGCTCAAATAGCTAATCATTCTAGCGGGCTAAATCTGATCACATACTTAACAGAATTGGTATTAACCCAAGGGGATCTGTATGGCCAAACAAACGCTCCAATTACTCCCGCATGAATTCACCATTCACAGCTTCGACAGCACGGCTGCCATCCCGGGCATTATTTTTCAAAGCGAAGTCTACTTTGTAGGTAAAACCGCAGATGAACTGTCCATCGTCTGTAACAGTGATATTAAACTCGATAGCCTGGAGCAGGAACCCGGCTGGGTGGCGCTGGAGGTGTTGGGGCCACTGGGCTTTTCCCTTACCGGCATTTTGTCTAATATTTCCGGTGTCTTAGCTCGCGCTAACATCTCCATCTTTGCCATTTCCACCTTTGACACCGATTACATCTTGGTCAAACGCATACAAGTTAAAAACGCCATGAATTCATTAAAAAAAGAAGGATATAACGTACGTTCATGAACTACACAGCGCAACTAATCGCCGCACGTGAACTGTCGCAGAGCACCCTACCATCGACTGCAACTCTTTATGCCCCCCTTAGCGGCGCCGTTTTACCCTTGACCGAGGCACCCGATGCCCTGATGGCGCTGGGTTTATTAGGCCCCGGAGTTTGCATCCAGATGCGCGGCCATAAACTGCTAGCCCCCTGTGACGGCACCTTGGTGAAAGTCAGCGAAGGAGCAAAACAATGGCATTTTCGCAGCCAGCACGGGCTTGAGATTCTGCTCTATTTACACCTTGATGAACCCAGTATTTGCAACAAGGCAAAATTAAAATACTTAGACGGCGCCACCTTAACGCGCGGCGAAGAAATTGCCTATTTCGACCTGCGGCAGTTTAAATCTGCGCCCTTGGCCGCTATCATGATCACCAATCTCGCGCCGTCGACGCTGACCTATTACTGCCAGCAGCAGGTTGCGGCCAATGAACCCTTATTATTTATCGGCAACTAAAGCTACATACAGATTATGACCACAATTATGTACGGTATCAGTAACTGCGATACCATTAAAAAAGCAAAAAAACATTTAGAAAATAATAACGTAGAATACCAGTTCCACGACTATCGCAAACAAGGCCTGGACTTGGCGTTACTCACCGAGCTTGAAGCCTTGTTCGGCTGGGAAGCCATGGTCAATAAGCGCGGCACCACCTATCGCCAGCTTAGCGATGAACAAAAGCAGCAATTGGATAAAGACTTGGCCATGACCCTGATGCTGGAGTCTCCGGCCTTAATAAAGCGCCCCATACTGCGCACCGACGAGCATCATTTGATCGGTTTTAAGGCGGCGGACTACGACGCCATTTTTGCATAGGAAACGCCATGAGTGCTGTCATTGACCTGGCTAAAGAGTTAATCCGCCGTCCTTCGGTGACCCCTAAAGACGCCGGCTGCCAGCATGTTATCGCCGAGCGTTTAGCGAAGATCGGGTTTACCAATGAGCCGATGTTTTTCGTCGATACCCTTAACACTTGGTCGCGTAAGGGTCAGGGCAAGCCCAATGTATGCTTCGCCGGACATACCGATGTAGTGCCGGTGGGCGATGAAAACAAATGGCGCTTTGCGCCCTTTTCGGCCACAGAGCATGAAGGCTATTTGCATGGCCGCGGCGCCGCCGATATGAAGGGCTCTTTGGCCGCCATGGTGGTGGCTACCGAGCGCTTCATTGCCAACCACCCCGAACACAAGGGCTCAATTTCCTTTTTGATCACCTCGGATGAAGAAGGTCCCTTTATCAACGGTACCACAAGGGTGATTGACACCCTGGAAGCGCGTAATGAAAAAATCGATATGTGCATCGTTGGCGAGCCCTCCTCCACCGACAAGCTGGCCGATGTGGTCAAAAACGGTCGCCGTGGCTCGCTCACCGCGTATTTAACCGTTAAGGGCAAGCAGGGCCATGTGGCCTATCCCCATTTGGCCGAGAATCCGGTGCATCAGGCCACCGCCTTCTTACAGGCCTTGTGTCAGGAAAAATGGGATGATGGCAACGAGTTTTTCCCCGCCACCAGCATGCAGATCTCCAATATCAATGCGGGCACCGGTGCCGGCAATGTGATCCCCGGAGAGCTGGAGGTGCAATTTAACTTCCGTTACAGCACCGAGCTGAGTAAAGAGCAGATCCAGGCCCGTGTCTTAGCCCTGCTGGCAGAGCATAAGGTCAATTACGATATCGACTGGACTCACAACGGCCAGCCCTTTATCACCGAGCCGGGCGAGTTAACCACCGCGGTGCAAGGGGCGATTGAAGAGCAAATGGGCTATCAGGCTGAACTGCAAACCAGTGGCGGCACCTCGGACGGTCGCTTTATCGCCCCCACGGGCGCCAAGGTGATTGAGCTGGGACCTCGAAACGCCACCATTCATCAGGTCGATGAATGTGTCAGCTGTGATGATTTAGACAAGCTGGCACTGATTTACGAAGGGATCTTAAGGCGATTGCTAACATGACACTGGCATTATGCGCCACCGGGCGCAGCGAGTCCCATTTGTGTGACTGGCAAGGCCAGCGCCTAAACCATGAAGCGCTGGCGGACTTCCAGCGCTTGCAACGCCGTGCTCTGGCCGATGGTATCGACCTCCGTATTGCCTCGGCATATCGCTCCTTTTCCCGCCAGGCTATGATTTGGAACAACAAGTATCTGGGCGTGCGACCTGTTTTTGATGCCTCACAACAGGTGGTCGACCTCGCTGCCTTGTCGCCGTTAGAGCGCCTGCATGCCATCATGCTTTATTCGGCGTTGCCCGGAGCCAGTCGCCACCATTTCGGCAGTGACTTTGATGTGTGGGACCCAAGCGCGGTGGCTGAGGATTATCAACTGCAACTGAGCCCGGATGAATATGCTCCCAGCGGGCCTTTTGCTACGCTCAACGCCTGGTTAAGCGAACACCTGCATGAACTGGGTTTTTATCGCCCCTATCTAAAATACCAGGGCGGTGTTGCCGCTGAACCTTGGCATATCAGCCATATAAGCAGTGCCGAGACGTTACAAGGTTGGCAAACCCCAGCTAGCATAGCCGATGCCCTAATTGAATCTGAGGTGGCGGGAAAAGAAGAGATCCTCCCCCATCTTGATGAGCTCTATGCGCGCTACGTGCAAACCCTCTGCGCGCCGGAATGAAGACTCCATAAAAACCAAAAAGCAGCGCCAACGCGCTGCTTTTCTTTAATTAGGCCTTGGGCTAAACCCTATTCTTGTTTATAACGCTCAAAGAAGCGACCTAAACGTTGCATCGCCGGGGCCAGCTCATCCTTATGGGGTAAGAAGACAATACGGAAGTGATCCGGCTCCGGCCAGTTAAAGCCACGACCATGAACCAGCAGAATTTTTTCCTGTGTCAGCAGGTCCAACACCATGGTTTCATCGTTACTGATATTAAAACGCTTGGTGTCCACCTTGGCAAAACCATACAGGGCTCCTTTGGGTTTCACACAGCTTACCCCGTCAATGTCGTTAAGGCCCTGCCAGGCAATATTGCGCTGCTCGTATAAACGTCCACCGGGCTCGATCAAGGCATCGATGGATTGCACGCCACCCAGTGCCTGCTGCACCGCATATTGAGCCGGTACGTTGGCACATAAACGCATGGACGCCAACATGTCTAACCCCTGGATCAAATCGCTCATACGCTGCGTCGGACCGCTTAGCACCATCCAGCCGATGCGCAGGCCAGCGGCACGATAGGTTTTCGCCAAGCCATTAAAGGTGATCACAGGCACATCGTCACACAAGGAGGCGATGGAACTATGGGTGGTGCCATCATAGAGAATTTTTTCGTAAATCTCGTCGCTCAGTAATAGCAAGTTATGTTCACGAGCCAAGGTGATCAAGTCCAGCAACAGGTCGTTACTGTACACCGCCCCCGTGGGGTTGTTTGGATTGATTAGCACCAAGGCCTTGGTTCTGGAGGTGATTTTGCTGCGAATATCGTCGATATCGGGAAACCAGTCCTGCTGCTCATCACAACGATAATGCACCGCCTTACCGCCGGCCAGGGTCACACAGGCACTCCATAAGGGGTAATCCGGCGCCGGGATAAGAATTTCATCGTCATTGTTCACCAGGGCCTGGGTTACCATTTGGATAAGCTCACTGACGCCATTGCCGATAAAAATATTGTCGATACTGAGGTTATGCAAACCACGCTGTTGATAATGTTGATAGACGGCCACCCGCGCCGAATATAACCCCTTGGAATCACAATAGCCCTGAGCCGAGCTGAGGTTACGAATAATGTCTTTAAGCATGTCTTCGGGCATATCAAAGCCAAAGGCCGCCGGATTGCCGATGTTAAGCTTGAGCACCTTTTGCCCTTCATCTTCCATGGCCTTGGCGGCAGCCAACACGGGCCCACGAATATCGTAGCAAACACCGTGTAACTTCTGACTTTTTAAAATTTCTGACATGCTTTCCCCCTTCAAATTATTACCGTTAGATTATCGGCACAAGCGGGAAATAGCTATATGTGATATGCCCTTAGCTATGAATTAATTTCAACTTTGTTGTTGCCACTGCTTTATCAGCTCAATACTTTGCTCTATGGCATTAGGGAGTGCATCGATCTGCGCCTGCAGCGCCTGTTGCTGGCCTTCGGCCAGGCCATGCTCTATGGCTCTTGCCGTATCCGCCAGGGTGACGGCGCCAAATTGGGCGGCGTTGGACTTCAAGCTATGAATATTGCGAATGGCATCGCCTTGCTCCTTGCCCAAGGTTTGTTTAAAGGCACCATGTAAGCGACAGAATTCACTAAAGCAAAATGCGAGGGTGTCATCAAAGTGCTCACCGAGTAAGTCCTGCATTGCTAATAACGCAGATTCATCAATTTTTATCTCCATGTTCCCTTTTCCTTGTTTATCAGTGGCCCGGCAAAGGATAGCAAATGCGCAACTTGGAGCAAATAGCCAAAACCAGTACAATGGCGCCATAGACCCCTAATTCATACTTTTTGCCATGGCTCGTCCTCTTTGCTCCCGGTGTCACTACCCTCCCAGCAGTTGTGTGTGTCCCTTTGTTAATCAAATCGATAACCGCATTAAGCTTTGGGTATTGCAACATCCCCACGAACAAAAGCAGGCTAAAAGCACCACCCCACTGTTACAGTTGGGATTAACTAATGTACAGCTCTGTGTAGGTGAGCACCCCGAGGATTTTGCCGAGGTAAGAGCCATTAGCGAGCAGGCCTGTGCGCTGTTATACCCAAGCACAGACGCCGAGCCCGTGGAGCAGTGCCACAGCCCCCTTGAGCATATTATTGTTCTCGATGGCACCTGGAGTAAGGTGCATAGGCTGTGGCAACAAAACCCCTGGTTACATGAGCTTAAGGCCCTGAGTTTCGACCAGGTTCCCGCCAGCCGTTACCATATTCGTAAGGCCAATCGCGAGCAAAGCCTATCGACACTCGAAGCCAGCGCCTATTGTTTAGCGCACCTAGAAGGGCTCGATACCCGCCCCTTGTTGCACTTGCTTGAGGGCTTTGTCACCATGCAAACAAAGCAGATGCCCGCAGCCGTTAAGCAACGTTATCAAAAATGAGTTCATCGCTTATGGCGGATAAGTACCGCCGCGGCCCGGATTACCGTTTTGGGGTGGACGTAGACTTCCGTGAGGTACGCACCACCTTTGGCCTGCGCGCCATCAGTGTGGGGCGCTGGGTTAATAGTGAAGAGCGTCAACGAGCCGCCAACCTGGTTTACGATGCCTTAGCGGATCTCACCCAAATTCTGGCGGTTCCTCCCGAGGTCATTGGCCTACGCCAGAGCTTAACCCTGGCCTTTGCACAAGGCGGGCGTTTGGGTGTACAAGCGCATTATCACAGCAGCACGCGTACCCTAGCCCTGGCTAAAAATGCCGGCAGCGGCGCCTTTGCCCATGAGTGGTGGCATGCGTTTGATCATTACATCAGTCGTTTTTTATTTACCGGGCCAACATCCCAGCGTGCGTTTGCCAGCAAACTCTGGCTGACCCGGGATGACTATAATGAGCACCGACTTAATCAGCCCCTGTTGCAACTGCTCACCCTGACCCTTTTAAACGAGCAGCAAACGGATAGCTCGGCCTACTTGCGCCGCAATGCTCTACTTGATGCCAGTGCCGGTCAATATTACCTGGCCATGCCAGAAGAGCTGAGCGCTCGCGCGTTTGAACACTATGTGCAAAATGCCGAGATAAAAAACCAGTATTTGGTCAGTGGCACCAAGCAAGGGGAATTGGCCAAGTTAGGCGCCTACCCCAACGCCGATGAGGCGGCAAAGCTGGCGCCGTGTTTTCGGGAATATTTTACCCTTTTGGGGCAATCACTGGGATAAGGGTAGGACCGCCCTGAAGACTTGGGCGGCCAAGAGACAGGAAGCGAGCTTACTGCTGGCCTTCATCACCAATTCGGCTTGCCAGGGCACTGTTTTGGCCCTTGTATTTGGCATCTACACGAGCGTTATAGGGTTTTTCCGCCGGGCTAGAAAGGGTTTCAAAGCTCAGTGCACCGATTTTCATATTCGGGCGCAGCGCCAAAGGCAGCTTGCCGGAATTATAAAATTCAAGCACGATATTGCCACTCCAGCCCGGATCGATGCGGTGTGCGGTCACATGCACCATCAAACCCAAACGGGCCAATGACGAACGACCGTCGAGCCAACCAACGATATCCGCCGGCAGGGTCACAGATTCATAGGTAATGGCCAAGGCCAGCTCGCCCGGGTGCAGGAAAAACGCATCGCCCTCTTTGATGACGATTTCATCGCTCATAATGGACTCCATCGCCGCATTAAGCTGCTCTTTAGGGCCGCTTAAGTCTACATACGGCGCACAGTGATCCTGAAACACGCGAAATTTATTGCCCAGGCGCAAATCGACGCTGACGCCTGAGATCATCTGCTCGTCGGGCTGCGGGGTGATCACGATGCGCTGATCGTTTAGGTATTCTTTTATATGGGTATCTGATAAACGCATGGTTAGTCGTCCGTTATAATAATTTCTACGCCCTGTTGAGCGCCTTGTTGATAATAGAGTTGGCTGGCACACAGGCGAGCCGCCGCGGCAAAATGTGCCGCCATGTTTTGATCTTGCTCGTTTAGGTCACCGCCGCGCTCCGAGCACTGGCGAATTTCCATCGCCAGCGGTAAGTGCGCCAAGATAGGCACGCCGTAGCGCTGCGAAAGTTGCACCGCACCGTCGGCGCCGAAGATATGGCTCGACTCACCACAGTGAGGGCATTGGAATTGACTCATGTTTTCCATCAAACCAATAATGGGCACGTTCACCTTGTTGAACATGGCCACCCCTTTTTGCGCATCGGCCAAGGCTAAATCTTGGGGGGTGGTGATGATCACCGCCCCCGATGCCGGTACCTTTTGCGACATGGTCAGCTGAATATCGCCAGTGCCTGGAGGCATATCCACGACCAAATAATCCAGCTCCCCCCACTGGGTTTCATTCAGTAGTTGCACCAGAGCTTGTGATGCCATGGGCCCGCGCCAAACTGTGGCATCGTCCGGGTCCACCAAAAAGCCTATGGACTGGGCTTTTAAGCCATGGGCACTCATGGGCAGCAGGGTTTTCTCGTCTTTGGCCTGAGGTTTCTGCCCTTGCAGGCCCAATAACAAGGGAATAGAAGGACCATAAATATCGGCATCAAGAATACCGACGCGGGCACCTTCATGGCGCAGCGCCATGGCCAAATTGACGGCGCAGGTGGATTTACCCACACCGCCCTTGCCGGAGGCGACCATAATAATGTGTTTGATGTTGGCAAATCGCGGTTTTTCAGCCAACTGAACGTCGATTGCCACCTGTATCAGGCGGCTCAATTGCTCGCTTAGAAAGGCACCGAGATCCGGCGCTTCTTGAGCACAGGCAAAGGGCATAACAAGCTTGCATAAACCTTGCTCGCTGCTGGCCTGTACCGCGGTCTCTGGCACCCCTGCGGGAAAGGCGGCGCTGCGATAGCGACCCAGATGTTGCCTATATTCTTCCTGCCATTGTGAACCCCGGCGTTTTGAAAACAAAGAGGGTTTTTTACCTGAGCCTAATCCAAACATAGTAACTGCATAAATAATTAAAGAAGCGTAATGAAATGTGCCGCCAAATTATGTAACATTCAGGGCATTAACACCAGTCTATTCACCCTAGGCACCGAAACTTCATCGCGCTACAGCGCCTTGAGTCGATGATCTGGGTGATCCTATCTGAGATGGAATAAGCACCTTATGGCAAAGAGAAAAATTCTCATTACAAGCGCCCTGCCTTATGCAAACGGTCCTACACACCTGGGCCACATGCTTGAGTACATTCAAACCGATATTTGGGCTCGCTTTCAAAAGTCCCAAGGACATGAAACCTATTATGTGTGTGCGGACGATGCCCACGGCACGCCGATCATGCTCAATGCACAAAAACAAGGGATCAGCCCTGAGGAAATGGTTGCCAAGGTTAGCGTTGAACGCCAACGTGACTTTGCCGATTTTAATATCGAGTTTGATAACTACCACAGCACCCACTCGGATGAGAATAAGGCGCTAAGCGAGCTTATTTATAACCGCCTTAACGACGGTGGTTATATTAAAAAGCGCACCATCTCGCAGTTATTTGACCCGGAAAAGCAAATCTTCCTACCGGATCGCTTCGTAACCGGCACCTGTCCAAGCTGTGATGCAGAAGACCAAAACGGCGACAGCTGTGATGTCTGTGGCGCCACCTACTCGCCGACCGAACTGAAATCACCACGCTCTGCGATGTCAGGCGCCACCCCAGTGCTGCGCGACTCCGAGCATTACTTCTTCGACCTGCCTGCTTTTGAGGGCATG
Source organism: Pseudoalteromonas sp. BDTF-M6 (assembly GCF_018334135.1). Taxonomy (NCBI): domain Bacteria; kingdom Pseudomonadati; phylum Pseudomonadota; class Gammaproteobacteria; order Alteromonadales; family Pseudoalteromonadaceae; genus Pseudoalteromonas; species Pseudoalteromonas sp. BDTF-M6. Next base: position 926,498 of record NZ_JAGXTQ010000001.1, read on the forward strand.
CTAAAAGGTTGGCTGCATTCGGGCAGTATTCAGGAAGAAATGGCCAACAAGCTTGACGAGTGGTTTGCCGATGGCCTGCAGCAGTGGGATATCAGCCGCGACGCGCCTTATTTCGGTTTTGAAATCCCAGGCGCACCGGGTAAATACTTCTATGTGTGGTTGGACGCCCCTATCGGCTATATGGCCAGCTTTAAAAACCTGTGTGATAAAAACGGTATCGACTTTGATGCCTTTTGGCGCGAAGATTCCGACGCTGAGCTGTATCACTTTATCGGTAAAGACATTATTTACTTCCACAGCCTGTTTTGGCCAGCCATGCTTGAAGGCGCCGGTTTTAGAAAGCCGACCAATGTCTTCGCCCATGGTTTTGTAACCGTTAACGGCGCCAAGATGTCTAAGTCAAAAGGCACCTTTATCAAAGCCCGTACCTACTTAGATCACCTTGATCCCGAGTACCTGCGTTATTACTTTGCCGCGAAACTTAGCGGTGGCATTACCGACTTGGATTTAAACCTGGAAGATTTCGCCCAGCGCGTTAACTCGGATCTTGTCGGTAAGGTGGTCAATATCGCCAGCCGCTGTGCCGGTTTCATCACCAAGAAGTTCGATGGCAAGCTAAGCAACACCAATGCCGAGCCGGCCTTGTTGGCCGAGTTTGCCGCGGCCAAAGAAAGCATAGCCGAACACTATGAAAACCGTGAATTCGGTCGTGCGGTACGCACCATTATGGCCCTGGCCGATAAAGCAAACCAATATATTGATGCGCAAGCGCCTTGGGTTTTGGCTAAAAACGAAGACACGGTGCAGCAAGCCCATGAGGTATGCAGCGTTGGTCTGAATCTGTTCCGTATCCTGATGACCTATCTGCGCCCAATTTTGCCGGGCATGGCCGCCAACGTCAGCGATTTCTTAAACGATGATCTGGCATGGGATAGTGTCGATAAGCCGCTGCTAGGTCAGCCTATCAATAAATTTAAAGCGCTGATGCAGCGTGTCGAAATGGATAAGGTTAATACCATGGTCGATGAATCAAAAGAAAGCCTGGCGCCACAAAGCCAAGCACTGGAGCAAGTAGCCGACAACGGCGAGTTGACAAAAGATCCGCTGGCGGATGAGATCGAGTTTGATGACTTTGCCAAGGTGGACTTACGCGTAGCCCTCATCGCCAACGCCGAGCATGTTGAAGGTGCCGACAAACTGCTTAAACTGACCCTGGATCTGGGTGGTCAGCAGCGCCAGGTATTCGCCGGCATTAAATCGGCCTACAGCCCGGAGCAGCTGATTGGCAAACACACCGTAATGGTTGCCAACCTGAAGCCGCGTAAGATGCGCTTTGGCCTTTCCGAGGGCATGGTGCTGGCTGCAGGCCCTGGCAAGGATGAGATCTACATTCTTGAACCTCATGCCGGTGCCAAGCCGGGCATGCGCGTGATGTAAGCGTCTGTACACAGATTCAAAGGCCAGCTTAATGCTGGCCTTTTCTATTTATGCATCAAGATCACCTTACCTATATTGGCGTTTTGCGCTAAACGCTGATGGGCTTGTTCCACCTCTTCCCAGGGGTAAACCGTATCGATCACCGGCGTTAACTCACCGCTTAGCATGCCCGCTTCACACCTATGCTGCAGCTCTTTTACCAAGGCCGATTTATACTCGCTGCTGCGATTACGTAGGGTAGAGCCGATAATGGATGCGCGCTTTTGCAAGACCCTGGCAACATCCAATTGTTCGCAATAGCGTCCGCCAAGCAGGGCTAAGATCACAATTTTACCGTCTTGGGCCAAGGCCTTCAGGTCTCTGTTAAGATAGTCACCGGCAACAGGGTCGATAACCACATCGGCACTTAGGCCCTCGGCACGCATGGTGTCTGCCCAATCGGATTGACGATAATTAATCACAGTATCGGCACCGAGTGCTAAACAGGCCTGGCGTTTTTGTTCGCTGCCAACGGTGGCCACCACCTTGGCGCCAAAATACTTGGCCAGCTTGATAGCGGCGGTTCCGACCCCGCTGGCACCACCATGTATTAACAGGGTATGGTCGACACCAAATCCTGGATATTGGCGCAAGGCATCGAATGCGGTTAAGAAAACCTCACAAAAGCCGGCCCCCTGTTCGGCACTGAAGTTAGGCGGTAACGCCAGGCAATGACCCTGATCCACGGCCACATATTCACCATAGCCACCGCCAGCGCACAGCGCCATCACCTGTTGACCCTGCCACTTGCCGTCGGCTCCCTCGCCCACGGCCACCACTTCGCCGCACACTTCTAATCCTAAAGTGGGACTGTCCCCTGGCGGTGGTGGGTAATTACCCTGACGCTGCAATAAATCGGCGCGATTAACGCCCGCTGCGAGCACTTTTATCAGTAATTGCCCTTGTTTTGTCTGAACCTTTGCTGACTCGGTGATAACTAGCTGTTTATTTTCATTTAAATCAATTGTTAGCATTGTGTAATACCAAATTGTCGTAGTATGATTGAGGTAGTACCTGTAAGGATAGAACTACAACTAAAATAGTAATTATTAGCTGTCGCTGCAAAATTAACTAGAATATTTTTCTTATATTTTTCTAGCCAGTGGCTGTTTTAATGCTATCCTAAATATCTGCTGGGAGGATAGATTGATGACTCAATATAATGAAATTAAAGCCGTTTGTGATGAGCTGCATCGCGCCGGTACACCAATCACACTGGAAATTTTATTACAACGTGTTAACGGAGACCGTTCGAGCGTGCTAGAACATTACCGCCAATGGCGCAGCGAGGATCGCTCCGCCCGTCCACAAGACACGCAAGAGCCCGTCAAGGCGAGCGAGGTCGATCTTGAGTTCTCCGAACAGTTTGTTCAGGCTTTTAAGGCACAATCTCAAGCCTTTGCCAATGCCCAGCTCGCCCCGGTACAGGCGCAGCTAGAAGAGATGATCCAGGCCGAGCAACTCGCGGTGCAAAGCCTAGATAACTTGCAACAGCAGTATCAGCAACTATCCCAGCAAAAAGAAGAATTAAGCGAAAAGATTGCCGCCAGACAGGAGCAGATCGATGCCCAGGCGGCCGAACTTGAGCAACATCAAGATAAGCTCGCTGGCGTTCAGCAGCAACTTGAAGAAGCCCAGTCAGAAAACGAACAAAAAATTACCACCTTGCAACAGCGTATCGATAACTTCGATAATGATTATGCCGCCCTAGCCCAAGAGCGCGATGAATTACTGCAGCAACGTGATGAACTAGCTCATAAGTACAACCAGCTAGAACAAGAAAGATCGGATATCGACGTTCAGATCGAACGTCTGCAAAAGCAACTGGAAGAACAACAGCCCTTGGTTGAGCGCTTGAAAAATGAAAATAGCATGCTCAAGGAACAAAGCGCCATTGCCGCCAAGCACCAGGAAAGCCAGCGTGAAGACATTCGCCAGCTCCGTGAGCAAAATAAAGGCCAAACGCAAGAGCTGCAAGAGCTTAAAGAGACGCATGCGCAAGCGCAGCAGGATAATGAAAAACTGCATGAGCAGGTACGTTTCTTAAAGAATAACTCGGCGTCCACCATCGAGCGTTTGACCGCCAGTAACGATCAATTCCAGCAGAAGATCAAAGAGCTCGAAGAGCGCTTAGCGAATAAAGACTCTGAAGCTCAGGGTATTATTGATGAGAATAAACGCCTAGGCGAACAGATCACCTTCTTGAAGCAAAATTCAACGTCAACGCTGGAGCGCCTGTCTAAGAGTGCGACCCTGGCGCAGAGCCGTCTTAGCGAACTGGAATCAAGCCTGGCGGAAACCCATGCCGAGCTTGAGCGTTTACGCTCGGAGGATGACGAAGAAGCAAAAAAGTACATGGGTGATGGCATGAGCTCAGCCCAAAGTGCATAAATACTGAGGCGCCGAGTTGGCGCCTTTTTACCGTTTATGCCCTCTGCCATCACCGCAACTTTCCCTCCAATTTCCTTTTTCTGCTATTCCATGCAGCGGCAAATACTGATTATCAGCAATGAAAATACCCTAAGCCGTTGCTGCGGTTAGCTTTATCATCACGGCTAAGATAGAGTATGAGTTAGGTACTATTTTTGTGTATAAAGTATGAACTTACGTCAGGTCGATCTTAATCTATTGGTGTATTTGCATATCCTTATTGAGGAGCGCAGTGTCTCCGGCGCTGCCAACCGCCTGGCGCTGACACAAAGTGCCATGAGCAACGCCCTGAAGCGGTTGCGCGACCTATTTGGCGACCCGTTACTGGTTCGTAGCGGCAGTGTCATGATGTGCACCGAAAAAGCGCTGGCCCTGCAATCACAGTTGGAACACTTTCTTACCTTGGCGCAGGCGATCACCACGCAAGAACAAGACTTTGACCCCAGTCGCAGCGAACATACCTTTCGTATCATGGCCAATGAGTTTTTGGTGGCTTCCCTGTTAGTGCCCTTTATCAGCGAGGTGCTCAGCGCCTACCAGGGTATCAACATAGATCTGATAAACCCCAGTGATGTCACCTTAAGCGAGCTTGAACATGGACAGGTCGATATCGCCATCGACCGTTTTACCCGCATGCCCGCCTCGTTTCATCAGGCCACGCTGTGGCGAGACAATTACTGCTGCCTGACCGCCAAGGCGCACCCTTTACAACAACACCTGGATCTCGAAACCTATTTGGCTAACCCGCATGTATGGCTGAACCGCAGCGGCTTTGGCCCCGAGCCAATGATCAAAAATCGCGAACCACAAAAGCTGGGGTGGGTCGATCAGGCGCTTGTTCAACTTGGCGAGCGTCGTAATATTCGTGTCTATGCCCGCCATCACAGCCTGATCCCCGCATTGTGCGCCGACTCACAGCTCATCGCCACTTTACCAAGGCGCCTGGCAGAGCATGTTATCGCTCAAAGCAACGCCCCCTTAGCCCTGTGTGCCGTTCCCTTTCCCATTGTCCCAATTGGCGTCTCCATGCTATGGAGTCCACTGGTGCACCATAGCCCAGCCCATATCTGGTTACGGCAACAATTACAAAGTTACACCTAGATAATTTACAGTATCAATACCTGATATCGATATCATCCATTTCATAAATAGAGTAATTCCTTCTAAGGTAGAGTTATAGCAACAACAAGCCGATGGAGGCACCCATGCTACGACGCCAATACAAACATTACGACTGCATTCACATTAACACCGAGTTAGATCTTTTCATTCGCGCCCAGCTGCAAGCCTGCGCTTCGCCTATGAATCTTGAGGAATTTTATCAAGCACTTGCACAGCTCAATGACGAGTTTGGTGGCCGCTGCCGTGCTTGTGGCGACAACAGCCTGACCTTGGATGCACTGCGCGAACATTACCCTAATGCCGCCGGCGTGAGTAACACCCAGGCCGATATTCTCGATGAAAACAATTGCCCTATCCCAGTGAGCATGTTGCTGATCATGCTTGACGAGCTGGGCCTGGCACCGCGCCTTGGCAGCCAGGAGCCTGCGCGAGTGCGCGCTCGTCAATTACTGCAAGGAGCGATTGCCGCTTAACAAAATATCACCCAGGCTTTGTTTAGCATGGCAAGGCCTTTATCAGGGCGGCAATCACCTGCTTGGTCGGCACGCCCTGCTCTAAGCTATGTCGCGTATCCAGTTGAAACAACTGCTCATGGCTGGCAATCACCTGTGTTAAGGCACTGAACAGGCTCGAGGCCGCCCTGTCCAACTGCAAATGCTGCAGCATCAGTACGGCCGCCCACACACTGGCACAGGGATTGGCCAAACCGCTGCCGGCAATGCGCCGAAATGGTCCATGGCTGGGTTCAAACAGTGCCAACTCGTGGTTACAGTTCACACTGGGCACTATACCAACTCCGCCCACCAGGGATGCCGCCAAGTCGGCCAGCAGATCCCCTGCCAGGTTGTTACATACCATTACATCAAAGGTGGCGGCTTGTTGTGGCAGTCTCTGCATCACCTGATCCAACATCATTTGTTCAACCTGGATCTGGGCGCCATCGTATAGGTGCAGGAGATAATGCTGTTTACACTCGCTCACCGTTAGCTGATATTCTTTACGCAGGTAATCAAGGGCCCAGCGCTGGAATTGTCCTTCGGTGAGCTGCCAGGCATTGCTTTTGTGTACCAGGGTAATTTTGGCGCGCCGCTGTTTGATGGCGTAATCGACGGCCTCTTTGATCAGCCGTTCGGTGGCCGCCTGTGAGCAATTTTTGATGGCCAAGGCACAATTATCAACAAACCTTAATCTATGATATCCCAGCTCCTGCTCCAGCACCTCGATGAGGCGCTCGGCATCTGGACTGTTGGCAGCCAGCTCAATGCTGGCAAAGCTGTCTTCGCTACACTCACGAAACACAACCAAATCAATGCCTTCGGAGTTTTTTAGCGCCGAAGGCAAACCGGGTAAAGCCTTTATCACCCGCATGTTACAAAATAAATCCAGCTCTTCGCGCAGGGCAATATTCAATGAGCGAAAGCCGCCGCCAATGGCACTGCTCATCGGCCCTTTTAACGCCACCTTGAGTTCACGCAGTGCCGATATGGTGGCCTGTGGGAACCATTCTCCATCGCCCTCTCGCGCCGCCTGCTCGCCAAGCAATAAGCAGTGCCAGTGAATTTGTCGCTCACCGCCATAGCAACGCTCGAGCACGAGGTCCACTAACTCTCGCACCATGGGCATCACATCGGGGCCGATGCCATCGCCGTCAATATAGGCTACCGCCACGCTCTGTGCTTTTGCCATAGGGGCTCCGAAAGATTGTTTTTTTAGTTATACCAAGGTCTTAGTTACTTTGCTAATTTCAAGCTAGCGTGTTGATTATTCATGGTATTAATAGCCACAATGGGCTAGTGTTGACCAAGATATTTACATTTTTATATATATTTCATGTGCCTGGGGTCATAGCGATGCTAGACTCAAAGAGTTGATTTGCATTAGCGGTAACTTGTATGTGGTATCTCCGACAACGTCTCCAACAAAGCCTGTGTCTGTGCTTCACCCTGATTGTTTCTAGCGCCAGCCATGGGCAAAGCAGCAAAACCATCACCTGGCTGACCCTGGATTTCGAGCCCTACTATATTTTCAATGGTGCCAATGCCGGTCAAGGCCGCGATGAACAAGTGATCAATTTGCTACAGCAGCAACTGCCTGAATATCACTTTAATTTTATGGCTATCCCTAGTAGTCATTTACTCACCGAGCTGCGCCATACACAAAGCACTTACTGCTTATTATCTCTATATAAAACCAGTCAACGGCTGATGGATCTGCACTTTAGTGAGCATTATTCCACCATAGGCTTGTCACCGGCCTTGGTTATGCACAAAGAGGTGGCGCAACAATTAGGCTTAACTGCGGGAGCCCCCCAATCTCTAACCAAATTACTCGGTGAACATCGCCTGCGTTTAGGCCTGCCCATGGGGCGCTCCTATGGCAATGAATTGGATGAGGTGATAGCCCAGGTGCCTAAGTCCCAGTTAACAACCCGGCCCGGGCGCGATGTACTTGCCAGCCTGACCTATATGTTGGCCAAAAAGCGGCTCGATATTTTGCTCAGTTACCCCAGTGAATTTCAGTACCTTAGCGAAAAAATGGGTTTAGATGAGCAGCTCAGTATTTTCCCTATCACTGAAGCGCCGCCCTTAAGCTATGGCCATATTGCCTGTAGTAACAATGAATTAGGTCAACAGCAGGTCAAGATTTTAGCACCGGCACTGCAACAGGTGGTAAGCAGTCGGGCGTACAAGGAGGTGATGTTGCAATGGTTGCCCACCGCGCTGAAGCCACGCCTACAACAAGCGCTGTAGGCGTGTGAGAAAGAAGGTTATTGACGTACGCCTTCAATGGAGAGTTCAATTTCCACATGGGTTGATGCCGGACCCAGGTCTTGCTCGATACCATAATCGGCCAAGGCAAAGCGTGTATGGCCGTTAAAGCCGGCACGATAGCCGCCCCACGGATCTTTACCTTCACCCACCCTGTTAACATCAAAACTGATGGTTTTTGTCACACCATTGAGAGTGAATTCACCGGTTACCTTGGCATTATCGGCGTCCGTAAACTCGATACTGGTACTTTCAAAGGTGGCCTTAGGATGTGCCTTCACATTCAGGAAATCAGCACTGCGCAAATGCTTATCACGCTCGGCATGGTTTGAGTCGATGCTGGCGGTGTCGATCACCACCTTGATTTGAGACTCATTGGGCTTTTGCGCATCATAGCTGAAGTCACCGGAAAAGGTGTTAAAGCGCCCATGTAACCAGCTATAGCCAAGGTGTTGAATTTTAAAATTCACAAAGGCGTGAGCTCCCTGGGTATCGATAACATAATCCGCCGCACTGGCGGCACCGCTGGCAGCCACCAAGGCCGCAGCCATAGTTAATTTAGTCAGAGCTTTGTTCACATCAATCTCCTTTTTTCGCTTTCAACATACGCACCAGCGTATGGTCACGATTAATAAAATGGTGTTTAAGGGCCGCCAGGGCATGTAAGCCAGCAAGAATAACCAGACTCCAGGCCGCGTATTCGTGCACCATACCGGCAATATCTTCTTGGTTGTCGACAAACTCCCCTAGCGAGGGAACGCTAAACAAGGAAAATACCTCGATACCACGGCCATCGGCGGTTGAGATCAGGTACCCGGAAACCATAACCACAATCAACACCAGGTAGAGCGTGATATGAACCCAGTGCGCCACGCGATTTTGCCATGTTAAACTGCTGTCCACCGGCTGAGGTCGTGCCTGAGTTAAGCGCCACACTAGCCGCAGCACAAAAAGCAGCGCCAATGTCAGGCCGATGCTTTTATGCAGGTCAACCGATCCCTTGTACCAGCTGTCGTAATAGCTTAATTCGACCATATACAGACCCAGGCCAAACAGCCCAAAGACGGCAAGAGCCACCAGCCAGTGCAAGGCAATGTGCATCCAGCCATAGCCATGCTCGGTATTATTCAACATACTTCTTACTCCTTAGGGTCTGTTGACCTTTGTTGTTCGTTTCTGCAGCAGTTTGTAGTGTATTTATACAAGGCGGCACATGTGTGGTGTAGTTATTCTCGGCTTTGGCTCCTGCGTCGCTCTACCGCCTACATCCATGTAGGCGTACATTAACATGTAACAACACAGTAGAAATGCGCTACAAGCGCTGCCCTACGGGTTCATCTAAACGCATCCTGCTCTGTGTTGCTCGCTATGTACATAGGTGAGCAAGACCGAAGCAATGCTTCGCAGCTTAGCGAGGTGAGCGCATGGATGCGCGATGTAACCAAGCTTCATGGATGAATTTAACCACATAAATCAGTGATTATATTCATCAGAATGCGTTTAGATTGAACATAAAGTAAACCGCAAAGATAAACAGACCCTATTTACTCTAGCTTATCCCAGCGTTACGCCCGTGAACATGGCACCATGGCGCTAGGCTCTGTGCGTATATGCACAATAAAAAAACGTTTACTGCGATTACAAGCTCAGTTGAAATAACCAGTCCTCAACCTCAACGCCGTCAATACAATAGCCATTGCGGGCGCTGGCGAGCTGGATAAAGCCGCATTTAAGCAACAGTGCTCGCGACGCCAGATTGCCTGCAGTAACCGTAGCCCGATATTGTGCAATTGCAAAACGCCGCTCGCCATGGGTCAGTAAGGCTTGTAATGACTCCTGGCCATAACCCCGGCCTTGATACTCGGGCAGAAGTAAAAATCCCAGTTCAGCCCCCTGTCTCTCTTGGGGTAAAAAGCCAGTCACACCGATTTCCTGGCCATCTTCGTTGATTATGGCCCAGATATGCCAGCTATCGGCTGTTGCCTGCGACGCCAAGCGCGCTTCAAAGCGCTCTTTAATCTGTGCGTATGAGGGTACGTCGGCCACATAGCGCATCACTTCTTGATTTTGATGAAGCGCTACAAACAGCGGCCAATGCGCTTGACGCAAGGGTTGGTGTTCGAGTCTGGGTGATTTAAAGGAGGCTAATGGCATTGTCATATCCCTAAAACGAAAAAGCCGAGCACCATGGCTCGGCTTTCAAACTAGCATAACTTACTGGGTATTAAAGCTTTTTAATACCCATGTTATACAATGTAAAGCCATAGATATCTGCATACTGCTCGATAATCTTACTGGTTGGCGTACCCGCCCCGTGACCGGCATTGGTCTCGATGCGGATCATCACTGGGTTGTCGCCCTCATGCTTAGATTGCAGCTCGGCGGCAAACTTGTATGAATGCGCTGGAACCACGCGGTCATCATGATCGCCCGTGGTGATCAGAGTCGCAGGGTAGCTGGTGCCCGCTTTTACATTGTGTACCGGAGAATAGCCCTTAAGGTAATCAAACATTTCCTTGCTGTCTTGCGCCGTACCATAATCGTAGGCCCAACCCGCACCGGCGGTGAAGGTGTGATAGCGCAGCATATCCAGTACCCCTACCGCAGGTAAGGCAACCTTAAACAGATCCGGGCGTTGCGTCATCACAGCACCTACCAATAGACCGCCGTTAGAGCCGCCACGTACCGCCAGGTAATCGCTTGAGGTGTAGTTGTTGGCGATCAGGTATTCGGCCGCGGCAATAAAGTCGTCAAATACGTTTTGCTTTTGCATTTGCGTACCGGCTTTATGCCACTGTTTTCCGTACTCACCACCGCCACGCAGGTTAGCCACAGCATATACGCCGCCTTGCTCCAACCAAGCCGCCGTAGTGGCCGAGAAGCGAGGAGTCAGGCTCACGTTAAAGCCGCCGTAACCATAAAGAATGGTTGGGTTTTTACCATTAAGCTCAGTGCCCTTTTTAAAGGTTAGGATCATAGGTACCTTAGTACCGTCTTTTGAGCTATAGAAAACCTGCTTAGACTCGTACAGCGCCGGGTCAAACTGGGCACCTGACTCGTTATAAACAACCGAGTCGCCACTGTTTACATCAAAGCTGAAGATGGTGCTTGGAGTTTTATAGTTGGTGAAGCTGTAATACAGGGTGGTTTGATCTTTTTTACCGCTAAAGCCCGACGCCGTGCCCACGCCTGGCAAGGCGATTTCACGTACCAGCTTGCCGGTCTTATCGAACTGCTTCACCTGAGAAATGGCATCAACCATGTAACGTGCGAAGAAGAAATCTCCGCCTTTAGAGATGTTCAGCACATTCTCGGTTTCTGGAATAAGATCCTGCCAGTTTTCAGGCGTCGGATCTTTGCTGTCAACGGTCACCACGCGCTTGTTCGGTGCGTCCTTGTTGGTGACGATAAACAGGGTATCGCCCTTGTTATCCAGTACCGAGCTGTCATAAGTCAGGTCATCGATAATGGTAACCAACTCGCTGTCTTCTTTGCTTAAGTCTTTAATAAACAGCTTGTTACCCGATGTAGATACGGCCGCTGAGATTACCAGGAAGCGCGCATCCGAGGTCACCTCGGCGCCAACATAGCGGTGTTTTTGCTCATCGCTGCCACCAAAAATAAGGGCATCGTCTTTTTGTGCCGTACCCAACTTGTGGTAATACAGCTTATGTTGGTCGGTTTTCGCCGACAATTCACTGCCTTTGGGCTTGTCATAGCTTGAGTAATAGAAGCCATCGTTACCAAACCAAGAAATGGCGCTGAACTTCACATCGACCAAGGTCTCGCCAATTTGTTCTTTGGTTTTAGTATCAAGAACAATCACTTTACGCCAGTCACTGCCACCTTCTGAGATTTGGTAGGCTGCGAGAGAGCCATCTTCGCTGAAGCTGATGCCAGCCAGTGAGGTGGTGCCATCGGCGCTAAAGGTGTTCGGGTCTAGGAAAACTTCCACCTCACCTTCGCCCTTTTGGCGATACAATACGTATTGGTTTTGTAGGCCATCGTTTTTATAGAAATAGGTGTATTCACCCTCGGTGAACGGCGCGCTCACCTTTTCATAGTCCATAAGGGTCTTAAGACGTTGTTTAAGCTCGTCGCGGAAAGGGATCTGCTCAAGGTAACCGAAAGTGACCTTATTTTGCGCCTCAACCCATTGTGCCGTCTCGCTGCTCATGTCGTCTTCAAGCCAACGGTATGGGTCTGCCACTTGCTGCTCAAAATAGCTGTCAACGACATCGCCTTTACGGGTGGTTGGGTAGCTGATGGCCGCCTGGGCAACCTGAGTTTGCTCTACTTTTTGTTCTTTTTGTGCGCTTGCTTCTGCCGCCGGTTTGTCGTTGCAGCCAGTTAGGGCCACACACACGGCCACAGCCAGTGTTCTTTTAAGCATAAAAGTTCCATTCTTGTTGTTATAAACCGGTTTACGTTAGCGGCTAGACGGCCATTTGTCTAGTGTTGTGCGAGCAGGTACAAGGCGTGGGGAAAATTAAGAAGGGCCAAAAAAGAAGAAAACCAACTCGACGAGCGAGATTGGTTATCTTTGGCTGGAAACCTATAATACCAATTCACTTAAATAGCTAATCATTCTAGCGGGCTAAATATCGTGTTCACTGCGTTCGTATTTTTCTGTGTAGAATAACTACACAAGAAAAATACCGCCTTGTTATCACATCATTTATCCAGCGCTATCTCTGATCACATACTTAACAGAATTGGTATAACTAATTATTAACCTAATTGCGCAAAAACACCTCAATTGTTTCGTTATATAGATATACGCGTTTAGTATTATTGCGCTTTTCAGGCTAATAGATGGGTAACTCAGGTCTCTGTGCGGTCTTTAGGGCTGAGCTTATCGCGAAAATCGAGGATTTTTGAAACGCCAGCACCGAGCTTCATCAAGGTCGATAATTTTTCCGGGCTTAAACGCTGCAGCTCGGAGGCCCATTCGGTGATCATTTCCAGTAAGTCATGAATTTCTAATAACCGTTGCTGGGCATAACGCTCCTGCTGATCCCTGGGCTCATCGAGCAGGTTATCGCGCAGCAGGCTCAAGGTTGGGTCAATTTCGCGCTTGCGGCGCTGTTCAAACACACGATTGGCCATCTGCCAAATGCTGCCTGCGGGCTGGTAATATTCTTTGCGATCGCCCGGCTTATGCCGAGTGGCGATCAATTGCCAGGAATTGAGTTCTTTAATGCCCATGCTGACATTACCACGAGAAATATGCAGGGTTTGCGATAATTCGTTAGCACTGAGAGGCTCTTCGCTAATAAGTAACAACGCATACATCTGCCCTATGGTGCGGTTAAAGCCCCAACGACTGCCCATTTCGCCACAGTGCATTACAAAGGCCTGCATTTTGTCTGTTAGTTCCATTACCCACCCCAAATGTTCATTATGTTCTGAAAGTACCTCATTTTAACAACGCGATTCAAGCATCGACTACACTTAAATCTATCGAACCTAGCTCACATCAAATAAAGCGCAAAAAAGCATCCTAAATACACCTAGATGCAGTTACAATAAGCGCCTTGTGATTAGATTCTGGCCTTCACAAACTACAGGGGGATGTATGTTTCATTATTCCGGCGCCAATGGTTCGTATCAACTATCCCGACAAGGGGATGTTATCGTCGGCCAATTCAGTGGTGCCATCAATGAGCGCATGATAGCCACCTTCGCTACTCAGTTAGAAACCCTGGTTAAAGAGCATCAACTTCAACGTTGGGCCTACATTAGCAATTCCATGGACGTGCTCGCTGCCACGCCGGAGGCGCAACTGCGCATGGTTTCCGTGGCCGAGAAGATGTTTGCCCACGGCTGTCAGGCCGCCGCCTTTGTTATTGACTCCGCCATCGCCATTAATCAGTTAGAGCAAATTCGCCGCTCACTAGGGCGTGCCGACACCGCCTCCGACATTGTCTTCGATAATTTTGACGATGCCCTGGCCTATGTAAATGAACACCTGGCGACCCCCTAAGGCGTTGGCCAGTTAAGGCAATGTGGTTGACAAACCACACCAAGACTCTAAGCTGCGGCTAAACACAAAAGAACACTAGGAAGGCTTATGAGCAACACCATTTATCCTATTGGCACGCCGGGCGAGCCGTGGGGAGAAGAGCACAAACAACAATGGTTGGCAGCACAAAACGTTCAACGCAGCTATCAGGATGAGGTCGTCACTAAGGTCCAGGCTTTAGCCAACCAGTATGACATCATCGAATACGGCCAGCTTGACTACCAAAGTCGCTACCCGCTTTATGCCCTTAAGCACAAAAACTGGCAGCCCGGGCGCCCCATTGCCCTGGTGACCGGTGGCGTACATGGTTATGAAACCAGCGGCGTACACGGCGCTCTAGCATTTGCCGCCGAACTCGCGCCGGCACACAGCGACGCCTTCAATATTCTTGTCGTTCCCTGCGTGAGCCCTTGGGGTTATGAAACCATTAACCGCTGGAATCCGGATGCGGTTGATCCTAACCGCTCGTTTTATGAGGGCTCGCCGGCCCCCGAGTCCCAACTGCTGCTGGACTTTATTGCCCCCTTTAGCAGCGATGTGTTGGTGCATATCGACCTGCATGAAACCACGGATACGGATAACTCCGAATTCCGCCCGGCCCTGGCGGCCAGAGAAGGCACGACCAATAACAATTGGAATATTCCCGATGGTTTTTATCTGGTGGCCGACACCGAGCGCCCACAGCCAGACTTCCAAAAAGCCATCAATGCCAAGGTAGCGAGCGTTACTCATATTGCCGAAGCCGATGTCAATAATCAGTTGATTGGCGTGCCCATTTCCGGGCATGGGGTGATTGAATACGCCGGTCGTAAGCTTGGCCTCTGCATGGGTCTGACTTTAGCTCCTTATGTCACCACCACTGAGGTGTATCCGGATAGCCCGCGCAGCACCCCTGAAAATTGTATCGCCGCCCAGGTAGCGGCCGTGGTCGCTGCCCTGGATTTTGTCCGCGCTTTATAAACAGCGCTTGAGGTTACAACCCTAGGTAGACACAAATAATAAGACCCAGCGCTAAACTGGGTCTTTTTTTATTGCTCGGCTATATCTGGTAATTGGCCAAACTACTTATAAAAACGGGTTTCCTTACTGATACTTTGCTGCTCTCCCTCACTTTGCGTTATCACAAAGCTAAAGGACGTGACCTTACGCTCGAGTAACTCACCGTCGACGCTAACCGTGACCGGCACCTCTTTTTGCTCACCCGGCTGCAAAAACAAGTGGCCATGCACCTGCAATTGAGCCTGCGCCAAGCCGTCTATGCTCAAGGTGTAGCGCTGTGGCTGCTGGGATTTATTGATGATGGAAATGCGATATGGGTTTTCCACCTGGCCCTGATAATCGACCCGCGACAGCTCTCCCCTATCCCGGGTGATATAAGCCTCCAATGGCGTACGGCCATTGAGCCAAACGGCCATCACCACAAACACCAAGGCCGTCATCAGTGCATAGCCCACCAGTTTTAGACGCCAAATTGATGTCCGGCCACCGTTTTGCTGGCGCTCACTGCGATAGGCAATTAAGCCCTTTGGATAATTAAACTTGTTCATGGTTTGGTCACAGGCATCAATGCACAGGCCGCAGTTAATGCACTCGTATTGCAAGCCATTACGAATATCGATACCGGCGGGGCATACCTCGACACACAGATTACAGTCGACACAATCTCCTAACCCCAGTTGTTTCGGGTCGGCCTTACGCTTTCTTGGCCCTCTGGCTTCACCTCTGTCCTGATCATAGCTCACCACCAAGGTGTCTTTATCAAACATCACGGATTGAAAACGCGAATACGGGCACATATAGATGCACATCTTTTCCCGCAACCAACCGGCGTTACCATAGGTGCACAGGGTAAACAGGAAGACCCAGAATAAGGTGATACCACCCCAGCTCAAACCCAGCAGGTCGCTATACAGTTCGTGCGCAGGAATAAAGTAACTCATAAAGGTGGTGGCGGTTAAAAACGCCATCAATAACCACACCAGATGCTTGGCCCCCTTACGTGCCAGTTTATCGGCGTTCCAGGGCTGAGCGTCGCGTTTTATACGTTGGTTACGGGTGCCCTCAAGGCGGTGCTCAACCCAGGTATACATTAGCATCCACACGGTTTGCGGGCACAGATAGCCACACCAGACACGGCCGAGCCAGTTGGTGATAAAAAAGAGCGCAAAGGCCCCGGCCATAAAGAGCCAGGCAACCAGCATAAAGTCTTGCGGGAAAAAGGTGACGGAAAAGATCCTGAACTGTTGTTGGGCAACATCGAATAACACCGCTTGCTGGCCCTCATAACTCACCCAGGGCAGCCCGATAAAGGCGAGCATCAAACACCAGCTAAGCACTCGGCGAATACGCTGAAAGCGCCCCTTTTGCTCACGCACATAAATCGGCCCGGATTGCTTATAGGGCTTAATGATCAGGTCTTCTTCTTTAATATCAAATTTCATATTACTTGCTTTTACTAACTAGGGAACACAGCCCCTATCGCAAGCCCCGTGCCAGGTAGGAAATTAAAATAATCTATTGTTTTTATTAACTATTTTAAAAATCAAAAGCAGGCTTAGTGACGATATAACGCCGAAGGTATCGAAATATCGTTATTTCCATTGACGGAATACTTAGAAAAGGATTGAATTTGTGAGGCATCCTCTTGGCATTGTGCGCAGACATTATTTCCTTTACTGTATGATTTACTATTACTTTTTATAGTCTTATTAGTGCGCCTATACATGGTTTACCTCCTACCTTGCAAGGTCTCACTAATAAGCTGTTATATAGAGCTTTTCACATTGAGAAAACTTTTTGTATTGGTGGCCTTTTCGTTTTTTGTTTTTGGGTGCGCAACTAAAAACTCAAAAGTAGAGCAAACGTCCTATGAATGCGCTGGGCTTGAAGCATGTGCAAACAACATCATGAAACGCGTTAGAGAAAATTCTCAATGGATTTGTGATAAAAAGTCCAATGATAAACTAGTTGTAGTTGCATCTAAGCTATCGAAATCCGGTGATATTATTGAAGTAAAAATACAGTCAACTAGTGGCGACAAAGAGTTTGATCTAGCGGCTATTCAAGCAGTCCAAAATTCAGCTCCATTCTTTGAGTTAACTTCACTTAACCCAAAAGAATTCAAAAAAGCTTCTTCAATAAACTTTAGTTTCGTAGGTAATAAAAATTAAGTTTGAGGCTTTCCATATAACAAACGCATCATTAAGTGGACGTCTAATACTTGGCTTGCGCTCCTTTGTCGCTAATTTTAGCCAAGCTTGATCCGCCCATTATGCTGGCGTTACATATGATTTTGGAGCAGTTAGTGCAAGATCTTGACAGAAAGGCCCATTGGCAAAACGTCTATAAGCAAAAAGAAGCAACCGAAGTCAGTTGGTTTCAGTTAAAGCCTGCCATCTCGCTGGAACTGATAGCCAAGTGTCATCTTGAGACCTCTGCGCCAATTATTGACGTAGGCGGTGGCGCGTCGGTACTGGTCGATCAACTGATTGAGCAGGGCTACACAAATCTTAGCGTCCTGGATATTGCTGGCGCGGCATTGGCTAAATCGGCTAAGCGGCTGGGAGAAAAAGCCAGCGTGGTCAATTGGGTCGAGTCTGACATTACGGCTTTCTCGCCTGACACCCAGGTTACCCTGTGGCACGACCGAGCGGTGTTCCACTTCTTGACGGACGCAGCAGACCGTCAGCGTTATGTTGATGCCTTGAAAAACGCGCTCTGCCCAGGCGGGCACCTAATTATTGCTGCTTTTGCAGTCGGTGGCCCCGAAAAGTGCAGTGGCTTGCCGATAGTGCAATATGACGCTCCAAAGCTGAAGGCCGAGCTCGGAGAGTGCTTCAAGCTGCTCGAGGAACGAATCGAGGAGCACATCACCCCGGCCCAAAGGGTGCAGAAATTTGCCTATTTCCGCTTTGAGCGCATCGCGTAAAATGCGACAAAACGAGTGCTCACTGCGCCCCGTTATACATTCACTCAGAATTCGCCCCACTCACACTATCCGCGGCAGATCCCAAGCTTCTTCATCTTTGAGCGCAAGGTACTTGGTGCCAGTGCCAAAACTTCTGCGGCGCCGCCACGGCCATTAATACGGCCCTGACATTGGCTTAACACCTCTTCGATATATTGCTTTTCGTGTTCGGCCAAGGTTGGCATCGCATCGTGAACAGGCTCCCCTGCTGCACCGTCCAGCATCAGGCTGGGTATGTGCAAAATCGGCCCCGGGCTTAAAATGGCCGCACGCTCCAGGGTATTTTGCAGCTCACGGATATTGCCCGGCCAGGAATAGCGCTTAAGCATAGCCAAACTTTTCTTACTTATCCCGGTGAAACTACGGGTTAACTTCTGCGATAGCTTAGTCAGCAGCTGGGCCACCAGCAGCTCCATATCCTCGATGCGCTCGCGCAGTGGCGGCACGGTTAAGGGAAAGACATTGAGGCGATAATAGAGATCCATACGAAACGTGCCCTGCTGCACCATTTGCCACAGATCCCGGTTGGTGGCGGCAATCAGGCGAATATCCACCTTGATGGTCTCCTGCCCTCCTAAGCGCTCAAACTCCTGCTCCTGCAGCACCCGCAACAGCTTGCCCTGAGCCGCCATGGGCAGCTCGGCAATTTCATCGAGAAACAAGGTGCCGCCGTCGGCCAGCTCAAAGCGCCCTTTGCGCCTTTGGGCGGCGCCGGTAAAGGCGCCCTTTTCATGGCCAAAGAGCTCGGACTCCAGCAGGCTTTCGGCAAATACGGCGCAGTTGACCTTAACTAATGGAGCATCACGGCGCTCACTTTGGGCATGGAGGTGGCGCGCCACCAGCTCCTTGCCGGTGCCGTTTTCACCGAGGATCAAGACGCTGGCGTCGGTTTGTGCCACCAGCTCAATCTGCTGCATCATGGTGCGAAATGGCGCCGACTGACCGACCAAGTCGCCGTGCTGCCAATCCGCGTTGAGCTCTTCCAACAGATAACGATTCTCCGCCTGCAGCTGCTCGCTAAGCTGACTCACCCTTTGCAGCGCCTCACGCAAAGCGTGCTCGGTACTGCGTTGGGCCGATACGTCACGAAATATCGCCACTGCGCCAATCAGCTGGGAGTCCTTATAAATAGGCGTGGAGGTGTATTCAACGGGGAACTGGCTGCCATCCTTACGCCAGAAAACCTCATTGCTTACCTGACGGGTTTGACCGTCGAACATGGTGCGATAAATGGGGCATTGATCGGCCGGATACTCACTGCCGTCTGCGTGACTGTGGTGATGAAACTGATGGATCTTTTTGCCCAGTAGCTCGTCTGCCTGCCAGCCGGTCATGCGCTCTGCGGCGGGGTTAATAAATACCGCATTACCACTGAGATCGAAACCGTAAATGCCCTCGCCGGCGGCATCAAGCAATAGACGGGGATCGTGAAGAAAATGTTTTAATGAAGAGTCCATGGAAATGTGCGAGCAAGTGACGATATGTCGTCATTTTAGGGCTTGCCCACACAATTTCGCAAGGTTTAATGCAATTAAAGGCCCGAAGTCAGGGTGATCACCCCTGGATTAACCTCTAAAGCGAGTTTAAAGCGTGCCAGCAAGGCCTGTTTAGGGTCTTGCTTATTCAGGCTGTACACCGGATATTGGCTCAACGCCTGAGTCAATAATTGCTGCACCTCTTCGGACAGAGGCGCCAACTTACCGCGGTAGCCCATGGCATCGATATCG
This sequence comes from Pseudoalteromonas sp. BDTF-M6, assembly GCF_018334135.1. Taxonomy (NCBI): domain Bacteria; kingdom Pseudomonadati; phylum Pseudomonadota; class Gammaproteobacteria; order Alteromonadales; family Pseudoalteromonadaceae; genus Pseudoalteromonas; species Pseudoalteromonas sp. BDTF-M6. Next base: position 946,013 of record NZ_JAGXTQ010000001.1, read on the forward strand.
GCATTGAGGATTTTAAAATCCTGCAAATAGATGGCATCTTCATCGCCATTAAAATAAGGCACAGCGGCGATATTTAAGCGCACGCGCACCGGCACCTTAAGTGCCAAGGCCTGCATCATCACCGTATTATCCAGCGCGAGCTCAATGCCATTAGGACTCTGCTCGGGGCCAATTTGCACACCAATATCATTCACCGTCAGCTCCATGGGCACACCCATTACGGTGGCATTGGCGCCATAACGATCACTGTGTTGCAGCAGGCTTTGCTCCAACTCGCCACTCGTTAGTGAAAAAACACTCAAAGGTGCATGACTGGCGCAGCCACCTAACAAGGCGACACAAGCCAGCACCATACCCATTATCCATTGCTTCATACTGATACCATCTTATCTAATACTACTAGGATGCGCTCACGCTCTTGAGCGTCACCCTGACAAATACCTTGCTCGTCAACACCCGCCTTGGCTACCCAGGCAAGTAACAGCTCATCGGTGCTGTACTCAACGCCATGGTGTTTGGCATCGAGCATATTGACTTGCTCCTGCATGCGCTGTGCCGAAAGTGACTCAGGGCTGGCCAGATTATTGGCAATTTCCAGGCGCAGTACTATCTGCTCACTGCTTAGCTCAAGGCGCGAATCATTCAGCCAGTCTGTTGGCAGCGCCTGTCCCTGAGCCAAACTTGCACGCAATTCCTGCAGATGACGGGTTTGCTGTGCCTGCTCTTTAGCATTCAACGCCGCCTCAATGCGGGCCACTAAGTTTTTCTGTCGCCCCTGTAGCTCACGCACTAATTGCAGCTGCTGCACATCATTGCGCAGCTGTTGCAAATCCGCATTGCTTTGCGCTTGCGCCAGTTGTTGCTCCAGCGCTTCAAGGGCACTCACCTGCTGGGCTTTTTGCTCGGCATGGGCCTGCTGTTGCTGTGCCTTAGCTGCATCGCGCTGACTAAAGATACTATCGTTTACGCGGCGAAACGCCTGCCATAACTTACGCTCTTTGCTATTGCCAGCAAAGCCGATTTGCTGCCACTGTTGTTGCAGCTCTTTTAGCGTTTGCGTAGCCGCAAACACATCGTCTTGGCTTTGCAGCTCTTCCGCTTGCTGTAAAAGCGCCGCTTTGGCATTCGCATTGTCTTGATAGAAGTTAGCAACGCGCTCGCCCATATTCCCTTGAGCATTGCTAAAGGCTTTATTGAGTTTGTGATAAAGCTTACTTTCTAACTGCTTAGCCGCGCGCCAATGTTTTAATAGGGCATTGAACTGGTGCTCAAGCTCACGAATTTCAAGCTCACCGCTGCGCTCTCCCAGGCTGGCCATTTGCGCAATTAGCTGTTCGCGCTCGGCAATTGCCTGCTCTTTAAGCTTTTGTTGCTCGGCAAAATAATCGCGACAAGGGGCAAACGCAGCCTCAATCGCCTGTTCGAATTCGTCTTTCGCCTGTTGCGCCACCTCTGGCCCCAACAGCTGCCAGCTTTTACGTAAACGCTTCACTTGCGCCAGGCGCTCGTTGGCATCATCGCAGTCGCCGTTTGCCAGCACTTTCGCGGCTTCTAATAACTGCTCTTGTTGTGCTTCGCCGGCATACTGGTGCCAATCTTTGGCTTCACTCAGGGTTTGCGCCAGGCCTTCGTATTCGCGACTGATATCGTTTTGAAAATGTCCGGCCAGTTGCTCAAAGATTTCCTGTAGACCATTGAACACACCAAAGGCAACGCGATAGCGGCCCTGGTTGATCAGGCGACGAATATCTCGCGCCTTTTTACGCGCCGCATTCTGCAGTTGCTTTTGCTCCTGCATTAGGGCGTCACTCTGGCTCTGCCAATGCTTACGGGCGTGCGAAAACTGTTGCTGCCAAAGCGCTGCCAGCTCTTTAGGGAGTGCCTTAATAGCCTGTTGTAATTGTGCTCGCAACTCGGCTTCGGCGCTAATGGCCGCATCCAGTTCACTGACCTCGTCAGGGGCACGTAAACTGCTGTAGCTGGCAAGCTGCTCACGCAGGGCATCCACGTCTTGTTCGTAGGCTGCGAGCTGCTCTACCTGCTTAAATAAGCGCACTAATTCCTGCTGCTGGCTTTGCAGCTCGGTGCCGGCCTGCAAGTCTTCACTTTGCAGCATGTCTTTGGCCTGCGCCACCTTGGCATGAAGCCAGTCGGTTTGAATTTGCTCGTTACCGTCAAAACGCAGCGCCATGGCATTGCTGATCTCTTCGGCCAAGGCACTGAGATTGGCCAGGGCGAGTACGCTGCGCTGTTTGGCTAACTGCTGTTCTTGCTGTTGTTCAAAGGCAACTTTTAGCTTATCGCTATGGGTCGTTAGTTTGGCCGCCAGTTGCGTAAACTTTTGTTGTGTTTGCCCACGTAGCTCTTCATCCAGCCATTCAAGCTCCAACTGCTGATACTGCTTTTGAAGTTGTGAAAACTGCCCGCTAACTAGCTGATAGTCAGTTTTGTCACGCAAGGCATTCAGCTTGGCAAGAATCAACTTGGCCTGCTCGGCCACCTCAACCGGCATCTGCGCCTGGCGCTGCTGCTCATCAATGACTTCCTGCAGTTTTTGCTTAGCCTCACCCTTGGCAACCTTAAGCAGCTTTTCCGTCAGCTGTAACTTCAAGACCAGCTCACACAATTGCAGTTGCAATGCTTCATCCGCGCCGCGGAATACCTGCTCAACCAAGGGTGCTTTATTTAAGCGGGTTAACAACTTAATTTTAATGGCCGCGGTTTTTTCTTGCAGCGCCAGTTGCTCCAGGGTTTTATCGGCGGCAAAACGCTCAATATAGCGCTCTTTATCGGCGTCGCTCAGTGCATTAGGGCTGGCTAAAATGGCCTCGGCCACTTTTTGATTGGCAAGGCGTTTAATGCTTGGCTCACCATCCTGTTGGCAGGCCTGCCACCACAAAGCGACATCGTTAAGCTTTTTCAGCGCTGCGGTACGCACATTGACGCTGGGGTCTTCACACGCCAGCGTGGTGAGGATGTGTGCATCCTGTTGTTTATCCAACTGGGCTAAGGCCCCCAGGCGAGTGGTTTCTTTTGGATGCTTCCACTTGGGTTGGAACAACTGTTTAAAGATCATTTTCACTGAACCTAGCTATTTCGTTTTCGGCCTTAAATTGCTGCTTTAATTCTTTCTTAGACTTTTGCACCAGCTGGCCGTCGGCGCCAACGGTGAACTGCTCGTCGCTTTTGAGCACCTTGGCTTGATAGAGCATCACCAGTTGCACTGTTTGCTCTTTTTGTTGTTCGCTTAACGGGCTGCCATCTGGCCACTTGCCGGTTGCGGCGCCGTATTGCAGACGTTCGTATACTTCAGGGGTAATAGACTGGACTAACTGGTCAATATTCATAATTTTTTTCTTTTCAAAAACACTAAACGAACGCGGTTAACTAGGTACCAGACGACACCAATGGCAATGGCTCCATAACAAGCTGTTTGCTGCCATGAGCCGGGCACCGGATGTTGCCAGTAAAGGACTAAAAAGCCACCGAGGAAAAGGATTAAGGCGATAAAAGACTGGTTCATCAGCGACTGCTGTTTTTGCGTTTTAGTACGCGCCGCCAATCGGGTTTTGGTTTCGGCATCCATTTCGCCAAAAGCGGCATTGCAATGGGGACAGGCTTTATGTTTGTCGGATATCGATTTTTGACATTGCGGACATGAGATTATGGCCATGCTTACTCCTAGGTGCAATTGCGCGCCAATAAAAAAGGCGCCACTTGGCGCCTCATTGTACTGGTTTTATTTGTCGATGTCTTTTTTGAATTTAAGGCAAATGCCGAGATTCAAAAATGGGGGTGAGCTACACCTCTGCATCAACAAAATGAACCTATTTACTCAGCATCTTTTGATTGCTTAGCAAGACGTTCTTCCCAGAAGGTGGCGTTTTTAATGCCTAATTTTACCGGGTCAAATGTCACTTTACCGCCGGCTTTCTTCTGCTCTTCGTAATCACGCAAGCAGGTCAACGCCGGCTTGGCGACAAACAGAATAGCCAAGATACCAACAATATTGATCCACGCCATCAGGCCTACACCAATGTCACCGATATTCCAAATATAACCAGAGCTGTTAACCATGCCATATGAAACCATAAACATGATCACCAACTTCACAATCACGATTGGGATGTTGCCTTTGAAGTAACGGTTTAAGTAGGCCACATTGGTTTCGGCAATGTAGTAGTACGCCAGTATAGTGGTAAATGCGAAGAAGAATAAAGCAATACCGACAAAGGCATGGCCAAAGTCACCAAACACTTTGAACAAGGCCATTTGGGTAAATGCCGCAGAGCCGATTTCGGTTGCCGCATCCACATTTTGCACAATAAATTGGCCCGCAGGTAGTTCACCAACCACATTGTACTGCTGGGTAATCAGGATCATTAAAGCCGTCGCCGTACACACGAAGATAGTATCCACATACACAGAGAAGGCTTGCACCAGACCCTGCTGCGCAGGATGGTCAACTTCTGCGGCCGCGGCCGCATGAGGACCGGTACCCTGGCCTGCTTCATTCGAATAAATTCCGCGTTTTACACCCCAGCCAATCGCCGCACCAAAACCGGCTTGTGCGGTAAAAGCATCGGAAACGATTAATGAGAAGATACCCGGCACTTTATCCAGGTTTAGGAAGACCACGATCAAGGCCAGGACAATGTAACCCAAGGCCATAAACGGCACGACAATTTGAGTGAAGTGGGCGATACGTTTAATCCCACCAAAGATAATAAAGGCGAGAACAATCAGAATAATAGCCAAAGCAACGAGTTTAAAGGTTCCTACCTCACCAAAGCTCGTAGTCACCATTTCACCGTGGCCAAATACCTCGGTAAAGGCATTACCAACCGCATTCGCCTGCACACCCGGTAAAAACACGCCACAGGCAACGATGGCAGAGACTGCAAATAAGATAGCCAGCCATTTTTGCTGCAAACAACGGTCAAAATAAAAAGCTGGGCCGCCTCGATATTGGCCATCTTCTTCGGTTTTATAAATTTGGCCTAGGGTTGATTCGGCATACGCGGTGCTAGCACCCAAAAATGCCACGACCCACATCCAAAAAATAGCGCCAGGACCACCAAAACCAATCGCAGCGGCGACACCGGCAATGTTACCTACGCCTACGCGTCCGGATAACGACACGGCCAAGGCTTGAAAAGACGAGATACCTTTACTTGATTCATTCGAGCTCAGCAGCAACTTCCACATTTCTTTGAAATGTCTTACTTGCGCAAAACGGGTTAGTAAGGAATAAAATAGACCTGCGCCTAGACAGAGATAAATGAGTGCACTACTCCACACAACGTCATTAACGGCGCTTACAAAAGCTTCCATGGATATCCTCTATAATTATATTTTTTATTCTTAGTTACGATACTGAGAATGCGGGACATAAGGCAGTGAGGATCGGTTAGCACACTTACCCCACTCTTCAACCTTTGGAATATTAACTTATACCACCCAAGTTTGTTAACAGTTAATTTTCAATCCAACTGCATCTGGGTGTCTACTGGTACGTATTAGAAAAATAAAAGTCTTTAAATTTTAATATGTTAAACCAACCTAACCAGTATTCATCCTGACTATGTTAAAAGTAATAAAAAAGGCATGGGCCGTTATACGACGCATGCCTTTATTCGCTGCTAAGCTGTTAAATGGGCACTCGCGATGACTACTGCCCATGCTTTAGCGCATTATCTCAACTTATCGACCACAGCAACGATGGCGCTTAGGGTATCCTGGCCAAACTGATAAGAGCGGCGATCAGACCAACCATAATCTAGGTCTGGCAAGTTGGCGTTATCTTTAAACGGCATTTCTACCGTGTAGGCCAAGGCCTTAAACTCTTCACCCACGGCGCAAGATGCCACGGTCAAGTTGGCCTCGCCCGGCGCGTCTTTATCGTAACCGAACTCGTCCTGGAACTCAGGCGTGATGGTCAACAACGCTTGCTTAAAGGTGTTTTCTAACTCTTCCAGGCGCGCATCATAGCTTGGGATCCCTTCACTGCCGGCAACAAAGTTGTAAGGCAGGGCTTCATCGCCGTGGATATCCAAATACATATCCAGGCCTACCTCGCGCATCTTGTTAAGCACCAAGAATACTTCCGGGCTCTTTTCCATGCTTGGGGTTGCCCATTCACGGTTTAGATTCACACCGGCTGCATTGGTGCGCAGGTGGCCACGCACGCTGCCGTCTGGGTTCATGTTCGGCACTATGTAGAACACGGCCTTGCATAATAAGGCTGCCGCATGCGGGTCTTCGTCGTCCAGTAGCTTGTGTAGCAAGCCTTCAACGAACCATTCGGCCATGGTTTCGCCCGGGTGTTGACGTGCGGTGATCCAGATGTTTTTCTTTTCTGCACTCGGCTCACCGATGCGTAGAACCGTCATATCACGACCGTCCAGGGTTAGGCCCAGGTTTTGCGCTTCACAAATAGCATGGCTTTGTGCCCAATACACTAAATCCAAGTGGCGATCATAGCTATACGGCGCAAAGTAAGCGAAGAACATCTGTGAACATTCAGGCTCAACGTCGATAACTAGGCTTCCGTCTTCATAACGGGTAGGCACGCGGAACCAGGTTTGACGGTCGTATGAGGCCACTGCCTGGTAATCGTCCCAGCCTTCTGGATAAGCTGACTGCGCCAACTCATTGATCTGAATACGATGCTCAACAAATGCCGTGGTCTCTAGGCGAAAGTGGAACCACTGATAAAAATCAGACTGGTTGTCCTTATTGATCTCTAGCTGGATATTCATCGGGTTTTCACAAGCGATAACCTTGATATTACCACTGTCGAAATTACTGGTGATCTTCATTGCTGATCCTTATAGTTATACCAATTCACTTAAATAGCCAATCATTCTAGCGGGCTAAATATCGTGCTAACTGCGTTGGAATTTTTCTATGTAGAATACTATATAAGAAAAACTCCGCCTTGTTATCACATCATTTATCCAGCGCTATCTCTGATCACATACTTAACAGAATTGGCATTAGTGCAATAGCCTGGCCCTTCCCTCACTCTAATGCTGGGAAAGTCAGTATTAGCAATAAAAAAGCCGACACTCGGTGTCGGCTAGTCTTGTTCTTTACGCTTATTAGCGTGGCAAGCTTGGGTGAGTAACCTCAGCCATGTCTTGCATACAACGTACAACCTGACAGCTGTAACCGAATTCGTTATCGTACCAAACGTAAAGTACTACGCGGTCACCGTCAACAATCGTTGCTTGCGAGTCAACAACACCGGCGTAACGGCTGCCTACAAGGTCAGTAGACACGATTTCTGTCGACGCTGTGTAATCGATTTGGTCGCGCAGGTCAGAGTATAGTGCAGTGTCACGTAGGAAGGCATTTAGCTCTTCAACGTTTGTTGCAGTTTCAAGGTTCAGGTTCAAAATAGCCATTGAAACGTTAGGCGTAGGTACGCGGATAGCGTTACCAGTTAGTTTGCCTTCTAGCTCTGGAAGCGCTTTAGATACCGCTTTAGCCGCACCGGTAGAGGTAATAACCATGTTCAATGCCGCAGCACGACCACGACGCTCGGCCTTGTGGTAGTTGTCGATTAGGTTTTGGTCGTTGGTGTACGAGTGTACCGTTTCAACGTGACCATTTTTAATACCGAACTTGTCGTTAAGAGCCTTCAAGGTTGGTGTGATGGCGTTAGTAGTACAGCTTGCCGCACACACGATCTTGTCTTCAGGTTTGATATCCTGGTTGTTAACACCGTATACGATGTTCTTGATATCGCCTTTAGCAGGAGCGGTAAGTAGTACTTTTGCCGCGCCTTTTGCTTCAAGGTGTTGGCCCAGGCCAGCTTCGTCTTTCCAGATACCTGTGTTATCAACAACAAGTGCATCCTTGATGCCATAAGCTGTGTAATCAACTTCGCTTGGTGAGTTAGCGTAGATAACCTGGATGTAGCTGCCGTTTGCTTTAATGGCATTACGCTCGGTATCAACAGTGATTGAACCGTTGAAAGGACCGTGGATTGAATCACGACGCAACAGGCTGGCACGCTTTTCAAGGTCACCGTCTTTACCGCCACGAACTACGATGGCACGAAGGCGAAGATCAGCGTAAGGACCTGATTTTTCGATAAGTAGACGAGCTAGCAGACGACCGATACGACCGAAACCGTAAAGTACTACGTCGCGTGGCTCTTTTGCTGAACCGGCGTTAACGATTTCAGCCAGTTCATCGTTTAGGTATTCTTCAACAGAGCGACCATTGGCTGCATCTTTGTATAGGTAGTTATAAGCTAACTTACCGATATCGATACGAGCAGAGTTTAACTCCATTTTGCTAATGGCTTCTAGGAATGGGAAGCTTTCACGTAAACGCAGTTTTGAATCTTCAAATTGAGCGACGGTTTTGTGCGCTTTGATGATATCGATAGTACTGGCGCTTACTAGCGGACGGCCATATACAGCAATTTCGATACCACGGTTGCGGTACAGTTTACCAATAATAGGTTGCATACTTTCAGCGAAGTCTTGGCGTTCCTGCCAGCTGTTTAAGTATTCTTGCTCGTGAGATAAGGTCATTGTTTCTGCCTTTGAAATTTGTTTTGAACGGATATCAACCCCAGCATTCCATTGTTCAGACCACAAAGTGAGAGCGTGATCAAGGACAATATGCCTGTTGCCGGGCGCCCATATTCTAATGCAAAGCGCCGACAATAACCACCTCTAGTTGGCTTTAACTAAATACCCTAAGAATGGGCGATGGTAAATTGAGGTATAGGGGCTGGAGATATCAGCTGTAGAAAACATAGCACCAGACGCTGACAGCAAAAATAAGCGCACAAACAGTTAATGTCTGCCGTTTTAGGCATTAAAAAAGCAGCCCTAAGGCTGCTTTTTGTTATTAAGATTCAAGCTTACTGGTACCGACTTCAACACGGGTTTTCAGTTTTTGCCCGGGCCTGAAGGTAACCACACGGCGCGCCGAAATAGGAATATCCTCTCCGGTTTTTGGGTTACGACCCGGTCGCTCTTTCTTATCGCGAAGATCAAAATTGCCAAAGCCAGAAAGCTTGATCTGCTCCCCATTCTCTAAAGCTGAGCGGATTTCTTCAAAAAACGCTTCAACTAGTTCTTTGGCATCCTTCTTATTGATCCCCAACTTCTCAAATAGGTGTTCAGCTATGTCGGCTTTGGTAAGCGCCATATCTAGTCCCTCAACGATGCATTAAACTCTTTAGCCAAAGTGGCTACGACGTTGTCGACAACTAGGTTGATATCTTTCTCTTCGAGCGTTCTATCAACCGCTTGTAGTGTCAGAGCAATCGCCAAACTCTTATAATCTGGCTCTATACCTTTGCCCTTATACACATCGAATAAGTTTAGGTCAACCAATTGATTTCCGCCAACTTTTTCTATCGTGGCCAAAACATCACCGGCTTTCACCTCGTCTTTGACTAAAATCGCGATATCGCGACGGTTCGATGGGAACTTAGAAATAGCCTTTGCCTGTGGCAGCACGCGGTTATTTAGCGCGGCAATTTCAATTTCAAATACAAACGCAGTGCCATTAATGCCGAGTTGCTTGTGCAACTGCGGGTGCAATGCACCGATAAAACCAACCTGTACGCCGTCCGCATAAATAGCCGCGCTTTGACCTGGGTGTAAACCATCACACACCTGGGCCTTAAAGCTAAAGCGCGCATTGTCATTACACAGCGCCAATAAGGCTTCAACATCGCCTTTGACATCGTAGAAATCCGCTGCACGGCTATCTAGGTGCCAATGCTCGCCGTAACAACTGCCGGCAACCACGCCGCCAATCACCGCCTGCTGCAAGACGCCATTTTCCGCCTGCTCGTCGGCAATAAACTTCAGTCCTTGCTCGAAGAAACGAATGCGCGGCTGTTGACGATTTTGGTTGTACACCAAGGTGTTAAGTAGACCAGGCATCAGGGACTTACGCATCACCGACATTTCAATGGAAATCGGGTGCGGTAAAACCAGGCTATTGTCTTCACCGTGAATGGCATTTTGTACCTTAGGATCAACGAAGCTGTAGGTAATGGCTTCTTGATAGCCACGGGTTACCAGGGTGTCGCGCATACGCTTGATGGCAACATCGGCTTCATTGTGGCGAGTCATATTCAACTTGGCTAATGGCGCCTCGTTAGGAATATTGTTGTAACCGAATACGCGAGCCACCTCTTCGATTAAATCCTCTTCGATGCGAATATCAAAGCGGTAGCTAGGCACGTCGGCTTGCCAAGTATTATTAGCAAACTGCACATCCAGGCCCAAACGGCGGAGAATATTGGTGACCGTCTCATCATCGATATGGTATCCGATCACACGATCTAGGCGCTCGCGACGAAGTGTCACAGCCGTTACCTTAGGTAATTGCTCAGGAGCAACCGCTTCTACGATAGGGCCAGCCTGACCGCCAACGATCTCAAGAAGCAATGCGGTCGCACGCTCCATAGCGTCGCGTTGCAGTGCAAAGTCCACCCCACGCTCATAGCGGTGTGACGCATCGGTGTGTAAACCATAGCTACGCGCCTGACCGGCAATCGCAACTGGGTTGAAGAAAGCACTTTCAAGCAGAATATCTGAGGTCTTTTCGGTTACACCCGAGTGCTCGCCACCAAAGATACCGGCCATGGCCAGGGCTTTGTTATGATCGGCGATCACTAAGGTCGACTCGTTTAATTTCGCTGTGTTGCCGTCAAGCAATACCAGCTCTTCACCGGCGTTCGCGCTACGTACCTTGATGCCACCTGCAATGGCATTAAGATCAAAGGCGTGCATAGGGTGACCTAGCTCAATCAACACATAGTTGGTTACATCTACAACCGGATCGATTGAACGAATGCCGCTACGACGTAGCTTTTCAACCATCCACAATGGCGTTTGCGCATCCAGGTTAATACCCTTGAGCACTCGGCCAAGGTAACGCGGACAGGCTTCTTCATTGACCAGCTCAATGCTAATTTTATCGTCGATTGTTGGTTCAACCGCAGGAATTTCAAGCTCTTTAACGTCCAGGTTATTTAGTACACCCACTTCACGAGCCAAGCCTTTAATGCCTAAACAATCACTGCGGTTTGGCGTTAAATCAACGTCGATAATCTTGTCGTCAAGGGCTAGGTATTCGCGTAGGTCTTGGCCGATTGGCGCATCAGCCGGCAATTCCATGATGCCGTCGCCCTCTTCGCTGATACCCAGCTCTACAAACGCACATAACATGCCGTGTGAAGGCTGGCCGCGAAGCTTAGCTTTTTTGATTTTAAAGTCACCCGGTAGTACCGCACCCACTTTTGCTACGGCCACTTTTAGGCCTTGGCGACAGTTCGGCGCGCCACAAACGATATCGAGTAGCTCGTCTTCGCCTACGTTAACCTTGGTAACACGCAGTTTATCTGCATCCGGGTGTTGGCCACACTCAACCACTTCACCCACAACCACGCCTTCAAATTCACCCGCAGCGGCGTCAACGCCGTCTACCTCAAGGCCTGCCATAGACAGTTGCTCTGCCAGTTCGTTCGCGTCTATGGCCGGGTTAACCCATTCGCGTAACCATTTTTCACTGAATTTCATTTATCACGACCTCTTAACGGAACTGGTTTAGGAATTTCATATCATTTTCGAAGAAAGCGCGTAAGTCGGTTACGCCATAGCGCAGCATGGTCAGACGCTCTACGCCCATACCAAAGGCAAAGCCGGTGTACTTTTCAGGGTCGATGTTCACCGCACGTAAAACGTTCGGGTGCACCATGCCACAGCCTAATACCTCTAGCCATTTACCGTCTTTACCCTTCACATCTACTTCCGCAGAAGGCTCGGTGAATGGGAAGTATGAGGGACGGAAGCGAATTTCCATGTCTTCTTCAAAGAAGTTACGAAGGAAGTCGTGCAGAATGCCTTTAAGCTCGGTAAAGCTTACGTTTGTGTCCACCATCAGGCCTTCAACCTGGTGGAACATCGGCGTATGGGTTTGGTCGTAATCGTTACGATATACGCGACCAGGCGAGATAATGCGCAGTGGCGGTTGCTCGGTTTCCATGGTACGAATTTGTACGCCACTGGTCTGCGTACGCAATACCAGCTTAGGATTGAAATAGAAGGTATCGTGATCGGCTCGTGCCGGGTGATGAGCCGGAATATTCAAAGCATCGAAGTTATGGAAGTCGTCTTCAACCTCTGGGCCCGACTTAACGGCAAAGCCAAGTTCACCAAAGAAGGACTCTATACGTTCGATGGTGCGCGTCACCGGGTGAACACCGCCTGAGGCCATGTTACGACCTGGCAAGGTCACATCAATTGTTTCAGCGGCAAGTTTCGCCTCTAACGCAGCCGCACTTAAGGCTTCACGTTTTACGTTAATTGCTTCGGTAACTTGTTGTTTAGCTTGGTTAATTACTTGGCCTGCGCTCTTACGCTCTTCTGGCGCCATTTGCCCAAGTGTTTTAAGTAGCCCGGTTATTTCACCTTTCTTTCCAAGGTAGTTTACGCGCACATCTTCTAGGTGCGCGATTTCGCTGGCTGTTTCAACCGCCTTTAAGGCGTCAGCCAAAATCGCTTCTAAGTTCATCGGATACCTGACTAGGGTGATAATTTAAAGTGTTTATTTAGCCACTTATGATAACTAAAGGGCCGCATTGATTCTAGCCCCGCGCGTCTGTTTCTACAGCTTTAGTGTGGCTTTTATAAAAGGAATGGTGAGCTTTCGCTGTGCCGCCATCGAAGCGTGATCTAGCGTGTCGAGGACATCCAGTAGTGCACGCATATCGCGACTAAGGCGAGTCAATAAGAAGCGTGCACATTCATCGGATAGTTCCAGGCCACGCATCTTGGCTCTGTTGGTCAGTGCCTGCGCCTTATCATCATCGCTCATCGAGCGAATTTGCAAGGTGGTGCCCCACTTTAAGCGCGACTCAAGATCCGGCAGATCCAAATGCAACATATCAGGCAACAGGTCGGCGGAGATAAGCAAAAGCTTACCCGGCTCGTTAAAGCGGTTAAAGAAGTTAAAAAGGGCTTTTTCCCAGGCTTCATCACCGGCTATAAGGTGTAAATCATCGATACAGACCACATCGAGGGCATCAACCCCCTCTAGCACCTGAGGGCCATAATGCTGCACTTCACTGAGTGATAACAACATACTGGAAAGACCTAGCTCATGGGCATGAACACAGGTTGCATAAAGCAAATGCGACTTGCCAGAATCACCTAAACCGCACAAATAGGTGTATTGAAACTGTTCGTTCAGGTGATTGAAAGCCGCCTGCAGATGATTAACCTCCAGTGAGTCCTGTCCGCCAAAGTAACTGGCGTAGGTTTCATCATCGGGCAAGGTAACCGGCAGCGCTAATTGCGAGCTAAGCATCATAGGTTATTGCCACGCGTACTCGAGGTCATCGTTACTATTGGAGTAATAGAACTTCTGAGGATCGCGATAGTCGCTGAAGTAAGAGTCAAGGGTAAGCGCTTTCTTGAGATCTTCCACGCCACCGGTATGGCTAATACGAATTTCCACGCGTTCCTGACTAATGTGTATTACCGCTACATCGGTTACCACACTTAGGCTTTTCAATCGGCGCAACGCATATTCAATATCGACAAAGGTACGAGTGTTATACAACTTTAAGGTTTGCTGTTGTGCTTCATAACTGGAGCTGGCATCAATGGCGTATTCGCTCGCCAAAGCACTGGCCAAGGCGTCAACCATGTCTACCACGACTTGCTGTTGGTCACCCTTATGCTTGATTGCTTCAAACTGGTCTTCGTTAGTGAAGCGCCACTCTAGCTCCCAAGCATCGGAATTATCGTCCTTATAAAGGCGCGCAGAGACGACTCGCTCGGCCATATAACGTTTTGAGGCGATATCAAGAGAGTCACTGAAGTTACCCCATACATCCGCAACGGTAACATGTTGGTGATCCTCTAAATCCAATAAAGGCGTAACCACGGGAAGACCACGACGAGAGGCGCGATCGGCAAGTAACGCTTGAATTTGCGGATAAGAGTCGGCGGTCATAAACTCACGACGCCAACCATCTTCAATCGCTAACCAGATCACAACAAGAGGGCGACGGTTTCCCCATAAGGGTAAACCAGCATCACGCACCAGCGCATTGACCTTATTGCCGTCGAATTGCACCCGTAAATAAGTTTGCCCCTTATCATCCGCATACTCATATTTGGTCATGTAGTTGGCGATATCGGGTAGCGCGGTACGCACAGTGGAGTTGTCTGCTGCTCCAGCATCGCCGGTTACTTTAACAATAACATTGAGCAGCGCATTTTGGCTGGCGGTAGAGCGGCTGGTTCGAGTTTTATCTTCTACCGGTTGGCGATATTGATACAAGCCTTTAACTTCAATTGCCTGTAATGGCCAAGCGCCAAGGACTATAACTAGCAGTAATAAATTACGGATCACGTCGTCTTAAACCTTAGTGTGAATGCCCTGATCCTAAAACAAAGCCAGTAACAAAGCAAAGGGTTAGCCAAGATTAGTTAACTTGCTGAATCCCCAATTAATTAACCGCTAAGTCGGCGCTAATTTAAACCTATAACTCCCCTACTTTTTACTTAATTTTTAGGTGTGGAGCTAAGGACCATGCTAAATGGATGAATTGATTGCACAGGGGCTAATAATTTTAAAACGCCAGAAAGCAAAAAACCCGCTGCATTGCTGCAACGGGTTTCTTAAATTAGGAGCCTGGTGATGACCTACTTTCACATGGCAAATGCCACACTATCATCGGCGCAGTTCCGTTTCACTTCTGAGTTCGGCATGGGGTCAGGTGGGTCCAGAACGCTATTATCACCAAGCAAA
>NZ_JAGXTQ010000010.1:0-44725 GCF_018334135.1 Pseudoalteromonas sp. BDTF-M6
CGAATTTACAATTTTTTCCTGACGACCATAGCGTTTTGGAACCACCTGACCCCATGCCGAACTCAGAAGTGAAACGAAACAGCGTCGATGATAGTGTGGCATTTGCCATGTGAAAGTAGAACATCGTTAGGGCCTTATTAAAGAAACCCGCTCAATGAGCGGGTTTTTTGCTTTCTGGCGTTTTACGTTTTTTATTCTAATAGAATTGGTCGCCACAATGCAGCGGCTTTTCTGTGTTTGTAGGTCGGCCTTATCGTCAATATGCCCCTGCATTGCTCTTTTGTCAGACTGAAGTCTGACCTACAAATGATTGCACCGTTGGTGCCAGAACACACGGACCCTCAAGAACATTCCCACAGCTATCTGTAGGCGAGGCTTTAGCCTTGCAAAAGCGGAATATTAAACCCGCTTGGATGTTGACCATAGAAGGCTCTTAAACAGGGCTGTTTTAACAATACCTCCCTGTAGCTTGGTTACATCGATCATCCATGACCTTACCTCAGAAGCTGCGAAGCAGTGCTTCGGTCTTCTTCGCCTAACAAAACCTTACAATGAATTGTTTGCCTTAATAACAGAAAAACCGGTACATATAGGTAATAATTAGGGTAATTCTTCGCCATTTGGCTTAAAGGGAGCACCTATGCCTGTTGTGTTTTTATTCTTCTTACTTGTGTGTTTACCTGTTGCAGCCTCGCAAGCACCAACACAGACGGCTTATGACTGTAGTGCCGTGGAAATAGATGAAATCGATCCGGCCACCTTAACCAAGCAGGAGCGTATTAAACTGATGGAAAATGCCTTGCTGGACTCTGTGAATAAATACAGCACCTGTTTGGATAAGGTACAGCAACAAATGGCTAGTGAGCAGGGCCAAGCCAGCGCATCGGCTCAGGGGCAGGAACAGCAAGACATGCAGGCTCAGGCTCAATCGCAAGGAACTAGTACTAAACAAATAACTCAGGACTTACCCTTATCAACTCAAGATCCGGCCGCTACCAAGGAGCAAGAAAAAATGAAATCCGGCGGCGGCCGGGCGCAGCAGGTGGTTAAGCCCAAGGATAATGATTCGATTATTTGCACCATGCTCTATGAAGAGATCAGCAAGGAAACCAACGAAGCAACAAAGAAAGCATTAATTAAGCAATATGAAGACTACAATTGCACTAAGTAAGCAGAGGTATTGGCCCATGACATTTAACAATCCCTACCGGCTGGTGACACTGTTCGTCATTATTTTTACTCTCAGTGCCTGCCAATCTACGTCAACTCGCAACGAACCGCTTGCGGTCGGCCCGAACGCCATAGGGCAGGACGCATACAGCAAGGCTAAGGCACTACCGCAGAGCGATATTTTTTTAGATGTTGCGGTGCCGGTATTTGATCCAGGCCTGCCCATGGACGGCAACAAGGTCGACTACGAAGAGCTCGATGAGCTGGATATCTGGCCGCAGCTGCGTCGTGCCGAGGCCAAGCGTTTCGCGGTCCAGACCAAGCGCGCCATTGCTGCGACCAAGGCCTTTGGTTCGGTATCCGTGGTGCCCGATGCCAATACCAGTGCCGATTTATACGTTCTTGGCACGGTGTTGCACTCCGACTCAGAGTTTGTGCGTCTTGAGGTCACAGTGGTTGATAGCAGTGGCGAGCCCCTGGATAGCGAAGAGTTTGAGCACCAGGTATCCAAGAGTTATTTCCGCGATGCCTTAAATAAAGGAAAGGATCCCTATCAGCCGGTCTTTGATCAGGTGGCAGATTATGTCTATCGCTTGCTGATGGGTCTTTCCGAGCAAGAGAAGCAGAGGGTTAAAAACACCAGCTTGGTACGTTATGCCCACTATTATTCACCGGAGGCCTTTAACGATTACCTCAAGGTATCTATCGACCGCAAAAATGGCACACGCTATTACAAGTATGAGCTTAAGGGCATGCCGGCTGCAGACGATGCCATGCTCCAACGTATCCAGGTTTTGCGCAACCAAGAAATGCTGTTTGTCGATCGTCTGCAGGATCAGTTCGACGTATTCCAACAAAGTACCGATGATCCCTATCATGAGTGGCAGCGCGAAACCTTGCCCGAGGCCGTTAGGGCGCGAGAGGCCCGTGCCGAACGTAATACTAAGGCTGTGGTCGGTGCCTTGGGCTTTATAGCCGCTCTGGCGTTAGGTAATAACAGTAATTCAACCTCTACCTCGGTAGCGAAAACCGCGGGCGCTTTGGGTAGCGTGTGGCTGTTAAAGGATGCCTATCAGGCCAATCAAAACCTGCGGGTGGCATCGGCGGTGATCGATGAAATGGGTCAGGGTCTGGATTTAACCCTTAGCCCTCAGGTGATGGAGTTTAACGAGCAGCAGGTTGAATTAAGCGGTACCGCCGCCGAGCAGTATCAGCAATGGAAGGCTCATTTAAGGAAAATGTATCATCTTGAAACCAGTGCCAATTAAGCGGGTGTCATTCACTTTGATGGAAAGTACAAGGTATTAACTGTGAGTGATGATGATAATAAGGCGAGTTTAGATCAGCAGTTACAAGAGCAAACAGCGGTGCGCGGGGCTAAGCTCAATACCTATATGCTAGTTGTTGCGGTCGTCCTGGCCGTAGTGCTGTTAGCCATTGTTTGGTATGCCTTTAGTGAGGCTCCCACCACTGAGTCCGCAGCCAATGCTGGGCCACGGGCTGATATTCAAATGGCTTTACCCGCTGCCGACGAAGCATTGAGCGAGGCGTTGCGAGCGCAAGTTCAACAGGCCATTTTAACCTTCGAACAGCAACACCAAGCCTTGCTGACTAATGAGCAGGTGGTAGCCTTCGCCCCCGAGCTACAAGCACAGGCCAGCGCAGCTTTTGATACTGCCCTCACTGCCTTTGCACAAGGCCAGTTTCGCCAAGCGCAGGCGCATTTACAGCAGGGCGATGAGTTAGCAAGGCGGTTATCTGAACAATGGCAACAAGCCATAGACAGCTGGTATCGACAGGCGCTGCAGGCATTAGAGGAGCAGCGCCCACAAGAGGCTAGGCTTTATATGGATAAAATGTTCGCGCTCAATGAAGAGGATGTGCGCATCAATGCATTACGGCAGCAGATCCTGGCCTTTGCTCAGCAGCAAAGTCTAAGGCGCGATTATCAGGGGGCCGTGGCGGAGCGCGATATCGTCAAACAAGCGGCCCTGTTGGAGCAACTTGTGGCGCTCCAGCCCGAGCGCCAGCAATGGCAGGACAAGCTTAATGTTGCCCAGGAAACCATACGTAAACGCCAAGTTGCCCAGGCGGTCAAAGAGGCGCAGCATGCTTTGGCGCAGCAGAACTTTACCGCAGCCGAGCAAGCCATAACGCAATTACAGCGCTTAAACGCCGATGGCGATACCCTGAATTTACTCCGTGCGCAGCTGAGTAAGCAGCGGCGCCAGCTTAGCACCGAGCGCACTCGAGCCCTGGCGTTGAGCGCGAGTGAGCAGCAAGAGTGGCAGCAGGTAGAGAGCTTGGCGCAGCAATACCTGGCGCGTGCGCCCGGCGATAGCACCATTACCCATTTGTTGACCCGTGCCAAACAGGTATTGGCGGCGCAGCGCGCTTTAAGTATCTACACAGCGCGGCCCGAGCGCTTAAGCGACAGTAATATTCGCGCTCAGGCCGAGGCGGCGCTGACTAAGGCTCAGCCCTATGGCTCTTACTCGCGGCAATTGGCAAACAGTATTGAAGAGTTGAACCAACACCTGAGTCACTTTAGCACCCCTATCGCCGTGACCTTGCTCTCCGATGAGCAAACCCAGGTACGTATTTATGGCGGTGACCAGCTTGGTGAGTTTGCCCAAAAGCAAGTGATGCTCTTACCCGGCAGTTATATTTTGGAAGGGCGCAGATCGGGTTATGTCAGTGTGAAATATGAGCTTGAGGTAAGCGCAACGGGGACACCTATTACCCTTACCATAGCCTGTACACAAAGGATTTAATGGTTATGTCAGAGCTAGACGCACAATTAAAGCAAAGACAAAAAAGCAGCCTGCTACCCTTGCTGATCGCCAGCTGCCTGGCGCTGATGAGTGTGGTGGCCATAGTGATTTATCTGTTTATCGCCAAGGGACACGCCATTAAGGTGTTACCCATCGAAGCCCAAGAGCAAGCCCAGGTTGAGATTACTGCTGGGTTTGGCTTTGTGACCGATGAGCTGGTCTATCGCTTTGCCAGCGACGTTAAAGTTAAGGTGTCTTCACCCACCTATTTTGCTCAGGAGTTGGTGTTGAGCAACAGCAGCCCGGCTGCTGTAACGGTAGAGCTTAAACCCCGCCCCGGGACTCTGGCGGGCAAGGTCACTCAGCCTTATGGCGAGCAAACGTTATGGGTAGTTGATGGTCGCTTGTTGACCAAGGGCGCCAGCATTAGTGAACCACTGGAGGAGGGTGAATACACGCTCAGCATTGAAAACCCCTATTATCAAAGCCAGCAACAGACTCTGATAGTCGCGCGGGCACAAACCACACAAGTGGCCGCCGAGTTAACTCCGGTCTCCGGAGCGTTGGAGCTGGCCTCTATTCCCAGTGGCGCCGAGGTGTATATCGATGGTAAAAGCCTGGGCAAAACGCCATTGCAACACAGCTTAGCCGGCGGCAGTTACGCCTTGGAGCTACATAAGCCGGGCTATGAACCGAGTATTGAAAATGTGGAAATTACTGAGCAATACCCGAGTGTCGCTCGTCAATATCGACTCAAACCCGAGCAAGCCTATTTAGAGATCACCCTGGAACCCGAGGGTGGCAGCCTGTTTATTGATGGTCAGAAGGTGGCGCCGGGGCATGTGGCCGTGGATGCCAATACCATGCACAGGGTGCGCTACGACAAGCCAGGCTATTACAGCTTTAGCAGCAAGGTGATCCTGCCCCCCAAGGAGCAAAAATTCTACGCCATTACCCTAAAGCCGGAGCAAGGCAAGGTCAGCGTGCGCAGCAATGTCGAGGCCGAGGTCTATATTAATGGTCAGTTACGAGGTAAAACACCGCTGAGTAAGATCCTGCCTGCTACCGCTCATGAAATTAAGGTGAGCAAACCCGGCTATCGTACTGTGGTTAAAACCCTGACTCCAAGCGCCGAACACGCCTCTACGGTGGATGTCACCTTGCTAACGGAGTTTGATGCCCGCCGTAAGGAGGGGCGCCCCCTATTTGTTTCTACTCTGGGCATGGAGCTGCAGCAATTTACTATGACGCCCTTTACCCTGGGCTCACCGGCCAATGAAGTGGGTCGCCAGCGCAATGAGTTTCAGGTGCAGGTCGAGTTCAGCCGACCGGTCTGGGTGGGCAAACATGAAGTGACCGAGGCGCAGTTTCATGCTTTCGATAAGCAGGTGCCTAAATCTCAACTGCCGGTAACTAACATCAGCTGGTTGGCTGCCGTGCAATATTGTAATTGGCTCAGTGAACAAGAAGCACTGGAGCCTTATTACCGCATCGTCAATAACCAGTTTGCGGGCATAAATAGAAAAGCCCGAGGTTATCGTCTGCTGAGCGAGGCGGAGTGGGAATGGCTGGCGAAAAAAGCCAAGCGTGCCCGTGCCAGCAAATATGTCTGGGGTGACAGTGAGCGAGTGCCCCGTGACGCCGGTAACTTTGCCGATGCTAGCCTCAAGGGCAAACAGGCATTCTACCTGGGCGACTATCAGGACAATCACACCGGCAAGGCGCCGGTGGGCAGCTATCGCGCCGATAGGGCCGGGCTCTATGATCTGGCCGGTAACGTCAGTGAATGGGTGTTCGATGTCAGCTCCTATATCACTCCGGATTTGAACCGGGTGCACAAGGATTATCTTGGCCCGGGAGGCGGGGGGAACCACATCGCGAAGGGTGGTCACTATCAAGCCGGGCGTCTGCAGGATTTACGGGCGGCGCTAAAAATCGTTACCGACGGTCCCAGTGAAACCATAGGTTTTCGCATCGCCCGCTATGAGAGGTAAGTTATGAAACGTAAAGGCATGTTTTTGATAGTGGCGTTGCTCCTGGTCGGCGCATTAACTTCGGTCGCGATGGCGGCGAAAATCAGTTTGGACTCGCCGGCTACCTTCCCGGTGGATATTTAAGGAGCGCGTTATGCCAACCGACAATACTCGCATGAATTTGCCGCCGCTGGTGTCTATCGGCGTCTTTATCGCCACCGTCGTTGTAGTGCACTTGTTGTATCAAGGCATGATCCGCCCCGCGGCGGAGGCCGCGATTGCCGCCCATGGCAGTGGCGCGACGACTAATATCTGGGTGATCTTAAAAGACGCCGAGCAGCAGGCTTGTATGACCTTGGGGTTGTTCTGTCTGATCCTGATGGGCTACAAGTATTATCGCATTGTTACCAAGGAAGAGCCGGTGTTCACCTATGACTACCTGCGCACTTTTCCCAAGGAGGAAGCGCTGAATGTGGATGACGCCCTGGCATTTTTAGAGGAGGGGGAGAGCGCTAAGAACAGCTCGGTGGCCACCTGGATTAATTGCTTACGCCGCTATAAAAATACCCAAAATGTGCAGCATGCCGCCGATGCCATTCGCGATAGCGTCGAATCTCTGGCGGCGCAGCTGGAGGCGGGTAACGCCACCATTCGTTATTTTATCTGGGCCATTCCCAGCATTGGCTTTGTTGGCACCGTGCGCGGTATCGGTTCGGCCCTGGCCAAGGCCGAGGAGGCGGTGGCCGGTGATATCGCCGGTATGGTGGATAAGCTTGGGGTCGCCTTTAACTCGACCCTGGTTTCGCTGTTGCTTTCTATCCTCTTGATGTATGTGCTTTTTCACCTTAATAACCGCCAGGATGAAATGGTGCTGAAAACCAAGAACAACTGTGAAACCCATTTGTTAACCCATTTGCATAAGTAGCCAAGATGTTGAAGCGGCGCGGCGAACAAGGGTTAAACCTGTCCTTTCTCGATGTCATGGCCTGTGGTTTAGGGGCGGTGTTGATGATCCTGATCGTCATCAAGTTTCAGGCCTCAACCTCGGTGCCCAGCACCGAAATAGAGCGACTGCAGCAAAAGCTCGCCGCCACCGAGGAGCAGGCCAGTGCCTTGCAGCAGGAGCTGGAGGAGGTAGCGCAAGCGCTGGCCGCGGCGCAGGCGCAAAACAGTGACAACGACGAGCGCGTGGCCGCGTTAAAACTTATGCAGCAAGCGGCCAGGCAGGCATTGCAAGACCAACAAGCGGTGGTGGCGCAGTTACAGCAGTCGGTAGCAGCTGCGGCGCCGAAACAGGCGGATGACCCCATTGAGCTAAAGGGTGGTGGCGAGGAGAACTACTTATTGGGTCTCAAGGTTGAAGGCCAGCGCATAGGTATTTTGATCGATCACAGTGCCTCAATGACGGACGAGCAGCTTATTAAGGTGATACGCCGTAAGCTCGGCCCTGCACAGCAAAAGCAACAGGGGCCAAAATGGCAGCGTACCAAGCGGGTAGCGAAATGGTTGCTGGCACGGGTACCAAAGCAGTCGCAGGTAAGCGTGGTCGCTTTTAATTCTAGCGCCCAGGTGCTGGGTAGCAGAGCCATCAACTCGGCCAAGGTGGAGGCCAGCATGCAGGCCTTGGTTAAGGATATTGACGCTCTGGTGCCGGAAAATGGCACCGACCTATATACCGCCCTGAGCACCATCAACAGCACCTTTGCGGATATGGATGCGCTTTACATTATCACCGATGGTTTGCCGACCATGATGTCGGGCGCTCATGGGTTTCGCGAAACAAAACACTGTCAGCCAATAAGCGGTAATATGAAAACCATAGATGGCGATTGTCGTGCCCGAATCCATCAGTTCAGCATCGCCCAAGCCGCCCCCAAGGTACCGACCCACATTGTCTTGCTGCCCTTGGAAGGAGACCCGCTGGCGCCGGCGCTTTACTGGAACTGGGCCAATAACACCGGCGGTTTGATGATCGCCCCGGCGCGGAGCTGGCCATGAAGCGGCGTGAACCGGTAGAAATCTTTAGCCTGTCGTTTTTAGACATTATTTCCTGTGCGTTTGGCGCCGTGGTGATGCTGATCCTGCTGGCTAAAAATGGCGATCAGGGTGAGTTTAATGACGCCAGTCAAATTGCCACCCTGGTTCGAGCCTTGGACGGGGCCGAGCGCAGCGTCCAGCAATTACAGCAGGCCTTGAGCGAGGGTGCGGAGCATTTGGCGGCCGCCGAGGCGCAGGGGGCCAGTAATGCCGAGCAGCAGATGGCCTTGCAGGCGCAACTGGCACGAGCCAAGGATAAGGTGCAGCAGCTGACCGATGCGGCATCCGGTTTGGAGCAAACCCTGGTGGAGCGCCAGCGTGCCGCCATCAATGCTCCGCGTGCCACGGTGCGCGATGACGAGGTGGGCGGTATTCCCGTCGACAGCAATTATGTGGTTTTTATTATCGATACCTCGGGGTCAATGAAAACCATGTGGCCACGGGTGCTGAGAACCATGGACGAGGTGCTAAATAATCATCCCAAGGTGCAGGGCTTTCAAGTGTTGTCCGACAATGGTGAGGTGCTGGGCGGGCGCTCCCTTGGTACCTGGCGCAGCGATAGCCGAGCGCAGCGCGCCGGGGTGCTACGTGGCTTACAACAATGGCATGGCAGCTCGAACAGCTCGCCGGTGGAGGGGATAGCCGCCAGCCTCAAGGCCTATGCCCGCTACCAGGGGGACCTCGCGCTTTATGTCTTTGGTGATGACTTTACCGGCACCAGTTACGACGATGCCCTAGCGCAAATTAACCGGCTTAATCGCAGTACCGGCGGTACGCCCATCGCCCGTATTCATGGCATCGCTTTTAAGCGCAATATGGGCGCGTCACCAGATATGGTGAAGTTTTCCACCCTGATGCGTGAGGTGGCACGGCAAAATAACGGCACTTTTATGGGGCTGTAGTTTGATCTTCAGGTGGGCGCATTGGGTATAACCCTTTTTGTCATTGCACAAAGCATGTTTTAATGTCTCCCTCACACTAAAAAGACCCAGCAGCAGATGGAAAAATATCAATCTATTTATCAGCGTGCGCTTGAGCGCAAGGGCTCACAGGCGCAACTGGAAGCCTTACTCAGTAAGCCAAAAACCACCGAGCAATTAAAGCAACTAACCGACGATATCTGGTTAGAAGAGTTCACCCGAAAAATCTTTCAAAGTGGCTTTTATTGGGCGGTGATCAATGCCAAATGGCCGGGCTTTCGCGAGGTGTTCTGGGATTTTAGCGTTGAGAAACTACTGATGATGGCGCCGGAAATGCTGGAGCAGAAGGCCAGCGATGAACGTATCGTGCGCAACTTTAAAAAAGTGCAAACCTTGCCTATTAATTGTCTAATGATCCATGAAGTAGCACAAGAGCATGGCAGCTTTAGCGACTTTGTTGCCCAGTGGCCGAGCGAGGACATTATCGGCCTCTGGCTGTATTTGAAAAAGCACGGAGCCCGCTTAGGTGGCAATACCGGTGCTTTTGCCCTGCGAGCTTTAGGTAAAGACACCTTTATGTTGTCGCGCGATGTGGAAGCCTATTGCCGTGCTAATGAGGTGATCGACGGCGGTCTGCACTCAAAGCGCTCCCTGCAGGCCATACAAGGCATGTTTAATGAGCTGCAGCAGCAAAGTGGCCGCTCCTTAACGGAGCTAAGCCAGCTTATCGCCTTTAGCATTGGCGACAATTATGTTGGTATGCAAACCAACTAAGGATAGCTATGAAGCTAGATAACCCCTATGCCCATATTGGTGCCCTGAGTCACAGCGCCCAGGTGCGTCAGTTTAGTCAGCCGCAGCTGTTGCTGTGGAATAGTGCGTTGGCGAAAACGCTGGGGCTGAGCGAGGACGACACCACTAAAGCCCAGCTTGCCAGTGGTCAGTCTTATCCGGATGCTAATGCCTTGGCTTATGCCGGCCACCAGTTTGGCAATTACGTGCCCTTGCTTGGCGACGGTCGGGCTCATTTGCTTGGTGCCGTCACCGATCCTCAGGGGCTGAGCTGGGATGTGCAATTAAAGGGCTCAGGAGCAACCCAATTTTCCCGCGGTGGCGATGGCCTCTGTGGTATTGGCCCAGCGGTGCGCGAATTTATTATGAGCGAAGCATTGGCGGCATTAAAGGTGCCTACCACGCGCTGTTTAAGTGTAGCGCTGAGCGGCGAGACGGTGATGCGACAACAGCCCAGCGCCGGCGCCATAGTGACGAGGGTGGCCAGCAGCCATATTCGCGTTGGCAGCTTTCAGTTTTTAGCCGCGCAGCAGGATGAGCAAGGCTTGGCCCAGTTGGTGGAGTTAACCATCAAGCGTCATTACCCCCAGCTGGCCGCGCTGAGCGGGGATGAGCGCTTGTTGGCACTCTTTAGTGCGGTGATGGATAAGCAAATCGAACTGATTGTGCACTGGCTGCGCATCGGCTTTATTCATGGGGTGATGAATACCGACAATACCCTGGTGAGCGGCGAAACCATAGACTATGGCCCCTGCGCCATGTTGAACGGCTTTGACTTTGGCCGGGTGTTTAGCTCCATCGACCGCACCGGTCGTTATGCCTTTGGCAATCAACCGCAGATCGCCAGTTGGAATCTGGCCCGTTTCGCGGAAACCCTGATTGACCTGTTTAGCGTAGAGCGCGACCAGGCGGTGGCAGAGTTAACCCAGGTGCTTAACACCTTCGGCGACAAGTTTAATGCCGCCCTTAAAGCCATGTGGCTACAAAAACTCGGGCTCCTGGCCGAAGATAACGAGGCTGAGGCGCTGGTGGATGAGCTACTGGGGCTGATGCAACAACAGCAGTTGGATTACACCAATACCTTTGCGGCGCTCACCGCCTATTGCCATCAGGGCACCGAGGTGCCCGAGCCCCTGGCCTCATCCTTGGGAGATTGGCTGGCGCGCTGGCAGGCGCGGATAGCCGGGCACAAGGAGCAAAGCGCGGCGTTGATGAGTGCGGCAAATCCGCAGGTGATCCCCCGCAATCACAGGGTGGAAGAGGTGATCGCCGACTTTGAGCGTCAGGGTCACAGCGACAAGCTGGCGCCGCTGCTGGCGGCCATTCGCAACCCTTATCGGCTTGATCCTGAGCATGCGTATTTACAGCAACCGCCAGAGCAGGGCGAAGACGATAGTTATCAAACCTTCTGTGGTACCTAGTGGCCATTGTCCTTTGGCGTGACTAATGAAAAAGCCCGGGCAATTGCCCGGGCTTTTTTAGTAAAATGAGAAGGCTTAGTTAGCCTGGGCAAACGCCTCTGCTTGACGCCATACGCGCAGCATATTCTCGCCGAGGATCTTTTTGATATCCGCATCGCTATAGCCACGGTCCAATAAACCTTGTACCAGGTTAGGGTAGCTGGATACGTCTTTAAGGCCCACGGGTAGTGAGTCACCAACACCATCGTAGTCAGAGCCAATGCCCACATGCTCAATGCCGATCAGTTTCACCACGTGGTCGATATGATCTAACACCTGCTCCAGGCTGGCGAATGGGAAGGGGTTCTTCTTCAGGTAGGCCGCCTTAAAGTCGGTGGTGTCTTTGCCCGCTTCTTTGGCCTTATCCTGGGCCTCATCACGACGGTCGTACCAGCTATTAGCCTTGCTGGTCACAAAGCTGGAACCGAAGTTAATTTGGATCACACCGCCGTTCTTTTTCAGCGCCAACAGCATGTCGTCATCCATATTGCGCTCAAAACCCGGCGTGTATTTACGTAGCGAGGAGTGTGAGGCAATCACGGGCACCTTAGACAGCTCCATCACCTGATAGAAGGCCGCATCCGAGATGTGCGAGACATCGATCAGCATGCCGATATTATTCATCTCGGTGACCAGCTCTTTACCGAATGGGCTTAGGCCCTTCCATTTACGGCGAATATCATAGCTGGAGTCGGAAATATGGTTGCTTTGCGAATGCGCCAAGGTGATATAACGCACGCCACGCTCATAGAAGTGGTGCAGGTTCTTGATCTCGCCTTCGATGGGGGAGCCATTTTCCATACCCATGGCCAGCGACATTACGCCGTCTTTAAATTGCTTTTCTACGTCCGCAACCGAGTCGGCAATGGCGAACTTATCCGGGGCGCGGTAGGCCAGCGCTTCCATCATATCGATCAGCTGATTGGCCAGTTCATAGCTTTTACCTTTGCCTTCGAATTCCAAGTTGGCTGGAATATAGATAGACATGAAGGGGGTGTTTAAACCACCTTCAATGGCGCGAGGGTAATCGAAATCACCGCGCTCGGTGGCCTTGCTGACGTCATCCCATTTGTTATGAATGCGGTAAGGGACATCGATATGGGTGTCGATAAGGATGTTTTCTTGCGCCAGTTTAATGGCTTTTTCAGAAGCCTGATGCACTTCCTGTGCGGCAACGCTAAGGCTGCCAAGAGCCAGCGCTAGGGCCGCGCTGAGGGTGGTAAATTTCATAATAGCCGCTCATTGTTATTATTGAATTTGGTGCCCATTGTGGCGAGGTTTTGGGGTTAAAACAAGGAAATAAGACCAATGAGTGCAGGCACGCACTTGGAGGCATTTGTAGGTCGGCCTTCCAGCCTCTCCTTCTTGAGTCTGATACCTTGGTGTTCTTAATTGGTGGCAGTAGGCGAGGCTTTGGTACTTGTAGGTCAGACTTCAGTCTGACGACCTAATGGATTTTGTTAGATCTTGTCGGGCCGCCGACGCCGGCTTAGAGGAAATGCATCACTTGTGTGCAAGTAATTCGTCCATGAAGCTCAGGCCCTGTCGGCATCCATGCCTCCACCTCCGAGCGCTGCGAAGCAGTGCTTCGGTCACTCGTCGCCCTCTTGAACTCCTAGGGCACCCCCATATTGCATTATTTCCTCATCGCGCTACGAGAACTTAAGGTAACCAGCGCGCACAGGGCGTCCTCCTCCTCGTATCTCGTTTCGGATGCAATGTAAGGGGATTAAGCTGATATATCGGGGGTTTAAGTAGGGTTTTGTTTATGTTGCGAGAGTGTCTAGGTATGAGAAGGGATTACTGGTGTTAGCCAGGCTTACAGGCTATGCTGGCTGGCAAGGTCTTAAAAATAACCTGTTATTTGTAAACGATATGATTGGCACCGAAGCTAAATTGATCCTGCTCATCTTTCTTATAGTTGTTACCGTAATTCTAGATTACTTTCTGCGCAAAGAATGGCGCATTTTATTTTCACTATTGAAAAAGTACGACTCAAAATTCGAAAATCAATATAGCCAGTTTGGTCCAACGATTATTGAACGGGCAGCTTTAATATTTCAATTGTCATTTTGTGGCTTGAAGTTT
Organism: Pseudoalteromonas sp. BDTF-M6; assembly: GCF_018334135.1. Lineage (NCBI taxonomy): Bacteria > Pseudomonadati > Pseudomonadota > Gammaproteobacteria > Alteromonadales > Pseudoalteromonadaceae > Pseudoalteromonas > Pseudoalteromonas sp. BDTF-M6. The sequence continues at coordinate 13,215 of NZ_JAGXTQ010000010.1, forward strand.
CCAGAGGCTAACGAGAATTTATTAAGAAGCGTTTTTAAGGTTCGTACGTTGAACAGGCTGCGTTACCTTGCAATTTTTACTTTCGTAGTTGTTGGCTTTATTTACACATAACAAGCACATTAAATTGCTCGTACGCTCGCTGGGACATGAACACGTAGGCTATGTTGCTTAGCTCCTGTCTTACTACCTTCTATGCGGGCGTTATCAGACTAGGTCAATAAGGGCTTGGGTGTTCTGGTAATTTTCAGAGGAAATGGGTGAGCATTTCCTCTGAGTCGGGTCATTGACCCGACAAAACCTAATTAGGCTGCTTGCTCGGTATTCGATTTTAATACCTGTACCAGGTCTTCAATCGTTAACAACACAAGCTGGTGGGCGTGAGCATAGTCGACCAGTGCCCGACCTTTCATCATGCTGCCGTCTTTGTGCATTAGCTCACACAGTACTGCTGCTGGCGAAAGCTTGGCGAGTCGACATAGATCCACGCCACCCTCGGTGTGTCCGCGACGAGTCAGTGCGCCTCCAGGGGCGCTGCGCAAAGGAAACACATGCCCCGGCCTTGCAAGATCATCCGCTTTTGCATCGCTGGCGATGGCGGTGCGTATTGTTTGCACCCTATCGGCAGCGGAGACGCCCGTGGTAACCCCCTCTTTGGCTTCAATGGAGACGGTAAACGCGGTTTTATTTTTACTGCTGTTGTCTGTCACCATGGGGGGAAGCGCAAGGTTATCGGCCGCTTCACCGGTTAGTGCCAGGCAGACAATGCCAGAGCAGTCGTTGATAAGCTGGGCCATGATTGGTGTACTGATCAGCTCGGCGGCCACGATTAGGTCGCCTTCGTTTTCTCTGTCCGGGTCGTCCATTAAGAGCACGGGTTTGCCTAACGCGAGATCTGCACAGGCGCGTTGAACGCGTTCAAGTGCGGTTGCACCAAAAGGTGTTAAATTGATATTCATAAGAATCTCCTGATTTTGAAAGTCAAAACTCAGGGGAATTAGGAAAGTGACTGGCACAGCAAAAAGGCACCGTCTAGCCTAACTAAACAGTGTGTTTTTGTACCAAGTATTCTTCTCCCATCCGGACTTTAAGGGACGCTCGCTGAGTACACGAACCCTGAACCGTCGGCTTCGGATTTACACCGAATCTGCTAGACCTTTACCACGCCAAGGTTACTCTTGGTAAAGCGCTCGCGGGCTGATAACCGTCGCCGCCTTCGTATATGTGAATGTGCGAAAGTTAATTACCGCCGGTGGGGAATTCCACCCCGCCCTGAAGAAACGTGCCATTAGTGGCACGGCGTGATTTTATCGCTTGGGGAGTAGATTGCAAAGTCCACAAGTATTTTCACGTAAAATTGCGACTCATGCTATTTGCTTATTGATGATTTCAGCGACTTTCCTTGGGCTACTTTGAGCGATGAAGTGTCCCCCTTCAATTTTTTCAATATTCAGCTGTTTGCATAGGCTCTGAAATAGGTAAATAGCGTGCTGAGGAACTAGTTTGTCGTTAGTTGCTTGGATGTAAGTGCAAGGGACAGAAATTACTTGTTTAGGCCCATTTAGCTGGGCGATATTCTTGAGTCTTTGACGAAGTGTCGTGTTGCTCACTCCTTTCAGAGTACTCATAAATAAAGTTGTCAGGATGCTGTCATGATCTTGGTTACCGAACAGAGCCCAATTTAATAGCTTAACAGGAATGATGTTTTTCTTTATCAATGTCAGCGGGGTCAGGTAAGCATATCTGCTTAGGGGAGATGGGCGCTGAAGAAAACTGGCAGCAAAAATAATGTGTTTAATTTTTAAATTTGAATTCTGAGCTAGAGCATAGGCAATGCGCCCTGAGTAGGATTCAGCGAACAGTATCACTTCTTGGTTACCTAGTCGTTCTGCTATTTCATTCGCGACATCCACTTGTTTGGCATCTGAAAATTGATTTAAAGGATATATTTCGTAATCAATGTGTGCTGGTAAATGTTGAACTAGTGGTTCAAACAACTTCCCAGTTCCATCAAGACCGGGTAGCAATATGAGTTTTGGTGTCTTAAAGCCTAATGCACTCACATGCCATAATCCCGTTCGACTTTAGCGATCCGTAATTTAAACGAGGCATACCACTTCTTGCGTCCTAGTTTTTGCGCTTCAAGATGCTCCATATTGCGCTTCCAGTTTTTTATCGATTCCAGATCGGCCCAGTAGGAGACGGTGATGCCCACTTCCTCGCGAGCAGATTCGACGCCTAAAAAGCCGGGCTGTTGCTCGGCCAGCTCCACCATGCGGGTGGCGGTGTCGCCATAGCCTTCATCTATCTCGGTGCGCACCGAGGTAAAAATAACCGTGTAGTAGGGCGGTTCAGGGGTTTGAGCGATTAACGGCATACACATTCCTTGTTGGCTGAGTGGGCTGCTGCTTTGGGTGATCAGCATAACAGCCGCGGGTGAGTTTGGTTAGCGAAAAATGCTGGTAGTGGTACGGGCTGGTATTTGCCAGCCCCGATTAAAACTCATCCCTATCAATGTGATAGTCGCCTTCCTCGGTCTGCATTTGCTTAAACTGCTGGGCGCTCATAATGTTTACTTCTTCATGGAGTTCCGAGTAAACGATCAGCGCCTCGCCGCTTTTTATCAGGCCAAGCACCTGTTCGATTTTCGTAGCCTTGTCCACCTCGGTTTCACCATAGTCGGTACCTTCGCGAAGAATAAACTGCTCTATGAGGTTGGTAAGTGCTTCTTTACTTAATTCTTGGTAGGGAATGATCATGCGTTTTCTAATTGCTCTAAGAAATATTGGGGGACGGTTTGCTCTAACCAAAATTCCGGTTTAAACCAGCCGCTGCAACTGATAAAGCCCACATGCCCGCCCTTGGCTGATACGCGTAAATCAACGGCGGCGGAGACATCTTCTGGGCGGGGTACCGCCGGGGTTGCCAGCATGGGGTCGTCTTCGGCATGAATTATCAGGGTCGGGGTGGCAATATGTTTCAAATAGGGCTTGGCACTGCTTTTTTGGTAGTAATCCTCGGCGCCGTTAAAACCATGCAGGGGCGCGGTGATCATATCGTCAAACTGCCATAGGTCATTGATGCTGTTGAGCTGCTCGGCACTCATATCAAGCGCACCTTTGAGGTGCGGCAGCTTGCGGGTCATGGACTTTTTCATGCGGCCAAGCAGGTAGTGCTGATAAATTTTGCCCAGGCTTTTGCGGATCACCTGACAGGAGCTGGATAAATCATGAGGGGCGCTGATCACCGCCGCGGCCTTAAGGCCACTGTGCTCGCGCTGCTCACCCAGGTATTTGGCCAGCACATTGCCGCCGAGTGAAAAGCCGACCGCCGCCAAGGCACGTCCGGGAAAACGTTGCTGCAGGGTGCGGATAAAAAAGCCTAAATCCTGAGTTTCGCCGCTGTGATAGGCGCGGGTTTGTCGGTTTGGTTCGCCGGAGCAGTTGCGAAAATGCATCAGCACCGCATCCAGCCCTGCCGCTTGCAACGCCAGCATCATGCCCTTGGCATAAAAGCTGTCGATATTACCCTCCAGACCATGGAGGATGATCACCAGTGGCTTATCCGGCTGGGCCGGTTGTGCCCAGGCAAGATCGAGAAAGTCGTCATCTTCCGTGGTGATGATTTCGCGGCTGACATTCACCTTAAAACCGGGGCGAAAAAAGCGCGGTAAAATGGTTTGCAGGTGGCGGCCAGGCATCCACCAAGCAGGGGTAAAGTGGTTACTCACTGAATATTTACCAACAAAATCAGAATACATCGCGCACTATAGTAACAAAGTTTGGCGACATGCTCATTTTTATCGCATAAAAATAAAGCCTCCGCTAATACAAGATTAGAGGAGGCTTTGTGCGTCGTGCTTAATTTGGTTGGTAGCCAAGGGCGTATAAGCTTGACCCGTGGCGGGGTAATTAGTTTCCTTCAGGAACCTCGGCGTCCATGACTTTCTTCACGAAATAGCCCACATAGAACAAGCAAAGTAAAATCACTACAGTCAGTATGCCGAAAGACATAAACAGCACCGGGTCTGAGAAAAAGTCGCGAAAGAATACTTGCATGATGGCGTCTCCTGTTCCTTTGATATGGCTAGTGTAGGAGAGCCGAGCCGGTGGCAATATGACCTAGATCAAGGTTATTTTAGGGTTAGTCTGTGATTGCGTGCAGAGCTTGATCCAGATCAGCATTTAGCGGCAGTAGGGAGCTGGGTAGATACAAAGCCAGGTTGTTGGCCTTACTCTCAGAGCGGAGTTTCAGAGTGTTACAGGCCTGTACCAACTGCATTTGCTGCTGGCGTTCAAATTGCAGTTCGAGGTCGAGTAACTGCTGGCGCAGTGCCGGGTAGTCGTGCAAGGACCCCTGCTGCGCCTTAACCTCGGCGCGCACCTGGCGCAGGGGTTTAAGGGCAAGCTGGTTAAAGGGCGTCATGGCCGTTTGCAGCGCTTGCAACTGGGAAGAGTCCAGGGCTTGCTGGTGGCAGTCCAAATAGGCCAGCAGCAGGCAGAGATTGACATTCAGGTCGTACTCGTCCTGCCACTGCAACAGGGCTTTTTGCACCTGGGGGTTGGCGTACACAGTCAGGCTAAAGCGCCAAAACTCTGAGGCGCTAATCTTGCTCATAAAAGGCCTGCTCTTGCTCTTCGAGCTCGGTCATCAGCTCCAGCAATTCTTCTTCCACCTGCTCCTGCTGTTTTGCCGCCTCGGTTTGCTGTGCCAGCAATTGTTTGAGCTTTTCCTTATGCTGCTCTTCATACAGGCTGTTATCGCTGAGCTGCTGCTCTATCTCGCTTAGCTGTGGGCTGAGCTTGTCGAGCTGCTTCTCCAGCTTCTCAATGGCTTTTTTCAGCGGCTGCACCTGCTTGCGGAACTCGGCTTCCTTGCGCTTTTGCTCCTTGCGGTTGGCGCTGGAATGGGCCTTATCTTCATTGTTTTGTGCAGGCTTTTCCGCCTGATTGGCCTTAAGCAGCCATTGGTAATAGGCATCGAGATCATAACCAAACTGGCTGACCTCGCCGCTGTCGACCAGGTAGAACTCATCGGCGGTGTTCTTTAACAGGTGGCGGTCGTGCGATACCGTCACCATGGCGCCTTCAAAACCTTGCAATGCCATAACCAAGGCATGGCGCATTTCCAAGTCCAGGTGGTTGGTCGGCTCATCCAGTAACAGCAGGTTCGGTTTTTGATAGACCAGCATGGCCAACACCAGGCGGGCTTTCTCGCCACCGGAGAAAGGCGCCACCGCCTCCAGCGCCTTATCGCCGATAAAGGCAAAGCCGCCAAGGAAGTCGCGCAGCGACTGCTCGCTGGCCTGAGGGTCCAGGCGTTGCAGGTGGGTCACCGGGCTGGCCTCTAGATCCAGGGCTTCCAACTGATGCTGAGCAAAGTAACCCACCTTGAGACCTTGGTGATAAAACACCTCACCGGCCTGGGGTTTGATCTCCTGAGCCAGTAATTTGATCAGTGTGGATTTACCGGCACCGTTGCGACCTAGTAAGGCAATGCGACTGCCCGGTACCAAATTGAGCTTAATGCTGTGCAAAATGGTGGTGTCGCCATAGCCGGCCTGGGCGCCATCAAGGGCGATCAGCGGATTGGGCAGGGCATCGGGCTCGGCAAAGCTAAAGTCGAATGGTGAGTCGACATGGGCTGGGGCCAGCTTTTCCATGCGCTCTAAGGCCTTAACCCTGCTTTGGGCCTGTTTGGCCTTGCTGGCCTTGGCCTTAAAGCGGGCGATAAACTTTTCTAAATGGGCAATTTGTTCCTGTTGTTTAACAAATTGCGCCTGATGCTGGGCCAAACGCTCGGCCTTTTGGCGTTCAAACTGGGAGTAATTGCCCTTGTACACATTGATCAATTGCTGATCTATGTGCCAGATTTCACCGACCACGGCATCGAGAAACTCTCGGTCGTGCGAGATAAGCACCAGGGTGCCGCTGTAGGCACGCAAAAAGCGCTCGAGCCAATACACCGCATCGAGATCCAGGTGGTTGGTCGGTTCATCGAGCAACAGCAGGTCGGCATCGCGGATCAGCGCCTGTGCCAGGTTAAGACGCATACGCCAGCCCCCGGAAAAGTCACTGACCGGATAATCTATCTGGCTATTGGTAAAGCCTAAACCATGCAGCAGCTCTCCGGCTTTGGCCTCAATGCTGTAACCCTTCATCAATTCCAGCTGTTGGTGCACCCTGGCCTGAGTGTCACCATCGCCGCTTTGCTCCGCCGCTTTCAGCTCGGTGCGCAGCGCATAATACTGGGGGTGACCCTGCAACACATACTCAAGGGCGCTGATATCCAGGGCCGGAGTTTCTTGCTTGACCGAGGCAATGGACCATTCCTTGGGAATTTTGGCTTCACCGGCATCGAGTTGCAGTTCGCCTTTAAGCAAGGCAAACAGGCTCGATTTACCACAGCCATTACTGCCCACTAAGCCCACTTTATGTTGTGGGAACAAGGTGGCACTGGCATTTTTTAACAGGCATTTTGGGCCGCGTAAAAGCTCGATGTCGCTGATTTGAATCATAGTTACTGCATGGTGTTAATAATGGAGCACATCATATCATGGAGTCCTTGCCCAAGCGGGAAAGTTTTTATGATAAACTGGCGCTTTAAAGCCGGGTGTTTTCGGCCAAGGGGTTGAGAGTATGAAACAGAAAAAGCGTTTTATTGCCGGGGCCAGTTGTCCCGAGTGTCAGCAAATGGATACCATGATGCTGTATAAAGAGCATGATGTGGAAAAAGTACAATGTGTTGAGTGCGGTCATATCATGACCCAGCCGGAAAACGCCGTACAAGCCTCAACGCGTCAGTTTGAGCAGGTGATCGGCGTCTTCAAACCAGAGTAAACTTAGGGTCTGTTAGTAATGCGGCGGGGGCGGCTCTTGCTCCTGTGGCATCACCGAGCCGCTTTGCACCTCGCGGAACTTCTCGCCCAATAGCTCCATCTGTCGGCGCATCTTTGCCATCTGCTGTTGGTGCGCCTTAAGCTCCTCATTCAGTATATCTATGGTCTCGTCTTGAAATGCCACCTTGGCCTCAAGACTTTCAATACGTGCTTCTAAGTGGTTCATGGGGCTCTCTTAATCTCAAAATACTCAGACAGACCACTGGAACTTTCGGTGATCAGTTGATTCTGTTCGCTAAAGGCAACGGCAAAGACCACCGCCGATTTTGGCTGGCTATTGGTTCTGGTTGCAACCTGATAATCCAGCACGCGTTTGCCACTGCTGGTATTCCACAGCGCCACTTCACGACTCGGTGAACCGGTAGCGAGCCACTGGCCATCGGCAGAAAAGCGTACCGCGCTGAAAATTTTCTGGCGGGCAATATACTGCAAATTACTGTGCTGTGCACCTGTTGTCAGATCCCAAATTGTGGCTTGGCGTTTACTGCCGGCGCTAAAGGCAAAACGCCCTTTTGGGTCTAAGGCCACCTGAGTAACGCGGCTGGCATGATTAAAACGGTATACCACCTGACCGCTGCGGGTATCCCAAAGATAGGCGCTGTAGTCATTTCCGCCGGTCAGGGCGTAACGACCATTGGGGGACAGCGCCACCGCATTGATCTTTTCCTGATGACCAAGAAACTCCAGCCGGCGCCCGGTTTGTAAATCGATATGTACGGCAACGCCATCGGCACGGCCATACAACACATAGCGCCCCCCCTTGCTAAGGGCGATATCACGAATATGGGATTGGTCTATTTGATAGTAACCCAGGTTTTCGCCACTGTTCATATCCCACAGCGCAAACTGCTCCTTGGTGGCAGTGACCGCCGTGCTGTTATCGGTGGCGATATCCAGAGCGATAACCAGATTCTGTTCATCTTCGCTCAAGTACCATTGGAATTTAAGTGCATTGACTTGATTGTCCCAGGCGGCGACACCATGTTCTACTGTAGACACCAGGCTATAGCGACCGTCTTCTGAAATAGCGGCATCATAGGCGCCGGTAGCGGCATGGGGGTGCTGTTTAACGGCATCGGATTGTTGCGGCTGACAGCCGACAATCAGGCTTAACAAGACCGTAACGAGCAGTGTGCGAATTATTATCATAAATTTGCAAGTGTCCCTTAACTCTGTTGCCTCAAGCAGTTAGACTAGGGTCGCGACTCAAGGTTGTTTTTCTAATTATTTCATTAAAGTAATTAGAAAAACAGCCTCATGCTGGAGTTGGAAAAATAGGCGTTACGCCTAATCAAAATTTAGTTTTGTAACCTTAAAATGGCAACCTTATGTTGCTGGAGATAGATATGAAAAAAACAATTAAACTATCGCTTGTAGCGGCGTCAGTACTAGCCCTTACAGCGTGTAACCAAGAAGCAGCTAAGCAAGAAGTAAAAGAAGTAAAACTAGAAACTGAAGCTCAGCAACAAGCTTATGGTATTGGTGCCTCTGTTGGTACTTTCCTAAACAAAGACCTAGCCGACAAAAAAGAGCTGGGTATCGTTCTTGACCAAGAGCTAATGCTACGTGGTTTTAAAGATGCACTAGCCGGTGAAGCCAAGCTAGACGAAGAGAAAATTCGTGAAGTGCTAACTACTCTTGATGAGTCGGTACGTACTAAGCAGCAAGAGCAAGCGAAAGCGGCTGCAGCTAAGAGCAAAGAAGAAGGTGAGAAATACCTAGCCGATAACGCTAAAAAAGAAGGCGTGACGGTAACTGAGTCTGGTCTACAGTACGAAGTGATCACCGCTGCCGAAGGCGACAAGCCAGCTGAAACAGACACGGTTAAAGTGCACTACAAGGGCACCTTGATCGACGGTACCGAGTTCGACAGCTCATACTCACGCAATGAACCTACCAGCTTCCCGCTTAACCGCGTAATCCCAGGCTGGACCGAAGGTCTTCAACTTATGCCTGTTGGTTCTAAGTACAAGTTCACTATCCCTTCAGAGCTTGCTTACGGCGAACGTGACCTAGGTAAGATCCCTGCTAACTCAACGCTGGTATTCGAAGTTGAGCTACTTGAGATCGTTAAAGCGGAAAAAACTGACGCTGAGTAATCAGGGTTAGTTTTTGTGCGCTGGCCAGCACCGCCGCGCACAAGCGTAAACGCAAAAAAAAGCCCCGCTCAATGAGCGGGGCTTTTTTGTGTATTGAATTAAGTGTGATTGGTGTAGAGGTTATGGATCAACTCATCTTCCAGTTCAAAGCGAATGCTCAGTGCTTCGCCTAGCTGCGACAGGTCTTTATCGAAGTTCTCCAGTAAATCGTCGCTTTTGGTTTCCGCGTAGTTATCGTTAAAGTCGAGGGCGATATCTGTGGTTGCGGAAATTTGCGGATACAAGGAGCGCGCCAGCTTCAGGCTGTCTTCGCCGCGGCTTTCGCATTGCTTAACAATGTCGTCGTAGATTTCAAAGTGGCCGGCTGAGAGATAGTCCATCAATAATTGGCAAAAACTCTGGATGTTGGCCTGCTCCGGTAATGCCTGATCATGCTTACCGTGGTGTGCCGGGCCCGCTAAGCCACAGTACTGAACCAATAGCTCCTGGCGGTCTGTTAACCACTTATCGATGACGCTATGGCTACCGCCCCATTTTTCTTGTGCTTTTTCCAATTGCGATAACATCACTGCTCTCCTAACCTCTCTGGCGTTACCTCCTATAAAAAGGAAATCTGAGGCAAAGGTCAACCTATTTTTCAGAATTATTATTTCAGATTATTACAGGGCGGAGGTCGGATGATTGCAATCGGCAGCTTAGATAATTAGGGCGCTAGAAAAGAAAAAGCCACCGCAAGGGTGGCCGAATTTCTTTAGCAGTCTCGTTGTACGAGCTTCTTTTTATTATGTTTGTTCTAACTTTTTATTATTATTCTCTAGAACGGCATTAGTTATACCAAGGTCGTATAAGCGTTGCAAGTTCTTTTAACAAAAAAATTTACATTTTTTTATCAAGCTTCACATTTGCTGACGCACAAATGTGCATTTCCCTGATCTATTTCATCATAGTGAATCTAGGTTATGGTAGAATCCCGCCCAATTAAAATTTGAACCGAAAGAGTTATGCCATGAGCGAATTGAAAAATGATCGTTATTTACGTGCTTTAGCAAAACAGCCCGTCGATAAGACGCCGGTATGGATGATGCGTCAGGCCGGTCGCTATTTGCCAGAGTATCGCGCTACCCGCGCCCAGGCCGGGGACTTTATGAGCTTATGTAAAAATGCCGAGCTCGCTTGTGAGGTAACTTTACAGCCATTACGTCGTTATCCTTTGGATGCGGCGATTCTATTCAGCGACATTCTTACCATTCCCGATGCCATGGGTTTGGGGCTGTACTTTGAAACCGGTGAAGGCCCTAAATTTGAGCGTCCGGTAACGAGTTATGCGGATGTGGCCAAGATCGCCATTCCCGATCCGGAAGACGAGCTAGGCTATGTGATGAACGCGGTACGCACCATTCGTCGTGAGCTTAAGGGCGAAGTGCCTTTAATTGGTTTCTCTGGCTCTCCTTGGACGCTGGCGACCTATATGGTTGAGGGCGGTTCAAGCAAGACCTTCGGCAAGATTAAAAAAATGGCCTTTGCCGAGCCAAAAACTCTGCATCTGTTGCTCGACAAGCTCGCCGACTCGGTAACCAGCTATCTGAATGCTCAGGTAAAAGCCGGTGCGCAATCCTTGATGATTTTCGATTCCTGGGGTGGGGTATTAAGCCCGCGTGACTATGAAGAGTTTTCATTACGTTACATGCACAAGATCGTTGATGGCCTAATTCGTGAAAACGACGGCCGTAAGGTGCCGGTAACCCTGTTTACCAAGAGCGGTGGTCAGTGGATCGAGAAGATTGCCGCGACCGGCTGTGATGCCATTGGTTTGGACTGGACCATAGATATTGCCGATGCCAAGCGTCGTGTAGGCGATAAGGTTGCACTACAGGGCAATATGGACCCGTCTATGCTGCACGCTTCGCCTGAGCGCATTCGCGAAGAAGTCGCGTCTATTCTGGCCGGTTTTGGCCATGGCAGTGGTCATGTCTTTAACCTGGGCCACGGTATTACTCCGGATGTTGATCCTGAGCACGCCGGTGCCTTTATCAACGCCGTGCATGAGCTGAGCGCGCAATACCATAAGTAACCACTTAAAGATAAAAAAGAAAAAGCCCGCAGTTGCGGGCTTTTTTGTATCTGTTAGCTAGCCTTTAGTAAATCAGACTGGTGCCGTTGGCCATCATTGAGGCGCGGCCTTCCATCAGCTCCAGGTAATTTTGCGTTGGCCAGTTGCGGCGTTTAGCTTCGTCGTAGGCCTGGCGCAGGTATTTTTCACCTTGCTGCATGCGGCCCAATTCGCTGTAGGCAACACCCAACACCGAAAGCAGTACCGGGTTATCCGGTGCTTCAGCACGGGCAAGTTCGGCGTATTTTACCGCTTCTTCATAGTTGCGGATCGACTCTTTATCGGCAAAGGCCAGTAGTTTGGCGTAGGCTATCATCGCCGGCAGATACTGCTGATGCGTCGCTTCTTTAAGAATTTTTGCCGCTTTATCCAGGTCATAATGAACCGTTTCATAGTCGAGCAACTTGTTGGCCAACTGATATTGCGCGCGCTCGTTCCCACTGTGGCTGGCCACTTCTAACCAGTTATACGCTTTTTTCTTATCGGCTTTACAGGCGGTGCCATATTCGAAGCAGCGTACCAGCCATAATTGCGCATCATAGTTGCCGTTAATGGCGGCGAGGTAATACCAGTCCAGGTAATGCTCTTTGCTGTTTTCCACCAAGTCGGCTTCCAACATCATGGCATAACGAGCCTGGGCGTAATTATTGCCCTTATCTGCAAGGGCTTTAAGTTTTTGAGTGTATTCCGCCAATTGCGACTTATATTCGCGACGGTAATTGCTCTTGTTGCTTTGCAGCTCGAAGGTGTGGGTTAGATCGAATACCGCTTGCGGTTCACCGCTGTAGTCGTTGGGCACATTGTATTGCCATTGAGCGATGGCTTCTAAGGCGGCGTCATCGATAACCCCTTTCGGGAAGGAGGCAATCACTCGTTCGTTAATTACTTTACCCTGCTGATTAACGTCAAAACTGACCGTCGCCCAGGCGCTTTGAATGCCAGCCTCGTCGTTATAGGTCGGATTAACCTTTTCTTTAATTGTGATATAGCGGGCATTGTGGCCGGATTTATCTTTTATCGGAGCCAGGGTGCGTTGGTGCTGATCAAAGCCGAATTTGTATGAAAGCGCTTTGTAGTGGTCTTTACCATCTTTACGAGAAGGCACTTCACGGCGGATTTCACGATAGCGATCTTTGGCATCTTCGTTACCGTAATCGAGGGCAAGCATGTACCAAGAAAAAGCACTGTATATGTCGGCGTCGGTTCCTTGGCCTTGCTCATAGAGCTTGGCCAGTTCAAACATGGCCTGAGGGTGACCTTGTTCGGCGAGCTTCTTAAATTCAGTAAAGGCCGCAGCGTAATCTTCATTTTTGAGATCTTTCTGAGCGCTGGAATAATCGGCGAATGTGGCGAAACTTGCCAAACTTAATGCTGCACAAAGACCAAATGCACGTATTTTCATTCCCTTTCCCTAACTTTTTCTTCTTATATCATCGAGTTTACAAGAATTTTACAGTTGAACAAGGGCTGAATGATAAAAAATGGGCACAAGGCCCATTTTGGTGTTTATAGAGAGTATTTTTTTAATCTATATCAAACTAAGCGATTAAGACCATTCAATGCCGCCACCCGGTAAGCTTCGGCCATGGTCGGGTAGTTAAAGGTGGTGTTGACGAAATACTCGACATTGTTGCCGCCATTTTTCTGCTCCATGATGGCCTGGCCGATATGCACTATCTCCGAGGCGCGCTCGCCAAAGCAGTGTACACCCAGTACTTCTTTGGTTTCGCTATGGAATAAAATTTTCAGGCTGCCTACCTCTGTACCAGCAATTTGTGCCCGCGCCAAATGTTTAAACTGGGCGCGGCCCACCTCGTAAGGAATTTTCGCCGCGGTAAGCTGCTGTTCGGTTTTACCCACTGAGCTCATTTCTGGGATGGTATAAATGCCGGCGGGGATATCGATGATCAGCTTTTCGTTACATTCGCCTTTAACTATGGCATCGGCACAGATACGACCCTGGTCGAAGGCTGCACTGGCCAGGCTTGGATAGCCTATAACATCACCGATCGCATAAATATTACCGACTTCGGTTTGATAACTTTCGTTGACCTTAAGTTGGCCACGACTGTCGGCCTTTAAGCCCACCGCCGCCAGGTTTAATGTGTCTGTGTTACCGGTGCGGCCATTGGCAAAGAGCAGGCAGTCGGCCTTAACCCGTTTGCCTGATTTCATGTGCATAATGATGCCGTCGTCGCGCGCTTCGACGCGATCGAACTCCTCGTTATGGCGAATAAAGATGCCACTGTTCCAAAAGTGATAGCTCAGGGCATCAGAAATTTCGTCGTCCATAAAGGCCAGCAATCGGTCTCGGGTGTTGACCAAATCAACCTTGGTGCCTAAGCCTTTGAAAATAGAAGCGTACTCACAACCAATCACACCAGCACCATAGATCAGGATGCGTTGTGGATCGTGCTGCAGGTTTAAAATGGTGTCGCTGTCATAGACGCGGGGATGATTAAAGTCGATATCTGCCGGACGATATGGACGCGAACCTGTGGCGATCACTATGGTGGGCGCGCTCAGCTGCTCAATTGTTCCATCCTGGTGTTGCACTTGCACCGTGTGCTTGTCGATAAAGCTGGCATCACCTTGATAGAGATCGATGCGGTTACGCTCATAAAAGCTACTGCGCAAGTTTGATTGTTTGGAGATCACCGCACTGGTGTGGTGCAGGATATCGCCAAAGGTGAGACGGCTTGGGCGCTCGGAGATATGGAACAAGGGGTTGGCCTTGTATTCGATATAACGACTAACCGAGTGGCGCAGGGCTTTGGAAGGAATAGTGCCCCAATGCACGCAACCGCCGCCGACGGCACGCTGGCGTTCGATCACCGCCACCTTTTTATTGCTTTTGGCCAGGTTCATGGCGGTGCCTTCGCCCCCCGGTCCGGTGCCAATAATAATGGCGTCATACTGGTATGACGCCTCGGGTTTCTTCTTACTTGTGGTTTGTTTGGCCACGCTCACTCCTTTACCCTTGATACTTGGCAACTTGCCTAGCCTTAGCTATGCGCCTTAAGTAAGCGCGCATTTAACGCTAACCAGGCTTGCTTTTGTGTTTGCCACGCATCTTCTAATTCATGATATTGCTTCATTAAAGCGGATTTTTCGCATTGTTGCAGCATCGAATTCTTTTTTGCTTCAAGTACCTGCTTCTGTGCCTGGCAAAAATGCTGCAGCTTTTTCAGTAATATTTCATACTCGTTTTGCAGAAGCGCTAGTTTATCATGAGCAACTTCCATAGCGGCAAGTTCGACCTTGGTTTTAGTCAGCAAGGTTTGTGCCTTGGCCTGTTCAATGCGCTCTACTGGGGTGCGCTTGAGCTTTTTCGCTAGCCCCACATAGGCAAGGGTTCGGATCATCCACTTGGTCGGGTCGTAGTGCCACCAACGAATGCCGTTGCGATAGTCGCTGGCAAAAATATGGTGGAAGTTATGATAGCCCTCGCCATAGGTAAGTAGTGCCAGCAGGCCATTATCACGGGCGGTATTTTTTTGGGTGTAGGGACGCGAACCCCAAATATGGGCGAGGGAATTGATAAAGAAGGTAAAGTGTTGTGATAACACCAAGCGCAATAAGCCCGCCAGTAACAGCATGCCGATGATGTCGCCAAAAATAACCCCCAGGAGCAAGGGCAGGCCTAAATTCATCAAGACCACCAACTTCATATAATGTCTGTGTTGCCACATCACTACCTTGTTGCGTTGCAGGTCGCGGGCATTGCTGTAATTGCCGTAGGCTTCGCCCTGATAATCGCGCAGCATCCAGCCGATATGGCTATACCAGAAACCTCGGGTAGCGGCATAGGGATCCTTGACCGGATCGTCCACCTGACCATGGTGTACCCTGTGATCGCTGCTCCAATGCAGGGCGCTGTTTTGCAGGGCAAAGGCGCCGCCGAGTGCAAAGATAACTTCAATAACTGGGTGCACCTCATAGGCTTTATGGGCCCACAAACGGTGATATCCGGCGGTGATTGAAAGACCGGCGAAAAACATACAGGCGACAAAGGCCCACCAATGGGTAGCACTGTAGCCATGGGTTATACCGTACCAGGGAACCAGGGTAATCGCGGCCAAAAAGGATAGGCTGAAAAACAGCACATTAAGCCATAAAAGAGGTGGTTTTTTCATTAATAAAAAATCTCAGCGTACAAGTGTACGCTAAAATAGAGGTTCAATCTCTTAGCGTCAAGTATTAGACTTGAGTTTTTATCAGCTTAGGTGGCAACCATGGCCGGAGTTCGTGCCCAGCAAAAAATGAAAACCCGTCAAGCATTGATTGCGGCGGCTTTTAACCAATTGAGCGCTGAGCATAGTTTTTCAAATCTCAGTTTGCGTGAGGTAGCCCGGGAAGCCGGCATTGCCCCAACTTCTTTCTATCGCCATTTTAAAGACATGAATGAGCTGGGTTTGACCATGGTTGATGAGGCCGGTTTGACCCTGCGTCAGCTGATGCGCCAGGCTCGTCGTCGTATTGCTATTGGCGGCAGCGTGATCTCCACCTCGGTGCTCACCTTTATGGAGTTTATCGATAACCAGCCCAACCAGTTTCGACTGCTGCTGCGGGAGCGCTCGGGTACCTCAAAGGCATTTCGTTCCGCCGTTGCCCGCGAGATTAAGCACTTTATCCTGGAGCTGGCGCATTACCTCGAAGGGGAAACCCAGTGCGATAGCCATCATGCCTATATGCAGGCCGAAGCCATGGTCACCATCGTCTTTACCTCGGGTGCCGAAGCGCTGGACTTAGAAGGCCAGGCCCGCGAGGAGTTGGTGGAGCGCTTGCAGTGGCAACTCAGATATATTTCCTTTGGTGGTTATCATTACGCGCAAAAAAACAGCAAATAAGCCCTGCCATTAAAATAAAATAATATACGCAGGGATCCCGCAGCACGGAGCTAGTCTCTGTGCTATCTATTCCCACCTTGGTTTTTATATCCCGATTTAATTCGATTGCTGGAATTATTTTCCTTTACGAGGGGCTTTTATTCGTTTTTATTGGATTTTTTATGCTTGCCTGGACCCCTGGGTTAGTGTTAAAAATTAGCCAACTTACTAACGAACGAATACCCATGATGCACATTAATCAGTCAATTACTCGTCTACTCACTCTGCTGCTCCTAGAGCAAGACTGCGGGGCGTAGCGCGTTGGCTGTGTGTGACACAGAAACTCAATAAGACCCCGCAACATGCGGGGTTTTTTATTTCTAGCATTGATATTTTTGGCATTGGGCACTGAGGATGAGGACAGAAAATGCAAGACAAGGTTTGGATCTTTGACACCACCTTACGCGATGGTGAGCAGGCACTGAAGGCAAGTTTGACCGAAGACGACAAGCTGCAGCTCGCTCATGCCATCAGTCGCCTTAATGTTGATGTGATGGAGGTGGGCTTTCCGGTTTCCAGTCCCGCGGACTTTCGTGCCGTGCAGCGTATTGCCAGCGAAGTAAAAGGGCCGGTGATCTGCGGCTTGGCGCGAGCGGTGGCCAAAGACATCGAAGCCTGCGGCGAGGCCTTAAAACCGGCGCAGCAGGGGCGAATTCATACCTTTATCGCCACTAGCCCATTGCATTTAGAACACAAGTTACGAATGTCGTTAGACGATGCCACCGCCATGGCGGTGAAGGCCATTAAGCAGGCCCGTAACTTCACCGACGATGTGGAGTTTTCCTGCGAAGATGCCGGGCGCACGCCCCATGATCATCTTTGCCGTATCGTCGAGCAGGCCATTGCCGCCGGTGCCAGTACCATCAACCTGCCGGATACCGTGGGTTACGTCACTCCGGATGAGTATGCTGCGATGATCCATCATTTAATGAATAACGTGCCAAACATAGATAAAGCGCGCCTTAGCGTACATTGCCACAACGACTTGGGCTTGGCGGTGGCTAATTCCATTGCCGCCGTGCAAGCGGGGGCGCGACAAATCGAATGCACGGTCAATGGCATAGGTGAGCGCGCCGGTAACTGCTCATTAGAAGAGGTGGCGATGATCATGAAGATGCGCCAAGACCACCTTAAGGTGAGCACGGATATTCGCAGCGAGGAGATTTATCGGGCTTCACGTCAGGTGGCGAAAATCTGCAATATGCCGGTGCAGCCAAACAAGGCCATTGTCGGTGAAAACGCCTTTGCCCATAGCTCGGGTATCCACCAGGATGGGGTGCTAAAGGCGCAAAACACCTATGAAATCATGTCGCCGGAAAGCGTCGGCGTGCCCAGCAACCAGTTAAATATGACCTCGCGCTCCGGTCGTCATGTGATAGAGCACCGCCTAAGTGAGCTTGGTTATCATAGCGACGACTATGATATGGACAGCTTGTATACCAGCTTCTTGGAGCTGGCCGACCAAAAGGGCACTGTGTATGACTACGACCTGGAAGCGATGATCTACTTTAATCAAATTCGCGATAAGGACCAGCATTACCAATTGCAGTATGTCAATGCCACTTCAAACTCCCAATCCGTAGCCACTGCGACTATCGGCCTTAGTGTGGCCGGCGAGCAGAAACAAGAAGCGGCCACGGGCAATGGTCCGGTCGAAGCCTCGTTTGCCGCCTTGGCCCGTTTAACCGGCATGGATGTGGAGGTGATCGAATACAACCTGGATGCCACCGGGCAGGGCGCCAGCTCTTTAGGACAAGTGGATATTATTGCTAAATATCAAGGGCGTACCTATCACGGCGCGGGCCTGGCGGCAGACATAGTCGAAGCCTCGGTGCATGCCATGGTGCGTGTGTACAACATTATTCATCGAGCCCAGCAGGTTTCGAACTTAAAGCAACAAAGGAAAGCAGGATGAGTCAACAAAGTTATAGGATCGCCGTGTTAGCGGGCGACGGCATTGGCCCTGAAGTAATGGCGGCGGCCGAGCAGGTTTTAGCGGCAACCAGTGAGGTGTTTGGCTTTGCCTTAACCCTGGATCACCATGCGGTAGGCGGTTGCGCCATCGATCAATTTGGTGAAGCCTTGCCGGCGCACACGCTAACAGCCTGCGAACGTGCCGACGCTATTTTGTTTGGTGCCGTCGGTGGTCCCAAATGGGAGGGCTTGCCACCGGAAAAACAGCCGGAGCGGGCTTCTTTGTTGCCGCTGCGCAAACACTTTGGCTTGTTTTGTAACCTGCGTCCGGCACAACTATTACCGGCGTTAAGTCACTCGTCGCCGCTACGGCAGGACATCAGCGCCAACGGTTTCGATATTTTGTGTGTGCGTGAGCTAACAGGCGGCATTTATTTTGGTGAAAAGGGTCGTAGTGGCACGGGTGTGAAGGAAGCAGCGTTTGACACCCAGACTTATTCTCGTGAAGAAATTGAGCGCATCGCCCGTTTTGCCTTTGATGCCGCGCGCCTGCGTCGAAATCATGTGACTTCGGTGGATAAGGCCAATGTGTTGGCAACCAGCGTGCTATGGCGTGAGGTGGTTAATGAGGTGAGTCGTGACTACCCGGATGTCACTCTGGATCATATTTATATCGATAACGCCGCCATGCAGTTGGTTAAACAACCCAGCCAGTTTGATGTGCTGCTCTGCGATAACCTGTTCGGCGATATCCTTTCCGACGAGTGTGCGATGATCACCGGCTCCATGGGCTTGCTGCCGTCGGCGAGCCTGAATCAATCCGGTTTTGGCCTGTATGAACCGGCTGGTGGTTCGGCCCCGGACATTGCCGGTCAGGGCATTGCTAACCCCATAGCGCAGATTTTGAGTGCAGCTTTGATGTTGCGTTATTCCCTGGGCCAGGACGAGGCGGCGCGGCGCATTGAAAAAGCGGTGGCCGAAGCGGTGGCCGCCGGTGTCGGCACCCCGGATATTTTCCCGCACGCGGGCTATAGCACCAAAGATGTGGCCAAGGCCATTGTTGAGCGTATTTAACCGAGAATGAGGAACCAGCAAGTGGCCCAGACCCTATACGACAAAATTTGGCAGGCGCATTGTGTTGCCCACTTAAACGAACAAACCGATTTGCTTTATATCGACCGTCACCTGGTGCATGAGGTGACCTCGCCTCAGGCCTTTGCCGGTCTGCGCGAGAAAAACCGCCCGGTGCGTTGCCCGCAAAAAACCTTTGCCACCATGGATCATAACGTTTCCACCAAGAGCCGCTCACTGGAGGCCGCCAGCGAGGTGTCGCGTAACCAGTTGCAGGCCTTGGCGCAAAACTGCAAAGAATTCGGCATCGTCTTGTACGATCTTGATTCTATTAACCAGGGTATCGTCCATGTTATGGGGCCCGAGCAGGGTATCACCTTGCCCGGCACTACCATAGTCTGTGGTGATAGCCATACCTCCACCCATGGTGCCTTTGGTGCCCTGGCGCACGGCATTGGTACTTCCGAGGTTGAACACGTGCTGGCTACCCAGACCTTGCAGCAGAAAAAAGCCAAGTCGTTAAAAATTCAAGTCAATGGCGTTCTACGCCCTACTGTGACGGCAAAAGATTTAATCTTGGCGGTGATAGGTCAATTGGGCACTGCCGGTGGCACCGGTTATGTGGCCGAGTTCTGCGGCACCGGCATTGAAGCCTTGTCTATGGAAGCGCGCATGACGCTGTGCAATATGAGCATAGAAATGGGAGCCAAGGCTGGCTTAATCGCCCCGGATGAAAAAACTTATGCTTACCTCGAGGGCCGTCCGTTTGCGCCGCGTGGAGAAGACTTTGCCGCCGCCGTGGCTTACTGGCAGACCTTGCGCAGTGACGCCGATGCGGTGTTTGATAAGGTCATCGAAATAGACGCCGCCTCAGTCCAGCCGCAAATCACCTGGGGTACCAGTCCGGAGCAGGTCATAGGCGTGAATGAGCCTATTCCCGATCCGCAGCAAGAGGCAGATTTAATCAAGGCCGATGCCATTCGCAGCGCTTTGAAATACATGGATCTTAAGCCGGGGCAAAAGTTGAGTGAGGTCCGAGTCGATACCGTGTTTATCGGCTCCTGTACCAATAGCCGTATCGAGGACTTACGCGCTGCCGCCGAGATTGTTGCCGGTAAGCAGGTAGCCTCTGGCATTGAAGCCTTGATTGTGCCCGGCTCAGGACTAGTGAAAAAACAAGCGGAAGAAGAAGGCCTGGCGGAAATCTTTAAGGCCGCTGGTTTTGAATGGCGCGAGCCCGGTTGCTCCATGTGCCTGGCGATGAATGATGATCGCTTAGCGCCGGGTAAGCGCTGTGCCTCAACCTCAAACCGTAATTTTGAAGGCCGTCAGGGACGCGGTGGTCGCACCCATTTGGTCAGCCCAGCCATGGCCGCCGCGGCCGCCATTGCCGGTCACTTCGTCGATATTCAAGGAGCCAACTCATGAGCTATTTTCACACTGGGTTAGTCGCCCCTTTGGATAAAAATAATGTCGATACGGATCAGATAATTCCAAAACAGTTTTTGACCTCCACCAGTCGTGATGGTTTTGATAAGGCCTTGTTTTACGATTGGCGTTACCTGGAAAGCGGTGACCCGGATCCGAGCTTTGTGCTTAACTATCCACAATACCAGGGCGCCAGCGTGCTGCTGAGTCGCGATAACTTTGGTTGTGGTTCATCCCGTGAGCACGCGCCCTGGGCGTTAAAGCAATACGGTTTCAGCGTGATCATTGCCGAAAGCTTTGCCGACATTTTCTTTAATAACTGTGCCAATAACCAGATGCTGGCCATTACCTTGCCCGGCGAGCAACTCGACGCCTTATTTGCCCTGGCGCAGGGCGACACGCCCTTGCATATCGAGGTTGATCTGCAAAACCAGCAATTGCTGAGCCCGGCCTTTGCGCCCATTGCCTTTGAGGTACGCGGCGATATTAAGGAGCGTTTGCTTAGCGGCCTGGACTTTATCGGCGTCACCGAGCAATTTAATCCGCAAATCGAGGCCTTTGAGCAGCAGTTACAGGCCGAGCGTCCTTGGCAATAATCTCAAAAACTCGCAATACACATAATTAAAGCGCTACTATGGCGCTTTATTTTTGTAATGGATGAACAGCATGAAATTAGCCCTTGCCATTAGTGCGGCCGTAATAACTTTGAGTACCACGGCCGCTGCACGCCCAGCCCCTTTAGTGTCTATCCCTACTCAGGATGCGTTTTTTGACAAGATTAAGGCGCATTGTGGCAAAGCCTATGAAGGGAAGGTGAGCGTTGATAACGCCGGGCCAAGCAGTTTTAGCGAGGCGAAATTGGTCATGCATGTTCGTCGATGCACAGAGCGAGAATTACAAGTTCCCTTTCACGTGGGTGAGGATGCTTCACGTACCTGGATTATCACTAAAACAGGCAGCGGTTTGAGCTTGAAGCATGATCACCGCCATGAAGATGGCACGGATGACGCGTCAACCATGTATGGCGGTCATACTTTGGATGCCGGCTATGCCAATGTGCAGTCTTTCCCGGCGGATCAATATTCCAAAGAACTGTTTGTGGCCCAGGGTATTCCCCAGTCCATCGGTAACACCTGGCAAATGTATATCTACCCTGAAAAGTTCACTTACCGCTTAGTACGCGAAGGGCGTGAGTTTCGTGTCGACTTTGACCTGACCAAGCCCATTGCAGCGCCAGCCGCGCCTTGGGGATATAGTGACTAGTCACACTGTACTTCGGTAAGTAGATTGGGTTCATAGGCGCGGGGGTTTGTAGGGAAGCGGTCGTATTCCTGCACGCCTTCAAACACCAGGATCTTAAAGGAGCCTGTGCGGCAGAGTTTGCGGGCGTGACGCAGCAAAAACACGCTTTGGCGTTGAAAGTGTTGGTAGTCATCGGCAACCACTTCCAGACGATAACGTTTATCTGCCAGCTTGGTTTGGTAGTAATGGACCTTTTCGTCGAAGTCATAAAGCTTCTCGCGCTTGCCCTCAGGTGCTTGCGCGTAGCTACTGGCTGCCAGCAAGATCGACAAGCTTGCCAGCAGGCGTGTATTCAATGTCATTAACGGCCCCTGTTGTCTGTACGCCATGTATCCTTTACAGTGAGTGTAACACTTACCGAGGGCCCTGCCATGTTAGAGCATATTAAGCAGTTCTTTACCTCCCTAGCGGCAACCTCTGAGCAGCCGCAGTTACCGAATTTTAATATCTCCGTAGCCGCCTTGTTAATCGAGGTGATGCGCGCCGACAGCGAGCTACAGGCGCAAGAGCAAGAGGTGTTACAGGCCTTACTGCAAAAGTACTTTGCCCTGGACCAAGCACAAGTCAGCACCCTGATCCAAGCCGCCACCCAAGACCTGGACGAGGCCATTGATTATTTTCGCTTTTCCAAGCAGATCAATGAGCATACCAGTGCCGATCAAAGGGTGGAAATAGTGCAACTCTTGTGGCAACTGGCCTATGCGGACGGCGAGCTGGATAAACATGAGGAGCATGTGGTGCGTCGTGTGGCCGACTTGCTCTATGTCAGTCATGGCGATTTTATTAAAGCCAAATTAGCGGCTCAGTCGGCCAGCCAGTCGGCAAGTTAAAGGAACCGACATGGCCTATGAAGGACTGGGCGAGGTCAACCTGGAGCTCAACCGGCAGCTGCAAGCGCAGATAGAATCGACACAGGATAAGTCCTCCCTAGACATGGCGCCGGGACAGCGTTTGCTGAGCCAAGGGCAGATACAGGAATACGCCTACTATATTGTCTCCGGCGTGCTGGTGGCGACCCATCTGGATGAAGCGGGCACTGAACATTATAAAGAGTTCTATTTTGCCGGGGAGTTGGTGTTTCTCTACAGCGCTTGGATTAATCAAGGTGCCGCCCAATATAATATTGAAGTGCTCAAACCGAGCCAATTGTTGCGCGTGCCTATCCAAGTCTTATCTCAACCAAACTGGCAAGCCCTGGTACTGGCCTTGTTAAAACAGCAGGTGTTGTACAAAGAAGCGAAAGAGGCCTTTTTGCTATTGCAAACACCGCAGCAGCGCTACCAATACCTCTATCAACATCGCCGCCACTGGCTGACACAGCTGAGCCTGCAGCAGGTGGCCAAGTATCTGGGGATCAGTGCGGTTAGCCTGTCACGTATTCGGGCTCGATTAGGGATCAATTAACAAAGGTTAAGGCGTTTTTGCCATCGTCCGGTCATTATCGGTGCCCGGAGGAAGCATGACCTATTATCTGATCTCACAAGTGCTCGCGGCCATTGCCGTGGCGCTCGATTTAATGTCGTTTCAATTCTACCGCCGTCACTATGTGTTGGCCTGTTTGGTCGCCTCGACGGCATTGACGTCCATTCATTATGTGTTGTTGCAACAGCCGGCAGGGGCGGCCTTGATGGCGCTGGCCTCGGTACGGTATGCCATCAGCATGCGCTATCAGCGTCGGCAATTGATGCGCTTTTTTATCCTTTGTGCCTTAGTGCTTGGCGTCTTGGTAATGGATTCCTGGTGGTCCTTATTGGCGGTGGCCGGCAGTTGTTTGCAAACCTATGCGGCTTTTCAGGGGCAGCAGGTGCGTATGCGTGTCAGCATGTTGTTCGGCACCTGCTTTTGGTTGGCCTTTGCGGTGATTGCCGGCTCGCCGGTCGCCATGGTGATGGAGGCCTTGTTCTTAACCAGCAATCTTATCGGCTTGTATCGGTTTCGTTCCAGCTTAACCGTTTAGTTTCTCGGTGACATAGACCAATTGTGCCGTTAGCGCATTGATTTTCTCGCTGGTGGCGGCGTCGCTGATGCGGCCTTGCTCGTCAACCAGTGTGTGGATACCGCCAATGGCAAGCTGATCGCCTAGTACCAGGGCGCCGATACCGCTAAGAATATCGCGAACATGGTTAAGGCCACGCAGACCACCTAGACCGCCGGGTGAAGCGGCAAATAAGGCCACGACCTTATTGCGAAATGCCGGTGCAGCACCCGGCTCTGTGCGTGAGGCCCAGTCGATGGCATTTTTTAATACCGCGGTGATCGAGCCGTTATACTCTGGATTGGCCAACAAAATGGCATCCGCGGAACGTAACTTGTCTTTAAGAAGATTAACGTTTGCGGGCGTGCCCTGAGCTTCAATGTCTTCGTTAAACATAGGCAGGTCGAGCTCGGCCAAAGAGAGCACCTCTACCTCGGCGCCTTGTTGCTTTGCCAGCTCGGCGGCATGGGCGATAACGGCGTGGTTAAAGCTGTTGTTACGTAGGCTGCCTGCTAGGGCGATAATTTTTGCGTTAGACATGGTGGTGATCCTTATGCTTGGCAAGGTGTGCTGTATGCTTGGTGGTCACTTTAAAAGAAAATCGACTTGCAAAAAAGCATAAAAAACGCAAAGCTTATGTGCATATATACACATTAGGAAAAGCCCATGGCGAGCGAATTTAGCGATTGGCAGGATATTAAAGTGGCCTTTGAGGTTGCCCGCCGCGGCACCTTAACCTCGGCGGCGCAAGCCTTGGGGGTGCATCACAGCACAGTGTTACGGCGTATTAACCACCTCGAACAAAGCCTGAATACCCGTTTATTCCATCGTCATGCCCGCGGCTACACGGTCACCGAAACCGGCGCTAAGCTGTTTGCCAGTGCCGAGCAGATCAACGAGCAACTCGAATCTTTGCACAGCAGCATTATGGCGGCGGATACCACCTTGAGTGGCTCCTTACTCTTGACCACGGTCAGTGGTTTTATCGATATGCTGGCCCCCGTATGTGAGGTTTTTCAGCAGCGCCATCCTCAGGTGCAGTTAGAGATACTCTTAGATCAAAAGCGCTTGCGCCTGGATCATGGTCAGGCCCACATCGCCGTGCGTGCCGGTCCGCGCCCGGATGAGGGAGACTATATTGCCCAGCACCTGTGCTCCAGAGATTCAGGGCTCTTTGCCCATGAACGTTACCTGGCACGCATGGGAGAGCCCCAGTCGCTAAGCCAATTGCAGCAACATCATTTTATTTCCGGGGTGGCCGGTTTTAATAGTCGTGTTCCCTATTTTGCCTGGGTCGATGAGCATATTGCGGCGCCGCAAATTACCCTGCGGGTATCAGAGACTTCCGATGCTAACCGCGCCGTGGTCAACGGTTTGGGGATTGGCGGTATGCAAAAAGAGGTGGCCCGGTTGTATCCGCAGTTGCGTCCGGTGTTGCCCAAGGAGTTGAACTGGCAGCACGATATCTGGTTGGTGACCCATCACCAAATGCATCGCAGTGCCAAGGTTCAAGCCTTTGCGCAACTGTTAAAACAGCACTTCCGCTCTTAATGTCGGGGCAGAGCCGGCATAAATGGGCGCCTATTTATCAATTGTTCAACTATGTTTAAACAGGCGTTTATTCATCATGTTTTTGGCCAGGGAATGATAACCTGGTGTACGCTCTTGTTATTAATGGTCAATATGACACAATGGCGCAGATTTAAACTAACCGGCTTGTGGCGTGAACGGGAGCAAAACACTAGATGGCAGACATTCAATTTCTTAACGTTGATTTAGAGCTGGAATCGCAGCAGGATATCAGTGCCCTGGTTGCGGACCTGGATAAGCGCGCCGTGGTGCTCCACTACGACAAGGACGACACCCGTCAGTTAGCGCGCTTTGAGGCCAATAGCGATGCAGTCAGCCCGGATAAAGCCATTAATGAATTGTGTGAGTTGATCGAGTCTTGCTCTAAGGCTGCCCTTAAGCAGTGGTTAGGCTGTTCACGCCGTACCTTTGATTTAGGTTTTAGCTCGGGGCATTCACCTAAATGTTTTAACGAGGCGATCTGCGCCGATACCTTATTGCGTATTTCCGCTATTGGCGCCGGCATCGAAGTGACCATCTATGCCGCAGAGCAACAGTAAAGGTCTACAGATCTAGAAGGGCGCCTGGTGGCGCCTTTTTTGTTTTACTACTCCTTTGTCGGTAATCATCCGTCACCCTCAGGCTTTTATCGGCCTACGACCCATCGAGCAATCTCTTTTAAACTGTTTTTGTTGGAAAAAAACGAAATTAATAACCAATTGGAATAACAAAGCAGATTCTATTCTTTTTTCCTGCCAGCGCTCCTAGGTATGCTTCATGCTCACCATAGCCTGGTATTGACCTTTTTGTTGCCGGGCAAACACACATTTTACACTGCATGGCTCAAGGGCAATGCAGCTTTGGGTTAGAGGAAAAAAGATGTTGTTAAACCAGCTGAACGCGGCGGCTAGCCCGCTTACACCGGAGCAGGTGCAAAAGCTCCAAGGTTTGGTGGCCGAGTTAAATCCAATTCAGCAAGCCTGGGTCAGTGGTTATCTTGCCGCCAGTGCTAATAGTGCCGCCCTAGCCGGTGGTATGGCTACCACGGCGAGCAATGTCGCAGAAGCAGCAACTCTGACCATTTTATATGGCTCGCAAACAGGTAATGCCAAGGGTGTGGCTACACAATTGCAAGCGCAGGCACAAGCGCGCGGTATGGCGGTAAACCTTGTGAGTATGGCCGATTACAAGCCGACGGCGCTGAAAAAAGAACAGTTTATTAGCATAGTGGTATCCACCTACGGTGAGGGTGAGCCGCCCGAAGATGCAGAAGCCCTGTATGAATTCCTAAGCACGAAAAAGGCACCGAAATTAGCGGGTGTAAAAATTGCCGTGTTGGGTTTAGGTGACTCCAGCTATGAGTTTTTCTGCCAAACCGCAAAAGATTTTGAAGAGCGTTTAGTTAAGCTGGGTGCCGAGGTGATCCATCAACGTGCCGACCTGGATGTGGATTATGAAGACCACAGTGAGGTTTGGATCAATGGTGCCCTGGATGCCTTCGAACCCGATCTTAAAGCCCAGCAAACCAATGCCAATGTGGTGAGCATGCCGATGACCGCCGGTGCGGCGAGTCAGTACAGTAAGCAGAATCCTTTTGCTGCCGAGTTAGTGACGGTGCAGAAGATCACCGGTCGCGACTCAACGAAAGACGTGCGTCATATTGAGATCTCTTTGGAAGGGTCTGATATCCAGTATCAACCGGGCGATTCCTTGGGTGTGTATTTCCTTAACGATGAAACCAAGGTTGATAAGGTCTTGGCTACGTTGGAACTTGATGGCGACACCCAAGTAGCCTTGGGCGATGACACCTTAAGTGTACGTGATGCGTTAATCGAGCGTCTGGAGCTCACGCAGTCTTATCCCGGTTTTGTAGAAAAGTTCGCGGCCCTGACTGAAAACGCCGAGTTACTGGCTCTGGTTGAAGATAAGGCGGCGATGCGCGAGTACATAGAAGCGCGTCAAACCTATGATGTTATTTTCCAAAACCCGGCCAAGGTCAGTGCCCAAGAGCTAGTCGATAGCCTGCGCAAAGTGCAGCCGCGTCTTTACTCTATTGCCTCAAGTCAGGCCGAGGTGGAAGACGAAGTGCACCTGACGCTTGCAGTGGTTGAGTTCGACGGTTTTGGCGAGCAGCACCTGGGTGGTTGTTCGGGTTACCTGGGTCGATTTGCCGAAGAAGGCGCGACTATTAAGGTGTTTACCGAGCACAATGATAATTTCCGTTTGCCTGCTGACGATAATACGCCGGTGATCATGATAGGTCCGGGTACAGGTATTGCGCCTTTCCGCTCCTTCTTACAAGAGCGTGAAGCCCGTGATGCAGAAGGTAATAACTGGCTGTTTTTCGGCAACCCACACTTTACCCAGGATTTCCTCTACCAAACCGAAATTCAAGGCTATTTGAAGTCAGGTTTGTTGACTCAGGTTGATGTGGCCTGGAGCCGCGACCAGGCGCAAAAGGTTTATGTGCAAGACCGTATCCGTGAGCAGGGCGAGCAGGTTTTTGCCTGGTTAGAGCAGGGTGCTCATGTGTATATCTGTGGTGACGCCACGCGCATGGCCAAAGATGTGCACCAGGCCTTAGTTGATGTGATCAAGGCCTATGGCGGCAAAGATGATGACAGCGCCGAGCAGTATCTGAAAGAGCTACGCAGCGCTAACCGTTACCAAAAAGATGTTTATTAAGCGCCCGTCAGCGCCCCGAATGTAGGAATTGATATGAGCGATTACAAGCCAAATAGCAAGCACGATCCCCAGGCGAAGTTTGCTGACAATGAGCGTTTAAAAACCGAAAGTAATTTTTTACGCGGCACCATAGAAGCGGATCTCAAGGATCAGATCACCGGTGGCTTTACTGCCGACAACTTCCAGCTGATCCGTTTCCACGGTATGTATCAGCAAGACGACCGCGATATTCGTCCTGAGCGTGCTAAGCAAAAGTTGGAACCTTTGCACAACGTGATGCTGCGTGCCCGTATGCCCGGCGGCATTATCAAGCCGGAGCAATGGTTAGCCATCGACAAGTTTGCCGAAGAAAAGACCATGTACGGTTCGATTCGGCTAACAACCCGTCAAACATTCCAGTTTCACGGTGTTTTAAAGCCGAATATTAAAGACATGCACCAGATGCTCAATAGCGTCGGCATCGACTCAATCGCTACCGCCGGTGATGTAAACCGTAACGTGCTGTGCACCACCAACCCCGTGGAGTCTGAACTACACCAGGAAGCTTACGAGTGGGCGGCGAAGATCTCCGAGCACCTGCTGCCAAAAACCCGCGCGTATGCCGAAATCTGGTTAAATGGTGAAAAATCCGAGAGCACAGAAGAGCCGATCTTAGGTTCGACTTATTTGCCTCGTAAATTTAAAACCACAGTGACCATTCCACCGAATAACGAAGTGGATGTGCATGCCAACGACCTAAACTTTGTGGCCATTGCTGAAAACGGCAAGCTGGTTGGTTTTAACGTCTTGGTTGGCGGTGGCCTGGCCATGACCCATGGTGATGTAAATACCTATCCGCGTAAGGCGGATGACTTTGGCTATGTGCCGCTTGAGCACACCTTGGCGATTGCCGAGCACGTGGTGTCGGTACAGCGTGACTGGGGTAACCGAGTTAACCGTAAGAATGCGAAAACCAAATATACCCTGGATACCTTTGGCAGCGATGCCTTTAAGGCGGAAGTTGAAAAACGTGCCGGCGTGAAGTTTGAACAGAGTCGCCCTTATGAATTCACTCACCGTGGCGATCGTTTCGGCTGGGTTGAAGGTATCGATGGTAAACACCACCTCACCGTGTTTATTCAAAATGGTCGTATTCTCGATTTCCCAGATAAAGCGCTGAAAACAGGCTGCCGTAAAATCGCCGAGATCCACCAAGGGGATTTCCGTATGACGGCTAATCAAAACCTGATCATTGCCGGTGTGCCTGCGGATCAAAAGGACGTGATTGAACACCTTGCGCGTGACCATGGTCTTATCGACGATTCACATACCGAGCAGCGTAAGGCGTCAATGGCGTGTGTGGCCTTGCCGACCTGCCCGTTGGCTATGGCGGAAGCGGAGCGTTATTTACCTGAGCTAATTGAAAAGACAGAAGCCTTATTGGCTAAGCATGGTGTTGCTGAGGATCACATTATTTTGCGTGTGGTCGGCTGCCCAAATGGCTGTGGTCGCGCTATGTTGGCCGAGGCCGGCTTGGTTGGTAAAGGCCCGGGTAAATACAACCTGTATTTAGGCGGTAACCGCGAAGGAACACGTATACCCAAGCTTTACTTGGAGAACGTGGGTGAAGAGACATACCTCAATGCCCTTGATGAACTAATTGGCCGTTGGGCCAGTGAGCGCAATGATGCGGAAGGCTTCGGTGATTTTGTGATCCGCCAAGGGATCGTCGCAGAGGTCAAGGTATCAAAAACAGACTTTCACGCTTAATCGCACTGCGAGGACAAGATAATGAGCGCATTTAGCCAGATATTAACTCTTGATAAAGCCGAGCAGCAGAGTCTGTTAGTCGATATCAATGCCATCTTAGCCGAGAAAACACCTGAGCAAAGGGTGCAGTGGGCGATGGAAAATTTGCCGGGTACGCATATTTTGTCCTCCAGCTTTGGGATCCAGGCCGCGGTAATGCTGCACCTGGTAACCAGTGTTAAGAAGGACATTCCTGTGGTCCTGACCGACACCGGTTATCTGTTTCCAGAAACCTACCAATTTATCGACCAGCTTACCGAACGTTTGCAGCTTAACTTAAAGGTGTATCAGTCGCAGTTGAGTCCGGCCTGGCAAGAGGCAAAATACGGTAAGTTATGGGAGCAGGGTGAAGGCGGCATTAAACTCTATAATCAGCTCAATAAAGTAGAACCCATGACCCAGGCTTTGCAGGAGCTTGAGGCGGGAACCTGGTTCAGTGGCTTGCGACGTCAGCAATCAAGCACGCGACAGGACAAGAACATTGTCGAAATCAGTCGAGGAACCGTTAAGGTGTATCCCATTATTGAGTGGAGTAACCGTGACGTCTATCAGTACCTAAGTAAGTATGACTTGCCTTACCACCCTTTGTGGGAGCAAGGTTACGTGTCTATGGGTGATGTACACACCACGCGCAAACTTGAGCCGGGGATGACCGAGGAAGAAACACGTTTCTTCGGTTTAAGCCGAGAGTGTGGTCTGCATATAGATGGTGATGGGATTTAACCGAACTTAATTCAGTACACAATAAAAAAGAGGGCTTAGCCCTCTTTTTTTATTCGTCGTTATCTTGTTTTTGTTTTGCTTCTCTGACCTTCAGCGTTCTTTCCTGATATTCATTATCATTAAGCTGGTTGATCATGGTATCGGCATCTTTCAGCGCGACCTCGACAAAACCAAAGCCACGGCGTTTACCCGTGTGCTTATCTTTTAATAGGCGCACGCTAAACACCATACCGTGTTGTTCGAATAGTTCTTTAACCATATGTTCGTTGGCACGGTAGGGAAGGTTACCTACATAAAGTGTTTTCGTGTCTGCTGCGGCATCTTCTGTCGTTGCAACGCCGCCTTTGCCATTAAGTACTAGCAACAAGATCCCTGTGATCGCCGCACCCAATGCAAATGCCAATGGTGCAGATAAAGAGGATGTAGATAAAACGAAAGCGAGAAGAATGTAGCCTAAAACCGCGCTACAAACGGTGATTATAATTGTTTTTAGATTAGCTGATGTCATTGTGATCTACCAATATACATGGAATAAACATTAATTTAACAAAACGAAAAGCCTTATCTTAACCAGATTAGTTCACATAGCAACATTTAAAGGGAGGATCTTCATTTATATTCCCTAAAACGGGCCAATATTTGGTTATTTAAGTAGCAAAAAAAGGTGCTCTGTTGATATTTTGAGCGAACGGAAAAGATCTTTAAAAAAAGTGTTGATCTGAATTTCGATCTCCCTATAATGCGCATCCACCGACACGGCGGACAGCTTACAAACAAGCGATACGAAGTGAAGGTTGAGTCGAGTAAAACTCAGTTTTGAAAAAATGAAAATTTTCTCAAAATTAAGTGTTGACAACAAGTTGGGAAAGCGTAAAATGCGCAACCCTCGGCACGAAGTGCTGAAGCGGTGAAAGCCGCAGCGACAACGAGTCGCAATGTTCTTTAAAAATATGAAGCAATCATCTGTGTGGGCACTCGTACAGATTGAGTTCTAACAGCAGATTCTAGTTCGCTAGATGACGCAAACAAATTTAGAGTCTCAATTGAACTGAGTGACCAACGG
>NZ_JAGXTQ010000011.1:0-34175 GCF_018334135.1 Pseudoalteromonas sp. BDTF-M6
TTTTTCCTGACGACCATAGCGTTTTGGAACCACCTGACCCCATGCCGAACTCAGAAGTGAAACGAAACAGCGTCGATGATAGTGTGGCATTTGCCATGTGAAAGTAGAACATCGTCAGGGCCTTATTAAACGAAGAACCCAGCCTAGTGCTGGGTTTTTTCGTTTTAAAGACGTGGTGTTCTACTTGAGCAGGTGACAAAAATGTCGGGAACATTTTTGAACGCCGAAGGCGGCCCGTAGGGCGGAGGGCAGGATAGTCCGGAGTAAAGTAGAACATCCTACTTCGTAGCGACTACTTCCTAGCGAACCAGCGCCTTATTAAACGAAGAACCAAGCCTAGTGCTGGTTTTTTTTCGTTTTTAAGACGTGATGTTCTATTTGAACGCCGTAGGCGGCCCGTAGGGCGGAGGGCAGGATAGCCCGAAGTAAAGTAGAACATCATACTTCATAGCGACTACTTCGTAGCGAACCAGCGCCTTATTAAAGAAACCCGTTGCAGCAATGCAGCGGGTTTTTTGCTTTCTGGCGTTTAATATTCTTACTACATTCTTTGACTATCGATAGCCGTAGCCATCAGGTGTGGTTATCACGCAGCCCTAAATCCATGCTAGATAAGTAGCGCAAGTTAGGGCGGCTTTGGAATAGCTTCGTAACTTGGTTTAATCGGTAGAACATCGAAAAAAGAAACCCGCATAATGAGTGGGGTTTGACGCTTAGAGGATCTGGTGGGGCGTTTTGTTTTATTTGATAAGTTGCTGAATAAAGTCTTTAAGCAGTTGCTGATACTGCTTTTTACTCAGTTCGACAGGTTTGGCATCTGCATTGTTAAAGACAAGCCCTAGAATTACGTCCTGGGTCTCTTTAGGTGCTGCTGCTAGAGTGGACCAGTTATTGAAAAGATAGCGCCGCAGGGCACCATAGGCTTGTGCTAGAGGAATATGTCCCTGGCTATAGCGCCATAGGGTGTGATGATCGGTATGAAGAGGTTCCATCACGGGGCATTCGCCTAATAATTGCAGTAAGAGTCTACTCTCCAAGTCGGCAAAGTAATGCGCTATTAGGTGCGGCAGATCTTCTCTCCAGGCCTTGATAACCGGTGACAATAGTTGGGTGCCTTGTTCAGTGAGTCCTTTCGTCATTAGGGCGCTGTATTCGCCGCTGACATGATCCCGCTTAATGCCCAGCTTAATGATGCTAAGCCCTAGACGCCGCCAAAACTCAAGCAAGCTGGCGTGAGCGCCAAAGCTGGTGCCAAGTATGGCAACCTTATGTTGTGTGAGATCGTCACCGATAAAGTCCATCAAATCACTCCCTATTCCCTGATGGTGGAGCTGCGGGTGCACGGCAATACGCACTATGCGCGCGCAGGATACCTGCGCCAATTGTGATTCACCGCTTAGCTGCGCCAGGCTTTGAGCAAGAAGATGCCCTTGCGGACGACGTTCACCACTTACAACCTGGGCCGCCATTTGCTCATCGAAGCGACCTTCCAAGGTAATAACGGCCACGGCGACCAGTTGCTCGCCTTTTCGGCTCAGGTAAATACGCTGTCCCGGCGCATCCAGTAATTGGCGAAAGTCATTGGCCGAAGTCTGATAATGGGCCAGCACCAGTAAAGCAAACACCTGCTTTAGCAATTCCGGCTGCTCGCGCAGTTTAGCCGTATCGATAGCAATATGAGTTAATGCTTGTTCGCAGGGCTGGAGTTCCTTGCTGGCGGCATCAAGCACCAGTAATTTGTTGATTCCCTGTTCCAAGGGATCCCCCGAGGCGAAGCGAAACGGTTCGTTTAAAACGCGCTCGCGAAAGTTAGAGTAGTGCCTTTGCAAATAGGCTTTAAAGCGCAATGTGTAACCCCGGCCACTGCCTTCGTAACCGGCTAGGGTACTGGCAAAGACCACGCGTGGATAGATAGCCAAAAGCTGTTTAAGAATATGTATCGGCAGGGTGGCCGCTTCATCGACCAAGAGTAGATCACAACTGGGTTGCTCGTGCAGTACGCGATCCGGAGGCATATATTCCACATTACCAAGACTCAGATCTGTGTCCTTGGCCTCGGCAAGGGATGCCGTATCGCTCAGGTGTTTAAACACGGTACTTACCGCGCGACGCTGAACGGCACATAAGATGATGCGTTTATCGCTCAGCTGGCCGGCGGCTATACCTAGTGCGGCAGACTTGCCACGACCCCGGTCGGCGCTAATTAATAGGGGGCGATGTGCTCTACCCTTGGCGGTTTTAATGATTTGCTCTACGACAGCTAGCTGTTCGCTGGTATCCGGTTGAGCGTTACCCTCAGGGGTATCGGCAACCAAGGTGATGCAATTCGAGCTCCCCGCAGATTGCTTGATGCTAACAAAGTCGGTTTCTACTAGTTGCTGTTCTAACCAGGCCCAAAAATGGCTTTGTGTTGGTGTGGAGTAACCGTAAGAAATCAGCTTATCCATGCCCGGGTCGATAAATGTGCTGGTATCTTCCGGCAGCATAAGCACCAACAAGCCCCCGGCTTGCACCGTGCCCGCCAGCGCTGCGAGTTTATCGGCGTAAAAGCCGCTGTAACAGTCGTAGGCGGCGTGGGCATGCTCTTGCCCCAGGATCTGGTGCAGATGATGCGGCCACTGGGCCTGTCTCAACTTTTCATTATTGCTGAGCACATACCATGGAGCGGCTGTCAGTTTCTGGAGCGCTATTAATTGCTCGTAACACCATTGCCGTTCGCCACGCAATAACAGCGCTTGGCGCCATCGCTGGCGCTTTAATTGGCTGAGTAAGTTTGTGACTTCAGAGTGCTTGCAAGCGAGCATAGGCGGTGACCAACCATTTACTGCCAACGTCATCAAAGTTTACCTGCACCCGCGACTGGGCCCCGGCACCTTCATAATTCAATACCGTGCCCTCGCCAAACTTGGCATGTAGCACGCGTTGGCCGAGATTAAAGCCGCTATCGGCAAACGCCGCTTGTGTTAGCGATGGGCTAAAACGGCCCGACTGTTGCGGCGCGGTGACCTTGGTTCTAACGCGAATTTCTTCGACGCAGTCATCGGGTAGCTCTCGCAAAAAGCGTGATGGGCTGTGATACTTTTCCTGACCATAGAGGCGACGGCTTTCCGCATGAGTGATATACAACTTATCCATGGCACGGGTCATACCTACATAGCAAAGGCGACGCTCTTCCTCTAAGCGACCGCTTTCTTCCTGGCTTTGTTGCGATGGGAACATGCCTTCTTCAACACCGGCCATAAAGACAAGCGGGAACTCCAGGCCTTTTGCCGAGTGCAATGTCATCATCTGCACTGCATCTTCATGCTCTTCGGCCTGACCTTCACCGGACTCTAGCGAGGTGTAGGCTAGGAAGCCTTGCAGTGGCGATGAAAACTCTTCATCTACCGGTAATTCGTATTGCTCGCAGGCGTTGATTAATTCTTCTAAGTTCTCTACGCGAGCCCGGCCTTTTTCACCTTTTTCCGCCTGATACATGGCCATAAGGCCGGTATTTTCAATGGCGTACTTGGTTTGCTCGGCCAAAGTCAGATCGCCAATATGGGCTTCGATGCCATCGACTAACTCCAAGAACCGGGTTACCGCGGTGGCGGCGCGGCCGGATAAATGCTTTTGCTCTATGATTGCCTTGGCGGCATACCAAAGCGGCAGTGACTCGGCGCGGGCACAGTCACGAATATGGCTGAGGGTTTTATCCCCGATGCCGCGGGTGGGCGTGTTGATTACACGCTCAAAGGCGGCGTCGTCTTGGCGATTACTTACCAGGCGTAAATAGCTAAGGGCATCTTTGATCTCCTGACGCTCGAAGAAACGCATGCCGCCATAAATACGGTATTTCATGCCCTCTTGCAGTAAAGCCTCTTCCAGTACACGGGATTGGGCGTTATTACGATACAAGATGGCGCTGTCACTGAGGGCATTGCCGGCCTCGAGCCAGGTTTTAATTTTGCCGACAATAAAACGGGCCTCATCCAGCTCGTTAAAGGCAGCATAGATGGAAATAGACTCACCTTGGTTACCATCGGTCCACAGGCTTTTACCCATACGCTCGGAGTTGTTTTCAATCAGCGAGTTTGCCGCTTTTAGAATCGTTGCCGTGGAGCGATAGTTTTGTTCCAGGCGAATGGTTTCGGCATCAAAGTCGTCCAAAAAGCGTTTAATGTTTTCAATACGCGCCCCACGCCAGCCATAGATACTTTGGTCGTCGTCGCCGACTATCATCATGGAGTTGGTATCACCGGCGATCAGAGCCAGCCAGCGATACTGAATTGTGTTGGTATCCTGGAACTCGTCCACCAGAATATGGGCAAAGCGCTGCTGATAGTGACGCAGCAGCGCAGGTTGTTGCTGCAGCACTTCGTAGCAGCGTAGCAGGATCTCGGCAAAGTCGACTAAACCGGCGCGGTCACAGGCCTCTTGGTAGGCGCCGTATACCCTCTGTAATAGCTGTTCGTTGACGTCATAGGCTTGAATGTCGCCAGGGCGCAGGCCCTCATCTTTTTTGGCGCTGATATACCAGGCGATATGCTTTGCCGGCCATTTCTTTTCGTCGATATTCATGGCCTTAAGCAAGCGGCGTATCATACGTTGCTGATCATCACTGTCGAGAATTTGGAAAGACTCAGGCAATTTTGCTTCACGGTGGTGAGCACGCAAAATACGATGGGCCAAACCGTGGAAGGTACCAATCCACATGCCACCGGCGGAGCCTTGAATGGTTTGTTCGACTCGGGCACGCATTTCTTTGGCCGCCTTGTTGGTAAAGGTCACCGCAAAGACACTATAGGGTGAGGCGTTTTCTACCTGCATCAACCAGGCGATACGATGGACCAATACCCGGGTTTTACCTGAGCCCGCACCGGCAAGAACCAGCATATTTTGCAAGGGTGCTGCTACCGCCTCTCGTTGTTTATCGTTCAAGCCATCAAGTAATTCAGATACATCCATCGCCACATCCA
Organism: Pseudoalteromonas sp. BDTF-M6; assembly: GCF_018334135.1. NCBI lineage: Bacteria > Pseudomonadati > Pseudomonadota > Gammaproteobacteria > Alteromonadales > Pseudoalteromonadaceae > Pseudoalteromonas > Pseudoalteromonas sp. BDTF-M6. Next base: position 4,959 of record NZ_JAGXTQ010000011.1, read on the forward strand.
CCTATTGTTAGTTTGGCAAGTATAACAAGAGTTCTGCTTTGGCTAAATAGAATACTGTTTTTATAAACAGGTATGCCTTAGCAAGCGAATTATCGGCAATTTACCGCTAACTGCTTGTTCTCATATTAGTTAACATAGGCGCCATGGGTACTTCGGGAGTTAGATAATGAGACGGTACGAAATTGTCAGTGACAGCAGTGAGCAATTAAGTGATTGGCTTAAAGAACAGGTGGTTGCTTTTAACAAGTCACATTGGCCCGTACAAAGACAAAACCTCGGTTTTAGAGTCAGCAATGATAAGGGAGAAGTGGTTGCGGGCATTGCTGGACGATGCTTTGGCCATTGGCTACTCATCGATTGGTTATGGGTCAACCCTGAGCACAGGGGGCAAGGCTACGCCAACGAACTTTTTTATAAACTGGAGCGGGCAGCCAAGGAATTGGGTGCGACAAAGGCCGTACTCGATACCCTGGAGTTCCAGGCTCCCGACTTTTATCGCCGCCATGGTTACGAGGAGGTCTTCGCGCTAGCTGATTACCCTCTTGATGGGCGTCGTAGCTATATGGTTAAAGCACTTTAGTTCGTATTTAACCTAGCTCCGTCAATGCCATGATGTCGTCAATCTCACAGCAAGGCAGACCCTTATAGGCATATTGAATGCCTTGATTATTGAGCCAAATGCTGCGACATCCGGCATTGTTCGCACCTTGCACATCTGTGTCCAGGCTATCGCCGATATGGATGATTTCCTGGTTCGCAACCCCAAGACGCTCGGCGGCATGATCGAATAAATCCCGATGAGGCTTGGACTTGCCATCGGGCCCGGCCATCAAGACTAACTCGAATTGATCTCTGAGGTTGAACTTGGAGACATCGACATTGCCGTTGGTAATGGCGATCAGTCGATATTTACGTTTAAGCGATTCCAGCAGGGCTAATATCTCATCGCTTACGGTGATCTTGCTGCGTGCTTCGGCAAAAATCTCGTAGGCATTGTCAGCATGGTATTGTTCTACCCCAATCTTATCCATGGCGTAAGTGAGCGCTTGCTTACGAATTTGCGTAACATCATGAGCCAGCGCTGGATCACGGGCAATCACGATGCGACGGCAGTCTAGCCAAAAATCATCGCCTTGCTCCAGCCATCCCGGTAGGGTAAGCAAATAATCCTGCTGTGCCTGCAACGCTGCCTTGATGATAGGGTGGTTATCATACAGGGTGTCGTCCAGGTCAAAGCTCAGTACCTTGGCGGGAGCCATGGCTCGATTAAATCGCATCATTCGGGCTGTTACTTCTGTTTTTTAGCTCTGGGGTGGGTATTATCATACACCTTGGCCAGGTGTTGAAAGTCTAAATGGGTATAAACCTGGGTTGCCGACAAACTGCTGTGGCCCAGTAGTTCCTGCACCGCCCGCAGATCGCCGCTTGATTGCAGGACATGAGAGGCAAAGGAGTGGCGCAATTTATGAGGATGAACCTGAGCACTCAGGCCTTGTTTGACTCCCCATTCACGCATGCGCTCCCGTACATGACGCACTGAAATACGGGTTTTCCGTTTCGATAAAAACAGTGCCTCGGGGTCGGCACCGACAAAGGCGCCGCGCACCTTGAGCCAGGCATTAATTGCGGTAATGGCCTGCGAACCCACCGGTACCAAGCGTTCTTTATTACCCTTACCTAGGACACGAATTTCAGCACTGCGCAAATCGATATCATTGCAGTTAGTATTAACCAACTCACTGATCCGCAGTCCACTGGAGTACATTAATTCCATCATGGCCTTGTCGCGGATGGCGAGCGGATCGTCATCGTCGATCTCAAGCAGTTGATGCATCTGTTCAATATCCAGATTGCGGGGCAGCGGCTTATCAAACTTGGGGCCCTTTACAAATTGCGCCGGGTTATCAAGGTGTGGATTATAGGCCCGTAAAAAGCGAAAAAAGGCGCGCAGGCAACTGAGCTTAAGGTTGACGGTGCGAGCCCCCAAGCCCTTGGCACGCAATGACATGGCATAACGGCGAATATCGTCACCGCTAATGGTCAACCAGCCATCCCGGTCATCATAAAAGTATCGAGCCACCTCTAGGAGTTGCCGCTGGTATTGCTCCAAGGTGTGACTGGAGTATTGTTTTTCATAGCGCAGATAATGGTGATAGTCGCTCACGGGTAAGCGCCAGCTGTCGGTCATCACGGCAAAGGTGAGAGCCTGCGACTCGCTCATGATAGGGCTGTTAAGCGCTCTTGCAGGGCTTTGACAAATTCAAAGATAAACAGACTGTCCTGGGCCGGTTCAAAGTGCAGTTCATCTTCACTGGCAAAGGCCAAAATGGCTAACGGTGATGGTAATTCACCAATCAGGTATAAGGCGGCGCTTTTGCTCTGGCCGGCAAAGATCAGCGCTTGTTCCTGCTCTGACAGGCGGCCAAGGTAGTGATTGTTTTGCTCCAGGCGTTTATCCAGCAAGGGTTGTAGCTCGTCGGTGAACTTAATCAGTTTACACTCACTGATCTGCAATTGTTCGCAGATCAGGGCTTCCAGTCCCGCCGCCAGTTCGACAAACTCGGCATCCCGCATCAGCTGGCGATGACAGGCGCTGAATACTTGAAACACTTTTTCATTTTGTTTCGCCTGAGCGACCAATTGTTGTAACTGTTGTTGCAGCGCACGATTTTGTTCGCGCAGCACTTGTTGCTGGCGTAATTGCAAAGAGGCGACGCTTTCATGCGTTGCACCCAGGTTCATCGCGGCGAACACCTCGGGGTGTTGCAGCAGAAAGTCTGGGTTGTCTTTAAGATAGTCGGCGATTTGCTCTTTGCTTAATTCACTCATAAGGCTATTTGTCCATCAAAAACATGCTCGGCGGGGCCAGTCATCTTGACCGGGTGACCTTCGCCCTGCCAGCGGATCTGCAAGCTACCGCCAGGCAGATCTACTTTGACATTGTTGCCTAGCTTATTTTGTAGTTGTCCAACCACGGCTGCGGCGCAGGCTCCACTGCCACAGGCCAGCGTTTCGCCGGCACCACGCTCCCAGACCCTGAGCTTAATATGGTTCGGATCGATCACCTGCATAAAGCCAACATTGACCTTTTTCGGGAAGCGTTCATGCTCTTCAACCAAGGGGCCCAGGGTATGCACGTCGGCGGTGTCGATGTCGTCAACCTCGATCACGCAATGGGGATTACCCATGGAGGCGGCGCCAACAAACAGGGTTTGCTCCTGCTGGCGTAAAATATAGGTGAGTTCGCGTTTACTGGCTTTTAGCGGAATTTCTTTGGGTTCAAGCATGGGCTGTCCCATGTTCACAGTGACCTGACCGTCTTTTTCAATATATAAGATCATGTTGCCACCCTTGGTGGAAACAGCAATCTTGTGCTTATTGGTGAGGCCTTTCATGCGTACAAAACGGGCAAAGCAGCGAGCGCCGTTACCGCATTGTTCCACTTCGCTGCCGTCGGCATTAAAAATACGGTAATGGAAGTCTAAATCCGGTGAATAGGGTGCCTCGACCATTAACAATTGGTCGAAGCCAACGCCAAAGTTACGGTCGGCCAGTCGCTTGATTTGGTCGCGGGAAAGAAAAATGTTCTGGGTCACGTTATCGACGACCATAAAATCATTTCCTAACCCATGCATCTTGGAGAAGTTAACTAACATAACGCTCTTACATCATCCCTCTATGCCATCACTATGCCTGCAAAACGCAGCCAACTCTAGGTTTATTGCTGCGGTTGCGGGTCCGTGGCGTGCGCTTGTGCCTCATCATCTTGCTCTTGTGCCGAGGCTGGCTGCTGGTTTTCTTGTTGTTCTTGCGGCAGGTATAAGGGTCCACTTTGACCACATGCGCTTAGTAGCGTTAAGCTGGTGGCAACCACAACTCGAAGCAATCGGTGACTGTTATACATAGTGATTCGATAGATAATTAATATGACTCGTTTTATAATCGCAGAGTAACAGAAAATACCGAAAATGTAGTCGTTGCTGTTGAATTATTTCCCCTTCACAACGTTACCGCCAGGACAGGAGCGCAAGCCTAATGAGTGAAACCACCATGACCGACACCCAGTATCATCAGCTGGCCGATGCATTGATGTTGACCATAGAAGATCAGATCGACGATTTAGATGCGGATTTAGACTATGAATCGGCGGCAGGGATATTAGAAATCATCTTTGCGGACCGCAGTAAGATAGTGATTAACAAGCAGGCGCCACTGCATCAGGTGTGGGTTGCCACTAAATTTAACGGCCACCACTTTGAATTACATGGCGAGCAATGGATAGATAACCGCTCTGGCGCCGAGTTCTGGCAGTTTATGTGTGATGCAGCGACTAAGCAGGCGGGTGTTGAAATTCGCTGGGAGCATGATTAAGTGAGTCAGTTCGACGGTGTCAGCTACTTTAATAGTTCGGTTCATAAAGCCACGGTGATCTGGCTACACGGCTTAGGGGATTCAGGCGATGGCTTTGCCCCTGTGGCCCCACATTTAGCCTTACCCGATGAGCTGGGGGTGAAGTTCTTATTTCCCCACGCGCCGGTACAGGCGGTAACCATTAATGGCGGCATGGAAATGCGCGCCTGGTACGACATTAAATCCCTTGATCTAGATAAACGTGCCGATGCCCAAGGTGTGCAACAATCTGCACAATGCATTAGCGCCTTAATCGATGAGCAAATCGCAGCCGGGATACCGGCGGATAAGATTATTCTTGCGGGCTTTTCACAAGGCGGTGTGATTTCCTTGCATCTGGCGCCGCGCTATCAGCATAAGCTGGCTGGGGTGATGGCCTTATCGACTTATATGTCGCAGCCCGAGTTGTTGGCTGAACAGGCGATACACAAAGACCTCACAGTTTTTATGGCCCATGGTGAGTTTGACAATGTGGTGCCATTAGCAGCTGGCAAACAGGCCTATGAGTGTTTGCAGGAGCAAGGGATGGCGGTGTCTTGGCAAACGTATGCCATGGCGCACCAGGTCTGTGAACAAGAGCTTGAGGCTATTCGACAATGGCTTATAGAGCGACTAAGTTAAAAGAGATCTAGGAACCAGCGCATGGGACAAAAAATCGTGATTACTGCGAATATGAATAATAAAACACCGCGCATTGCCCGCAAGGATGTGGTCTATCAGTGGCATTGGCATCGCATCGGCACAGTCGCAGGGGTAGGAGCCTTCGCTATCGGTGCGCTTTGGTATGCCGCTTTTACCCCAGCCATTGCCGAACAAAGCAGGGTTTCTGAGTCCGAAATAGCCGCAAGCCAATTAGTCGCAGACCCGGTTGCCAGTGTCGAGGAGCCTGGTGATGTTGAACAGCCTAAGGTTGTTGAGCAGGCGCTGGTGGGTGAGTCACTAGAGAAGCCCGAGGTGCTTGCCCAGGATGCTAACCAGGCAGTCAGCGAGGTCGCCACCGAGGTCGCCACCAAGGTAGCCACCAAGGCAACCCCTGAAACTCCACCGCTTAGCGGCTCAGCGCAAAGCGAAGTTGAACCCGCTGAGGTCGCAGTCGTCGCAGAGGTAAATCAAGCGAACGAGGGCACGGCTGAACCTAGTCAGGCCGAGTCCATTCGGACCGAACCCGTTCAGGCAGAACCAACACTTGCCGCCGCCGATTTTAATGATGAAGCCAAGGTTGCCAATCTGGCCCAGGGCAGCAAAATAGATACCGACAAGGTAAGCCGGGCGGTACTCACCACACAGGTGCAAGACCGTGAGCCGGTGAGCGCCCTAGGGCGTGAAATTGCCATGGATGACTTCGATGACCGCCTGGTTTTTTTCACCGAATTGCGCGGTTTGCAGGGGCAACAGGTAAGCCACATTTGGTATTTTGAACAGCAGCAGGTGGCGCGCGTGGAACTTGGCGTGCACACCGCTCGTTATCGCACCTTTTCATCTAAACGCATTATGCCCAGCCAAGCCGGTTTGTGGCGTGTAGAATTACGAGATAACAATAATAAGTTATTGGCAACAAGAGAATTTCGCTTAATTGCCAAGCCTTAACTTTGAATTAGGAATTACATGACAACTGCAACTCAGCGAGTGCGAATTGCCACTCGTAAAAGTGCCCTAGCTTTGTGGCAAGCCGAATTTGTAAAGGCTGAATTAGAGCGCCATCATGCAAATATTGAAGTCGAACTGGTGACCATGACCACCAAGGGCGACATTATTCTCGATACCCCTTTGGCTAAAGTGGGTGGTAAGGGCTTGTTCGTAAAAGAACTGGAGCAGGCCATGCTGGAAGACCGTGCGGATATCGCGGTGCATTCCATGAAGGACGTGCCGGTTGATTTCCCCCCCGGGTTAGAGCTGCATACCATTTGTGAACGCGAAGACCCGCGCGATGCCTTTGTATCGAACCAGTATGCCGATATCGACAGCCTGCCTGAGGGCGCCGTGGTTGGTACATCGAGCTTACGCCGTCAGTGCCAATTGAAGGAACGTCGTCCCGATCTCGATATTCGCGATCTGCGTGGTAATGTAAATACCCGCTTAGCTAAACTGGACGACGGCCAGTACGATGCCATTATCCTTGCCGCCGCTGGCCTGATCCGCTTAGAAATGAGCGATCGTATCCGCAGTTATATCAGTGCCGAAGAGTCGCTGCCGGCCAACGGCCAAGGCGCCGTGGGTATTGAGTGTCGCAGTGATGATGAGCAAATTAAAGCCCTGTTGGCGCCGCTGGAGCATACGCAAACTCGTATCCGTGTTGATGCCGAGCGTGCCATGAACCGCCGTTTGCAAGGGGGTTGCCAGGTGCCTATCGGGGCCTACGCCGTGGTTGAAGGTGACCAGGTGTATCTGCGTGGTCTGGTGGGCTCGTTGGATGGTAAACAAATTTTGCGCGCCGAAGCCAAAGGGCCGATTGGCGAAGCACAGCAACTGGGTGTCAGTCTGGCGGAAGAGCTCTTGGCTCAAGGAGCCGATGTGATTCTGGCCAAGGTGTACGGTGAAATAAAATAATAGCAGTGGACGAAAACGATGGCACAGGCAATGGCACATATTGTTGTTACTCGACCCCAGGGCAAGGGGCAAGAACTGGCGGATCTGCTTAGCGCGCAAGGGCATAAGGTGACTCAATGCCCGGTTCTAAACATAGAGTATCTCGACAGTGACGAACAAGAGTTAGCGACTCTGGATGAGGCCGATATTGCCGTTTTTGTCTCTCAAGACGCGGTGAGTGGCTTGTATCAGCAGCGTGCCACCCTGCCTTCAAGTCTGCAATGTGTGGCGGTGGGAGAAGCCACCGCCGAGGCAATAGAAAGCCATTTTCAATACCGCGCCCTGGTGCCTGAGCAGCATGATTCTGAAGGCGTGCTGGCGCTGCCTCAGCTACAGCAGGTTGAGGGTAAATCCATAGTTCTGGTGAAGGGCCGCGGTGGCCGCACCCTCATAGCTAAAACCCTTAAGCAGCGCGGTGCCTTTGTGAATCCGCTGGTGGTGTATCAGCGCAGTGGGGCAAAGCCGAGCAGTGATGCCTGGTTACAGCAATGGCAGCAGAAGCAGGTCGATGCCCTGGTCATAACCAGTAACAGCAGCGTCGATGCCATCTTTGCTAGCCAAGATCCGCAATTATTACAGTGGCTTAAATCGCGACATTTCTATATTGTTAGTGCTAGAACAGGGGCACACTTAGAACAGCAGGGTGTGGCCACGGACCATATTAGTATTGCCGCAGGCGTGACTAACCAGGCCATCGCCGCGTGTATCGACAGTGAGCAGGAAAACAAGATGAGCGAGCAGCCAGAGAAGCCAGAGCAGGGATCAACTCCTGCTAATACGTCGGCGGCCACAACAAAAGAGCCGCAGCCAAAAATGCCATCGGACGCAGCGCCGACAGGCCAGCGTCGAGGCATGAGTAAGCTTGGTTTACTGGCTCTTTTTATCGCTCTCGGTGCCGGAGCCGGGACTGGCTATTTATATTGGCAGCAGTATCAGCAGCAAAGCAGCGCGGTCGAGCAGGAAAATGCGGCGCTAGCACAAATGCAACAGCGAGTGCAGCAGTTGCGGAGCGCTAATCAGGCACTGACGGAGCAGATCAAGGCCCTGGGCAGTGCGCAACAAACCCAGCAACAGCAAAGTCAGCAGTGGCAGCAGGATTTTAATGACGACATCAGCCGCCAATTGAGTGCCAATCAGCGCTCGCTGATCACGCATGTTGAGCAAAGCATTGCTGCGGCACAAGATAATACTCAACCCCCCTTAGATATGAACGAGTTGCGCCGTTTGGTGGCTCTGGCCGATTTTAAAATTTGGTCTGAGAATAACTACGCCGGCGCGGCCTCCGTGCTTGAGCGCGCCGATGCGTTGCTCGCCAGCTACCCGGGTAATGCCCAACTAAGAAGGGCGATTCACAGTGACCTGCAAACCTTAGCCAGTATTGAGCTGGCGGATGTGCAAGCCATTGTCCTGACCTTGCATGGTTTGGGGCAGCAGGTCGATAAACTGGCTTTCAACATGGTTGATTTGCCGGACGAACCGGTTGCAGCGGATAACCAGGCACTATCGGACAATGTCTCCGACTGGCGGGCTAATTTAGGACGCTCCTGGGATAAGCTGGTGGATGATTTTATCAAGGTGCGCAAACGCGAAACGACCATAGAGCCCCTGCTGGACAACGAACAACAGCGCTTGATTAAACAGCGCCTGCACTTTTACCTGGATCAGGCTGGCTTTGCCGCCACTCACCAGTATGTCGATTTATATAAACAATCGCTGCAAGGTGCGGCGGATTTAATTACCCGCTACTTTGATTTATCAGAGCCGCAAACCAGTCAATTTCTGAGTCAGCTCAAACAGTTGAGACTACAACAGCTTACGCCTGCACAGCCGGTTAACCTGGCCACTGTAAGTGCGCTAGAGGAGTCTTAACATGGTGAGACTGCTTATTATCTTTGGCCTTATCGCCTTGGTCGCCGCGGTGGCTCCTTGGCTGATTGACGAAAAGGGCTATGTGCTGATTGCCTTTGGTCAGTGGACCGTCGAGGGCAGCATAGTCAGTTTTGTTATTCTCACCTTGCTAACCCTGTTTGGCGGTTACCTGCTTTTTTGCTTGCTGCGTTATGTGATCAACAGCTATCGCAATGTTCGCCATGGCTTTTTTGCCCGTAGCAAGGAGCGCAAGCAGGCGGTGCTGGAACAAGCGTTATGGGCGCTGATTAATGATGATATGCAGCAACTGCAGCACACCTTAAGCAAAGGCAGTGTCGACGAAAAGTGGCGTGATTTCTCACTGGCCATGCAGGCCAAGGCTCGTTTGCAGAAAGGGGAGCGGGACTTTGCTCTGAATCTCCTGGATGAGCTTTCGGATAAGAATCGCAGTGAGCCGGTAAACCTGTGGTTGGCGGCCAATAGCGAAGCCGAGGTACTGGCCACGCTACGCAGCCAATGCGCGAGTAAAAAAGCCACGGCGCATCAGTTAAAACTTTATGCCAATGTGTTGTTGAAGTTGCATAAGTTTAACGAATTTGCCCAATTAGCCCCGCGTTTAATCAAGGCGCAAAGCTTGGATGAAAACGAGTGGGATTGGGCCTTGCGGGCATATTTTGATAGTGACTCGGTCACCACCTTGCAAAAGCGCAATGGCGATCTGCCTAAAGCGGTGCGCAGTGGCGGTCACACCCATTATTTGCGGGCTATGGTGCGTGTCGGAGAAATTGCCGCGGTGCAAGAAGAGCTGAAAAAGCTGCTCAAGTGTAATGAATACTCGCAGCTCTTGTCGGTATTGAGCGAGATCGAATACGGCCAGGTCGAAGAGCTGCAAAAAGCATTGCAGGCCGAGCTGAAAAAGCAGCCCGATGAGCCGGAAATGCTCGTATGTCTGGCTTATTTGGCGCAAAGCCAGGGCGAACACGAGCTGGCGGCACGGATTTTCGATAAGGTCTTAGCGCAGCAACAGCGCCTGCCGCATCCACAGCGGGCCATGCAAAGCTATCGCGCCACAGGTCAAGCGGAGAAAGCCTTACTCGTTCTCGACCACAGCCAGCGCTAGCGAGCCGGTAATGAAGAGCCTATTCAACCTAAGCCTTGTTGTTGCCCTGGGTTACTTTATTACCGGATTTTTAAGTAACGCCCTGTTATCTGTTGAGGGCTATGCCGTGGCCTCTTGGCCACCCTCTGGCATTGCCCTTGCGGCGCTGTTGATCGCCGGACGCCGAGCCTTAGTCGGTATCCTGATCGGCGCGTTCATGACCAACTTATTGCACCTTGAGAGTCTTGGAGGGATCCTCCATTGGCAGGTGGCTACCCAGGCTACACTGGTGACGCTTGCTTCCACCTTCCAGGCCTTTTTGGGCTACTGGCTGATCACCAAGGTACTGCGCGCACCTCTTGATCTGTCTGATTTAAAACGCAGCATGGCCAGCATCCTGGTTGGCGGTCCCCTGGTCTGTGTTATTGCTGCCGTGGTCGGTACCGAGTTGTTGATTGTCAATGGCGTGATCCCGGCGTCGGGACGCTGGGAGAACTTTCTAACCTGGTGGATAGGTGACAGTATCGGGGTGATGATTTTTACTCCCCTACTCTTGGCAGGCTTTAACTTCGAAGTGGTGCGTCATCGCCTTCAGGTGGTGGTACCCTCCTTGATTATCTATGCGGTGATCAGCGTCACCTTCTATCTCGCGGCCAATGCCAAGCAAGAACAAAATCAACGCTATTATCATTCCCAGGCGCAGGTGATCGTCGAGCAGTTTGATGCCGTGCTCACTCGATTGCGTGCCAATACCCAGATCTTGGCCTCCTTTATGACCCACAGTCATAACGTGTCGCGGCGCGAGTTTGATGACTTTACCAGCAAACAAATGGCCTACAACCCGGAGATCAATGCCCTGGTATGGATGCCCAAGGTGTTAGCGCAAGACGTGGCGGCCCTGGAACAACGAGCTCAGGATGAGGGCGTTGAGCAATATCGGGTGTTTGCCCGCTTTGCACAGCGGTATGCCGGAGAGAATCGTTTTCCCGTCTATTATGGTCAGTTTTCGTCGGGTCTGCAGACTGTGTTTGGTCTTGATATCAGTGCGGAGCCGTACTTCCCGGAACTCTTAACGCATCCGGGAAAGTTGTTTGTAACCCCCGCCTTTCAGCTTGAAAGCAGCCCTCAGGGCGATCTTGGTTTTTTGGTGGTGGCCGAGGTGCTGGATACAGAAACCCTGATTAATGGCTATGTGGCTGCGGTGATAAGCCTACCGTTATTAAAACAATCGGCACTGGCCAAAATGGCATTCGACGGCATAGATGTGGAAGTAGTGGATATCAGTGCCGAGCCGCAACAGGCTATTTTAAAGCTGGCCGAACATGATGACTTGATCATGAGCCATGATGTGGCTACCGCCTCTCGGCAATGGCGTTTAAACATTTATCGTCAGGGCGGCCGACCGTTATGGTCTGGCTATTGGTTTGCTCAGGTGGTGGGCATGCTGTTCGTCTGGTTGTTGACCACTTTTTTAATCGCCATCACCGGCAGTAATATTCGCGTGCGCGATCAGGTCGCAAAACAAACCAAGGTATTGCGCGAAGAAAAGGCCAAGGCCGACAGTGCCAACAGCGCGAAATCACAGTTTCTGGCCAATATGGGTCATGAAATACGCACCCCAATCAACGGCATCAAGGGTTTGCATTACCTGGCCTTGCAGCAGGATAATTGGCAAAAGGGCAAGCAGTATGTAGCGCAGGCGGATAACGCCCTGAGTGTGCTGCTGCGAGTACTTAACGACTTGCTCGATTTTTCAAAGATGGAAGCGGGCAAACTCGACTTGCACCAGGAGCCCATAGTCATAGACGAGCTCTGCACCGAGCTAAAACAGTTGATCAGTGTGGAAGCCAGCAATAAGAGCCTGTTGGTCGACTATGAAATCGAGCCGGAGGTGGCGCCCACCTTCCACACCGATATGATCCGCCTTAAGCAGGTTTTGCTGAATCTGTTGAACAATGCGGTGAAGTTCACCCAGCACGGTGCCATTCGCCTAAAGGTTGCCGAGGGTAAAAATGAACTCTGCTTTAGCGTTAGCGACACCGGTATAGGTATTCGTAAAGAGATTCAAAAACAATTATTTAAACCATTTTCGCAAGCCGATGGCTCGACCTCGCGACGCTTTGGCGGCACCGGGCTAGGCTTAAGCATCTGCCAAAAGCTGGTGGATTTGATGGGCGGGCGCATTGAACTGGAGAGCGAAGAGGGGCTGGGGTCCTGTTTTCGCGTTTATCTGCCGAAGCAATCCAATCTACCGAAGCGTCAAGACAGGCCAAAGCAGCGCGGCGAATTACGCAATATCGACTTAACCGATGTGGCTATTTTGCTGGTGGAAGATAACCCGCTCAATCAGCAGGTGGCCAAGGCCATGCTTGAGGGCAAGGGCGCTAAACCGGATATAGCCAACGATGGTGTTGAGGCGGTCGAAATGGTGGGCCGCAAACATTATGACCTGGTGCTTATGGATATACAGATGCCAAATATGGATGGTTTGGCGGCCACCCAGGTGATTCGTAATGAGCTACTGCTCAGTGATTTGCCTATCATTGGCCTTTCCGCCAATGCCCAGGAGCGGGACCTAAAGCTGGCTCAACATTACGGCATGAACGACTATGTGGTGAAGCCTATTGAGGCCAATACGCTCTTTAGTAGCATTGCCCGTCAATTGGCCCGGCGGGTGAGTGCCACACCGGACTAACTTGAATTTATTGCGCAAGTGCGTATGATGCGCGCAATTTTATCTACACACTTGGGGGTCATGATGATCAATCGCCAACTACCTTTACTCGATCTACATCGCCATTTAGACGGCAATGTACGCGCTACCACCATTCTCGAGTTGGGCCGACAGTTCAATATACAGCTCCCAGGTAACGACCTTGAGTCTTTGCGTCCGCATGTGCAGGTCGTTGAGATAGCCCCCGACTTGATGGCTTTTTTAGAAAAGCTCGACTGGGGCGTAAAGGTGTTAGGGGATTACGATGCCTGCCGTCGCATTGCCATCGAAAATGTTGAGGATGCCGTGGCACAAGGCATAGACTACACCGAGCTGCGTTTTAGCCCTTACTACATGGCGATGAGCCATAACCTGCATCCACAAGGGGTGGTTGAGGCCGTGGTCGATGGTATTCATAGCGCCGTGCGTGAGCACGATATCAAGGTCAACCTAATCGGCATTATGTCGCGCACCTTCGGACAACAAAAATGTCAGCAAGAGCTGGACGCCATTTTGGCCTTTAAAGAGCAGATGGTGGCGGTTGATTTGGCCGGTGACGAGCTTGGCTTTCCCGGTGACTTGTTTGTGGACCATTTTAAACAGGTGCACAAGGCTGACTTGCGTGCCACCGTGCATGCCGGTGAGGCACAGGATTCCAGCAGTATCTGGCAGGCCATTCAGGGCTTGGGGGCCGATCGTATCGGACACGGCGTCAATGCTATCCAGGACTCTAAATTAATGGATTACCTGCGTGATAACCGCATTGGTATCGAGTCGTGTCTGACCAGTAACGTGCTTACCAGTACGGTTGCCGATATTCACACCCATCCATTGAAGCGCTTCTTGGAGCACGGCATTTTGGCCTCGATTAATACCGATGATCCGGCGGTGCAGGGCATTGAGCTCGACAACGAATATCAACATGCCGCTTACCAAGCAGGCCTAAGCAAGGAAGATATCGAGTTGGCTCAAGTCAATGCGTTAGAAATCGCTTACTTAAGCGATGGCGATAAAGCCGCTTTAAAAACAAAAGCGGCCGCTCGCGAGGCATAATCAGGCAGCGCTACAGCTGCGGTAACTCTGTGAGAGCGCTTGTAATACCTGCGAGCGCTCCGCCATGCCGATGACTTTCCCTTGGTCAATAACTGGATAACGTTTGGGTAGATTGTGGCGGCGCATGCGCGCGGCTAAATCAAGTAAAGAGTCATCGAGCTGACAGGTAAGCACATCTTGGCTCATCACCTCACGTACCTGGATACGGCCATCACAAAAGTAGCTGTTGGTGGTCAGCGGCGCTAAGCAGTCTTGCTCCGATAAATAACCCAATAACTTTCCCGAGTCATCGGTCACCGGAGCACCAATCACCTGATGTTTAAGCAGTAAATCAATCGCTGCGGTGAGCTCAAGATCCGGGCTGATGGATAAAAAGGTTCGCTTGATAATATCAGAGACTTTGATATTGAACATGGTCGCACTCCTATTGTGGTTGATGGGAGTAGTCTAGGTTTGGCTGGTTGATAGGTAAAATGAATTAAAACTATTACTGTGTTCCAAAAAACAGAAAAGAGACCTAGGTCTCTTTTCTAACAGCGAAAGCTTAGTGGCGGTTTACTTGATAAAGGCAAAGGCATCCGCATACATATGTTCGCGCAGGGCACCGTGCTCGATAAAGTCATCGCGCACCGCGCCTATCATATCGAAACGTCCGGCCATATAAATTGCGTAGGGTTCTAACGACACTATGTCTTTCATCACCGCCTGATGTACTAAGCCGGTGTGGCCACGCCACCCGCCTTGCGGTTGCTCAACGACCGGGATAAAGGTGAAATGCGGGTTACTGGCAGCCCAGGCTTCCATTTCTTCTTTGGCGTACAGAGCATCTTCGTGCTTTACACCCCAGTAGAAAAATACCGGGCGGTCGCAGCCGACTTCGGCAAGGTGGTCGGCCATCGATTTAACATAGGAGAAGCCGGTGCCCCCCGCCAAAAGAACCAGTGGACGGTCGCAATCAAGACGTAGCTGAGATACACCCAGGCCCACTTCCAGCGTTGCCTGAGTGCCATTGGCAAGATGCTCTTTCAGGTGCTCAAGCGCCTGCATGGCGTAGGAGTCGGCACCCGAGGCGCCAATGTGTAACTCTATTTCATGCTGTTGGCTGGGGCGACTGGCGATTGAGAATGCACGCTTGTCTTTTTCCGCCAGTACCAATTGACAATACTGGCCCGCTTCAAATTGAGCCGCTGCATTTGGCTTCAAAATTACTTTGTAAACAAATTCTGTAAGTGGCGAAATGCTAAGCACATCCGCTTGTAATGTTTGCATGATTAACCTTGCTTCTTACTCTTAACTGCTAGCCTACCATAGAAGGCCAATAAACGGGCACCTAGTCTATGCCCAGTGAGTCCCATATTTCATCGACTCTTTGCTTGGTGGCCTCGTCCATCACTATGGGTTCGCCCCATTCGCGGTCTGTTTCACCGGGCCATTTGTTGGTTGCATCCATGCCCATTTTTGAGCCTAAGCCGGAAACCGGCGAGGCAAAGTCCAGGTAGTCGATTGGGGTATTTTCTACCAAGGTGGTATCGCGCGCCGGGTCCATACGTGTGGTAATGGCCCAGATCACGTCATTCCAGTCACGGGCATTGACGTCATCATCACAAACGATCACAAACTTGGTGTACATAAACTGGCGCAGGAAGGACCATACGCCCATCATCACCCTTTTTGCATGCCCGGGATATTGCTTCTTCATGGTCACCACCGCCATGCGGTATGAGCAGCCCTCGGGCGGTAAATAGAAATCAACTATTTCTGGGAACTGTTTTTGCAAAATGGGCACAAATACTTCGTTCAGTGCCACACCTAAAATGGCCGGTTCATCGGGTGGGCGGCCGGTATAGGTACTGTGGTATATGGGTTTTTCGCGGTGGGTAACATGGGTCACCGTCATCACCGGGAAATCATCGACCTCATTGTAATAGCCGGTGTGATCGCCATAAGGCCCTTCGGGCGCCAGCTCGTCCTGGGCGATATAACCCTCAAGCACAATTTCCGCACTGGCAGGCACCTGTAAATCGTTGGAAATCGATTTTACCACCTCGGTTTTGCTGCCACGCAACAAACCGGCAAAGGCGTATTCGCTGAGCGTATCCGGCACTGGCGTGACCGCACCCAAAATAGTGGCAGGATCGGCACCCAGGGCAACGGAAACCGGGTAGGGCTCCCCTGGATTTTCCTTACACCATTCCTGGAAATCTAGGGCGCCGCCGCGGTGCGATAACCAGCGCATAATAATTTTGTTTTTACCTAGCAGTTGCTGGCGGTAAATACCCAGATTCTGGCGCTTTTTGTAAGGTCCTTTAGTGACCGTCAGGCCCCAGGTAATAAGAGGCGCGGCATCGCCTGGCCAACAATGCTGTATGGGCAACTTGGTCAGGTCGACCTCATCGCCACTGAGTACCACCTGCTGACAGGGCGCCTTTTTCACTTCCTTGGCGGGCATATTGAGGACTTGTTTGAATACCGGGATCTGTCCAAGCGCTTCCTTAATGCCTTTAGGCGGCTCGGGCTCCTTGAGGAAGGCCAGTAGTTTACCCACTTCGCGCAACGCTTCGACGTTATCCTGACCCATGCCTAAGGCCACGCGTTCGGGTGTACCAAAGAGATTTGCAAGCACCGGAATATCATAGCCGACCGGATTCTCAAATAGTAAGGCCGGGCCTTGGGCACGCAAGGTGCGATCGGCAATTTCGGTCATTTCCAAATGGGTGCTAATGGGCTGGCTGATCCGCTTGAGCTCGCCGCGTTCTTCAAGCAACGCGATAAAGTCTCTTAAGTCTTTGTATTTCATTCCGCCTCTGTAAGCCTAGAGAGTTTGCAGCATTATACTTGATGGCGACGCAAAAGCGATCAATCACTGCGCTGGCACTGCCAGGTTTCGTCGTTGATCATTAGTATGCTGTTATCGCCCTTGCCCCAAAAGGTCAGTTCTCTATTACTGTACTTGGCACCGGAGGCGGCGCGCTCGCCATGCAGGGTATAGGTATCTTGATCTAAAGTCAGGGTTGCGCTCTCGGCGCCGAAGCGAACGCTGAAAGTGGCTCCCGAATCACAGCGGTAGTTTACCGCCACGGCGCGCTCTTCGGTTAAGGGCAACTCGTTGCAGGCGCTGAGCAGTATAGTGGCGGGTATTGCGAGAAAAAGTATCTTAGCCATTGTTTTGCTCCGCAATTGTGGACAACTTCAGTGTAGCGTATTAGCTTAACAAGGCACATTTAACACTGCAAAAGGAATGCCCATGGCTGGCGCAAGTTTACTGACCCTACTTGATGATATCACCGCCCTATTAGACGACATTGCCACCATGAGTAAGGTGGCGACCAAAAAAACCGCCGGCGTACTGGGGGACGATCTGGCCCTTAACGCGCAGCAGGTTTCGGGGGTGAACGCCGACCGCGAGTTACCCGTGGTCTGGGCGGTGGCCAAAGGCTCCATGCTCAATAAGGCCATCCTGGTGCCCGCGGCGCTGCTGATTAGCGCCTTTATTCCCTGGCTGATCACGCCGCTGTTAATGTTAGGTGGCTTATTCTTGTGTTTTGAGGGGGCAGAAAAGCTGGTTCACTCCAAGGAAGAGCAGCCGGAGCACCCGGCCCTGGCCGAGCCTCTGACCCCGGAAGCGGAAAAGGAAAAAATAAAGGGGGCGATACGCACCGATTTCATTCTTTCCGCAGAAATTATCGTGATCTCACTGGGTACGGTTGCGACCGCCAGTTTTATTCATCAGCTCTCAGTGCTGTCGGTGATTGCCGTGGTGATGACGGTGGGTGTATATGGCCTGGTAGCGGGCATCGTTAAATTGGATGACGCCGGGTTATATCTGCTGCAGCGGGGTGTTTCAGCTAAAAGCGCCATGAGTCGCGCAATGGGTCGTTTCTTGCTGACCTTGGCACCCTGGTTGATGAAGGCGCTGGCGGTATTGGGGACTATAGCCATGTTTCTAGTAGGTGGCGGCATATTGGTGCATGGGATTGTGCCCCTGCATCACCTTATTGTCCACTGGGGTGAGCTGGCCGGTCAATACGGTGGACTGCTTGAAACCTTGGTCGTCAATGGCGCCAATGGTATCGCCGGGCTTATCGCTGGATTCGTAGTCGTAATCGCACTACACTTGGTCAAGCTGCTGAAAAAATAACAATTTTAGAGAAGAAAGCCCGGCAAATGCCGGGCTTTTTTATACTTACAAATAGTTGGTAAGCATTATGGGCGCTAATCACAATGAGCCAAAGCCGCTTGTGCCTGGGCATGATCCTGCTGAGCCGCTTTGACAAACCATAGGCAGGCCTGCTTAAGATCTTCATTAACGCCATGTCCTTTTTGGTACATATCGCCAAGGTTGTATTGCGCCCAGCTGTCGCCTTGGTCGGCTCCTTCCTTAAACGCAGCTAAAGCTTCTTGCCAAGCGCCTTGGCGATAATATTCGATACCACGCTGGTTGGCCTTATTGAGCTTGACCCCTGAGTATAGGGGCTTGGGCTTGGGGAGGGGTCTAACGATGCCGCCGTTGATGTAGATATGATTGGGCCTGTGAGCGGCATAGAGTGCACCCGTTGCAAAGTAATCGGCAAGAGCCGCGCGTGAAAGGGTAAGTGGCTGTGTTGCAAAGTAGCCATTTTGCATCAGGTTATCCATGCGAATTGCTTTGCTGACCCCGTTCCTATTTTGGTAGCTTACCGCGCCGACTTTAACTGAGATCTGAGCCTCATCAACCGCATTTACTTGGAGCACCTTAAAGCCGGGACGCGCGGACTCACCAAGGGCCTGAAACAACTGTTGCTGATCGACTAAATACACATCATAAACCTCAGGGGCCGACAGGATGCTCTGTTGCTGCACCTTTTGTTCTTGTTGCTGGTGGTAAAAATAAGAACCGACCAAGAGTAATAGCCACACAGCCAGACTATGGTAGCTGAGCCAAAGAAGCCAGTGCTTCACGCCGTTTCGGGGGAGGCCCAAGGGGATTAATGGCAGGGGACCAAGATGAAGCAGGCTGTAGTCACCGGCGTGTCGGTTTAGATTGGTCGGGCGTAGCTGTGCCGCATTGGAGATGCCAATAGCCATGTTACTTCCTTGTCATTAAGAGAATGACTCCACTGTAAGCAAGGTATCGAATACGAGCAAAAGCGAATTGTAAGCTTATGTTACAAATAGCTTTTAATTAAAAGGCCACACAGACGTGGCCTTTTTATCATGCCCTTAGAAGCTAAATTGTGCGGCAAGTCGGAAGTTGGTGCCTTCACCTACGGTGACATTATTGACACCGCCACCGGCCAAATAATCGGTATCGAAAAGGTTTTCGATATTCAAGCGCAGATCCACATCATTGCCGGCGAGCTTGATGGCATAGGTGGCACCGACATCGACGCGGGTATAGGCGTCTTTTTCTATCTGGTTATCGCTGTCGGCAAAGCGTTTGCCGGTGTAGAAGAGCCCGGCATTGAGCGCCAGTGCTTCGGTGACTTCATAGCGTGACCACAATGAGGCCGACCATTTCGGTGCATCTGCCGGGGTGTTTCCTTCCAGGGTTTCATCACGCTCGTAGTTGGCATCCAGATACATGGTTGAGGCCATGACAAAGAAGCGGTCGCTCAGGGCACCTTGGGCGGCTAACTCGGCACCCTTATGGCGCTGCTCGCCCACTTGCGTGGTGATGGTGTCATAATCCGGATGCTCCACCAACTCGCTAACCAGGGTGCCTTTCTTACTAATATCAAAGAGTGCACCGGTGAGCAGCAGGCGATCATCAAATAATTGCCATTTCGCGCCTATCTCCATTTGCTCCGAGGTGATGGCATCGAGTTTCATATTATGGTTTTTATCACTTTCATTAATAAGGCGCTCCGAGCCCTGAGGTTCAAAGCCCTCTGAGTAGCTGGCATACAAGGTTGCATTGTGGTGCGGGTGATACAGCAGGCCAACCTTAGGCAGCACTGACTCGTTGTCGGCGCCTTCTTTATTCTGTTTATCATAGCGACCACCGAGGGACAGCTGCCACTGGGGATTCAAGGTGATCAAATCCTGGATATAGATGCCGTAGTAGTCGTACTCGTTGCTGCTTAAACTGGTATCGCTTTTATAGCTGATGTCGGGGCGGCTCGGTTCCGTTTGGCCAGGGATAAAATCGATGGCATCGGCACTGGTGCGCAGTTGGCCATAGTAATAATCCAGGCTATTGGCACCAATCAAAAGCTGATGCTGTATTCCGGCAAGTTGGAAGTCACCGATAAGGTCGATATAGGCGGTGGTAAATTGCCAGTCGTCAAAGCGATCATAGGGGCGCGAGTTATAGCTGTCACCGAGTTGATAATCACCGGGTTTACGTGGTGCCGACTCGAAGCGTTGGCGCTCGAAGGTTTGTTCGTTATAGCCGAGCTTAAGTTGCCAGTTATCATTGAGGTAGGTACGTACATCCAGGCCGAGGTTTTCAACCTCAATATCGGTAAAGGCCCAGGAAAAGTCGTAAATGGTTTTATCATCGCCAATCAGCTTGCCTTGCTCATCTAGCCAGGCACCGGTGTCGAGACCGGTTTTGTCGTCGGTGCGATCATAGTGAACACGGATCAGGGTATCTTCGCTTAAGTCGTAATCAACGACCAGGGCGCCGAGAAAGCGGTCGCGCTCACGTGCGTCGCCATTGGCGTAATCACGCCAGAAATTAACGTCTTGCTTAACCACAATACCTCTGCCGCGCAGCGTTTCATCGTTGTTAAGAGCCGAGCTGGCATCCAGCATAAAACGCGTTGAGCCATGTTGATCAACGTCGGCGCTGAGATTAACAAAGCGATTTGCACTTGGCTTCTTGGTAACCATATTAACCAAGCCGCCAGGACCGGACTGACCATATAAAATGCTTGCAGGGCCCTTGATCACTTCAACGCGCTCTAAGATCTCAATGGGCTGTTGGTAGTGTGACCAGTGCTGGTGGCCATCGCGCAGGTAGCCGGTTGCGGAGCTTAGGCTGAAGCCGCGCATATTGAAGGTTTCCCGGTTACGCTGTTTTGAACCCGAGGTTAGGCTGGCATCGTTACTTAAGACCTCACCCAGGGTGGTGGCCAGCTGCTCATTGACTATGGTTTCTGGGATCACGGTCACCGACTGGGCCGTCTCTAACAGTGAGGCATCGGTGCGCATGGCGCCGGAAGCGCTGTCGACCTTATAATCATTGAAATAACTGCCGATCACTTCAATGGTTTCTATTTGGGTTGCCGCTAGGCTTGGCGTAGATAAGACACTGAGAATAATGAGTGAAAGAGGGTGGCGCGTCATTGCGTAAGATCCTAAAGAGTTGTTAAGAGTTATTGTGAATGCGCATGCTATTGCAAATGATTATCAATTGCAAGTGTTGAAGTGTTATTCATGTTTTCATTTTTAATGCATTCGAAAGGGACCTATCTCTTTAGACTATTTAAGTAAATCAATAACTTCGTTGATAAATGGGCTATAATTTGCTCTTTTAGACAGGGGGCGCTTCAAGCACCCTGGCAGGCGAGTGGCATAGGTTAATAGTCGTAATAAAGTTGAATATGCCCGCTGGATATGAATAAATAGCAAACACTCGCAATACGTTGAGGCTATTTCTATAAAAGCGAATGCCAACAAGGATAGGCGGTGGCACGAGCGTTAGTGATAGCAATGCGAATCGAAAGTGATGCTATTTATGTCTCAAGTAATAAATACGCTAGGGTATGGCAGCTATGCTCTAGTACAAAGCCAAAGTGGAAGAAAGTAATGTCGCAAAGGAAGGTCAGCTTTTATCTCATCATGAGCGCTATTGTCGTGGCCGCTTTGTCTCTTTCCCCCTATCCCAGCTATGCTGCCAACACCGCGCTAGAGCAAATCCAGAGTGAACCCAAAGAGCAACAACTCGATAGTGCCATAACACGTTTAAGTGAGCCCCTAGCGGATAGTGAAAAGTTGGCGCTGACCGTGTTCGTCGCCGAGCACTATTTTGCTAAGGGTGATTACCAAAAAGCGACCCGGTATTTTTTGCGCGCGGAGCAGTTATCCGCCGATAGAGAACCTCCGGTACGCCGTGCCGATTATGCGAAAAAGCAGGGTATAGCCAATTATTACCGTGGTCATTACCTCAGTGCCGTGGAGGATTACTCCCGAGCATTACAGATACTTGAGCAAGCCAATGAACCGCTGCTACAGGCCCATTTATACAATAATATCGGCTTGGCCTTGATGCGCGCGGAGCGCTTGGAGCAGGCCATTGACTATTACGGCAGTGCCAAAGCCTTGTATGACGAATACGGCTCGGAGCAGGATAGGGTCGATATTATTCACAATATTGCTGGCGCCTATATCAGTGCCGATCGCTTCGATGCCGCGTTAGAAATGTATGGGACCGTGGGGGATGCCTTTACGCGCTTGGGCGATACAGCCGGGCTGGCACAAATGCAGTCTAATCTCGGCATTATTTACCGCAACCTCGGGCAGCTTGACGCCGCCGCCGAGCAATATCAGTTGGCGTTGGCGAACATTGCCAAGACCAATGATTCTTTAAGCTTGCATAACACCTTGATGAACTTGGCCGACTTGTATTTCTTTCAAGGCCGTTTTGATGACTCCCTGGCTACCTTAGAAGAAGCGAAGGCGCAGCTTGAGGTGATCGACTATTTCCCCGGGCTCATTACCGTACAAGAGATCACCGCCAAGGTGCTGTATGGCAAGGGTGAGTACGAGCGCGCCGAAGCAGCCTTAGTACAGGCCTATGCGTTGGCGCGCCAGAACAACAAGGACGATGAGTCGCTCAATACCTATTTAATAGAACTGCTGCTGGTGGCCGCCAAGGGGGATACACAGCAGGCCTTGGTACTGTTTGAAAAATATGAGCGTGAACGCGATCTAGCCGTCAGTCATGCCATTGCCAGTCGCCTCAATGACTTCCATGCTAAATACAATACGACCCAGTTGCAGCGTCAGGTGGAATCGTTGCAGCAGCAACAAGAATTTGAACGTATGGCGGCGCGCCAACGCAATCAATTTACCTGGCTGGTCTCTGGGTTACTGTTACTGACCTTGATCATCGGGGTGCTCTTGTATCGTCGTGCCACCGAGCGCAGGGCCAATGCCATCTTGGAAGAAAAAGTACGCCTGCGCACCCAGGAGCTAGAAACCCTGGCGCAACAGCTGAGTTCAGCCAATGAAATAAAAAGCCAATTTTTGGCTAATATCAGTCATGAGATCAGAACGCCGCTGACGTCCATTATGGGCCAGGCAGAAGCCATTATTCATGGCGAGGTACGTGGCGCAGATGTCGCCAAGGAGCTGCAGGTTATTTATAACAACAGCCAGCACCTGGGTGAGCTGATCAATGATGTGCTGGATTTAAGTAAGATCGAGGCCAATAAGCTTGAGCTTAATATTGCTTTGGTAAGTCTGGATTCGCTGCTCGCCGATATTAATGCCATGTTTGCTCCCAGCGCCCAGCAGCGAGGGATTGGCTTTTGCATCGACAACCAGCTGGCGGCCAACAGCGGTGCCGAGCTGGACTATATTCGTGTCAAGCAGGTACTGGTTAACCTATGTTCCAATGCCATTAAGTTTACCGAGCAGGGGGCTGTGACCCTCAAGGTCAGCGGCAAGGAAAATGCCCTGGTATTTTGTGTTGAAGACACGGGGATTGGCATCGCCGAGGACAAGCTAGAAGCTATTTTTACCACCTTTAGTCAGGGAGATAACTCCATTAGCCGACGCTTTGGTGGCACCGGACTGGGCTTGAGTCTGTCGCAGCAATTGGCGTGCATCATGGGTGGTCAAATTACCGTGACCAGCACCTTGGGCAAAGGCAGTTGCTTTTGCTTTAAACTTCCCTGTCAGCACAGCCCATTGACGAGCGATGTGCAGGCACAGCAACCGCCTTGTTATACTTCCAGCTTTAACGGCAGCGTGGTACTGGCTGAAGATCACCCGGATAACCGTCGCCTGATTGAGCGCACCTTGGAGAATTTGGGAGTGACAGTCTACAGCGCCGAAAATGGTGAACAAGCGGTGGAGTTGGCGTTGAAACATAACCCGGATCTGGTGTTGATGGATATTCAGATGCCAATACTGGATGGTTTAGGGGCGCTGTCCTTGTTGCATCAATGTGGTTTTAGTAACCCCATTATTGCCTTAACCGCCAACGCCATGACCCATGAAATCGCTCATTATAAGCAGGCAGGCTTTGCCGGGCATCTGGCTAAGCCGATAGATAAGGCGCAGTTTTGCGCCGTGTTAGAGCGTTACCTGAGCATCAACGAACAAAAAGAGGGTTACCGTGAGGTCGATATGAGTGACCTGCGTCGCAGTTTCGCGCAAACTCTGCCGGCGGAAATCGCCCTGCTTAAAGCGGCGCAGCAGCGCGACGATATCGCCGCCGTGGCCAAAATAGCGCACCGCCTGGCGGGAGCGGCAAAGATGTTTGCCGACCAGGAGCTGGCCCAACTGCTGAGCGACATTGAGCGCGCCGCCAAATTCCAGGACGTTGAGCATATCAGCGAACTGCTGCACGATCTGGCGATGCACGATACCGAGTCGGGGCGTTAGCAGCAAAGAGACACAAAAAAGCCACTGTCATTGCAGTGGCTTTTGTTTAACTCATAAGCAGGCTTATTTGCGCTTCATTGAGTCGAAAAATTCGTCATTGGTCTTACACATGGCCAGCTTATCGATTAAGAATTCCATGGCATCGATTTCCGACATGTCATGCACAATCTTACGCAGGATCCACATTTTCTGTAGCTCGTCCGGTTTAGTTAGCAACTCTTCGCGGCGAGTACCAGAGCGGTTGAAGTCAATCGCTGGGAATACGCGTTTCTCGGCAATCTTACGGTTCAGGTGAAGTTCCATGTTACCCGTACCCTTGAACTCTTCGTAGATAACTTCATCCATTTTTGAGCCAGTATCGATAAGCGCGGTGGCGATGATGGTCAGGCTACCGCCTTCCTCAACGTTACGTGCCGCACCGAAGAAGCGCTTCGGTTTATGTAGGGCATTGGCGTCAACACCACCGGTGAGTACTTTACCCGATGACGGGATCACCGTGTTGTAGGCTCGTGCTAAACGGGTAATTGAATCCAGTAGGATGATCACGTCTTTTTTATGCTCAACCAGGCGTTTTGCCTTTTCGATCACCATTTCCGCAACTTGTACGTGACGGCTGGCCGGCTCGTCGAAGGTTGAGGCAACAACTTCGCCTTTTACCAGACGCTGCATTTCCGTTACTTCTTCCGGGCGCTCATCGATAAGCAATACCATCAGCTCACAATCAGGATGGTTATAGCTAATAGACTGGGCAATATTCTGTAGCAGCATGGTTTTACCGGCTTTCGGCGGGGCAACCAACAGGCCGCGCTGGCCTTTACCAATTGGCGCTGCAAGGTCGAGAACACGGGCGGTAATATCTTCGGTACTGCCGTTACCGCGCTCCATGCGCAAACGTTCGTTGGCATGCAGTGGTGTTAAGTTCTCGAATAAAATCTTGGTGCGTGAGTTTTCCGGCTTATCAAAGTTAACTTCGTTAACTTTAAGCAGGGCAAAATAGCGCTCGCCGTCTTTAGGTGGGCGAATTAGACCGGCAATGCTGTCGCCCGTGCGCAAACTGAATCGACGAATTTGGCTTGGAGATACATAAATATCGTCTGGACCGGCAAGGTACGAAGCTTCTGAGCTACGTAAGAAACCGAAACCGTCTTGCAGGATTTCTAATACACCGCCACCGTAAATATTTTCGCCGCTTTTTGCGTGCGCTTTCAGGATGGCAAAGATAATGTCTTGTTTTCTTAGGCGGGCTACGTTTTCTAGGCCCATAGACTCGGCTAGGTTTACAAGCTCTTTTATAGACTTGTCTTTCAGTTCGCGTAAATGCATATTGGTGGGTTCTTTAACTATTTATCGTCTCGAAATGGAAGTACTTCGAGTGAGGTTATTTGGATAAACTTGGAATTGTTGGGGTTATAAACTAGCAGCTCAGTGGCTTATCGTCCAGTCTTTATACAAAATGTCATATAAAAAAAGGGCGAGCGCCCTTTTTTTATAATCGATGCTTAGATGTTGTTTTCTAAGAACTCAACTAGCTGAGCTTTAGAAAGTGCACCTACTTTTGTGGCGGCAACCTGACCGTCTTTGAACAGCAGTAAAGTTGGAATACCGCGGATACCGAACTTAGGCGGTGTGCCTGCGTTTTGGTCGATATTCAATTTGCCGATAGTCACTCGGCCTTCAAACTCGCCAGCTACATCGTCAAGAATAGGGGCAATCATTTTACAAGGTCCGCACCACTCAGCCCAAAAGTCGACTAGTACAGGCTTGTCTGATTGCATTACGTCAGCCTCAAAGCTGTCGTCTGTTAATTGGATAATTTTATCGCTCATCACGCTCTCCGTTAAATTTGGCGAATTTATTTAGTGCGTATTTAAACACTCTTGTTTCTTATTGCAAGTTTAAGCGTTATGCTTTATCGCTATGAATAAGACACATTTAACCGATAAAAAATTTGCAGACTTTGCTTTAGCTCCGGAGGTGGTTGCCGGATTGCAAGCAAGTGGCTTTGAATACTGCACGCCTATTCAGGCGAAGTGTATGCCCTATGTTGAGGCTGGCCGCGACATTGCGGGCCAAGCGCAAACTGGCACAGGTAAAACACTGGCGTTTCTTACCGCCACCTGTCATCACTTATTGCAGAGTCAAAAGCCGTCGGGTCAGCAACCAAGAGCCCTGATCATGGCTCCCACACGGGAGCTTGCGATTCAGATCCACAAAGATGCAAAAATCTTAGCACCGCACTGTAATCTTAAACTAGGTTTATTATATGGTGGCGAAGATTACGAAAAACAACGGGCGCAGCTAGAAAAAGGTGTCGATATTTTAATTGGTACCACGGGACGCCTGATCGACCTGTATAAACAAGGGTGCTACACCCTTAACGACATCGAGGTTGTGGTACTGGATGAAGCGGATCGCATGTTCGACCTCGGCTTTATCAAAGATATCCGTTATATGTTCCGCCGTATGCCTGAAGCGACCGAACGTCTAAATCTGCTATTTTCGGCAACCCTGTCTTATCGTGTTCAAGAGTTAGCATTCGAGCACATGACCAACCCGGAGCATGTGCAAATTGAGCCGGATGTGAAAACCGGCAAGCGTATCGAGGAAGAGTTGTTTCATCCGTCACAAGACGACAAAATGAAGCTGCTGCTCACCTTGATCGAAGAAGAATGGCCAGAAAAAGCCATTGTCTTTGCCAATACCAAGCACGTTTGTGAAAAGCTGTATGCCTGGTTAAAGGCGGATGGTCATCGCGTCGGCCTTCTTACCGGTGATGTGAATCAGAAAAAGAGACAAGCAACTTTGGCGCAGTTTGCCAAGGGCAGTCTGGATCTTTTAGTTGCGACGGATGTTGCTGCGCGTGGTTTGCATATTCCTGAAGTAAGTCATGTGTTCAACTACGACCTTCCGGATGATTGCGAAGATTACGTGCATCGTATTGGCCGTACCGGTCGTGCAGGGGCATCGGGCCATGCTATCAGCTTTGCCTGTGAGCAATACGCCTACAACCTGCAAGAGATTGAAGACTATATTGAGCACAATATCCCGGTGTCTCATTATGATAAAACGGCGCTGTTGGATGATCTTACGGTTCCTAAAACAATTAAACGTCGTGAGCCGCAAGGGCGTTCACGAGGTAAAAACCAAGGACATGGGCAAGGTCGTCGCCGCCATGGGCAAGGACGTTAGCCTACTAGCATGACAACACGTCGCTACGGCGTGCAAGCTTGGCCCCGGGCCAAGCTTTTTTAGAGGTAAGTACGTGGTGAATTCTTCTCTCCAAGATGATTTATATGCGGTAATCGATCTTGGCTCCAATAGCTTTCATATGTTGATTGCCAAAACAGTGGCAGGCTCGCTACAGACCATAGGCCGGGTAAAGCGCAAGGTGCGTTTGGCTGCGGGGTTGGATGGCAGCATGCAACTGAGTCAGGAAGCAATGGAGCGTGGCTGGGAGTGTTTAGCCCTATTCGCCGAGCGGTTGCAGGATATTCCCGCAGCTCAGGTGCGCATCGTCGCTACTGCAACGTTACGCTTGGCAACAAATGCCGATGAGTTTCGCCATCGCGCCGAACAAATCCTCGGTCATCCTATCAATGTGATCAGCGGTGAAGAAGAAGCGAAAACCATCTACCAGGGTGTGGCACATACGTCGGCTTGTTCCGGTAAGCAGTTGGTAATTGATATTGGCGGCGCCAGTACAGAAATAGTCATAGGCGAAGGCCAACAAGCCATTCATTACACTAGCTTGCATATGGGCTGCGTAACTTACCTTGAGCACTACTTTAAAGATGGTTTGCTCAGTGATAGCAACTATGACAATGCCATCAAGGCGGCTAAACAAACCCTGCAACCCATTATCGCTTTGTATAAAGCGACCGGGTGGGACTATGCTGCCGGGGCCTCCGGTACGGTTCAGGCTATTCAGGAAATCATGATTGCCCAGCGCCAAGATGAAACCCTGACACTGGATAAGCTACTTGATATCCGCCAATTAACAACCCGGTACGCATCTATCGATCAGCTTCAACTTCCGGGGTTGAGTGAAGAGCGCCGTTTAGTCTTTGTTTCAGGGCTCGCCATTCTTATAGCCATCTTTGAGAGTTTGCAGGTCAGTGCCATGGGCTTAGCCGGCGGTGCTCTGCGTGAAGGTGTGCTTTATAGCATGGTGCCGCAATTGCAGCGCCAGGATATTCGCCAACGCACCATAGACAGTTTTATTACTCGCTATCATGTGGATCGTGGGCAAGGCGAACGGGTTGCCTGTATTGCTAAACTATTATTAGCGCAATTAAGTAAGCCCTGGCAACTTAGCGAGGCGGATCATGGGTTATTGACCGCTGCAGCCATGTTGCATGAAGTAGGTTTATTAATTGAATATAAGCAATACCCAAAGCATGGTGCCTATATCATCAGAAATACCGATATGCCCGGGTTTACCAAACAACAGCATAACCTAGTGGCAAAACTAGTTCGTTTCCATAAGGGCGATGTATTAGCCGGTGACTTCGAATCTCTGGGTGCTCATGAAAATCTGGCTGCCCAGTTAGTACGGTTATTACGAGTAGCGGTAATTCTATCAATGCGCCGAAAAAATGATGTTTTGCCCGAGCTGGTAATTAAAGAACATGATAATGCGTTGACACTCTATATAGATAAGCAGTGGTTAGATGCGCATCCCCTGATGTTCAGTGAGCTACAGCAAGAGTCCCTCTACCAGCGAAAGGCTGGATGGAAACTGACCATTAGCAATTAAAACCCCACCAAAAAGCCACCATTAGGTGGCTTTTTGTATGTTTTTGAGTCGTTATGCTCAATTTAACTGCAAACGATCTATTTTTTGCAATTTTCTTCAAAAAAGGGCTTGCGTCGAAATCGAATCTCCCTATAATGCGACCCCACTGAGACGGCAGGCAGCAACGCATAGCGAGGCGCTAGCGACTCAGGGAGT
>NZ_JAGXTQ010000012.1:0-1648 GCF_018334135.1 Pseudoalteromonas sp. BDTF-M6
GCTTCAAAGCCTCCCACCTATCCTACACATGTAGGCTCAATGTTCAGTGCCAAGCTGTAGTAAAGGTTCACGGGGTCTTTCCGTCTAGCCGCGGGTACACAGCATCTTCACTGCGATTTCAATTTCACTGAGTCTCGGGTGGAGACAGCGTGGCCATGGTTACACCATTCGTGCAGGTCGGAACTTACCCGACAAGGAATTTCGCTACCTTAGGACCGTTATAGTTACGGCCGCCGTTTACCGGGGCTTCGATCAAGAGCTTCGTCCGAGGACTAACCCCATCAATTAACCTTCCGGCACCGGGCAGGTGTCACACCGTATACGTCATCTCGCGATTTAGCACAGTGCTGTGTTTTTAATAAACAGTCCCAGCCACCTGGTCACTGCGACTCCCGTCCGCTTAGAGAGCAAGTCTCATCACAGGTAGGAGCGTACCTTCTCCCGAAGTTACGGTACTATTTTGCCTAGTTCCTTCACCCGAGTTCTCTCAAGCGCCTTAGTATTCTCTACCTGACCACCTGTGTCGGTTTGGGGTACGATTCGGTATAAACTGAAGCTTAGAGGCTTTTCCTGGAAGTATGGCACCAACAGCTTCCACTCCGTAGAGTGTCGTCTCGTATCTCAGCCTTAAAGAATCCCGGATTTTCCTAAGATTCAAGCCTACATACTTTCACACGGACAACCAACGCCGTGCCTGCCTAGCCTTCTCCGTCCCCCCATCGCATTTATACCAAGTACGGGAATATTAACCCGTTTCCCATCGACTACGCCTTTCGGCCTCGCCTTAGGGGTCGACTCACCCTACCCTGATTAACATGGGATAGGAACCCTTGGTCTTCCGGCGTGCGGGTTTTTCACCCGCATTATCGTTACTCATGTCAGCATTCGCACTTGTGATATGTCCAGCATGCCTCCCGGCACACCTTCAGCCACTTACACAACGCTCCCCTACCCCGCGAACTAAGTTCGCAGCCGCAGCTTCGGTGGTATGTTTAGCCCCGTTACATCTTCCGCGCAGGCCGACTCGACTAGTGAGCTATTACGCTTTCTTTAAAGGGTGGCTGCTTCTAAGCCAACCTCCTAGCTGTTTTAGCCTTCCCACATCGTTTCCCACTTAACATACACTTTGGGACCTTAGCTGGCGGTCTGGGTTGTTTCCCTCTCCACGACGGACGTTAGCACCCGCCGTGTGTCTCCCGGATAGTACTCATTGGTATTCGGAGTTTGCATGGGGTTGGTAAGTCGGGATGACCCCCTAGCCCAAACAGTGCTCTACCCCCAATGGTATTCGTCCGAGGCTCTACCTAAATAGATTTCGGGGAGAACCAGCTATCTCCCGGTTTGATTAGCCTTTCACTCCTAGCCACAGGTCATCCCCTAACTTTTCAACGTTAGTGGGTTCGGTCCTCCAGTTGATGTTACTCAACCTTCAACCTGCCCATGGCTAGATCACCGGGTTTCGGGTCTATACCTTGCAACTCAACGCGCAGTTAACGCTCGCTTTCACTACGGCTACCCTATTCGGTTAACCTCGCTACAAAATATAAGTCGCTGACCCATTATACAAAAGGTACGCAGTCACCCTCGAAGGGCTCCTACTGCTTGTACGTACACGGTTTCAGGTTCTATTTCACTCCCCTCACAGGGG
>NZ_JAGXTQ010000014.1:0-1230 GCF_018334135.1 Pseudoalteromonas sp. BDTF-M6
TGAATCGCCACCGCTAATCTAGACACGTTTCAGCCGTTCTTGGTAACGGTTCTCATACTCTACTGGTGATAGCAAATCATTGGAACCATGTTTTCGTTTGCTATTATAAAACATCTCTATGTAATCAAATATATCGCTGCGTGCATCGTCCCTGCTCGAGTAGATTTTCTTCTTAACACGTTCACGCTTTAGCAGCTGGAAGAAGCTCTCAGCGACCGCATTATCATGGCAGTTTCCACGACGACTCATACTGCCTTCCAAATTGTTGGCCTTGAGGAATGCTTGCCAGTCGTGGCTCGTATACTGACTCCCTTGGTCGGAATGCACCATAACCTGGCGCTTTGGATTTCTACGCCAAACGGCCATCAGTAAAGCATTCAGGACGATATCCTTGGTGATACGTGATTGCATCGACCAGCCAATTACTTTGCGGGAAAACAGGTCCACAACCACCGCCAGATATAACCATCCCTCATGGGTTCGGATATGCGTGATATCCGTCACCCACACTTCATCCGGTGCTACTGGGTTAAACTGACGCTGCAGGCGATTAGGTACAACAATATGGCTTTCACCACCGCGTTGTCGAGGGCGTCGGTAACCGACTTGAGCACGCAGGCCTTCTGTTTTCATCAATCGATGAACACGGTTCACACCGCAATGCTCACCGATATCACGCAAGTCAGAGTGGATTTTGCGATACCCATACACTCCGCCTGACTCCAGCCAAAATTGTTTAATCAGCCCTGTTAGCCGTCGGTTGGCTTTGTCGCGTTTTGAGTGAGGCTGATTGTGCCAGGCATAGTAACCGCTGGGATGAACATCCAGCATCCGACATAACCAACGAACAGGCCAACATTCGCTGTTGTCCTTGATAAAGGCGTACCTCAATCGGACTGCTTTGCGAAGTACGCCGCGGCTTTTTTTAGAATATCTCGTTCTTCGGTTGCCCGTTTTAACTCTTTCTGGAGGCGTTTTATTTCAGCCTGGGCCTCGGTTAATTCATTATGTTGTTTTTTATCCGGACCGAATTTCTTTACCCAGGCATACAAGCTGTGGGTCGTGACATCGAGTCGCCTTGCAACGTCAGCGACGGAGTGACCGCGATCAACCACTTGTTTGACCGCTTCGATTTTGAATTCATCAGGGTAGCGTTTACCGCTCATAAGCACCTCTCTTTTTAGTTAGTTTATCTAACTGAAGGGTGTCTAGGAAATGAGTGGCGATTCA
>NZ_JAGXTQ010000015.1:0-1014 GCF_018334135.1 Pseudoalteromonas sp. BDTF-M6
GTGGAGCCATCCTTGAAATACCACCCTTGTATGTTTGATGTTCTAACGTTGGCCCCTGAATCGGGGTTGCGGACAGTGCCTGGTGGGTAGTTTGACTGGGGCGGTCTCCTCCCAAAGAGTAACGGAGGAGCACGAAGGTTGGCTAAGTACGGTCGGACATCGTACGGTTAGTGTAATGGTAGAAGCCAGCTTAACTGCGAGACAGACACGTCGAGCAGGTACGAAAGTAGGTCATAGTGATCCGGTGGTTCTGAATGGAAGGGCCATCGCTCAACGGATAAAAGGTACTCCGGGGATAACAGGCTGATACCGCCCAAGAGTTCATATCGACGGCGGTGTTTGGCACCTCGATGTCGGCTCATCACATCCTGGGGCTGAAGTCGGTCCCAAGGGTATGGCTGTTCGCCATTTAAAGTGGTACGCGAGCTGGGTTTAGAACGTCGTGAGACAGTTCGGTCCCTATCTGCCGTGGGCGTTTGAGAATTGAGAGGGGCTGCTCCTAGTACGAGAGGACCGGAGTGGACGAACCGCTGGTGTTCGGGTTGTGATGCCAATTGCATTGCCCGGTAGCTACGTTCGGAATCGATAACCGCTGAAAGCATCTAAGCGGGAAGCGAGCCTCGAGATGAGTTCTCACTTGGAGTTCGACTCCACTAAAGGGCCGTTGAAGACTACAACGTTGATAGGCAGGATGTGGAAGCGCTGTGAGGCGTTAAGCTAACCTGTACTAATTACCCGTGAGGCTTAACCATACAACGCCAAAATGGTGTGAGACTGTTAAGTTAGAAGTTAGAAATAAAGACTGAAGTAGACACATTACTTATTGCTTTGAAATAAAGAGCAGCTTTCCGAATTAATACTGATTGCAATAGCGATTAGTAACCAACTTTGCTTGGTGATAATAGCGTTCTGGACCCACCTGACCCCATGCCGAACTCAGAAGTGAAACGGAACTGCGCCGATGATAGTGTGGCATTTGCCATGTGAAAGTAGGTCATCACCAGGCTCCTAATT
>NZ_JAGXTQ010000016.1:0-824 GCF_018334135.1 Pseudoalteromonas sp. BDTF-M6
TTTTGTCCCCTTCGTCTAGAGGCCTAGGACACCGCCCTTTCACGGCGGTAACAGGGGTTCGAATCCCCTAGGGGACGCCACTTAACTCGCATGGTAAGAGTCTAAATAACCAGTCCTAGTGACAAAAAGCATGTGTTTTTGTAATTAGGCCGCTCAGCCTCACTGGCTCGGCAGTCGCACTTACAAAAATTACTCGAAGCAATACTTCGAAATGCAAATTTTTGTCCCCTTCGTCTAGAGGCCTAGGACACCGCCCTTTCACGGCGGTAACAGGGGTTCGAATCCCCTAGGGGACGCCACTTAACTCGTATGGTAAGAGTCTAAATAACCAGTCCTAGTGACACATTTTGTGTCCCCTTCGTCTAGAGGCCTAGGACACCGCCCTTTCACGGCGGTAACAGGGGTTCGAATCCCCTAGGGGACGCCACTTAACTCGTATGGTAAGAGTTTAAATAACCAGTCCTAGTGACAAAAGCATGTGTTTTTGTAATTAGGTTGCTTAGCCTCGCTGGCTCGGCAGTCGCACTTACAAAAATTCATCGAAGCAGTGCTTCGATATGCAAATTTTTGTCCCCTTCGTCTAGAGGCCTAGGACACCGCCCTTTCACGGCGGTAACAGGGGTTCGAATCCCCTAGGGGACGCCACTTAACTCGCATGGTAAGAGTCTAAATAACCAGTCCTAGTGACAAAAGCATCTGTTTTTGTAATTAGGCCGCTTAGCCTCGCAGGCTCAGCTGTCGCACTTACAAAAATTAATCGAAGCAATGCTTCGAAATGCAAATTTTTGTCCCCTTCGTCTAGAGGCCTAGGACACCGCCCTTTC
>NZ_JAGXTQ010000018.1:0-727 GCF_018334135.1 Pseudoalteromonas sp. BDTF-M6
TCGGTTAACCTCGCTACAAAATATAAGTCGCTGACCCATTATACAAAAGGTACGCAGTCACCCTCGAAGGGCTCCTACTGCTTGTACGTACACGGTTTCAGGTTCTATTTCACTCCCCTCACAGGGGTTCTTTTCGCCTTTCCCTCACGGTACTGGTTCACTATCGGTCAGTTGGGAGTATTTAGCCTTGGAGGATGGTCCCCCCATATTCAGTCAAAGTTTCACGTGCTCCGACCTACTCGATTTCACTTATAAGACATTGTCGTGTACGGGACTATCACCCTGTATCGTGCCACTTTCCAGAGGCTTCCACTAACATCAAATAAGCTTAAGGGCTGCTCCGATTTCGCTCGCCGCTACTTTCGGAATCTCGGTTGATTTCTTTTCCTACGGGTACTTAGATGTTTCAGTTCTCCGCGTTCGCCTCTTACACCTATGTATTCAGTGCAAGATACCTGCAAGCAGGTGGGTTTCCCCATTCGGAAATCCTGGCCTCAAGCGCTTTTTACTAGCTTGACCAGGCTTATCGCAAGTTAATACGTCCTTCATCGCCTCCAACTGCCAAGGCATCCACCGTGTACGCTTAGTCACTTAACCATACAACCCAAAAGGGTGTGTATTTCAAGGACTGTTTAACTTCGCCAGAAGTTAGAATACTAAAGTAGACGCACAATCAATCTTTCAATTGACTGGCATATTTCTTTACTTATTGAGAACTCTAAATTAT
>NZ_JAGXTQ010000019.1:0-539 GCF_018334135.1 Pseudoalteromonas sp. BDTF-M6
GTAAGACCGAAGCACAGCTTCGCAGCTTACTGAGGTGAGGTCATGGACGACCGAGGTAACCAAGCTACAGGGACGTATAGTTGAAACCACTCTTAATCGTGCCACCTCTTATATAACAATAAGGCTCAGCTATTCGAGTGTTATAGCTTGGTTATAAACAGCGTTGCATCGATTTGTCAAAACCTAAACGCTAAAAAGCAAAAAAACCGTCGCATCTCTGCAACGGGTTTCTTAAATTAGGAGCCTGGTGATGACCTACTTTCACATGGCAAATGCCACACTATCATCGGCCGGGGCCGGCCTTCCGGCAGTTCCGTTTCACTTCTGAGTTCGGCATGGGCGGGGCTGGCCTTCCAGTCTGGTGGGTCCTGAACGCAAAAAACCCGCTGCATTGCTGCAACGGGTTTCTTTAAATAAGGCCCTGACGATGTTCTACTTTCACATGGCAAATGCCACACTATCATCGACGCTGTTTCGTTTCACTTCTGAGTTCGGCATGGGGTCAGGTGGTTCCAAAACGCTATGGTCGTCAGGAAAAA